>JAZRXD010000022.1:0-41257 GCA_045600045.1 Bacteroidales bacterium
GATTACGCCTGTCTCAAATTCTTTTACGACTGACATTTTAAAAGACATTGGATAGTCTTTTTGTGTACGTTTAACGTACTGTTTTTCTTTTACTTCCATTTTACGTTACTTTTTTTGTAACGCTATTTTAGGACGGGATAGAAGAAGAATAAAAAAAGAGACGATATATTTTATCGTCTCTTTTTCGTTAATTGAAAATGTGCTGAACTATCATCCGCACTTACTTGAACCACAATCTTTACAAATTAAACAACCTTCTTGGTAAATTAAGTTGGTACTTCCACAAGCCTCGCATTTCTTGCCAGAAGTAACTTTCGTCCCGTCAGGAATGTATTTCTTCAATGCGCGTTCAATACCATTTTTCCAAGTGTTGATAGAATCTTCTTCAACGTGTAGTGAACCAATCAAACTAACGATTGTTTCAATTGGCATGCGGTGACGAAGAATACCAGAAATCAATTTAGCATAGTTCCAAAATTCTTCGTTAAACATACGGTTCAATCCATAGAAACGAACCGGATAACCTTGTTTGTCGGTATATTCGAAATCGTAGCGCGAACGGCCTGTAGATTTAACTTTTACTTTAATAATGCGTCCTTTCTTGATTGATTTTGGAATAGGAAGCACGTCTTCGTCAACCTTACCAGTGAATATTTCGTATGGCTGACCTTCCATTAAACCAACAACGGCAATCCAACATTCTTCACCATTACGAAATCGAACAACGTCTGCATCCAAAGTTTCTGGTCTTTCTGGTGGAATGTAGCCCGAGCAAGTACATTGATGTTGATTATCTTTTGTTGATTCAGAAACCAACACACCGGTACGACAACCATCACGGTAAACAGTAACACCTTTACAACCAACTTCCCATGCTTTCAAATACAATTCACCAACAAGTTCTTCCGTTGCTGTACTTGGAAGATTGATTGTAACGCTGATAGAGTGGTCAACCCATTTCTGGATATCACCCTGCATTGTTACTTTTCCTAACCAGTCAACATCGTTGGCAGTTGCGTTATGATATGGAGATTTTTCAAGAATTTCGTCAAGTTCTTTTTGTGGACAATTCTTTACTTCCTCTACATCGTAACCGTTGATTTCCAACCAAGTAAGGAATTTATGGTGGAATACGCGATATTCTTCGAAAGCATCGCCTTTCTCGTCTGTAAAGGCAACTTTTACAGATTTGTCGTTAGGGTTAACTTTTCTACGACGAGTGTAAACTGGCATAAACAATGGTTCAATACCAGAAGTTGTTTGAGTCAACAAACTTGTTGAACCAGTTGGTGCAATTGTCAACATTGAAATGTTACGTCTTCCGTAAGCCATAATGTCGTTGTACAATTGTTCATCTTCAGCCTTAATACGAAGAAGGAACGCATTGTCTTTCTCTTTTTCTGCACTGAAAACTTGGAATGGGCCACGAAGTTTTGCCATTTCCATAGAAGCACGATATACTTCAAGAGCAAGAATTTTGTGAACTTTTGTTGAGAATGCAATTGCTTCAGGTGAACCATAACGATAGCCAAGAGCAGCCAACATATCGCCTTCGGCAGTGATACCAATACCAGTACGACGGCCATCAATAGCTTTTTGTTTAATTTTCATCCACAATTCTTTCTCAACACGTTTGATATCGAAACTTTCAGGGTCGGAATTGATTTTTGCCAATATCGCATCAATTTTTTCAAGTTCCATATCAATGATGTTATCCATCATTCGTTGAGCGTATTTTGCATGCTCTTTGAATTTTTCGAAGTTGAAAGAAGCTTGTGGGGTGAATGGATTTTCCACATATCCATATAAGTTGATTGCCAACAAACGGCAACTATCGTATGGACAAAGTGGAATTTCACCACAAGGGTTAGTCGAAACAGTCAAAAATCCTTTGTCGGCGTAGCAGTCAGGAATTGCTTCGCGATGAATTGTGTCCCAAAATAGGATTCCTGGTTCAGCCGATTTCCATGCATTGTGCACGATTTTGTTCCACAATTGGCGAGCGTCGATTTCGCGTGTAAATGTCGGTTTGTCCGAATCAATAGGATATTTTTGAACGTAAGTAGTGCCTTCTTTTACGGCATTCATAAATTCATCGTCAATGCGGACGGAAATATTTGCACCTGTAATTTTACCTTGTTCCAATTTCGCATCGATGAATTTTTCTGAATCTGGGTGCTTGATAGAGATACTCAACATTAACGCACCGCGACGGCCGTCTTGGGCAACTTCGCGTGTTGAATTTGAGTAACGTTCCATAAATGAAACGACACCAGTTGATGTTAACGCACTGTTGTTTACTGGAGAACCTTTTGGACGAAGGTGCGACAAATCGTGCCCAACACCGCCACGACGTTTCATTAATTGAACTTGTTCTTCGTCGGTGCGCATAATGCCTCCGTAAGAATCGGCAGCTTGGCTTTGACCAATCACAAAACAGTTTGATAACGATGAAATTTGGAAATTGTTACCCATACCAGCCATTGGACTTCCTTGTGGAACAATATACTTGAAGTCTTTCATCAAGTCGAAGAACTGTTGTTCCGACATTGGTTCTGGATAATTACTGTCGATGCGGGCCAACTCGCTTGCAAGACGATGGTGCATATCGTCGGGATTCTTTTCGTAAATGTTTCCGAATGAATCTTTCAAAGCGTATTTACTCAACCAAACAGTTGCCGCCAACTCATCGCCTTTGAAATATTTTTTTGTGCTTTCAAGGGCTTCATCGTACGAATACGTTTTTTGTTCTGCCATTTCTTTTTGTACTAACTATTTAACCGTTTCTTTTTGTTTATGCTTTTTCACTTTAATTTTGGGGGAGAAAAAGCATGGCTAAATTATGGAGTTATTTGTTTCCGAAATGAAAATAAATATTGTAGTTATTCTCATTTTTTTAACAATGTTAAAAGATGAATATGTTATCTGATTATCAGTAAGTTGTGGTTTTTTCTGACGATGAATTTTGTCAATGGTTGTTTTCTTGATTTGCAAGGACTTGTTATGCCATTCGCAATGACGAAAATTGCGAAAAATAAAAGAAATTGAGTAAAGGATTTCTCTAACTAATGTTTATGATTTTTTCAGTTTTTCATTGAAAAATTATCCGTGAAATCCAAAATACACGTCGCGTTTTTTTCTATGTTGAGCGAAACAATATGTCCACCTTTTTTCTTGTCCGTCGAAATAAAATGAAAATGCCATCCCGTGGAATTCAATCCCGAAAAATGATTCGGAAAATATACTCCGACAATAGTTCCGTCGAGCTGTTCGTATGAAAATTGGCGCTCGTCTGTTGCAAGAACTTCCATTAAAGGTTTATAAGGCTTTTTTAATTGGGCTAATTCACTACGTACTGTTATGTTTTGAAAATGTCCTTCAACTTTGACCATACAAATTTGATTTTTTGGATTGCTCGCCGAAAGTAGTGATGCAAGTTGTGTTTCGTTTAATTGTTCACTTGTTTGTATTTTCAAGTCTTTGTCGAACCACGAAATATTTGCAAAAGGAGTTGTTTCTTTCTTTTCTGCCATAATAACCGAACCATCTCCGAGTGCTTGGTACAATATCCCGTCAAGGATAATCATTTCTCCATTGATTTTGTCGAACGTTCCAACTCCAAAATCACCATGCTTTTTAAGTTCGGAAATAGGAAATGTGCCGTCGTAATTGCCGTTGAGTAGCGATTGTATGTTTGAATATTGAAACATTACGTCGCGTGAATCTGTTGAATGATTGCAAGAGAATAACAATACTGCTCCTAATAAAATGTAAAGGCGTTTCATACAAAATGATTTTTCCAAATTTACAAATTAAGATTTTTCTGTTATTGAACGAAACTATGTATTTTTGTTATATGAAGTTTTTAGAAAAAATATTCGGGAAAAAATCGTTGCGCTCAATCGCTCGAAATGCTGGTTATGTAAAGGACCAGTTAGGAATTCGAAACAGATACATCCGCGAAAGTGGAGGTTGGAATTCTCATCTCGACAATACAAAAAAATATATTCTCGATTCTATGGAATGTGCGCGGAAAAGAATTTCCGTGGCAGTTCTTGGTAGTGGTTGGTTGCTTGATGTTCCTATCGAAGATTTGGCTTCAAATTTCGACCAAGTGCATTTATATGATATTGTTCATCCTGAACAAATAGTGGTGAAAATGAAAAAGTTCCCGAATGTCCATTTGTTTTCCGTTGATTTGACTGGCGGTGTAGTGGAATTGGCACGAAATTCATCTTCTTTTTCGGATTTTATGTGTTGCTTGAAACAACGTTTTCCTGATTTCCGTTTTGAACAATATGATTTGGTTATTTCTGTGAATTTATTGAATCAGTTGGATATAATATTATGTGATTATCTTTCTGATAAATTTCATGTCAATGCGGAACAATTGGGTCTTGTACGCAAAATGGTTCAACAAAATCATGTTGATTGTTTGCCGAAAGGTAAAACATGTTTAATTACTGATTTTCAAGAAGAAAATACGTCGGTGTTGGATGCAACAGTTCAAACAAAGAATTTATTGTATTGCTCAATGCCCGATTCAAATCACGAAAAAGAATGGAATTGGTTGTTTGACTCCAATCAAATGTACCATAAAGGACAAAATACTGTGTTGAAAGTCAAGGCTATGAGATTTTGAAAATCAACCGATTGTAAAAAATCATATATTTACGTTCACAAAAAAGAAGACTATGAAATTGTACAAATCATTGCTGCTTTGCTTAGGCGTTTTCGTTTCGTCGTGTTCGCATGCCGAACAACGTGAAATAAAGTCGTCTGATTTTATGAAAGATTTGAAAAAAGGTAAATCAATTACTGTTGTGAATAAAATAATTCTCGACGATGTGAATTTTTCATCTACAGAGAATTATCAAATAGTTGGAACACAAATTCAAAACGTAATAGAGGGGAATGTTTGTTTCGTAAATTGCATATTTATGGGCGATGTGATGGCTGGTGGTGTGTATGAGAAACTTCCTGTTTCAACCAAATTTAACAATAATTTAGTGTTTACTAATTGCGATTTCCGAGGCGTTGTGAGTTTTGACAATGCGGTTGTTAAGGGAACGGTAAATTTCAACAAGGCAAAATTTCTGAAACCTACGTCGTTCATTAATTTGATGGTCTGGGCGAAAGATTCTTATTTCTCTGAAATCGAAGCTGAATCGCTCGTTGCGTTTGACTATGCATCGTTTGCTGGTAATTTTTATTGTATGGATGGTAAGTTCAAAGAAAATTTTTCGTTGCAGAATGTGTCTATCAACGGAAAATTGATGGCGAATGGCCTCTTGTGTTCTAAATTAGCAGAATTCGATGGCCTCTCGGTTCGTCAAAGTTCATTGTTTAATTATTCTAAATTTGAAACTCTGCCTTCTTTCATCAAGGCTCGTTTCTACGACGATGCTTCGTTTGTTGATGTGCAAGTTCCGGATGATGGCGATTTTTTGAAGGGGTCCGAAGCATATTTCTTTGGAAAACTTATATATAAAGATAGTGTGACACCAAGTAAAGTTGAATTAAAATAAAGAATTATGAGACTACAAAATTTGAAATCAAAAATTTGCAGAGTAACATTCCCGCTTATGATGTGCGGATGCTTGTTGTTCCAAAGTTGTGAAAATGAGGTTCTTAACCAGTTGATGATTGATATTTTGGTGTCGGCAGCTTCTGGTTGGTTGGCCGATGATGAAGATATGGATAATATTCCTGAAGATATTGTCGTGGTTGATCCCGATGGTGCAACATTTGCATCAAAAGTCGATTTGTCGTCGAAATTTCCTCCGATTGGCGACCAAGGTAGCTATGGAACATGTGTTGTATGGGCAAGTGGATACAATTTGAAGACAGCTTTGGATGCAATCGACAATGGTTGGTCTTCGTCTCAATTGTCAAACAAATCTAATCAAACAAGTCCCGCCGATTTGTGGGCTGCAATTCCTTCAAAAGATCGCGGAACAGGTTGTAATGGAACAAATTTCGAACCTGCGTTGACAGCTTTGATTTCGAAAGGTGCAGCGTCGTTAAATAGCGTTCCATATTCGGGTATCAATTGTTCGGCAACATCGTCAAAAGGTAATTCATCAAGTAAATTGGCTAATTATCGAAAAATTTGTGATGGCAAAGAAGGTATGACGGTAAATAATTTCAAATATTATTTGAATCAAGGTCGTCCTATTGTGATTGGTGCTCAACTTGGCGATAATTTTATGTCTTGGAATAGTTCTGCTGTTATTAAATCGGATACGTACAATAATAAGGGTATGCAACACGCATATCATGCAATGGTTCTTTCCGGTTACGATGATAGCAAACATGCTTTTAGAGTTCGAAATTCATGGGGAACTTCATGGGGCGATAATGGAAGTATTTGGGTTGATTACGATTTCTTCTTGAAAAGTTTTGTGTTTGCCGCTTTTGTTGCTCAAAACGAGGCATCGGTTTCTTTTGTTGGTAGTTCCATTGCTTCAACAGATTTGACTTCGGGCTACGATTTGTTGGCGTATTCCGCTAATGACGAAATTGATTCCGATGGTGATTCTAATTTGGATAGAATATTTTCGTATTCGGTATATAATTCGGGAACCAAAAAGATTTACGCTTCGCAAAACTGGTCGATTCTCTATATGTATTACAATGCCAATAATGCAAAAGATTACGAAATAATTTATGAAGATTATTATTCCGAAGATTTTGGTGACAATGATGATCACATGGATGTATTGCCGGACGGAACAACAGATGCAATGCGCGGTGGCTATTGGAATAATTTTGATGTGGCTTCAGGTGAGCAAGTCGGCGATGAATATTCTATATCGTACAGTATGCCAAAAATTACAGGAAAATACTATTTGGTTGTTGTTGCCGATGCGTTTGATGCGATTGCAGAAGGGAATGAGGATAACAATTTCTATTACATTACGGCGGAAAATGGTAAACCTCTTGAGTTTGTGAATGGTGTGATTCAAAATGAAATGAAGTCATATTCTTTGAAAGCTTTGAAAACACCTACGCAATTTGGTAATACCGAAACACAAACCCCAGTTTGTGCAGGGAATTTGAATGCATATACTCCGGCAGAAATAAGTCGTTTGTTGCTACACGACAAAGCAAATGGACAATTGGATTCTAAAGTCGCTGCATATCGTTTAAAATCTGCGGATGTTTCTATGGCAAAGAAAGTTGCTAAAAAATAAAAATCCCGATAGAAATAAATTCTACCGGGACTGTCAAAAATTGAAAAAAGAAACGGTTATTATTTTCTTGTTGCAACAGAGCTTTTTGGACCGTAGTGTGTTGTACTCTTGTTGTTAGAAGGTGCAGGTTTGGCATTGTTGTTTTTTGGTGCCGGTGCAGCCTTGTGATTGTCCTTAGGAGCTGGCTTTGGAGCAGGTGTGGCCTTGCTAGGAGCAGGCTTTGGTGCTGGAGCAGCTTTCTTAGGAGCTGGTTTCGGAGCTGGCGCAGCATGATGTGGAGCTGGTTTTGGCGCTGGAGCTACGTGATGAGGAGCTGGCTTTGGTGTAGAATGATACACTGGTCTTGGAGCCGGAGCTGCTACATGAACTCTTCTTGGATATGGAGTTAAATCTATCACTACAGCAGGCGCGTCTTTTACACTTGAAATGTACATCTTGTTGTCGCCAGTAAACGTTGCGTAAACCGTTGTGTTTCTTGGAATGTCGATTGAATAATCATATAATAATTCAAAAGTATTTCCTTCTGTGTAGATTTCCATTCCGTATCTTCCGGTTGGCAAATAACCTACGTTTACTTTGTTGTTGTAAGAGTAATATTTTTCTCCGTTGATGAAAACTGAAAATGGAATATCTATTTTTCCAGTAATAACTAATTCCGATGCAAACATGTGAGCTGAGCTACATACAATTGCTAAAATTACCATTAAACGTTTCATGACTCTGTCCTCCTATACTTTAAATTAGACTTTGTTGTTTGCATAGACAAAAAGCAAACAACGTGCCAAAATAAAATCGGAAAAATAATTTCTGTTTGCAATACATTGAAAATGGCGAAAAATGTGGGTGAAAAGATTGCCGAATGGAATTTGCCGTTAAAAAATTTTAATTTCATATATTGCAATAGCAAAACATAATTATGTTAGAATATGGATTTTAAACATACAATTAAAAATTTGCTTACTATACTTCGCGATGATGATCCAAACGAAAGACGCAATCTTTTGAGAAAAGTAGCGGGTTTTATATGTGGAATAGTTTGTATATACATAGTGTTTGCTACTATATATCAGATTGTTTGCGATTTGTCTAATACTTCGAAAATTGAAACAATATGGTCTTCGTTGCCATATTCGTTTGTGTTGGTGTATTTCTTTGGATTGAATGCCTATGTATTGCTAACTCAAGAAAGAGATACGCACATATCTGGCAAGAAAAAAATTGTTTTTTATGCGGTTGAAGTCTTAATTTGTTCGATTATTGCATCTCTTGTGCAACGTGTTTTTCCAAATACACCTGAGGTTCTAGGATGGAGTTTTGCCGTTGCTGTAATTGTTTTGACTCAATTTTTCCCGGCAAAAAAATTGACCTATTGGTTAAAATGAGATCTAAAAAATCAGGCTGTTTATTTGTTGTAAAAGTATTGATCAATATCAACTGACATTAAATCCTAATCGTGTAAAATAAAAAGCACCTACATTTCTGTAGATGCTTTGGTGGGCCCTGCTGGGCTTGAACCAGCGACCACCTGATTATGAGTCAGGTGCTCTAACCAGCTGAGCTAAGAGCCCAACTTTTATTGCTAAAAGTTTTCGTGTGCAAAAATAGACAAATTGTGTTATTTTGCAAGGCAATTAAATTTTTTTCTAATGAAAGACAAAATTAAAAATATCATTTTCGATTTTGGGGGCGTTGTGTTCAATATTGATGAAAGTCGAACTTTTAATGCCTTCGCAAAATTGTTTAACTGTTCTGTAGAAACAATTCTTTCAAATTTTACAGGCGGTGATGGGTTGTTCGAACAGTTTGAACGTGGCGAATTGACATCGGAGCAATTCATTTCTGCAATTCAATCAAAAGTTCCATATCATATTTCTCGTGAACAAATATTGGAGGCGTGGAATGCTGTTCTTATCGGTTATCCTGAAGAACATATTTCGTTGTTACAACAGCTGGGCAAGAAATATCGTATCTTTTTGTTGAGCAATACTAACGAACTTCATACTCGAGAATTTCTGAAAATAGCTGAAAAACAACATTTGCCGATTAAATCAAATCATGACTTGTTTGAAAAAGTGTGGTATTCCAACGAAATCGGTATGCGAAAACCCGATCCGAAAATTTTTGAATTTGCTTTGTCGCAAGCTGGATTAAAGGCCGATGAAACGTTTTTTGTGGACGATTTGCAAAAAAATATAGATGCGGCTGTTTCTGTAGGAATTCATGCACAGAAAATTACGCCGGAAAAAGGTATCGTGCAAATCTTTTCGGATTGGTTGTGACAATAAAAATATAACCTCACGATGTTATTAAAAAAAAGATTGTAACTTTCGCCAGAAATAAAAATACTGTATGGATTTTAATTCAACAATCGCAATAATAGGTGGCGGCAATATTGGAATGTCGATAGCCGAAGGCTTGGTGAACGCTGGTAAATACAAGCCAGAACAGATTATTATAACACGAAAGAAATCGGATTTGCCAAAAGACAAACGAGAAGGTGGATTTTATTTCCAAGATGATAATTTTGATGCTGTTTCAAAAGCTCGCATCGTTGTTTTGTCTGTTGTCCCTCATATTTATCAACCGATTTTGGAAGGTATAAAGGACGCATTTACCGAAAAACATACGCTTATAACAGTTGTTACTGGTGTGGAAATTGCTTGTTTTCAACAAGTTATAGGAAAAGATATTTGTATTGCCCGTGCAATGCCGAATACTGCTATTAAAATTCGTCAGTCAATGACTTGCATAGCAACCAATAAACCAGATTCAAAACAATTTGCCGAAGTAACAGATTTGTTTAAAATGTTGGGCGAGACATTATATATTGACGAAGATTTGATGTTGTCGGCAACTGCATTGGGTTCGTGCGGTATTGCCTATTTCTTGCGTGCAATTCGTGCTGCTTCGCAAGGTGGTACACAAATTGGATTCCATGCCGATGAAGCTCAGTTGATAGCTGCTCAAACGGCTAAAGGTGCTGCAGAATTATTACTTCAATTACATTCACATCCAGAAGATGAAATCGACAAGGTGACCACGCCTCGTGGAATTACAATTGCAGGTCTTAACGAAATGGAACACAATGGTTTGAGTTCTGCATTTATAAAGGGAATTGTAAAATCATATGATAAAGCTGTAAAAAAAGATGAATAACATGAAGAAAGTATTTGGAGTTTTAGGATTTGCTTCGTTGATGCTTTTGGCGTCATGTAGCAACAAAAAAAGTGAAGTTTCTTTGGCAAAATATGCGGACACTGCAAACTATTTCGCTGAAAAAATCGCTGATTTTGAATCAAAACAAGACATGAGCGACATTGATTTGTTCATGCAAATGTCGGATTCAGCTTCGGCACAAAAAAAAATGGCAGATGATGTTTTGTCGCAAATGTTTGAAAAAGAGGCTGATACAATGTTTTTGCCTTTCGAACAAACTAAGAATTTTGAGAGAATTAAAATTTTGAATGTTTGGGTTGTTGGAATGAAATTCGACAAAATATTGTTGGAAGCTCGAGTTCAAGCAGTTGATAATAGTAGTTTTATGGGTCCACATGCCGGTTTGGTAATTAAGGACAAAAACAAAAATGTTTTGGAAGTTGGTGGCGGAATTCAGGGTCCAACAGATGAAAAACTTGATGCTGGCAATGTGTATATTTTCTCTGGGCAAATAGAACATTTACATCTTTTGTCTGATTTTAAATCGATTGTTTTTGATGAAGATATAAAGAAGTGGTAGATTGATTTCCCGCATCAAACATTAAAAGCCTTCTCGAATGAGAGGGCTTTTTTATTTCTTAAGTTTTTTGGAATAGTTCGTTGTAGAAAATCCATCAACAAAATCAATGGTTTTTACTTCGCCACCATTGGCAAGAACTTCTTTTGCACCGACTATGTTTTTTATTTCGTAATCGCTTCCTTTTACTAAAACATCGGGTAACAATGTAGAAATTAGTTGCAATGGAGTGTCTTCTCCAAAAGGAATCACTAAATCAATAAACTCGAAGCTGGCAATCGTTAGTGCGCGCGATTCCAATTCTTTGATTGGACGCTCTGGACCTTTCAATCGTTTTATTGATTCGTCAGTATTTAGCCCTAAAATCAATTTAGTTCCAAGTTCACGAGCCTGTGCCAAATAAAACACATGGCCTTTATGTATAATGTCGAAACACCCATTTGTAAACACAATTTTTTCGCCTTGTGTTTTCCAGTCGGCAACGATTTTTTGTGCTTCGTCGAGGGTGACGATTTTATAGAGAACTTTATCTAATTGATTCATTGCTATCTTTTTTTCTGAATACAAAATACAGTGAAGCCAATCCCAATATGATTTCAACAATCATTTGCGATTCGTGGCTGATTGTTGCGTAAAGCAATCCGACTGAATTAAAATTAAGTCCGTAAATAGTTAAAGCAAGTGCAACAACGTAATGATAAGCACCAATTCCTCCTTGAACAGGAACAGCCATGCCGATACTGCCGACAATTAGTAAGAATAGAGCATCGTCGATGCCCATATTCGCTGTTTGCGGAATTGCAAAACAAACAGCCCACGTCATTAGCAGATAGCATGTCCAAAGAAGAATAGTGTATAAAACGAATAATCCACGTTTTTCTAACTTGTAAACCGATTTTACGCCGTCAATCATTCCGTTGATGAAAGACATTATTTTTTTTGTGAGTGCATTGCCTTTTCTTGCTGAAACAATACATAACCAAAAGAGAATGGCAATGACGGCAAAAGCGGCAATTATCCATATAATGTTTATGGATGCAAGTCGCATAGCCGTAGGCGTGATTATTTTTTCACTAATGAAAGAGCCAAAGAAATCTATTTTCAGGAAAAATGTTCCGACTGCTAAAAGAAGCATTACCAACACGTCGAACATTCGTTCTACGAGTACTGTTCCTATGAGAGTGTCGAATGGTAGTTTTTCGGTTTTTGTTAGTGCTCCGCATCGTGTGATTTCGCCGATTCGTGGCAATGCCATGTTTGCGAAATAGCCGAACATTTCGGCCCAAAATGCATTCCACAAACTTGGTCTGTGGTCGCACGTTGATTCTATGAGCAAATTCCATCGTGCTGCGCGGAATATATAAGCGAACATCGCAAAAATAAGAGCGAGACCAATCCACCAGAAATTTGCATTCGTGATGTCGTTCCACATTGCCGCCAAATCAACATCTTTAAATACGAAAAATAGCAAACCAATACCAATTATTGAAAAAACAACGTAGTAGATTGTTTTTGTGATTTTGCTATTCATACGCTACACGAGTTTGTTCGTGGCTGTATCAGGAAAAATAACAGTAGGAGTGAACGATTTAGCCTCTTCAAAATCCATTTGGGCGTAGGAAATTACAATAGCAATTTCTCCAACTTTGAATTTGTGCGCAGCGGGTCCATTTAGACAAACCACGCCGCTATTTCGCTCTCCTTTGATTGCATAGGTTTCAATTCTTTCTCCCGAATTCAAATTAAGAACTTGAACCTTTTCGTTAGGAATAATATTAGCAGCTTCCATCAAAGCTTCATCCAATGTAATACTTCCAATGTAATCCAAATTTGCTTGGGTTACTGTAACTCGGTGAATCTTCGATTTCATTACTTCTATCATCATAACCTATTTCTTTAACGTAATATTATCAATCAAACGAACATCGCCAACGTTCACTGTAATGCAACCCACAACCCATTCGGCTTGGTTCCACGATTGTATTGATTGTAAAGAGTAACCATCGACAATTTCAAAATATTCAACTTCAAGTAAAGGCGTGTTGTTTACAGTGTCAACAACAAATTTGTGAACGTCAGCAACTGATTTTGCCGGAACTAAATCAACTGCATTGAATAACGTTTGTGAAATTTGAACTGCTTGTTTTCGTTGTTCTGCACTCAAACGCATATTTCTTGAGCTTAATGCCATTCCATCGTCTTCGCGAACGATAGGGCACGGTATTATTTCGATGTTGATATTGCGTTGGCGAACCATTTCGCGGATGATTGCAATTTGTTGGAAATCTTTCATTCCAAAATATGCACGGTCGGCTTTTACAAGGTCAAACAAACGATGAACAACAATCCCAACTCCGTTGAAGTGTCCAGGACGCGCTGCTCCTTCCATAACTTGGCCTATGGCTCCAAAATCGTACGATTCGGTGACGTTTTCCAAACCTTCAGGATACATAACATCAACAGTGGGAACAAAAACAATATCGGCGCCTGTTTTTTCAAGCAAAGCCAGGTCGGCGTCAATTGTGCGTGGATATGTTTTTAAATCGTTCTGATTGTTGAATTGCGTTGGATTCACAAAAATACTGACTGCAGTGCAGTCGTTGCTTTCTATAGATTTTTTCACCAACGAAATATGACCTTGGTGAAGGGCTCCCATTGTTGGAATAAAGCCCAAAGACTTGTTCTGTTTGCGTACGTTGGCAACAGCTGTCGAAATTTCTTCGCGAGTTTTGCAGATTATCATGTCAATCTCAAAAATATTAGGCAAAAGTAACCAAATTTTTTACTATCGGAGATAAAATGATGGTTTATTCGCACGAAACCAATTAAAGTTTAATGATAGATATTGTTTTCGTAGTCAAATTGTTAGTTTTTTGATTGAAAAGACAATTTTCCCGAAAAAAAATAGTTACTTTTGCATAAGTAAAAAAGATGTAATGAAAAAAGCAAGAGTCCTTTATGTTTCCCAAGAAATGGCGAAGTATCTTCCCGACACGGAAATGTCGTTGAAATCTCGCTATTTGCCTCAATATATCCAAGAGAAAGGTAAAGAAATCCGTTGTTTTATGCCTCGTTATGGCTTGGTGAACGAACGCCGAAATCAATTGCATGAAGTGATTCGTTTGTCAGGTATGAACTTGATAATTGACGATACCGATCATCCTTTGATTATTAAAGTGGCGTCGATTCAACAAGCTCGTTTACAAGTGTATTTTATTGATAATGATGAGTTTTTCCGTCGTAAAGCTTTGTTCGTTGACGAAAATGGAGCGGAGTTCGAGGATAACGAAGATAGAATGATATTTTTTGCCCGTGGCGTCTTGGAAACGGTGAAGAAACTTCGTTGGGCTCCTGATATTGTACATTGTCAGGGATGGTTCACGTCGTTGCTGCCGTTGTATTTAAAGAAGACGTTTTACGAAGACCCGTTGTTTGCGAATGCAAAGGTTGTTTATTCTTTATACAACAACAAATTCGAAAATTCATTTTCTAAAAATTTTGCCAATAAAATACATTTTGATGGAATTACATCGGAAGATATTGCTTCGATTAAAGATAAGGCTGATTGGCTAAGTCTTAACAAATTGGCAATCGACCAGTCCGAAGGCATTGTTTTAGGTGAAGAAAATGTTAATGCTGAATTGTTGCAATATTGTAAGGATAAAAACAAAATAATTTTACCATATCAAGGTCAAGAAGATTATGCCGATGCATATTCTGACTTTTATGATAGTTTCCTACCTGACGATAAGTAACATGAAGTTGAAACCTAATCTATTATCTCTTTTTTTTTGCCTAACATTCCTTTTCGTTTCTTGTGAAAAAGAAGACCAAATACTTGGATTGGGAATGCTTCCTGATTCTGATATTTTAACAACATTGTGCGATAGCATATCGGTTTCCATTTCGTTTTCGACTGTTAATGATGATAGCGTCCGCTCGTCACTGATAACCTATATGGTTGGCGAAAATTACGATGATGTTTTCGGAGCTTCGCGTGCGGGATATGTGACTCGCTTGTATTTGCAGGGAATGGTTGGTGACTTGAACGAATTTAAAATGGATTCTGTGTGTTTCAGACTTTCAAAGTCGTCGAAATATTTTTATGGCGATACAACTGTTCCGCAATCATTTTCGGTTTATGAATTGAATCAAGATATTACGGTAGGTGAATGCGCGGGATATAATCAATCTGGAACAAAGCCTACTTGTATAAATTCAAAAAATGAAATCATGACATTTGATTTCCCGGCTTATAAAGATACCATTTCCTCGTTTTCGAAAAAGTTGGATTCGGAATATGCAAAAAACTTGTATGACAAAGTTTTGTCATGCTACGATAAAGATACAATCATACAACGTTTTGATTCTTTGTTTATAAAGGAATTTAAAGGAGTTTATGTTACGACAAAGAACGATGTGTTTAATGGAATTCATTCTGTAATAACCCATTGTGTCCCAGAAATGACATTCTATTTGTCGGGAAAAGATACAACTGTTCAACTTGTTTTTTCTCCATCGCCGCAAGCGTATAATGATAAAATGAAGTCAGATCCATCTCAAATTTATCTGCAAGCAATTAATGTATTCGAACACGAATATCCGACTGCAATTTCATCGAATTTGAATACTTATGGCGATAAATCGTATGTCCAGGGTATGCTTGGGTTGAAAACTAAATTGAGCCTTTCTGGCTTGGAAACATGGCGTGATAGCGTAATGGTTGTCAATTATGCAAAATTGGTTCTTCCATTGGAAAAACGAGATTCTTGGTCGGAATATCTTCCGTTGAATTTGCGTATATATGATTCGCAACGCAACATGGTGTATTCTACAATGTCTGCAACGAAAGATAGTTCGATTTTTGAATTTAATGTTCATACTTTTCTATTGTATTTGTTTAATAATCCGGCAAAAGCAGATACTTATTCTTACGAGGTTACGGTTCCTGAAAATAATACCTACGCAAATTCGTTTGTTTTAGATGGAATGCAGACCGAAAAATTAAAGTTGATAATTACTTACACGAAATAATATGTGTGGAATAGTTGGTTATATCGGAAATAAGGATGCTTATCCGATAATAATGACAGGCTTGAAACGATTGGAATACCGTGGATATGATTCTGCGGGCATTGCTTTAGTTCAGGGAGATAACACTGTCGTTTATAAAAAACAAGGAAAAGTTGCTGATTTGGAGTCATTTCTTGAAGGCAAGAATACTAAGGCTTGTATAGGAATGGGACATACTCGTTGGGCAACTCATGGCGAACCAAATGATGTAAATGCGCATCCTCATGTTTCCATGAATGGCTTTTTCACAGTGATTCACAATGGAATTATAGAAAATTACAATGCTCTTAAGAAAAAATTGGTTGCTAAAAATTATCAATTTAAGAGTGAAACCGATACGGAGGTTATTGCCAATTATATTGAATATATCTATTTGAAAGGCAAAGGAAAAGTGACTGCCGAAGTTGCTGTCCGTCTTGCTTTGTTAGATGTTCAAGGTGCCTACGGTTTGGTTGTGATTTGCAAAGATGAACAAGATAAATTAGTTGTTGCCCGTAAAGGTAGTCCTCTTGTTGTTGGTGTTGGCGATGGAGAATATTTTGTTGCTTCCGATGCAACTCCAATCGTTGAACATACGAAACGAATCATTTATTTGAATGATTCAGAAATGGCAACGATTACCAAAGATGAATTGTCATTGAAGACAATCAAAAATGATACGTTGACTCCTGTTATCCAAGAACTTGAACTTGATATTGAAGGCATTGAAAAAGGTGGTTACGATCATTTTATGTTGAAGGAAATTTTCGAACAACCAAGTGCGATTATGGATACGTTCCGTGGACGCGCAACGAAAAATCCTCCAAAAGTGTATCTTGGTGGCCTTTACAATGTGTTTGATAAATTCGATAATGCCGACAGAATTATCATTGTTGCGTGTGGAACTTCATGGCACGCTGGATTAGTTGGCGAATATTTGTTCGAAGAATATGCGCGAATTCCTGTTGAGGTAGAATATGCTTCGGAATTCCGTTACAGAAATCCTATCATCAACAAAAACGATGTAGTGATTGCCATCAGTCAAAGTGGTGAAACCGCTGATACATTGGCTGCAATTCGTTTGGCTAAAGCTGCTGGCGCTACAGTGGTTGGTATCTGCAACGTCGTTGGTTCAAGTATTCCTCGCGAAACCGATGCTGGTGTTTACACACACGCAGGACCAGAAATAGGTGTTGCGTCAACAAAGTCATTCACAACACAAGTTACAGTGCTTACCATGATGGCTTTAATGCTTGGTAAACGTAGAAATTTCATTGCCGATGATGAATACAAAAAACTCATAACAGAGTTGTACAAGATTCCTTCGAAGGTTGAGGATATTCTTACCCACATTGACGAATACAAGAAAATTGCAGAAACATACAAAGATTCACGCAATTTCATCTACTTAGGAAGAAGTTACTTGTATCCTGTTGCTCTTGAGGGTGCTTTGAAATTGAAGGAGATTTCATACATCCATGCCGAAGGATATCCTGCTGCCGAAATGAAGCATGGTCCGATTGCATTGATAGACAAGAATATGCCTGTTGTTGTTATCGCAACGAAAGACAAACAATATGAAAAAGTTGTAAGCAATGTACAGGAAGTAAAAGCTCGTCAGGGTATAGTGATTGCAGTTGTTACTCAAGGTGATACGGTATTGTCTAAAATTGCCGACCACGTAATCGAAGTTCCTGAAACTTCTCCGGCATTGGCACCACTTACTACTGTAATTCCACTGCAAGTATTGTCATATTACATTGCAGTAATGCGCGGCTGTAACGTTGACCAGCCAAGAAATTTGGCAAAATCGGTAACTGTTGAATAGTGCACGACGTCAATAAAATAGTGGTGTTTCGCCTCAGTTCTATTGGCGATATTGTTCTTACAACTGGATTACTGCGCAGTCTGCGTAATGCATTTCCCAATGCGCAGATTGATTTTATCGTCAAAAAACAATTTGCCGATATATTGACTTGTGTACCGTTTGTTTCCAACGTAGTTGAATTTGATTCTAAGAAAGGATTTTCTGAATTGAAATCACTAAGAAACAAATTGAAACAAGAACAATATGATGTTGCATTGGACATTCATAAAAATTGGAGAAGCAAGTTTGTTTGTTATACAATTGGTGCAAAACAAGTCTTCAAATTCAATAAACACGTATTCCGTCGCTGGGTTTTAACAACATTCCACAAAGACATCTATAAAGAAGTTCGTCCGGTTTATCTTCGTTTTATTGATGTTGCGAAACAACTTGGAGTTGAGCCCGATGGCAAATACACAGAATTGGTTGTTCCCGATTCCGTTCAAACCGTTGTTGACAGCCAATTCACGCAGGCTGGCATCTCACTTGACAAACCAATAATTGCACTTTGCCCGGGAGCAAGTTTTTCCAACAAACAGTGGCAGATTGAAAAATTCGGAGAATTGGCTAAGCGAATTGGCGACAATCTGAATATGCAAGTAATTTTGCTTGGTGGAAATAAAGAATCTGAGATGTGTGATTCTATTGTCGCAACGAGCGGTGCAATTAGTTTTGCAGGTAAGTTTAATTTAAGTCAATCTATAGCAGCGTTGAATAAAGTTGTTGCAACAGTTGCAAACGATACGGGAATGTTACATGTTTCCGAAGCGCTTGGCGTCCCTGTTGTTGGCTTATACGGACCAACTGCACGTCAGTTTGGTTACTTTCCAATCTTACCTACTAGTCGCGTAGTTCAAATAGAAAATTTGGAATGTCGTCCTTGTACAAAAATGGGTAAAAATTGTTGCCCACAAGGTCATTTTAAATGTATGAACGATATTTCGGTAGATATGGTTTTTACAGAATTAGTGAACGTTTTGAATAAAAGGTAATCATGGTTTACGTTTTTTTGTTTTTCTACACCGTCATTTATGTGTTTTTATTTATACCAGTGTTTTGCATTGGGGCAATTTTTAATGCCAAAATGCGTGAAGGTTTGATAGGTAGAATCCGTCAACCTAAATTAATTAAACAATTTGCACAAGAACATAAAAATGATTCTGTCGTATTTTTCCACAGTGCTTCGGTAGGAGAGTGGGAACAGTCTATTCCAATCATTAAAACGTTGAAACAACAACATCCGGAAATAAAAATTCTTTCTTCATTTTTCTCTCCTTCAGGAATGAATCATGCTAAGAAAGACAATGTAGATTTGTCGATTTATCTTCCTTTTGATTTTGTGTTGACTAACTTCGTGTTTTTCAAGAGATTAAAACCAAAGGCGTGGGTTGTTTCAAAATATGATATTTGGCCAGGAATATTGCTGGCTGCACATTGGGCTCAAGTTCCTGTGTTACTCTGCTCTGCTGAGTTAGCAAAAGATTCGGTTCGTTATAAAGGAATAAATGCGGCAGTTAATCGCTTGTTTTACAGATATATAACATACGTGTTGCCTGTTTCGGAAGATTATAAGGAACGTTTCAAAAATATATATCCTTACGAAGATAGATTGGAAGTTGTTGGTGATGCCCGATATGATCAAATTATAGCAAAAGCCGAAGCAGTGCAGGCGCAACCAAATGTTGAATTATTTGAAAATCCGTTACCAATCACGTTCATTGGTGGAAGTTTGTGGCCTGCCGACGAGAAACATTTGTTTCCTGCTTTGCTACGTGTTTTTAAAGAAAACGACAATCTTCAACTTGTTTTGGTTCCTCACGAATTACATGAATCTCATATTCAGGCAATTGAGCAAACGTTTGCGACAGAGAATATTAAAACTCAACGATATTCGGACTTTTCAAAATCGGAATCAGGTAAAACGAACTGTCGTGTGGCGATAGTAAATACAATTGGTATGTTGGCGAAATTGTATAAAAATACCGATATAGCGTATGTTGGTGGCGCATTTTCAACAGGAGTCCATAATGTGGCAGAGCCGTCGGCGTTCTCAAATCCTGTGATGTACGGACCAAAACACATCAATTCGTACGAAGCTATGCAATTGAAACAGGTTGCAGGCGGTTTTCCTGTTTCGAATCAGGATGAATGTTACGAAATACTTTCTAAGTTGGTGAATGACGAACAATTTAGAAAAGATGCTGGTAAGAAGAATCACGATTTCTTATATGCCAGCAAAGGAGCTTCGGATAAAATTGTGAAACACGTTTTGGAGTTTCTGTAAATTTAATGTGATTTTACTTTTTAGATAAAAGGCTGTCGGAAACGATGGCCTTTTGTTGTTTGGTGTAAAATTGTATCTTTGTCGCACACTTAACTTAAATTATATGAGAAATGGCAACGCAACAATTACCAGAGGTGGCTCCTATTGCCACCATTCAAACGAAAATCTATGAATTCCGCGGCGAAAATGTGATGATTGACAAAGACTTAGCGTTTCTATATGGAGTGGAAACGAAAGTCTTGAATCAAGCGGTTAAAAGAAACATAGAACGATTTCCTGAAGATTTTATGTTTCAACTTACAAAAGAGGAATGTTTAAGGTCACAATTTGTGACCTTAAACATGGAACAAGGAAAACACTTAAAATATTTTCCCTATGCCTTTACCGAATTAGGTATAGCAATGCTTAGTGGAATACTTCATTCTCCAATTGCTATTCAAGTGAATATAAACATTTTACGTGCGTTCGTAGAAATGCGAAAGCAACTACGAAATCTTTCGGAAAATTCACTACAAATCGAAAATCTAAAATTAGAATTACAAAACCAGAAAGCATACATCGAAGATATTCTTCGCGACCAGAACGACACCAACGATTTAATGCAAGGACAATTGGATGCGATAACTGATTCTATGACGGAATTAAGCCTGAAGGTTGACTCACTTACAACAACCAAAACAACAAGAAAACCCGTAGGGTTTGTGATTCCGAAAGATGAAAAATAATTTGTACGACACTTATAATAAAAATATGGAAAAAGAGCAATTACCAGAAGTGGCAAATATTGCCACTATTCAAACGAGAATTTATGAAGTGCGCGGAAAACGAGTAATGATAGATAGAGATTTGGCAATTCTTTATCAAGTAGAAAACCGTGCGTTGAAACAAGCTGTTAGACGAAATCCTGATAGATTTCCTGAAGATTTTATGTTCCCGTTAACCAAAGATGAATGTAAGTGTGTGATTTCCAGTGGGGTATCACAATTTGTGATACCCTCAAATTATAACACAAGTGCTTTTGAAATGTTTGCATTTACAGAACAAGGTATTGCAATGTTGTCTGCAGTTCTTCGTAGTCCAATAGCAATAAAAATGAGTGTAAACATTATGCGTGCATTTGTGGAAATGCGAGAACAACTGCGAAATCTTTCAGAAAATTCACTACAAATCGAAAATCTAAAATTAGAATTACAAAACCAGAAAGCATACATTGAAGATATTCTTCGCGACCAAAACGACACCAACGATTTAATGCAAGGACAATTAGATGCGATAACTGATTCTATGACGGAATTAAGCCTGAAGGTTGACTCACTTACAGCAACCAAAACAACAAGAAAAACCGTAGGGTTTGTGATTCCGAAAAAATATGAGGAATAAAAATAATTTGTACATTCGCAACGATAAACAATAAACTTTTTGCCTATGAAGTAAACGCGTAGTTGTACGCACATTTATAAAATAGCCACTTTGGTGGTGGAAAAAGCGTTTTTTGCTGAATCTTGGATTCATTGAAATCTCGACAATTTCAAAATAAAGCTTAACCAAGAAAAGCGACAGAGGCGTTCACGCGAGTTGCGTGGACTTTGTTGTGTTATATTTGGTTAAGCAAGGTAGTCGAGAACCTCATGAATCCAGAGATAACGATAAAAACAAAGTACCACGCTTTTTTTATGTGCGTATGTGAACAAATCTTGGTACTCCGACGCGTGCCGAAAGTCGGTGAAAAAGAAGTAGGCAGAAAAATAATACACAAAATGGAAAGAAATACTAAAGTATTAATCCTTACTGGTCCTTCAAACTGCGGTAAAACAATCACACTTGGGAAAGTAAGTGAATATTTACAGCAAGAAAAGGGCTATACGTGCCTTTCTCACAAAGTTTTTGGCGGGAAAATGAATGATATTTCAGATTTGTTATTGGGGAAAGATGGAAAATTGGTTTACATTATGTCTGAGGGCGACTATCAAAGAGATTTGAAGTTTGGCGGTTGGTTTGTTGTTAAAGATATTTGTGATGTTTACATTGGTGCTTGTACGGAATATTTTACTAAAGATTTATATTTTTTGCAGCGTCAACCACAAATATTTAAAAAGACTCAAGGAACGGATGAGAACAAATTTGAATGTATGAATCAAAAAGATGTTATAGATATTGTTAGTTGTATTTAAAATGAATGAGTATGAAAAAGATTTCTTTATTTTTTATTATGATAATGGTGGCAAATACTTTATTTTCCCAAGTAATTTATTGTCCAAATTCCTCTACTAAAACTGCTGTGATGTGTCGTCTTGGTTTTCTTGAAGAACAGGGTCTTTTTCTTGAAGAACAGGGTCTTAGTTATACATTGGTGAGTGGGCAGGGCTCATTTTTTACGGCAGATTATGGCGTGATACCAATAGAGGTTGTGAAGGTGCTTTGTATAAATAAGGTTTTATTTTGTCTTGAAACGACGGATCAAAATAAGCAACATTTAGATTGTCCTAGAATTGTATCAGGTACTGAAAGTATCGCTCCGGTTATAAAAGAAAATTCTTCAAAGAGTACATTCAATGGAAACGTCGAAACGAGTATAGATATACATGTTGGAGATGTGTTTTCCGTTCAAAATGTGGAATTGCATTTTTTTGCAACATTTAAAGTTGTTTCGTATGACGAAACGAATGAGGAGTTAATAATAGAGTTTGTTGATAATATTGTTATTGAAAGTGGAAATTTGGTTGTTCCTGAATATGTTGAACTTAACAATGAAAAATATTTAGTAACTGAGATTGGGAACAATGCTTTTAGTGGTTGCACCAATCTTACTTCTATTACCATACCTAACAGTGTAACGAGTATTGGAGATAAGGCATTCTCTGGTTGCACAAGCTTGAAAAACGTAGTTATTGGAGAAAATGTAACCACAATTGGAGAAAAAACGTTTTTTGATTGTTCTGCACTTTCAAGAGTAACTTGTTATGCGGTTAATCCACCAGATGCGGATGCTTCGTCATTCAGCAATTATAATGGGTATTTAACAATTCCGTGCGATAATTTCGAGGCATACGATATTCATCCTGTATGGGGTTCCTTTAAACATGTGGATTGTATTTCGGGAGAGGCAACAGAGTTGCAAAAAGACGAGGTTGTAGTGGAACCAGAAATCAACGAGGCAGTATTTTCAATGCCAACAAATGCTTCGGCAAATTCCTATACGCTTACAATCCAAAGCAATGGCGTAACATTCTGCACGCTTACGTTCAACAATCAAGGGCAGTTGTCGAACATAGATTTTAGTGGCAATACGCTCAAAGCAGCCGTAGAAGGCTATCAGTTCACGGTTACAGGTCTTTCTGCCGCAACAGGCTACAATTATTCTTTCAAGGCATTGGATAAAAATAAATCTGTCCTAAAAGAATATACAGGTTCGTTCACAACTAAAAATGCAGACGGCACTGGCGGCAGCTCAACAACTGCAATTGATGATGTGGAACTTGCAAACGCAATTTCTATCATCAACAATCAAATCTTCGTAAACGGCGAAGCACCAGAATTTGTAATTACAAGTCTTGGGCAAAAAATTGCAAACCAAAATTTGAAAGCTGGTGTGTATTTCGTTGTTGTTGAAGGACAAAGTGTAAAGGCTTCAATTCGATAATTTCGTGTTCATTTGTGAAAATATCAATAACCATATTCAAAATAGAATTCAAGAAAAATTTTGTGGTTTCAAATAGATTTATTTATTTTGTGCAGAGTTAAAAAAGGCAATGAACACGTTGATGTTAAATAATCGTTGGTGGTGGCTCTCCTAAACAGAAGGAGGGTCTAACGTTTATTTGCATCAAAGCAAAATAAAACCGCAAGCCTCCAGGAGACTTGCGGTTTCTTTTTTTATTCACATAATTTGAATCTTATAAAACTAAGAATACAATGGAAAAACAAAAAAGATTTTTCTTGACAGAAAATGAAATTCCAACAGCATGGTATAACATCGTGGCTGATATGAAGAATAAACCTCTTCCAATGTTGAATCCACAAACAAAGAAACCGATTACATTGGATGAAATGACGACAATTTTCAACCGTGCGTGTTCGGAACAAGAATTAAACACAACCGACGCATGGATTGAAATTCCAGATCAAGTACGTGATTTGTATAAAAATTACCGTTCAACGCCGCTTGTACGTGCGTACGGATTGGAAAAAGCATTGGATACGCCTGCACATATTTATTTCAAGAATGAAAGTGTGAGTCCTATAGGTTCGCATAAATTGAATTCAGCTTTGGCGCAAGCTTATTACTGCAAACAGGAAGGTGTAACAAATATTACAACGGAAACAGGTGCTGGTCAATGGGGAGCTGCATTGTCGTATGCTGCAAAAACATTTGGTTTGGAATTGGCTGTGTTTATGGTAAAGGTTAGCTATCATCAAAAACCATATCGCCGTTCGATAATGCAAACGTTTGGTGCTCAGGTAATTGCGTCACCAAGTATGAGCACGAAAGCCGGCAGAAAAATATTGACAGATATGCCAAATTACCAAGGTAGTCTTGGAACAGCAATTTCCGAAGCTGTTGAGTTTGCGATGAGTGTGCCAAATTGCAAATATGTATTGGGTAGTGTGTTGAACCACGTTACATTGCATCAAACTGTTATAGGTCTTGAAGCAGAGAAACAGATGGAAATGGCAGGCGAATATCCTGATATTGTTATTGGTTGTTTTGGTGGCGGTTCAAACTTTGGTGGAATTTCGTTCCCGTTTATGCGTCATAATTTACTTGACGGAAAGAAAACGGTGTTCCTTGCCGCCGAACCAGCATCTTGTCCAAAATTGACACGTGGCGTTTTCCAATATGATTTTGGTGACGAGGCAGGCTACACACCAATGATGCCAATGTTTACATTGGGACACGATTTCCAACCTGCACATATTCATGCTGGAGGTTTGCGTTATCATGGCGCAGGAACAATTGTTAGCCAGTTGATTAAGGATAAAATGATGCAAGGTGTTGACATCCCTCAATTGGAAGCTTTCCAAGCAGCAACATTGTTCGCTCAATCAGAAGGAATAGTTCCAGCACCGGAATCGGCGCACGCAATTGCAACTGCTATTCGCGAAGCACAAAAATGCAAAGAAGAAGGAATACAAAAAACAATTTTGTTCAACCTTTCCGGTCATGGCTTGATTGATATGGCAGCTTACGATAAATTCCTTGCCGGCGATTTAACAAACTTTGAGTTGTCGGACGACGTTATTAAAGCAAATGTCGATAAATTGGAAAAACTAATATAGACTTTAGCATAGATATTAGTGATACTAAAAACGCCGAAGAATTTCTTCGGCGTTTTTTGGTTACTTTCTTTCTACAACGAAAGAAAGTAACAATAAATATTTACAAGACGGAAGTACACAATTCCGTATATTAATTTAGGTGTGAAAATGTATTCCTTCCAAAAATGGAACTTTCAGCAGATGAAATTGTTGCAAGAATAAATAAGAATCAGAAACAAGACGACATAGTTTCTGAAACTCGACAACTCAATTGTTTCGGCATTTTTTATACAATTCCTTCTTTCAACAAATCGTGAAGGTGAATCAATCCCAAGTATTTGTTCCCGTCGGTAACCACTAATTGGGTTATGTTGTTTTTCTCCATTTGCTCGAAAGCTTTCACAGCAAGTTCGTTACGACTTATAGTCTTTGGATTTTTAGTCATTATGTCCACTGCTTGAACAGTATTGATGTTGGTGCTTTTTTCCAACATTCGTCGCAAGTCGCCATCGGTTATAATTCCAAGAAGAGTGTCGTTTTCGTCAACAACAGCAGTTGCACCAAGTCGTTTTGATGAAATTTCAATAATAACATCGGAAATTTGTGTGTTTGCTTTTACGCGAGGTGCATTTTCTTCAATAAAAATATCGTCAACACGCATATACATACGTTTTCCCAACGCTCCGCCTGGATGATATTTAGCAAAATCCTGTGGCGTGAATTTCCGTTGTTCCAAAAGGCACATTGCCAACGTATCGCCCATAACTAATTGAGCAGTAGTGCTGTTTGTTGGTGCAAGATTGTTGATGTCGGCTTCGCGGTCAACATGTGCGTAAAGAACATAATCGGCATGTTCGGCCAAATACGAAGTCTTTTCAGAAACCATTGCAATCAATTTGTTTCCGCCACGTTTCAACAAAGGAATCAAAACTTTTATTTCTGGAGTGTTGCCACTTTTGGAAATACAAAGTACGATGTCGTCTTTTTGAATCATTCCTAAATCACCATGTATTGCTTCGGCGGCGTGCATGAACAACGATGGCGTTCCCGTTGAGTTCATTGTGGCAACAATTTTTTGTGCTATCAATGCACTTTTCCCAATCCCTGTAATCACCAATCGGCCTTTGGTGGCAAGAATTTCCTTGACAATAGTTTCGTAATTTTCATCAAGAAAATTTGCTAAATTGTTGATTGATTGAGCTTCTTCTGCTATGATACGCTTGGCATTTGCGAGTATGGCACTATTTCCGTTCACGTTTTTAATTATTTTTTTGTTATTCTAAATAATATTAGTAATTTCACTATGCAAATTTATCCAATAATCTTGTTCGTTGGTAGTAAATAAATAGAGAATATTTTAGTTCGAAAACGAGAGTTGTGTATGTCAAAAGTTGACGAAAAAGAATTATTAAAGTGTTTAAAGGAAAAATTTGGTTTCGACTCGTTTAAGGGGAACCAAATGGATGTGATTGTTAGTTTGATGGAAGGTAACGATACGTTCGTCCTTATGCCTACGGGAGGCGGAAAGTCGTTGTGCTATCAGTTGCCGGGGCTTATGCTTGAAGGGACTGCAATAGTTATATCTCCGTTGATTGCTTTGATGAAAAATCAGGTTGACGCAATGCGTGGCTTTAGCATTGACAACCGCATAGCACATTTCTTGAATTCGTCGTTGAGTAGAGCTGAGGTTACAAGAGTAAAGGACGATGTGCGAAATGGCGTGACAAAATTGTTGTATGTCGCCCCGGAATCGCTTACTAAAGAGGAAAGTGTTGAGTTTTTCAGAAGTATAAAAATTTCTTTTTTCGCAATAGACGAAGCTCACTGTATTTCGGAGTGGGGACACGATTTCCGTCCGGAATATCGTAGAATCAGACCGATTGTGGAATCAATAGGAAGAGCTCCGATAATTGCACTTACAGCAACGGCGACGCCAAAAGTTCAGCATGACATTCAAAAGAATTTGGGCATGTTGGATGCAAAGGTTTTCAAATCTTCGTTCCGAAGAAAAAATCTTTATTATGAAATTCGTCCGCAAGTTGATGCGACTAAACAAATTATAAAATTCATCCGCGAAAATCCTGGCAAATCCGGAATCATTTATTGTTTGAGTAGAAAGAAAGTGGAAGAGCTTGCTAATACTTTGATTGTGAATGGAATAAAAGCTTTGCCATATCACGCAGGTTTGGATGCACATACGCGCTCAAAGAATCAGGATATGTTCTTGATGGAGGAAGTTGATGTAATTGTTGCCACAATTGCGTTTGGTATGGGAATCGACAAACCTGATGTCCGTTTTGTGATTCATTACAATATCCCGAAATCGTTGGAAGGTTATTATCAGGAAACTGGTCGTGCCGGTCGTGATGGAGGAGAAGGCCGTTGTATAGCCTTTTATAGTTACAAAGATATTCTTCGTCTTGAAAAATTCATGGAAGGAAAGCCGGTGGCGGAACAAGAGATTGGCAAACAACTTTTGCTTGAAACATCGTCGTATGCCGAATCAAGTTTATGTCGTGTCCGCGTGCTTCTGAATTATTTTGGCGAAGAAATGACGGAAGATTGCGGTAATTGCGACAACTGTTTGCATCCTAAACCGCAGCTCGAAGTGAAAGATGATGCGTTGAAGGCTTTGGAAACTATCAAAGCAGTGAAAGAACGCTTTAAACAAGGTCATATTGTTGAAATTTTGGTCGGAACAAAATCTTCAGAAATCAAAACATACAAACACGATCAGTTGGAGGAATTTGGTTGGGGAGACGACCACGATGCAAAATATTGGAATGCAATCATTCGTCAGTTATTGATGAATCGTTTTTTGGATAAGGAAATCGAAAATTATGGTCTGTTAAAGATTACTGCGGCAGGAAAATCTTTTATGCAAAATCCTACATCGTTTACGATAACCGAAGATCATGATTACGAACAAACAGAAACCGAGATGGAAGCACCACAATCTGGCGAAGCTTTGGATTCTGCATTGGTCGCAATGTTGATGGATTTACGTAAGAGCGTTGCCAAAAAGAATGGCGTGCCTCCGTATGTGGTTTTTCAGGAAGTTTCGATAAACGAGATGGCAATTCAATATCCGATTAATTTGCAGGAATTACAAAATATTTCGGGTGTTGGCGAAGGAAAGGCAAAAAAATACGGACAACCATTTGTCGATTTGATAGCAAAATATGTCGATGAAAACGATATTGAACGTCCGTTTGATATGGTTGTGAAATCGGATGGAAGCAAGTCAAGCAACAAAATTCAAATAATTAAAAACATAGATAAACGACTTTCGCTCGATACTACGGCGGAGGCTTTAGGAATATCGTTAACGGAACTTTTGATTGAAATTGAAAGTATTGTTAACTCAGGAATGTCGTTGGTGGGACTAAATAAAAAGTGCAAAATTGATTATTATATCAACGAAGTTTTGGAAGAAGAGTCGGTTGAAGAATTATATGATTATTTTTGCAACGAAGAATCCGAATCAATTCAGGCGGCATTTGATGAATGGTGTGCCGATGGCACTTATACCGAAGATGAAGTTCGTTTGGTAAGGATCAAGTTTTTGAGCGAAAAAGCAAATTAATAAATAATGAAGATAGCGGTAGATTTTGACGGAACGTTGGTAGAACATAAATATCCGGAAATTGGAACAAAGAAATTGTTCGCATTTGAAACATTACGAGAATTGCAAAAGCGTGGCGACCAATTGATATTGTGGACTTATAGATACGGAAAAGAATTAGATGAAGCAGTGGAATTCTGTCGAAAAAATGGTGTGGAATTTTATGCGGTGAACCGCAATTATCCGGAAGAAGAATTTGACGAATCCCAAATGAGTCGTAAAATTGATGCTGACGTATATATTGATGACCGAAATGTTGAATTTGGAGGCGAAATTGATTGGTCGGAAATATGTAAAAAATTGAACGTCGGTACAATGGGTGAATCGTCTTACAATGAATATGGCAAACCCAAAAAACGGTCTTTTCTAGGAGGCATTTTTGGGAAAAAGTAATCAATATACTGAATATTATGTTGATGTGATTCTGCCATTGGCAGTTCCGCTTTACACGTATCGTGTCCCAGAATCTTTACAAACATCGGTGAAAATTGGTTGCCGTGTAGTTGTGCAACTTGGTTTGCGCAAAATGTACACGGCGATTGTGTATGCCATTCATCAGGAAAAACCAGAAAATACAACAATTAAGGACATTGATTCTGTTCTTGACGAACATCCTATTGTCACTTCAAATCAGTTGCTGTTGTGGAACTGGATTTCCGATTATTATATGTGTACGCCTGGCGAAGTAATGAAAGCAGCCTTGCCGTCGGGATTGAAGTTGGAAAGCGAAGCGGTTCTTTCTGTAAATCCAGAATTCGACTGCATGATGTTGGGCGAAACAGAACGAAATGCTTTCATTCTGATAGAAAAAAATGATGGACTTTCGTTGCTCGATTTAGCAAAATTGCTCAATAGAAAATCGGTTACTGGACTTGTCCAAAAATTGATTGGTTTAAATGCTGTTTCTGTTGACGAATCGATTTCTAACCAATATAAACCAAAAATAAAAACATACATAACGTTGACGAAATCGCCGAATGACAAGTCTTTTGTGGATTTGTCATTTTCGTTGGTCTCGAAAGCGGCAAAGCAACAGGAAGCTTTTCTAAAGTTGCTTAGTTTGTATGTGTCGAACAAGAATGAAGAAAATTTTGCGGTAGAAAAATCGGAATTTCTAAAGCAAACATCGTCGCAAGTTTTGTCGGAACTGCAAAAAAAAGGAATAATTGCTTTTGAAGATAGGGTTGTATCACGATTTGAAAGAATTTCGGCTACAAAAGGAGTCGCACAATTAAGCGAAAAGCAACAAACGGCTCTCACCGAAATAAAATCGGCATTCGAAACACAACAATTTTGTTTATTACACGGAGTTACATCGAGTGGAAAAACCGAAGTGTACATTCATTTAATTAAAGAAATGATTGATTCTGGAAAACAAGTGTTGTATTTGTTGCCGGAAATTGCGTTAACATCACAGATAATCAATCGTTTACGAAATGTGTTCGGAAATCAAGTAGGAGTGTATCATTCACGGTTTTCCGATAATGAGCGAATTGAAGTGTGGAATAATTTGCTTGCGAACAATGCAAATTCTTATAAAATAATTTTAGGCGTTCGATCTTCTATTTTTCTGCCTTTCAATAATTTGGGATTGGTGATAGTTGATGAGGAACACGAAAATTCATTTAAGCAATACGATCCGGCTCCGCGTTACAATGCCCGTGATATGGCATATATCATCGCTCAAAAATTTAAAACAAAGTTGTTGTTGGGCACAGCAACGCCAAGCATGGAGACGTATTTCAATGTGTTGTCGAAAAAAGTTGCTTTGGTTGAGTTGAAAACTCGTCATACTTCGGCTCCGTTGCCGGAAATCAATATTATAGATTTGCGGTTGGAACGTAAGCACAAACGTATGCACGATGATGTGTTCAGTAAAACCATGCTTGAGAAAATCGCCGAGAATTTGAAGGAAAAACGTCAAATTATATTGTTTCAAAATCGTCGCGGTTTTTCGCCATATATGGAATGTCCGGATTGTGGATATGTGCCTCAATGCGTGAATTGCGATGTTAGTTTAACGTATCATAAATTTTCCAATACGTTGATGTGTCATCATTGCGGATACGCAATTCGTTATTCTAATGAATGTCCGGAATGTCATCAGAATAACACTCGCTTGGTTGGCTTTGGTACTGAAAAAATAGAAGATACGTTGCATGAAATATTTCCTGAAGCAAAAGTTGCCCGAATGGACTTGGACACAACTCGTGGGAAAAATGCCTATTCCGAATTGATAGAAAAGTTTGAACAAAGGGAAATTGATATTTTGGTTGGAACTCAAATGATAACGAAAGGACTTGATTTTGAGAATGTTGGCATGGTTGGAATTTTGAGTGCCGATAGTTTGCTACGTTTCCCAGATTTTAGAGCTTTTGAAAGAGCTTATCATTTGATGGTTCAAGTTGCCGGCCGTGCTGGTCGTAGCGCGACGCAAGGATATGTTTATATTCAAACTTTTTTGCCCGATCATCCAATACTAAAGTTTGTGAAAGAAAACGATTACCAATCGTTGCTTGACACACAAATGGTTGAACGGAAGAATTTTTGGTATCCGCCGTTCACGCGTTTGATTAAAATTACAGTGAAAAACCGCGAGGTCGAAAAGGTGAAAATTGCTTCGAAAATTTTAGCTGATGATTTCCGGAAAATTGCCGGAATAATGGTGCTTGGTCCTGAATTTCCACCTATTCCACGTATTCAATTATTATTTGCCCAAGAGATTTTGTTGAAAGTTCCTCGAAATCAAAATTTTGCAAATGTGCGAAATCAAGTTCGCGTTTGTATGCAGAAAATTGTTGGTTTAGAGGAGTATAAAACCACTACTTTCTCAATAAATGTAGATCCGTATTAGTTATGAAGCAACGACTGATTGTATTATTGAAGTATCTTTTGTTATGGTTGCTCTTTTTCGAGTTCAGCCGACTATTCTTTGTCGTTTACAATTGTTTTTCGGCTAAAGAAATCTCTGTTGGCATTCTTGCCCAATCGTTTTTTTATGGTTTCCAGCACGATGCCTCTATGTTGGGATATATTGCAATCCTTAATTCCTTGATTTTGATTGTTTCGTTGTTCGTCGATGCAAAAAGTGTAGAAAAGATATTCTCGGTTTTGACACTCGTTTTACTTGTGCCATTTTCATTCCTTACTGTTTCCGATGCAGAATTGTATAGAAACTGGGGCTATCGAACTGATTGCTCGGCTTTGCAATATTTAACAATGCCTAAAGAATCATTGTCTTCTATTCCGTTTTGGCAATTGTTGTTGCTTCTGTTGGCGGTTGCGGTGATTATTTATGGATTTTATAATTTGTATAAGTTGTTTGTTACCAAAAATATCAAAGAGTTTGGACAACCATCAAAAGTTTCTATACTTGTTTTTGTCGTTTTGATAGGCTTGGCATTTATTCCAATTCGAGGAGGTTTTGGGGTTGCGGCATTACGGACTGGTTCGGTTTATTTTAGTTCCCAGCCGTTTGCAAATCATGCTGCAATAAACGACCATTGGCATTTTTTGTATTCGTTTGCGTATAGTAAAAAAGAAATTGCAAGTGTGTTTATGGAAGATGCTGATTGTGAGGCGATTTGCGATTCGATGCTTCTGCCACAAAAACAAGAACCGATACAGTTGATAAAAAATAAAAGACCAAACGTATTATTGTTTATTCTCGAAAGTTTTACGGCGCCACAAATTGGTTGTCTTGGAGGACAAGTTGGTGTTACGCCAAATCTTGATTCAATAGCAAAAAATGGAGTTCTGTTTTCGAATTGTTATGGAAATGGAACGAAAAGCGAAATGGGAATCGTGTCAATTTTGAGTGGTTATCCGGCTCAACCAACAACAGCAATTATAAAATACACCGAAAAGGCGGAAAAATTACCGTATTTGAGTCAAATATTTGACTCTCTTGGCTATAACCTTTCTTTTTATCACGGAGGGGATATTCGTTTTGGAAACATGAATTCATATTTCAGAAATGGAGGATTTGAAAAATGTGTGACGAAAGAAATTTTTGACAAAAAAGATGGAAATGCGAAATGGGGTGCGTTCGATCATGTTGTTTTCCATCGTATGTATCAGGATTTGCGTCAGGAACAAGAACCATTTTTCGCTGTTTGTTACACTTTGAGTAGCCACGAACCTTTTGATGTTCCTATGAAAAGCAATTTTTATGGATCGGACTCATACTCCAAATTTTTGAATTCGGTTCATTATTCCGATAGTTGTATTGGCGATTTCATGCGGAAAGCCAGTCGTGAACCTTGGTGGAACAATACGGTTGTGATTTTTGTGTCCGATCATGGAGCTCGAATAACGAAAGAGGCAAAATTAGTTTCGACCGTTGATAAATTCCATATTCCAATGATTTGGTGTGGTGGTGCAATAGAAAAAGATACTGTTATTTCCGATTTGATTTGTCAGTGCGATTTACCGATGATGTTGTGCAACCAATTGAATATCAATTCCGAACAATTCTATTTTAGTAAAGATATTTTGCGTGGAGATAATTCGTTTGCTTTTTATGCGTTTAATAATGGTTTCGGTTATTTGCGTGGAAATCAGTTCGTTTCGTGGGATAACGAAAATTCTGAAATTATTGCCAAAACCGATAATTTGACGGATTCAACTTTACAACAAGGAAAAGCATTTTTACAAAAAATAACAACTGATTTTTGTAGGAAATAATTAAATCCTATGTCTTGTTGTTCACGTGAATAAATGTATCTTTGACAACGTTTTAGAAAAGATTATGAAAAAAATATTTGTTGCATTATTGTCGGTATTGTTTTGTGTATCGTGTACCGATGATTTTTTGGATAAAGAACCTTCCAATTATGCTTCGCAAGATGATTTGTTGTCAACTACGCAAGGTGTTTCGTCGGCGTTGCTTGGTTGTTACAACGATTTCCAAAGTTATACATATTACGGACGAAACTTTATTTTGATAGGAGATGTGTATGCAGACAATGCGAAACTTTCTGCTCAAAACACAGGTAATTTTTCTTCGTTTTACAATTATGCGGTTACTGCCGACGACGAAGATTTGTCTGCTTTTTGGTCAACGGCATATCGAATTATTAAAAATGCAAATAACATTGTAAAAGCTTGTCAGGACAAAACTCGCGATGATTTGGACGAAACAATTTATGGCGAAGCCCTTGCAATCCGTAGTTTGGCATATTTTGACTTAGTGAGGATTTTTGCAAATAAACAGTCTGCTGATAATAGCGGAATTCCTATAGCGAACGATACAATTCCATATCCTGAACGTTCCACTGTAAAAGATGTTTATACGATGATTATAAACGATTTACAGAAAGCGGAATCGTTGTTGGAAAATTCAAACGTTATGCCGTTTAGATTTAATAAATATAGCGTTGAAGCTTTGCTTGTTGTGGTATATATGTCGAATAGTCAATATACAAAAGCAATGGAAATGGCAGAATCGCTAATTGCCAGCGGACAGTATTCTTTGTTGACAGCAGAAAATTATATGGAAAGTTGGTCGAAAGAGTCATCATCGGAAAGTATATTTTCAATCGCAATGTCTTCTACCGACAATGCGGGAACAAATAGTATCGGACACATGCTTTCTCCTGATGGTTATGCAGGTTTGGTTCCGTCCAACGATTTGTTGAAATTGTATAGCGATAACGATATCCGTACCGCATTTTTCAATGAACGTTCCGAAACATTTTTTAATAAATACCCAGGTCGTGAAGGATTGGGAGTTGACAATGTTCCGGTGCTTCGACTTTCCGAAATTTATTTCATTTTGGCAGATTGCTATATGTATAAATTGCTGACGGCGACTGACGTAGCTTCGCAAAACGAATATTATGAGAAAGTTTTGGAGGTGATGGATAAATTGACAAAACGTGTTGATCCAACGTGCGTGTTCGATAATTTGTCGATGGATGATTTGGTTATGAAAATTCACGAGGAATATAGAAAAGAATTTGCGTTCGAAGGAAAACGTTTCTTCCAAATAAAACGTTCTATATATCAATTCCCAATCTCGAGAAACGATTGTAATTCAATAATTTGTACAATCGAAAATCCAAGTTATATGTTTGCCTTACCAATTCCAACTGCTGAATTGAATGCGAATATGAATCTAAAACAAAATCAAGGTTACTAATGAAAAAAATAGTTGTATTTCTGCTTAGTGCAATCGCTTTTTGTTCTTGCGAAAAGAATGAATATCTTGATGCGTCTATAGATAAAACGACGGTTGAATTCGCTTCAACCAATTTGAACGAAACAATTTCGTTTATTGCTGCCGAAGAATATAAAATTCCAGTTCCGATTCAAATTTTTGGTGGAAAATCAACGTCAATTATCAATGTTAAAGTTGATACAAAAATGGCACAAGAAGCGTATTCCATATCAGCTTCGCAAGCTCTTAAAGGTTCGAGTCTTGATACTATTTTCGTTACCGTTAAAACTTCAAAGTTGAAAAAAGGAATTACTTATAGTTTGAATCTAACGTTAGAATCGTCTGATGTTAAAGTTTCTTCGAATTATAAATCGTGTGCTGTAACATTTGTTCAACAAGCATTTATGGATTTCTTTACAGGAATATATTCTTGCAAGGAATCGTCAACTGGTTCAACATACGATGTAGAATTTACAAAAATGAACGACTCTACAATTAAGAATAACAATTTCTACGATTTTCCATTAGCTGGACAATACGTGCCTTATGTTTTTGTGCAAGATGAATCGCTTGCTATATCGATTCCTGAAGATTATGAATGGACTGATAATCTTGGACATAAATATTTGATTTCAGGAATAGGTTCGTATGAATTGAATGGAAATTTCAAGGTTGATTTTACAATGAAGGATGCCGTTTCCGAACAAGTTTATCAAATTGGAACGCATTCATTCCGAAAGAAATAGTTTTCCTCTTGGCGATGGACACAATTTCCAAAGAGCAACGAAGTCGCACAATGAGTCGTATCCGTAGCAAGGATACCAAGCCAGAATTGTTGGTGCGGCGTTTTTTGTACGCTAACGGATTTCGCTATCGAGTGAATGTGAAAACGTTGCCTGGAACTCCCGATATAGTTTTAAAGAAATATAGAACTGTGATTTTTATTCATGGTTGTTTTTGGCATAGCCATGAATGTCAGAAAGGACGAATGCCTCAGTCAAATATGTTGTTCTGGCAACAAAAACTTGAACGGAATAAACAACGTGATACCGATGTCCGTGAGAAGTTACGTTTGCTTGGTTGGAAAACTATGGTGGTTTGGGAATGTCAGTTAAAGTCAAAAGTTCGCCAACAAACGTTGCACGAAGTCGCATATCTTTTGAATAAAGCCAATCTCGATGAATTGCATAAAAAATATCAATTGCCCGAAGAAACAATTCGTGTGGCTGCCGATGAACCGCTAAAATATGGGAAATAGTGTATCTTTGCCAAGACAATGAGAATTTATCATTCCATAGAAGAATTTTCCGCACGAAATCCAATTGTAACAATTGGAATGTTTGATGGAGTGCACGCTGGTCACAGAACAATTTTAAGGCAATTAGACGATATTAAACACAAAGTAGATGGAGAATCAGTTCTTTTGACATTTTGGCCTCATCCACGGGTTTATTTCGGAAAAACAGAAGGCTTTAAGCTTCTTACAACTATAGATGAAAAAATAGAATTGTTGTCGGCGGCAGGTTTGGACGTTTGTTTGATTTTACCTTTTTCACCAGATTTCGCTCATTTAACACCTGAAGATTACATTACTACCATTTTGCACAAAGGAATTGGTGCAAAAAAAGTTGTTGTGGGATATGATCATAGATATGGAAGAAATGGTGCTGGCACTTTTGATCTGATGCAATCGTTTGGTAAAAATTTAGGATTTGATGTGGAACAACTTTCGGCTTTGTCGTTTGATTCCGATGCAGTTAGTTCTACGAAAATCCGAAAATTTATTGCAGATGGAAATTTGGAAAAGGCAAATGAATATTTGTCGTACGAATATTTTTTAAATGGAACGGTTGTGGCTGGTTCGCAAATTGGTCGAACGTTGGGTTTCCCGACGGCAAATATCAAAGTGGATTCCGATTTTAAGGAAATTCCGGCAATAGGTGTATATGCTGGAAGGGTTTTGGTTGATAGTCAAGAATATAAGGCCGTTATCAATATAGGAAACAATCCAACCATAGATTCAAATTTGCCATTGTCAATCGAAGTTCATTTGATTGATTTACAGCAAAATTTGTATGAAAAGCAGATGAAGATATCGTTTTCTAAACGTCTTCGCGATGAAAGACGTTTTGCATCAAAAGAAGATTTGAAATCTGCTATTGCAAACGACATTCAGCAAACAAAAACTCTATCTTACTAACAATTTCAGGTAAATAAAGGTTGTTAGAATTTTTATATAAAAGCAGGGAAGCTTTTAAATTTCTATAAAAAACAAAAAGTCCGAAGGTTTCCCTCCGGACTTTTTTATTAAGGAAACAAGGCTGAAATTATCCCATTATAACTTCAACCTTGTTTGTAGTACCTTTAGCTTGCATTGGAACAACAATACCGTTAACTTCTTTACCATTAACAATAAGTTGTTTAACACCTTTGCTTACGTGGTTAGGATTCTTAACCGTAATTTCGTAAGTAGCACCACGGAATTGACGTGTCATTGAGAAACCGTCCCATGCAGTTGGAATACAAGGATTTAATGACAAACCATCATAATCAGGTTTCAAACCTAAAATGTATTGGATGATTGCGTAGAAGTTCCAAGCTGCAGTACCAGACAACCATGAGTTTTTAGCTTCGCCTGGACGATAAGCATCTTTACCTGCAATCATTTGGCAATATACGTATGGTTCAACTTTGTGAAGATCTGAGATGTCTTCCAAGAAACTTGGAGCAATCTTAGTGTAGTATTCGTAAGCACGGTCTCCACGGCCAATCATGGTTTCACCAATCATAATCCAAGGGTTGTTGTGGCAGAAAATACCTGCGTTTTCTTTGTAACCTGCTGGATATGTTGAAATTTCACCGTATTCAATGTAGTATTTTGTGAATGCAGGGTTGTTCAATACAATACCATATTTGCAGTCCAAACGTTCTTTTACGGAGTTAAGTGCTTTTTCACAAAGGCCTTCTTCTTTACCGATTTCTGCCATTGTACACCAACCTTGTGATTCAATGAAAATCTTGGCTTCTTCGTTTTCGTTGGAACCAACTTTGCGGCCAAAATAATCGTATGCACGTAGATACCATTCACCATCCCAACCGTCTTTCTTAACGGCTTCAATCATATTGTCGACGTGTTTTTGAGCTTCGGCAGCTTCGTCGTTCTTTCCGATTTGCTTGCAAAGTTTAACGAATTCTTTACCGTAGATTACGAACAAACCAGCAATCATTAATGATTCAGCAGTTCTACCTTTTTTGTTTCCTGTTGTTTGGAATGATTCGTTAGGATCGTTTGAGAAACAATTCAAATTCAAACAGTCGTTCCAGTCAGCACGGCCAATCAATGGCAAGTTGTGAGGACCAAGGTTGTTTACAACGTGGTAGAATGAAATCTTTAAGTGTTCGAAATGAGTTTTTGCTTTTGATTCATCATTGTCAAATGGAACCATTTCGTCAAGAATAGAGAAATCACCAGTTTCTTTGATGTATTCTGTAGTAGAAAGAATCAACCAAAGTGGGTCGTCGTTGAAATCGCCACCTATAGCAGAGTTACCTTTCTTAGTTAAAGGTTGATATTGGTGATAACAAGAACCATCTTCAAATTGAGTTGCTGCAATGTCGAGTATTCTTTCACGAGCACGGGCAGGAATTTGGTGAACGAAACCAATCAAGTCTTGGTTTGAATCGCGGAATCCCATACCACGACCAATACCTGATTCGAAGAATGATGCCGAACGTGACATGTTGAATGTAATCATACATTGATATTGGTTCCAAATGTTAACCATTCTGTCAAGACGTTCGTCGTTTGATTTGATAGTGATTTTGCCAAGCAAGTTATCCCAATATGAACGAAGTTCGTTGAAAGCAGCCTGAACTTTTTCAACTGTGTCATATTTTGCAATCATTGCTTTTGCGGGTTTCTTGTTGATTATAAGTTTGCTTTCCCATTTTTCTTCCGGAGCAACTTCAACATAACCAAGCATAAATATGAAATCTTTGCTTTCACCTGGTTGTAATTCAACTTCAATATAATGAGAAGCGATAGGCGACCAGCCGTGAGCTTCGGTATTTCTTGGCTTTCCTTCGAAAACAGCGTCTGGACGATCAAAGCCATTGTACAAACCGATGAATGATTCACGGTCTGTGTCATATCCTTGGATAGGAGTGTTTACGGAATAGAATGCGTAGTGATTACGACGTTCTTTGAATTCAGTTTTGTGGTAAATTACAGAACCTTCGATTTCAACTTCGCCGGTAGAAAAGTTACGTTGGAAATTTTCCATATCGTCCGAAGCATTCCACAAACACCATTCAATAAACGAGAAGAATTTTAATTTCTTTGTTTCTTTTGAATCGTTTTTCAAAGAAACTTTCAAAATTTCACCCCAAAAACCTAGCGGAACGAATTGAAGAACTTCAGCTTCAACGCCGTTTTTAGCACCAATGATTTTTGTGTAACTCATACCATGGTGACATTCATATTTGTCAAGAGTTGTTTTGCAAGGTTTCCAACCTGGGTTCCAAACTGTATCACCATCTTTGATGTAGAAATATTTTCCTCCATCGTCGGTAGGAACATTATTGTAACGGTAACGGGTTAAACGACGGAATTTTGCATCTTTGTAGAACGTGTAACCGCCACCAGTGTTAGATACTAAAGAAAAGAAATCCTCATTACCAAGGTAGTTGATCCATGGGTAAGGAGTTTTTGGATTTGTAATGACGTACTCTCTATTTGCGTCATCAAAGAAACCGTATTTCATAGTTAATTGTTAAGATTAAACATTCAATTTTTGGATGGCGAAAGATAGTTATAATTTTATAATTCAAGTCCCTTTTGATTTTGAATTTCTTTATAAAATAAGACTATTTTCTTTGTCGGCAAACTTCGTAAACGCACATTGCTGTGGCAGCAGAAACGTTAAGCGAAGAAATCTCGCCTGTCATTGGAATTTTTATGCAACTATTCGCCATTTCTATAATGGAATTTTCAATTCCATCTTCTTCGGCACCAAATACAAGTGCAAGTGGTTTGGTTAAATCTGCGTCATAGCAATTATCCGAAAATTTTTCGGCGGCACAAATAACTTGAATTCCACTTTCTTGAAGATAGTTGATAGTTCCTTTTAGCGAATGAACTTTACAAATTGGAATTTTAAATAAAGCTCCCGCTGAAGTTTTAACTGCATCTGCACCGATTTGTGCGGCTCCTTTTTGTGGAATAATGATTGCGTGAACGCCCATACATTCGCATGTTCTGGTGATTGCACCAAAATTTCTCACGTCGCACACTTGGTCAAGAATCACAAAAAATGGATTTTCTCCTTTTTCGTATAAGGCAGGAACTATTTGTTCAATATCTTGAAATTCAATAGGAGAGATGAATGCAATGATACCTTGATGTGCCTTTCTTGTGATTTTGTTCAATTTTTCAATCGGAACACTTTTGATTGTAACGTTTTGTTTTCGAGCCAAATAGATTATTTCTCGAATTAGTTCGTTATCCGATTGTTTTTTGATGAGAATTTGATCTATCGGTTTACAATCTTGTAATGCTTCAAGAATGGCGTGGGTGCCATAAATCATGTCCTGTTGTTCCATAAATTATGCTTGTGCGGAGCCTGAACCAATGTTTGTTATTGGAATTGCTGGATTTGAATTCGAAGTTTTAATAGGACCAATGTTTTGTTCGTATTTGTTTACATTGTCCTGCAATGCAACAAGAAGTTTTTTTGCATGTTCTGGAGTAAGAATTATTCTTGACATCACTTTTGCCTTCGGTGTGCCGGGCATCATTCTTACAAAGTCTAAAATGAATTCGCTGTTTGAATGTGATATGATTGCCAAATTTGAATAAATTCCATCTGCAACATCGGCAGGAAGGTCAATGCTTAATTGTTGTTGATTATTGTTTTCCATAAATTATTTTTTAGTGATGTGAAGATGTCTAGTCCTAAAATAGCGTTACAGTTTTTTATAGGACAAAATTAATTAATAAAATCACAGCAGATTTCGATCTGTTGTGATTTTTGTTTTACGATATGTTTTTATTTGGCAACTTCGTTGATTGTGCATCCACTCAGG
>JAZRXD010000023.1:0-60474 GCA_045600045.1 Bacteroidales bacterium
TTCCTTTCTCCAAAACAGCCTAAAGCTAGGCAAATGTAACAAGTTTAGTTTAATTACAGCGTTTCAAGTATTGACAAGCCTTCCAAAAAGTTGTCTTAATTTATAGGAGTATTATATTTGAGGAAGTGCAAAAAATATTAAACAAATTCAATGACGTTCTATGTTGAAAGACATTTTTATAGCCTAAAAAGAGATTGTATTCCTTCACAATGAATTTTACATTTTAACGTTTATTACAAGCACTTTTATGCGTATGTTTGCAGAATGAAACGACTATTAACAATAATTTTTCTTTGCATAACGAACTTACTTTTTGCCCAAGAAACAGGCATTTTGCAAGGGAAAATAACCGACACACACGGACAAGCCGTTTCCTACGTATCGGTAACCTGTTCCGAAGACAATTCCAGCATGAGTTTGAGCAACCCCGACGGTTCGTATCAAATCCATATTCCTAAAAACAAAAAAGTCACCGTATATTTCTCAAAAATCGGATATATCGAACATTCCATAGAATATACGCTTACCAGCGATATAAAAACTTATTCTCCCGTGTTGAAAGTCAACACGCTGGATCTTCCCAAAGTAAAAGTAAGCTACAACAAGGATGCTGAAGAAAACGTTACCAGCATTTCGTCGGAAAAGGCAACGGCCATAACCGGACTTTCGCTTGCAGGAATTGAAGGCGGACTAAAAACATTCTCAGGCGTAAACGCAAAATCGGAATTGAGCTCGCAATATTCGGTACGCGGCGGAAGCTACGACGAAAATTTGGTGTACGTGAACGGTATTCCTGCATTTAAACCTGCAATTGCACGCTCCGACAAACAAGAAGGGTTAAGTATCATCAACCCATATATGGTTGAAAATGTTGACTTCTCAAGCGGTGGTTTCGATATTAACTACGGCGACAAAATGTCGAGCGTGCTTGACGTAACCTACAAAGAAGTTGAAGATTTCCACATCCAAGCCGACGCAAGTTTAATGGATGCGAACGTAACAATTCAAGCACCAAGTAAATCGCAAAAATTCACGATTTTAGCTGGGGCACGCTACAAAAACACTTCGCTCGTACTAAAAACTCTCGACGAAACAGGCGAATACAAGCCGATTTTCTACGATTTCCAAAGTTTGATGAAATACAAAATCAACCCGAAACTAACTCTTTCGTATTGGATTTACGGAGCAAACAACACCTACTCGTTTCTTCCCGACAAACGTGTAACCGATTTTGGAAGCCAAACAAAATCGTACAAAATGACAATTTATTTTGAAGGTGGCGAAAAATACACCTATCAAAATATAGGAAACGCATTGTCGTTGACCTACCGACCTACGGAACGAACATTTCTTGATTTCCATGCGGTATATTACAACGCATCCGAAAACGAAACTTTCGACGTGCTGAGCCAATATCGTTTGAGCGAAAGTTTTAGCGACGGAGAAAAATTGGTTGAAGATTCAACTGCATTGCTGGCTGTTGGCAGCTTTTTCGAACACGGACGCAACAATTTGGAAACCAATAATTTCACCGCAATGCACACAGGCAAACAAATTCTGGGTTCCTACACTATAAACTGGGGCTGTTCTGTAAGTTCTTCAATCTACGATGCAACTTTCAATGAATGGACCTTTATTGACTCCGCAAACTACGCGCTTCCATACTGCGACACGGCAATAGTTCTAAAAAACACAACTAATTCAAAAATTTCGCACCAACAAACTATTTCCGCCGCCTACGCCGGATTAACAAAAAGAATCTATTTCAACAATTCTGCAGAATCGAGTTTGAAAATCTCGGCAGGAATCCGTGGCACATACGACACTTATTCCGAACAAATTCTACTCAATCCTCGACTGCGTTTTCTATTCAGACCAAACAAAGAACAAAGTAAACGTATTTCTTTCGCTACCGGAATCTATTATCAACCAGCAGAATTCAAGGAATTGGTTGACAAAAGCGGACAATTCTTTGCCAAAGTGAAACCACAAAAATCAACACATTTTGTATTGGGCTATTCACAAGAACTCGAACTTTGGAACAGACCATTTTATTGGAACACTGAAGTTTACGCAAAATTACTCCGTAACGTAATCCCGTACACAATCGAAAACGTTTCGCTCACCTACTATCCCGATTTGTGCGCCGACGGTTACATTACCGGCATCGACACAAAATTGAACGGTGAGTTTGTCCCTGGCGTGGAATCGTGGGTGAACCTTTCGCTGATGCGCGCACGTGAACATTTAGCCGACAATTCAAGTAGCGAAATCCGCCGTGCCAACGACCAACTCATAACATTTGGTATGTTCTTCCAAGATTATTTGCCCGGCAGCGAACGATTAAAAATGAATATGACGTTTATGGCTGGTTCAAATATTCCAACAGCAACACCAACAGCGACTTACGAAGAATTCGATGATTATAAAATATCGAAATACACTCGTATGGACATAGGATTTTTGTACGTATTCATTGATGAAAACCGCCCAGACGAAAAAATCTCCACAATTAAAAATCTTTCGTTAGGACTTGAATTATTCAATTTGTTCGACAATGCGAACAAAATCTCTTATTTCTGGATAGAAGACGTTTCACACAAATATTACGGTGTTCCAAACTATTTAACTTCCAGAAGATTAAATCTAAAATTAACGTTGAAGATATGATAGCGTTTAAACATCCGGAATTTCTATTTTTCCTTTTTGCGATAATCATACCTATCGTTATCCATTTGTTTTCGTTCCGAAAATACAAGAAAGTTTATTTCCACAACATTCAGTTCATCAAGAATATACAGACGGAACAAAACAGCTCGAAATCGAAACTGAAAGAACTTTTGATTTTAGCGGCACGAATAGGAATGATAACATTTCTTGTTGTGGCATTTGCACAACCATATATTCCACGAAACAATGCACAACAAACAACAGCAAATTCCGCTGTCGCTATTTATATCGACAACTCCTTCAGTACGCAATCAGAATCGGCAAACGGCATTGTGCTTGAATTCGAAAAGAAAAAAGCTCAGGAAATAACCGACGCCTATTCTGCCGAAACCAAATTTTTTCTTTTCAGCAACACCGCAAACCCAACCGAACAATTTGCTCGCACGCGCGACGAAATCAAAAACGACATTTCTGCATTAACAACCTCACCTAACCAATTAACAATAAACGAGATAAGTAAAAAACTACAAACTTGTGCACAAAAAAACAACACAAAACTAACGTGCCACATTTTGTCGGATTTTCAGAAATACGCCTTCGATTTCAAAAATATTGAATCAGATTCTACGCTTTCCGTCAATCTTTATCCAATTGAAAACCAACGAATTCCAAATATTTCAATCGATAGTTGTTATTTTGAAACACCACATCATATAACCAATTCCACCGAAAAAATAACCGTAACCATATCAAACAATTCCGATGAAATATTTAATAATTTTCCTGTAAAAATATTCATCAACGACACGATGCGCGCAATGACTTCGGTTGTGCTGAAACCACATTCAAAGATTTCTGTTCCAATTGAATACAACACAAAAGAAACCGGGATTATTTCGGGAAAAATTGAAATTGAAGATTATCCAATTCTATACGACAACGCATATTTCTTTTCGTATTATGTTGAAAATCAAATCAACATATTGAATCTTTACGAAAACGCACCAAACAGACATATTGCAGCTCTTTGTAAAAACGAACCTTCGTTTTTGATTGAAAATCAATCAATTAAAAATATTGATTATTCAACATTGACAAATTATCCAGTAATTATTTTAGACAGACTTTCATCGATTCCCGCTGGTTTGGTCGATGAAATAAACAAATTCAAATCAGTTGGGAAAACCATCGTCTGTATTCCGTCAGACAATATTGAAATAGCTTCGTACAACCGATTACTTGCTCTTTTTGGACGACAACAAATAACACAAAAAGATTCCATTTCAACCACAATCGAAACAATTGACGCAAACAATGCAATTTTCAAAAATGTATTTGAACCGAATCAACAAAATCCAAATTATCCAGAAATATATCTTCACTATCAAATTGAACCACAAACAAATAATGCAATCGTTTCGTTACGCAACAACCAACCATTTTTAACACAACAATCAAAAGGGAAAAGCACTTTGTTCACGTTTTCTTCACCATTGGACGAGAAAAACGGCACATTCGTAGCTTCGCCGCTTTTCGTAGGATTACACAATATGTTTTTGTCGGTTTCAACATCGAACGAACCAGCTACAATTTTGGGCGAAAACACTGAACTTGTTATAAGCAAACCGCTGAACGACGAGGCTTTACATATTGAAAATGCCACAAAATCAATCGATGTGATTCCGCAATACAGAACCGACATTCAAACATCAAAACTCATTGTTAATTCAATGCAACAAATTTCCGAAGCAGGAAACTACATAATCACCCAGAAAAAAGAGCCAATCATCGGAATATCATACAACTACAATCGTGCGGAATCAAATCTCGAATTTTATTCTCCCGACGAAATAGAAGATTTTATACAAACACAGCCACAATTCAATTTACTTGACATAGAAAAAGAAATAACACAAGAAATAAAAGATTTGACCACCGGAACGCAACTATGGAGATTTTCGCTTTTGCTTGCAATATTATTTGTAGCAATGGAAATATTCGTAATTACCACATTCGACAAACTAATGCGAAAATCTTCGTCGAAAATTGCAGAAACGGAACAAAAAACTACTACTTTTGTAAATGAATAAAACTTTGATAATGAAAAACATTCTTCTTTGTTGCACGTTTTTTTTAATGAGTTTTCAAATCTTTGCACAGATTGAAACTAAATTCACAGCACCAAGCAACCAATTGGTTTTATGCTACACTGAAGACGAAAACGGCATTGCAACAAAAAACACGACTGTACGATTCAAAAATTCCACACAATACGACAAAGGTTGTTGGTATGTTTGGAATTTCGGCGACGGCTCCGCAGATTCGTCAATTGTTACAAGAGTTTATTCTCCAAATGTTGAACACGAATACAGAACCGACGGTCAATACACGGTAAGTCTTCTTACTATTGACTCGGCCGCACTTACAAAAATCATAAAAAAAGGAACACTAAAATCGGCTGAATGTCTTTCGCAAAACGCTGATTCTGTTACACTTTCGATATCGTACCTCAACGAAGCGAAAGAATTAATACAAACAACCGCAAAAGTTTCGTTCCTTGATTTTGGTCAAAAAGTTTCGAAAAACTTGATTGAAGTATATAGTCCTGTTGTTGACGGACCAAATTTTTCCTACGAAATCGACGATCCAAGTTCCGAAACAAACAAAGCCGGTTTGGAATCGTACGTTTATATTCTCTCGGTGAATAAAGACGCTTTCAATCCTCACAAAAAAGACATTTGGAAATATTGCTGGAACATCTACAACGATAAAAAATTAGTTGAAAAGTTCGATCTCGATTCTACTGAATATCGCTATGTTTTCCCTGGAGAAAACGTTGATCCAGGGTATACGGTTTCGTTAAACATAGTTTTAGACAGCACAAAATTCGATTATCAAGATGAATTTTCGGATTTCTACGATTTGAGTGGATGTGCCGCAAGTCAACAATTAACGATAAAAGTTGCCGACTATTTCTTTACCGACAGTACAAGAAATGAAAAAGACATTGACGACCGCGAGCCGAATATTCCAAATATATTCACTCCTGGCGGTAACAACGAAAACGATGTGTTCTACTTCAACACAAACGGAATTGATGAATTTTCTATTTGGATTTACAACAATAACGGTAATTTGGTTTACAAACAAGTTGCAAAAGCAATTTCGTGGACCGGCGACGATAATTCCGGACATCCATGTCCTTCGGGAACATATTACTATGTTGTAAAATCAACCAAAGCCGACAAACGACATAACACTGCTGGTTTTATTCAACTTTTCCGAGAAAACTAGAGTTGCTTAATGCAATCACTTTTAAAAAAATATTACAACGTAGTATATTTTTCTGTGCTACTTGCTTGTTCCGCCGCAATTATTTGGGGGAACTTCATCATCACATTGTGTTGCATAGTCCTCACAACGTTTTGGATTTGCAACGGCAATTATTTTAAAGGTTTAAAAACGGCATTGAAACGAAAATCATCGTTGTGTCTCCTACTCATCTGCACACTTATTTTAGCACGTTTTATTCCGCAACTTCCACATCCCGACGCTGTTCGCTGTATTGAAAAATATATTCCGAGCTTCCTTTTTGTGTTTATATTGGCCTCGCAAAAGGAAACAAACCATAAGATTTTCCACGCAATTCTTCTGGTTTACTTATTCTCAATCGTAATAAACACATTGTTTTGCGTAGGACAATATGTTTTCAATTTCACTAACACCGCAGCATTTCGAAGCATCGGTTATTTTATGTCGTACATTCGATTGTCGTTATTTACGCTTTTAGGATGTGTGGTATGTGTCTATTATTTATTTTACAACACAACTGTTGATATCAAAAAAAATGAGCGGATTTTCTTATGGATTGCACTGATTTGGTTGGTTTGCTTCGTGCTCTTGTCAAAAACAATTACCGCATACATCGCATTTTCGGTTTTATTGGTAATTTTCATATTTGACCAAATAAGAAAACACTCATCAACACAGACAAAAATTATTTTACTTAGTTTTTTAGGAATTGGTGTAATAGGCACCACAATTTTCCTTTATTCCGAAGCACGATATTTTCTGTCACCTGATGTTGTGAATATTGCTTCGCTTGACGAGAAAACAAGCCACGGAAACAAATACAATACGTTTACCAAGGGCGTTCAATTAGAAAACGGCCATTGGGCGAATCTCTACGTTTGCGACCACGAAATAGACAGTTGCTGGCAAGAACGAACCGGCATGAACACGATTTGGGAACTCAACAAAGACGGATTTGCATATTATCACACACTTTGCCGATATATGACTTCGAAAAATCTACGTAAAGATGCCGATGGATTTGCCCAACTAACCGACAACGATATAGAAAACGTAAAAAACGGTTTCACAAACTATCGATTCACATCGAATTTTAGTCCAAAAAAAAGATTCTACGAAGCATTTTGGGAAATTCATAGCTACACATTGGGAGACGACCCCGACGGACATTCCATAACGCAACGATGGGAATTTTTGAAATGTGCGAAAAAAGTAATGTGTATCTATCCTTGGTTTGGAGCCGGAGCTTTTGCAAGAACTGAAATGTTCAAATTCTACGAACAAGACGCAACTTTAGAACCAAGACATTGGAATTTACCACACAATCAATTTATATTGATGGGCGTTACAACTGGTGTTGTTGGTTTAATTATTTTCGTCGGTTGCTTTATCGGTTTATTTTTCTTTTCAAGAAAAAAATGGAATGCACTTACTTTAGGATGGTTTATCATTACACTCATTTCATTCTTCAGCGAAGACACTATGAATACCTACGCCGGACTTGCTTTTTGCACCTATTTCGGTAGTTTGATATTGTTCGTTCAGCCCGAAAATAATTAACATTTTATACATTTCAGAATAAAAAATCATCAGTTTCCACTTTTGATTCTTATTTTTGTAGCCATGAAACGGCTTACATATATTTTATTGATTTTCTTTATTCCCCTTGCATCTTTAGCACAAGAAGATAGTGTTGGATTCCAATGGGACGATGTTACGTGGGACGAAACAATGAATATGTTCTACGATCCAGGCTACATCACAGCAGCTGGCGGTATCGGAAATTTGGAACCATTGATATTCGAGGGAAATATCATTCCGTACTACCGCATTGGACTCGACGCAATAAAAAAATGGGCTGTGATTCTTTCGCCGCAAGTAATTCTTCGTATGTACAATGCCGAATCGTATCCAGTACGAACACCATCGTACGAACCAAGAATTATTCTTGTTCACCAATCGTCAAAACACACGCGCGAATACCACGACTGGTTCCAATATGTTTCCTGGTACCACCATTCAAACGGGCAAGACGGCTATTTCTACACCGATAGCACAAATTCCAAAATAAATTACCACAACGGCAGTTTTTCTACAAACTGGATTGAAGCCGGCGTTTTTGCTTCGCGTGCACACAGCAGCCGAAAATATTACTCTAAAATCTATGGGAAATATTGCTACGCCCAAGACACAATGCTCAACGGTTTGTATGGCCGCTGGCGTTTGCATTTTGATTTAAAATTCGACTGGGATATTGCTAAAACATTGAGCAATCTTAACATACGTTACTTCGATAACAAAGAATCCATACTCGAAAATACGTTTAAATTCGGTTTGATTTGTGGCAATATCGACCACCACGATTGGGTTGACTGGAAACGATTTATTGTGGACTACACCATTTCGTTCCGACCTGGATTTTTGCAAGACGTGGCAATATTTGCACAATATTACTGGGGCGAAGATTACTACAACATATACTTCAATAGAATGTTACACGTATTTCGTGTTGGAATCATAGCCCAAAGCCGATTTTTCGTAAAAGAAAACACCATAAAAAGGAATTAATAGAGAAACTTCCCTAACGAAAAACTCTTTTCTTCCCCCAAAAAGTTTTTTCAAGCTGGTCAAAAAAAGAGACGCCACATTGTGACGTCTCTTCTATTATGGAAATGATATTTTTCCCGTTTGTCACTTTTTAAATTTTCTCTTATCGTTCACGCGTTTTGCTTTTCCTTGACTGCGTTCGATTGAACCAGGAGCAACCGGTTTGATGTTTGGCTGAATACCAACAACACTTTGAATTGCGTGTGCGATTTTCTTACGCAAACGTTCCATTTCACTCATCACATCGGAATAGTATTGTTCTTTCACTTCAACATCAATATCGAATGTATCGGTATTGTTAACTCTATCAACAGTGATAAAGAATTGAGGTTCAACTTCTTCCAATGTACAAAGAACAGCTTCAACTTGCGATGGGAATACGTTCACACCACGAATAATCATCATGTCGTCGGTTCTACCCAAAATTCGTCCCATTTTTACCAATGTACGACCACATTCGCAAGTTCCGTGAGTTATATGAGTCAAATCATGCGTACGGAAACGAATCATTGGCATTCCTTCCTTCGACAACGTTGTGAAAACTAATTCGCCTTCTTGTCCATCAGGAAGAACTTCGCCAGTTCTAGGATCAACAATTTCAGGATAGAACAAATCTTCGCTTAAGTGCGTACCGTTCTGACATTCACATTCAAAACCAACACCAGGTCCTGAAATTTCAGTAAGTCCGTAAATATCGTATGCCTTAATGCCAAGACGATATTCAATTTCGCGTCGCATTTCTTCTGTCCATGGTTCTGCACCAAAAATGCCGACTTTTAATTTAATTTCGTTTCTTGGAATTCCCGATTTTTCCAAAGCTTCTGCCAAATACAATGCGTATGAGGGTGTACAAGCCAAAGCTGTTGTGCCTAAATCACGCATCATAAGTAATTGTTTTTCGGTATTTCCTGCCGACATCGGAACAACTGTTGCACCAAGATTTATTGCAGCATCATGTGCACCAAGACCACCAGTGAAAAGTCCGTATCCGTACGAAATTTGGATGATATCTTCTTTACTCAATCCGTATGCTGAATAACAACGCGCACCAGCTTCTGCCCAGTTTGCTATGTCGTTTCTTGTGTAGCCCATAACAATAGGTTTACCTGTTGTTCCCGATGAAGCATGGATTTTTACAATTTCAGAACGAGGAACCGCAAGTAATCCCCAAGGATAATAGTCGCGCAAATCTTGTTTTGACGAAAAAGGTAGTTTCACTATATCGTCAATCGATTGAATGTCTGCCGGAACAACGCCTGCCTGTTGCATTCTTTCGCGATAGGGAGCACAATTGTGATACATACGTTCCACAACTTTGCGCAAACGTTCGCTTTGCAACTTCCGCATTGATTCGCGGTCCAAACATTCTATTGATTTATTCCAAATCATACTAAAGTTTTTTATTGTATTCCACGCCGGTTTCGAATGCTTTTACGTTCATTGCAACAACATCTTCACCTTTGGCTGCGAACAATTCCTTTACGCTTTCTTTCATTACGTTTGAATCAATGCCGATGATTGGAGCAACCGCACCAGCAATCACAACGTTCAATGCACGTTCATTAAGATTCTTTGCAATTTCCTCCGAATCAATAATGATATACTTGAAACCACTGTTTTTGATAGCGTCAATCACTTGGTTTTCATCGGGATAGTTCGGAATGTTTTTGAAAAATCCCGAAGCTGTAATGATGATTCCATCTTTTTGCAAATACGAAACATAACGTAGAGCTTCAAGTGGTTCCATAGAAAGAATAATGTCGGCTTTGCCTTTTGGTATCAAATCGGAATAAATTTCCTCGTCGGAAATACGAAGATTTGATTGAACATCACCACCTCGTTGACTCATTCCGTGAACTTCGGCTTGTTTTACATTCAAACCTGAATGCATTGCTGCAAGGTCGATAATTGAGGCAATAGTCAAAATTCCTTGACCGCCAACGCCCGAAAGTATTATATTCTTAATCATTTGCTTTGTTTCTTTTTGTTTCTAATTGCTGTCTGAACACATTCTCGTTGTGCAAGAATGACAGAAACACCGTTGTATTCAATTTCTTCCTGTAAAATTTGCATATTCTTTTCAAGGTTCGCCTTTAAAGGAACAATCACACGGATGTGGTTTTCGTCAACACCTAAACCTTTGCAGATTAAATGAAGTTTGCTTGTTCCCGCAGAATCTTGTCCGCCAGTCATTGCAGTTGTCGAGTTGTCGGAAATGATAACTGTCATTTTTGAGTTTTCATTTACAGCATCAAGCAAACCAGGCATTCCCGAATGAGTGAAAGTTGAGTCTCCGATAACAGCCACAGCAGGATGTAAACCTGCATCGGCAGCACCTTTCGCCATAGTTATAGAAGCACCCATATCAATAGTAGCAGTAATGGCTTCGAATGGTTTTAAAGCACCAAGAGTGTAGCAACCAATATCACCGAATACGTGGCGTTCAGTGTAATTTGCCATCACATTGTTCAATGCTTCGTACATATCGCGGTGACTGCAACCTTTACAAAGTGCAGGTGGACGATTTACCATCAACGATGGAACATCAGCCGTCTTTATTGGCGCAACACCAAGGGCTGTAGCCATAAAGTCGGGATTCAATTCTCCGGTACGATTCAACGCACCGTCTAATTTTCCACGAAGTTTTTTGTTATTTGAAAAACCACGAAGATATTCTTCCACAATAGGATAACCTTCTTCAGCGATTAAAATATCGTCGTATTTATCAAGAAAATCAGCGATTTGTTTGTTTGGCAATGGATATTGCGAAATTTTCAAAACCGAGAAATCCAAATTGTTGTTCTGACGAACTTCCATAACATAGTTGAATGCCAAACCACAAGCGACAACAGCTTTTTTGCTCTTCCCTTCAACAACCTTCAGGAATGGAGATTTTTCCGATTCAGTCGTCAATGCAGGTTGTTTTTCAACAAGCGATTTGTATTGCAAACGTGCGTAAGCAGGAAGTGTCACCCATTTTTTAGGATTGAATTCCGGATTGAAAGCATTTTGTTCGTGGAATTTTCTTTTTGAAATAATCGAACGAGAGTGCGACAAACGAGTTGTCAAACGCAAAATGCAAGGAAGTTGGAATTTTTCCGAAAGTTCCAAGCCGTAATGTACGCAATCGTATGCTTCTTGTTGTGTTGAAGGTTCCAACAAAGGAAGCATAGAAAATTTAGCGTAGTAACGGCTATCTTGTTCATTTTGTGAAGAATGTTGTGAAGGATCGTCGGCAACAACAAGTACCAATCCGCCATGAACACCAGTAATAGCCGAGTTCATGAACGCATCGGCACACGCATTTAAACCAACGTGTTTCATACAAACTATAGCACGTTTTCCTGCGTACGACATACCAAGAGCACCTTCGTAAGCAGTTTTCTCGTTACAGCACCATTTTGAGCGAATGCTTTTTTCGCGGGCATCCTTTGATTTCTGGATGAATTCGGTAATTTCGGTTGACGGAGTGCCTGGGTATGCATATACGCCCGAAATACCTGCGTCGATAGCTCCGAGGGCAACAGCTTCGGCCCCGAGCAATAAAGATTCTTTCATATTAAATATTACGTAATAATTCTTGCGTAAAAGTACTCTTTTAATAGGAATTACACAATAAAAACAGTTTGGTTTTCTCTGCTCAAAAACGAAAACAAAGAATTTCTGAAAAATTAGACTTTACCATCTCGAATTAATGTGACGGAACAACATTCGTAATAGCACTTTTTATTATATTTGAAACGGAATTGACAAAAACGTCAAATCCTAATTTTTTAAAACTATGGTAGTAAAACAACTTTCTGTTTTTTTGGAAAACAAGGCCGGCTCGTTAAACAAAATGTTGCAGGTCCTTACCGAAAATGGCATAAATATGTCGGCTTTCAGCATAGCCGATTCAGTTGATTACGGAATTGTCCGTTTTTGCGTAGGCCGTCCGGAATTGGCTTACAAGATTTTGAAAGAGCACAACTATTCAGTCCGCCTTACCGATGTGGTTTGTTTGGAAGTTCCGCATGAATCAGGTGGTTTGCAGAAAGCAATCCAAATAATTTCGAACAACGGAATCAACATTGAATATATGTACGCTTTTGCCGATGGCGGTGCTGCCAAAGTTGTCATCCGCTCCGATTCAACGGAACGCCTAATCGAAATAGCGGAAGCTAACAAATTGGTTTTAGTGAACATTTAAATCGCTGAACTATGCTGGATCAGAAACTGCAACAAAAACTGCAACAAAAATTATCGCCACAACAAATTCAAGTAATAAAAATGCTTGAAATTCCGACGATTGAACTCGACACCCGTATAAAAGAGGAAATTGAGGCAAATCCTGCTCTTGAAGTTGAAGATGATAACGACAACAGCGAGGAACAGGAAAAATTGGAATCGAACGACGACAATTCTGATTCAGAAAACGAAAACAACGACGACGAAAATCAAAACGACGACGGCATAAGCGGAACCGACGAAAACAAAGATTTCGACATCGATGATTACTTTAACGAAGACGAATATTCCAACTACAAATATTCAGTAAACAATTCTTCACCAGATCAAGAAACAAAGGAAATCCCATTTTCTGGTGGCAATTCATTCCAAGAAAATTTAAAATCACAACTTGGATTGCTTGATTTATCGGACGAAGAATTGACTCTTGCCGATTTCATTATTGGAAATATTGACGAAGACGGCTATCTGCGCCGCGATTTGGAAAGTATTTCCGATGATATTCTTCTCTTGCAAAACACAAATGTTTCGGTTGAAGAGCTCAAGAAAATTTTGGTGGCAATACAAACACTTGATCCTGCCGGAATCGGAGCTACTTCGCTGCAAGAATGTCTTATTTTGCAAATCGGCAGAAAACAAAAAACTCCGGAAACTGTTACTGCAAAGGCAATCTTGCAAAATTTCTACGAAGAATTCACTAAGAAACATTTCGATAAAATTCAACAAGGTCTTGAAATTGAAGAAGAAGATTTAAAAGCCGCGATGGACATTATCCTGAAACTGAATCCAAAACCAGGAAACGGAACTGCGGATGCCTATGCGAAAACTATCAGCCAAACAATAATCCCCGATTTCAATCTTGAAAATGTGAACGACGAATGGGTTCTTTCCATCAATTCGCGCAATATTCCAAATCTTAAAGTGAGCCGCACGTATGTGAATATGTTGCAGGAATATAAACCAAAGCAAAACAGCAACACAAAAGAAAAGGAAGCGTTCGATTTCATTAAGCAAAAACTTGATTCCGCAAAATGGTTCATCGATGCGATAAAACAGCGAAACAACACACTTCTTTCGACAATGCAGGTTATTTACGATTTCCAAAAAGATTTCTTTACAACTGGCGACGAAACGAAGCTGAAACCAATGATTTTGAAAGACATAGCCGACAAAACCGGATTGGATATTTCAACCATTTCGCGTGTTGCAAATAGCAAACATATACAAACTCCTTACGGAATTTACGCCCTAAAATATTTCTTCTCGGAAGGTTTACAGACAGAATCGGGCGAAGAAGCTTCGTCACGACAAATCAAACAAATACTGCAAGATACCATTGCCGAAGAAGACAAGAAAAAACCTTACACCGACGAACAGTTGGCCGAAGTTCTGAAAACAAAAGGTTTTATTATTGCCCGTAGGACAATTGCCAAATATCGTGAGCAACTTGGATTGCCTGTAGGACGCCTACGCAAGGAACTTTAATATGAAAAAACTTTTCTCTGTTTTTGCGTGGTTCATTTCCATTGTACTCCATCCACTTGGTATGGCTACAATTGGTTGCCTGCTCTATGCTTTGTGTTACATTCTGCCAATTTATAACAATACAACGCAACAATTGTTGTCGCAAACAATACTGCCAATATTCCTTCTGTTTTACGTAGTACCTTTTGTGTTCTCGTTTTTATATTGGCTGTGCTTTATCAGGAAATTAGATTTTAATAGCCAACATCACCGAATAGTATTGTTAGGCATAATATCGTTAGTTTATGCTGTGAATTTAATTTTCAGCAATTCCATTTTGTTCACATACCAACCATTTTTGCTATGCTGCCTAATGTTGATGATTTTCGCAAGTTTAATCTCCATTTATTGGAGAATCAGTCTCCACACGATTGGCATGGGCGGATTGACTGCTTTGTTATTCTATCTTGTATTCGCCACACCTCAACCTTTTAGCAGTTATGCATTACAAATGTTACCATTCTGTATAATTGCCGCCGGCCTTGTAGGAACTGCCCGATTGTATCTGAAAGCACATACCCCAGCACAAATATACATTGGCTATATTGTGGGATTTGTCGCAACGTTTGCGGGAATGATGGTAATTTAATTCATTCGTTTAATTCTTAACCACATCAACTTATTAAGAGTTGTACAAAAACAAAAATGGCATCCTCATTTCTGAAGATGCCATTTATATTTCAAGTGTGTTTGATTAGTCTCTATTCAATTTCGACAACAATCGCAAAATTTCCATATACAACCAAACCAACGTCATCATTAAACCAAATGCACAATACCATTCCATATATTCCGGAGCACCTTGTGCTACAGCATTCTCTACATTTTTGAAATCAAGAATGAAATTCAATGCTGCAACAACGACGATTACCAAACTAATGCCGATTCCAAGTGGACCAGAGCTGTGTAAAAATCCAACCGACGATCCGAAGAGACCCATAATAATATCAATCAAATACACAATTGCAATTGCCGACATTGCTACCAATAAAATCATTGTAAATCTTTTTGTTGGTTGAATGATTTGGTTTTTGTACAAATACAACATAACGAAGAATACTCCGATTGTAAGCATAATTGCATTGAACACAATTCCTGCGCCTTTCCCTGTTTCCGGATCAACCAGCGACATTTCGTACAATGCAGAAATGCCACCCAAAACCAAACCTTCGCAAACAGCATAAATCAACGAAGTTACTTTTGCTTTTTCGGGTTTGAAAATAGTGATGAACGAGAAAATCGTTCCAACAATTAAACCTCCCATCATCAACGGCATTACTAATGAATTTCCTGCAAAAGCCATTTTCCAAGTAACTAAAGCGGCAACCAAAATCACAGCCAACAACGTCAATGTTTTGTTAACCGTTCCTTTAATTGTCATTGTGTTTCCATACGAAAACGACAAATCGTTAAAGATTTTGTCCGAAAATGCGGGATTTGAAGTTTTTTCCAACATAATAATTAAGTTTAAATTAGCAATATTCTAAAATTTGAATCATTTCGTGAGTTTGTAACTCAAAATCTGTTCCTTTATTTTGTTCGCAAATATATTTTGTTTTTTCGATAATCAAAGATTTTAAATCCTGTCGGCGAAAAGCTAATTCTTGAAATGCTTTTTGCACAGATTGAAAAATAAAATATTCATTGGAAACCACGTCACGTTCGTAAGCAGGAAACAAATCCGTCAAATCCGATTCGTCGCCAAAATGTTTCGTCATTGCTAAACGGGCAATTGTTTGGTAACCTGCCATTTTTGTGAATTTATGTTCGCTGTTTATCCATTTTTTTGCAAAGGAAAGTGCATTCGGCAACAGCGAAAACAAATGCATTACAGCAATTTCCACCATTTCGTTGTTGCAACATCCGTCAACATAGGATTCAACTTTTTCTTCGGAAATTGCAGCAAAATCCGCTGTCATAAAAGTCATAAGTTTTGCTTCGCGGAAATTTTCTTTCCATAGGGAATCGGCTAAATCCTGATTTCGTCCTAAAGATTTCGCATGATTCAGCAGCAACAACGACGAAACGCCATATATCATATTGTATTTCAAGCCACTATTTCGCAGTTTCTCGGCAATTTCGCCATCTTGATGATGGCGGATAAAATTCAAAGTTGAAGACAAAGGTGTAGCCATTCCGTTAGAATTTTATTCCCACAACTAAAATATCGTCGATTTGTTTTTCTTCGCCTTTCCAAGCGTCCAATTCACGAGAAACCTCCATATATTGTTCCGACATATCCATCGACTGCATTTCCAAAATCATATCTTCAAAACGATTCAAAGAGAAACGTTCGTTGTTTTCGCCACCGAATTGATCGATAAAACCATCACTAAACAAATACAACGTCATTCCGTCAACAACAGGAACAGTAGTGTTCTCGAACACAACATCCTTATTTTGCTTCAAAGCATGCATTCCTCCAACCGAGAACAACGAAGCCGCAACGGTTTGAACATCACCATTCGAAACAACCAACATATTTTGTCCCGCACCAGCAAATATCAATTCCGCATTTTTCTTATCGTAACGAATCAACGAAATATTCATTCCATCTTCCTGGGTATTTTCTCCTTCATCTTGACGAAGATTTTTAATGACTTCCTTATCAAGCATTTTCAAAATTTCGGCAGGATCGGTTACATTATTTTCGTTCACTATTTGATTGAGCAACGTATTGCCAATCATTGACATACAAGCACCTGGAATACCATGGCCTGTACAATCAACAACAGCAAAAAATATATAATCATTATTTTTCGACAACCAATAAAAATCGCCACTTACGATTTCCTTAGGCATATAGAACACAAAATTCTGTGGGAAAGCGTTATTCAAATCCTCGATAGGTGGCAAAATCGCTTTTTGAATTCTTTTGGCATACGAAAGACTATTCAATATCTGTTCGTTTTTCTTTTCCAACGTTTCGTTTGTCGTTTTTACTTCGCAATATGCTTTTTCAACTTCTTTCTGCTTTTTCGACAACATTGAAAACGCCTGTTTTTTTTGTGAATATTGTTTGTAAATCAAATATGCACAAATTGCGATTGCGCATAAAATTAGCAGCAAAAAGATTATAACAAATTGAGAATGAGAATGCTTTAACTCCTCTTCACGAAGTTTCAATTCCTGATTTTCGTTGGCTTGTTCCAACATTTTTATATCGGCTTCAAATTCAAGTTCAGCAATACGTTCTTTATTTTTATCGACAGCCAACTCATCTTTCAGTTCAACAAATTTTTCGTAATACTGCAATGCTTTTTCAGGATTTTTATGTTGTTTCATCCATTGCGACAACGAATTTACAACATCGCAAACCAACGTTTTTTCCGAACATTGTTCTGCCATATCCATTGCTTTCAAGTAATATTTTTCCGCTTCCGGATTGTTTCCTTGGTGCATTATTTTTGCCTGATTGTAAGTCGCATACGCTATACCCAACGTGTTTTTCCCATAAAATTTAATAGCAGAATCATACGAAACCATTGCGCTGCGCAATTCATTCATATCTTTATAGAAATTGCCAAGAAAATTATACACACGTGCAACATTCAACGAGTCGCCAATTTTTTGATATGCGTCAATTGCATTTTTGTAAAAAGAAAGCACATTGTTTTCCAACTCCGATTTTTCCTGTGCCCCAACATTCGATTCTTCAACGCTATTGTGCAATGCCAAACACGTGTCGCGGTAAACCATTCCCAAACGTTCGTAAGAACTTGCAATTGATTTTTGACTACCAATATTTTGATTGATTTCCAACGCTTTCTGATAATATTCTATCGCTTTATCGTAGTACATCTGGTTTTTATACGTTCCGCCAATTGCATTGAGAATCAACGCTTGCGCTTCCTTATTGTCGGTTTGTTGACGGAGTTCCAACGCACGATTGTAGTATTTCAAAGCTTCGTGATAATTTTCCAAATCGCGGTGGACAGTTGCAATGTTGAACTGAGAAGCAGCAATATCGTTGTTGTCGCCCAATTTCGTACGCAATTCCAAAGAACGAGTGTAATATTCTTGTGCCTTATCGTACACTTTCAAACGAAAATAAAAATTTCCGATGCTATTCAACGTGTATGCCTCGCCAGCTTTGTCACCAATTTCATTTTGAATATTTACAGCTTTTGTCAAATACGAAAGAGCTTCGGAATATTTGTTCAAACTAACGTAAGCCGTACTGATATTGTTGCAAAGCGCAGCAATTGATTTTTGGTCTTTTTCGCGGCTCATTTCGTTCATCGATTGTTCGTAAAAACTCAATGCATCGTTGAATTTCGACTGTTGCATATACACATTTCCAATGTTTTTATAACAATCGGAAACAGCTTTACGATTACCCAAAGTTTGTTGAAGTTTCAATGCTTGATTATGGAAAATGATTGCCGAATCGTAACGGCTCAAATCTTTGTAAATCATTCCCATATTATCGAGAATCACAGCGTTTTGATCGTTATCGTCGCAAGTTTTCAATGCTTGACGCATATAAAAAGTAGCCGAATCGAACGTACTAGTTTTGTAATGCAACATACCAAGTGTGAAATACGATTTTGAAAGCATTGTTGGATTTGCCGTAAAAGCCGCATAATAATAAGCTTTGTGAGCCGCTTCGAATGATTTTTGTGGCGATTCGTTCAAATAATACATCGACAACTCCATCAACGCACTAATTTTATCGTTGCCTTTTGATTTTTCGGCGCAGCGTTTCAAACTGTCTATCGTCCATTCTGTTTGGGCAAACAATCCACACGAAACACAAACAAACACTGCCGTAACAAACGTTCTTATTCTCATAATTAACTTTTATACATTTTTTCTATCGTTTCAACAACCCGTAATCCTTCTTGTGCCGTCACAATCTTTGCGGATTTTCCATAAAGGTAATCCGTAACATTCTGTAGCACAAAGCAATGATTCGGTTTATTGTCTCGTTCTATATTTAATGCAATGTAATCATTTATGTAATATGATATATTTTCGAGATATTGTCCTTTTACTTGAATTGTGCCTTTTTCGCCAATGACAGTTATGCTGCTTTCCAAATTTTTTTGCGAAACCGAAGTCGTAAAATTAAACGAACCAATCGCATCATTAGGTAAATCAAAAGTTACGAAGCCACTATCGCAAAAACTCGTAAGATTTTTATGGTTGAAATTTCGAAACGAAGTTTGAAAATTCGTCATATCGCCGAACAACCACAAAATTGTGTCGATGAAATGCGAAAACTGCGTGAAAAGCGAACCACCATCCATATCGTCGGAACCGTGCCAACCACCTATTTTATAATATTGTTCGCCTCGATTCCAGAAACAATTAGTCTGAACCATAAAGATTTTTCCTAACGTTCCGTCGTCAATAATTTTTCGTAATTCGCAAGCGGCAGCAGAAAAACGATTTTGCATCACACAAAATATAGTTTTATCACACTCTTTCGCAACCGAAATCATTTTTCGACAATCATCGGACGAAATTGCCAATGGTTTCTCGCACACAACGTGACAGCCCCTACGCAACGCAAAAATCGCTTGCTGGGCGTGTAATCCCGAAGGCGTGCAAATACAAACGACATCAATTTTTATAGATGAAGCAAACAACTCCACAATAGAATTGAAAAAAGGGACTGAATATTTTTTTGAAAGCGAACTGTCAGAATCACAAACAGCAACTAAATCAGCATCGAAAATTTGCGACTGCAAAAGTTCCGCGTGAACTTTTCCAATATGCCCAAGGCCAACAACCGCAAACTTTAGATTTTCCATATTCCCGATATCCTCACAAAAATAACACAAAATCCGTTTCCTATGCGTGCGAAAACAAACAGAGACTCAATATTGTGAAAAAACATTTATTCATTTAGAAATCCATTCCCATTGAAAATTGATTCATCTTTTGAATTCGTCCTTCGTCGTAACCCCAGCCAATATCAAGTCGCACAAAATAGCCAAACAAACGAGTTCGGAATCCGTAGCCGTATCCGCAAACAAAAGGTTGACGCATTTCATCAATTTCCACATAAATCGGTTCGTTGTTTATCACCGTATAATTATAGGCATTATCTTTTGCTCCTGGATACAGACCACTCCAAGCACCACCACAATCAAAAAATCCAATGACTTGGAAATTTCTCAAACAATCAGCCTTCAAAGGTTTAACGAACAAATATTGAATTATCGGCCAACGTAGTTCTACATTAGCCACAACAAAAGAATTCCCGTTACGAATGTTCTGCGAAAATCCACGCATATCGGTTGCCACTGCCTGATACGTCCAATCAACACTGTGATCGTATTCTATCGTGGAATTGTAGGTGGCGAATTTTCCGAACAAATTTATCCAATTGTCAACCGCACCTAAATAATACAACAAAGGCGATGTTCCGAACGAAGAACTATATGCCATACGAGTGGCCAAAATCAAATTTTTGTGTATTTTCTGATAATGGCGAAAATCAAAACCAAACACACACAAATACGAATGCGACCGATTTAATTGAGTAAAACCTTCAACAAAAACTTTCGAACGAGTTCCTTCGTAAATGTTCAATTCGCGTTTACGAATATTGTCGAACACATAATTACACGAAACGCCAGTCCAAAATTCATCAATCGTTGGCTCTTCCAACGAACCCATATCGGTTGCCAACGTTACATTACGGACATATCGGAAATTCGGATTTATCGAAATGGAATTCAATTGGTCGAACGGATATTTGAAACGCGCGATAAAATTATTGTCTTGAATACGTTGTACATAACGCGAAGAATTCATTCCATACGTCAAACCCGATTGACGATGAAAAACATATTGCCGGTCGAGTCGTTTCTTGAAATTTTCTACCGACACCAGATATTCATTTGTGCCGAAAGAACCTGTGAAACGATATGCACCCGTCAATCTATAATCTTCAAATAAATCAATAATTCCCAATTTCAACAGCAAATTCACATTTTGGGAATAATCGTACTCTCCACCAGTAAATTCCTGATAACCAGTATTTACGAAATTGAAATTAAGTTGATTCACCAACTGATTGATATAGAAATTCGTTTTATACAAATTAGCACTTTCACGTTCGTAGAAAGTAGTATCAACAAAATCCAACGAATCATTTGGTATTTCCGCCGACCTAAAATTCGCATCATCGAGATTCGACAATTCAAAAATTTGACGATTGTTACGTTTCGATAATTTCAACAACGAATTATTTGAAACAGAATAATTTGCAAGATTAGTTCGATTTGGCTCATCGAGAGCAAAATCGTTTGAAAAATACGAATAATGGAATGAAGTATCAACAAAACTCACAGCACTATCCAAGGCAATTTTGTACAAATTCGCAGCTCCATTCCTATTTGACAAATACGAATAAATTCCCGGTGAAATCTCTGTTGGCCGTTGTTCGTCGAAAGCTGTTGTTTTTATACGTTCCAATTTATTTCCAGACAACAAAAACAAATCGTAATTCGACTGAATTTTTTCGTTTATATTCAACAAATCATCGTCGGCCCTATTTGAAGCAAACAAAACTTTTCCGCCTCCCGAAACGAACGACGGGAATCTGTCGTCGGCTTTATCGTTGGTCAACTGGACGTTTTCGTACGTGCTGATATTGTACGTGAAAATGTCGCTTTGCCCAGTTTGAATACCCGAAAACACTATTTCGGAAGCATCGTCAGAATAAGCGAAATCCAGCACTTTCTCGAAATGATGGAATTTACGGACAATCTTTTCTTTGGTATCGCTATTGTAAAACGCCATCCACAATAGCCCATTTTTTTCGTAAAAATATGTCAAAACATTTTGTTGCGGATGCCACTGCGCAACCGGATACGAATAGTCGGTAATTTGTTCGATAACCGAACCCATTCCAAAAACTTTTTTGTTTTTATGAGTTCCCAAATCATATATCCACAAACCTGTTTTCCCACTTTTGTTCGTTACATAAGCCAATTTCGTGGCGTCGGAATCTAAAAGAACCGATGTGATTTCCCGTTTTGTCAATCGTTTTGGAATGTTGATATTCGATTTCGTTTGATTTTTTGCCAACGATTGCGACAAATAATAATTCTGCATTTCCAATAACGCTGTTTGCAACGATTTTCCAATCACGTATTGAAACGCATCGTCTATATCTTCGGTCAATTTACTCATATACAATATGTTGGAAATCACTTTGTCGCCATATTGGGAACCTATATAATTCCACAACGCTTGTCCGACCAAAACCGCATCGTCGCCATATAATTGCGAAATACGTTTACACGCACCTTTTTCTATTTTTTCGCAAATCTGTTCTTGTTTGTTGTAATTCCAACTATTCGAAAAATATTCCGTCAAACCATCAAAAAACCATTCTGGAAACATGCCAATCGACGGCCCAGTAAGTAATTTCCGATTTGCTCCGGCACCAAATAAAAATTCACTCATCATAACTTCGGAAATACCTTTTCTGATTTGTCGATTTAAATCGTTGTGATCGCCAGAATAATACAAAATAACCTTATTGTCAATAATTTGCGTTGAACCACCAATATTTTCGTCGTCATCGGCAACTGAATAACCTACATTACTTTGACGAAAATCCGACAATGTATTGTACACCACATATACAATTCGACGCGAATAATCAAACTCAAAAATTCGCTTTAAATCAGCATAATTCGAATCTACATTTTGAACGACATATTCTGCAACAACACGCCCACCTTTGTCGAAATACACATCAAAATTGTCGTGGCGGAAATAGAACCAAAATTTCTCATCATACTGAACACGATTTTTACCAAAATCCTGCTGATAGCCATTATAGAATTGTGCCATCAAAGTTTGACAGCACAAAGCAACAACAAGAATCAGTAAAATTTTTTTCATTGTTTGTTAATAAATGGAATTTCGATACAAGAACTAAAAAGCGATTAAATTCTATCTTTGCAAAAATAGGATTTTTGTGCTATGCAGCAATATTTAGATTTAGTTAAAAAAATTCTTGAGGAAGGAACTCCGAAAGAAGACCGTACAGGGACGGGAACCATCAGTATTTTCGGATATCAGATGCGATTTGATTTGCAAAAAGGTTTTCCACTTTTGACAACGAAAAAACTTTACACCCGAGCTATTTTCCACGAACTTCTTTGGTTTTTGAAAGGCGACACAAACATAAAATATCTACACGACAACAACGTGACAATATGGGACGAATGGGCCGATGAAAATGGCGACCTTGGACCTGTTTACGGATACCAATGGAGACACTGGCCAAAATATGACGGTGGCGAAGTTGACCAAATAAAGGAACTTGTTGAGCAAATCAAGACAAATCCGAATTCCCGCAGATTAATACTAAGTTCGTGGAACGCTGCAATGGTAAACGATATGGCGTTGCCTCCTTGCCACACATTGTTTCAATTCTATGTGGCAAACGGAAAACTTTCGTGCCAATTGTACCAACGTAGCGCCGATTTATTCCTTGGCGTTCCTTTCAACATAGCTTCGTACGCATTGCTTACACACATGATTGCGCAAGTGTGCGGTTTGCAAGTTGGAGAATTCGTCCACACGTTTGGCGATGTGCATATCTATAAAAACCACGTTGAACAATGTAAGTTGCAATTAACCCGCGAACCTCGTGAATTGCCTACGTTGAAACTAAATCCAAACGTAAAGGATTTGTTTGATTTTAAATACGAAGACATTGAAATTTTGAATTATAATCCACATCCACACATCAAGGGAGATGTTAGTGTTTAGTGATTAGAGAAAAAAAGAATTGATTTTTCGCCCTTTAATACAAATAAAAAATGAAAATTTCCATCATAGTCGCAATTTCCGACAATAACGTGATTGGCAAAGACAACGTGTTGTTATGGCATTTGTCGGGTGATATGCAATTTTTTAAACGCACAACAACCGGACACCATATTCTAATGGGCCGCAAAACGTTTGAATCACTTGGAAAACGATTACTTCCAAACAGAACTTCAATCGTAATTTCAAGAGACAACAGTTACGAAGTTCCTGAAGGCGGCATTTTGGCAAATTCCATAGAAGACGCAATTTCAAAAATCCAAAACGAAACAGAAGCGTTTTTCATTGGAGGCGAACAAATATACAAATCGGCACTTGCATTCGCCGACACACTCTACATAACGCGCGTTCATCATAAATTCGAAGGCGATGCGTTTTTCCCAGAAATCGACAAATCACAATGGGAACTTGTTTCGCAGGAACCACATTCGGCCGACGAAAAAAATGAATACGATTACACGTTCGAAGAATACCGCAGAAAATAATGAACATACTTGTTGTATTTCCATCGGCTTTTGAAGCTAAAAATTTTAAAGTTGAGACAAACCATACTGTAGAAGTGCTTATTTCAGGCATTGGTGGATTTGCAACCATGTATTCACTCACAAAATATTGTACCGAAAATCGCCCTGATTTTATTATTCATGCAGGAATTTGCGGCGCTTTCGACGAAAGTTTTCAATTGGGCGAAGTTGTGAATGTTATGATTGACCATTTCGCTGATTTTGGAGTGACAGAAAAAGGCAAATGGAAAACTGGATTCGAAATGGGTTTAGTTAGCTCGCACAAAATACCATTTACCGAAGGACAACTGGTTGCGCCCAACAACGATATCGCGAACTTCCCAAAAGTAATAGCCATAACATCGCAAACAATCACTACGTCAAACGAGCAAATGAATTTCCTTACCAAAAGATTTCAGGCAAGCGTGGAAACAATGGAAGGAGCTTTTGTCCATTACGTATGCATAAAGGAAGATATTCCCTTTATTCACCTACGCGCCATTTCCAACTATGTTGGCGAACGCAATAAAGAGAAATGGGAAACTACAACAGCCTTAAAAAACCTAAATAATGCTATTCAGGAAATCATTGATTTTCTATAAAAATCCAAGAGACAAAAAGAAGTAACAAAATATCGTTTTTGCAAAAAAAGTTATTTGTTATCCCATCTTTTTTGTTGTTTCGCCCATTTTTTACAATGAAGAAGACAATAATCTGTGTCTTTTGGAAGATAACACCATGTTTTGTATCCGACGACTAACTCATGGATTTTTTTTGTCCAAAATATTTTTGAAGAGCGTTTAAACAATCTTTTTTGATAATCCGGGAAGCTAACCAAATCCTTTTTATTCCATTCCGAAAAGGAATCCCATGTCATAAACTGTTCATTATTCTCTATCATGAAATTCATTCGTGGAATTTTAAACAACTCTATATCTGGATTTTGCGATATTATTTCGGAAATGTTTTTCAATAACTCTGGCGATGGAAGTTCATCAGCATCCAACTGAAAGATGAAATCGCACGAAGTATTTGTAATCAAATTGTTTTTGAATTGTCCATAATCACCAGCCAAAGGATATTCCACTATCAAATTAATTACATTTTTGAATTGAGATAAAACTTGACGAACCTCATCGGTTGTATTGTCTTTATCACATTGCACAAGTATTTCGTCCTCCTTACGGATATACTTCGCAACCAAACTCAAAATATTTGAAAGCTCCTCATGTTCATCACATACCGTAATTGCATAACAAATTGTTTGATCTGTTTTTTTTTGAGTTGATTCATGAATAAACATACGACGCTTAAAACCAATAGTTTGCGCCATAATATTGACGAATTTTGTAAACACGCTCATTTTTCAAAAAGTTTATCAATACAAATTTAGATACAATTTTGCGTCTTCGTAAACATATTTAAAATTATCAGGTCTCTTTCATCAAGACTTTATCAACTTATCTTCCGACACATGAGTTCTACCTTCGTTTGTCAAAACAGTTTCTCTGGTATATTTATATAGATTAGATGCCAAACAATTAGATTCATCAAAATGATTTGAGCGAACATCAAATATACCGCACATCAGTTCGTAAATGAGGTCGTTTGAGAAGAATTTGTTCTTGTTTGCCAACAACATCTCGCTACGTTCCTTATGAAGCTGCTGATATTCATCGGAAAGATACACAAACATAGGTATTCGAGTCATTCCAAATCCGTCGAAATTTGGACAACGCCGTTTATCAGGAATACAAGCATGATCCGAAAAGAACACAAAAGCCTGCATATTCAATTTTTCTTTTGCATAATCGTAGAACGACTTCAAAACCGAATCGGTATAATGAATAGAATTTTCGTAATTAAGAATATCGTCCCAAACATTTGGTTCGCCCCAAACAGTGCGGTCGGCAGGATATCTGTTTATAAAATTCACATGATTTCCCTTTAAGTGCAAAACCACAAAATTGTTTTTTGCCGGATCAATCTCATCAAGAAATTCGAGTAAAGATTCATCGTATTGGACTGTATTCAATTCTTGTTTTGTCCATTTTGCCACATTAGCCGTATTTGCCACAAGTGTTATAGGAGTATCGGCCGCACCCAAATGTCCTTGGTTACTGTACCAATGTACGGTATAACCTAATTTGTGAGCAATATCGACAACCGAACACGATTCGTAAAATTCATTGTTGTTATACTGATTTTTTTCGGTAAGAGCACGCTCCAAAGCAGGAACAGTTTGAACGCCACACGAATAAGCATTGTCAATGAACATAAAATGCGATTCATCTTTTCTACATTCGCGTTGCCATGGAGTTGTATCGTGTTGATAATCGGTGTAAGCACTCATATAATCTCTCGAAGCAGATTCACCAATAACCATAACAATAGTAGATGGTTTCGAAAAATCGCCCGACAATTTTTCAATCGCAATATCTTCCAAACGTTTTTCAGTCTGTGCCGTGTATTTAGCATTGTTTTCGCAATATTCGGCAACAATATCAAACAATCGAACAACACCTATTCGACGAAATACGCCTTTTAAACCACCAAACATTGCATAACAAAACTCGAAAATTTCTATTGCCAAACTCAAAACATATTGCCACCACGAAAACGTACTTCCGTCGTATAAATTTATTTGTATACAACCAGCAAAAACAGTTACAAACAATGCTACAATAGCTATTGAACCCCAAATTGGGAAAGCCTTTACATATTCTATAACTTCGTTATAATGAGTTTCTTGCAAAATCTGCATTCCATTCGCATCAATTGAAACTCGATACAAAATGTAATATACAATCTGACACAACGGAACCAAAATCAACACAAATTCCAAAACAGCCAAAATTACCTGTAGAATTGTGGAAACAATACCCGAAAAACTTGAGATAACAGCAGTCAAAGTGCCCAAGAAACCAAGCAAATCTATTGCGAACACTATATCGAATATATTGTTGATTTCGATTGATGAATTTTTATTTGTTAAATACTCCAACAATGGATATGTAATTCCCCATAGTAAAAAAATACCCCATACAGGAATCATTGGAACTGAAAACAAATCCACCTGAAGAATGCCTAACGCTGCAACTGCAAAAAAACTAGTATGACAAAAACGAATCATTTGTTGTTTTATAGCCCGCCCAATCAATCCTTTGTTAAATGCTAGATAAAAAACAACACTGATGGCGTACACACACAACCAAGCTATTATGTAATACAATATTTTCATACGATACTTTTATTTATTACTTACAATTTTTCATCTTCTTTTAGCATATCATACAATTTGCCAGCTGTTTCAGCCAACACTTTTGTACAAATCATTTGATGATGTTGACGTTTTTCAATGGCTTCGCGAGTAGCAAATTTTTGCAACAATTCGCCACAACTTGTAGTTCCAAACGATTCCTCAACGGCTTTGTTCAATTCGCGGACTTTGCGGTACGACAACAATTTATTGTCCATATCCTTGAAGTCATCGGGTGCATACGCCAAACCGAAAACCATAAAACTACCAGTTACGGCACCACACTTTTCGCGTAAACGCCCCATTCCGCCACCAAATGTAGCCGAAATCAATTTAGCTGTTTTTTCTTCCGCACCAAATTCTGGTCCGAAAGCCAGCAAGATTGATTGCGAGCAAGCATAACCTTCATTGAACAAGGCTAAAACTTTATCTATTGCTTCCTGACGTGTCATCTTTAAAATAATTTAGGAAATGTTTTTTGAATGAATATGGAATCGGTGATTCAAAAATCAATTGTTCGTGAGTCACCGGATGTACAATCACCAAACGATTGTTATGCAACATCAAACGATTTTCGGGCGATGTTTTCGCACCATATTTTTTATCACCCGCAATTGGCCAACCATGTTCCGACAAATGTACACGAATTTGATTTTTTCGTCCCGTAAGTATCTGTACATCAAGCAATGCCATATTTTTGTTTTCGGCCACAACTTTAAATCGAGTAATTGCCAACTTACCTATTTCTGTATTTTTTGTTGAATACACAAACATTGCGGAATTTTCGGTTAAGTACGAACGAATTTCTGCCTTTTTTACCGTTGGTATTTTCTCCGTTACTGCCACATAACGACGATCCAGCACGTAATCGTTCCAATTGTCGCGAAGCAAATGTTGAATAGCTTCGTCTTTCGAAAACATTAAAATACCCGAAGTAAATTGGTCAAGACGATGGCAAACAAATGCTTCATTGCGGGCATCTTTCTTTTTTACATATTCACGAACCAAATGCCAAGCGTTTTCTTCATTCACCGAATTGTTCCGTACGGAAAGTAAACCCGATGGTTTTTCAATCACCACTAACCATTTATCTTCGTAAACTATATGTAAATGCCTAACTCCCACTATTTTTGAAGAATTACATTTCTATAATATTGTTCCACATCGTTCCACTTGTAATATGGTGCAATGTCGCTTTCTATCGGCAAATCAACCTCTTTCTCGTTCAAAAGAACTTTCACCAAAATTACGTCGGATTTTTTCGATTTATAGAAAATCATCTGGAAATTGGCCGCCATTGGAATGATTTTGAAGTCGCACCACATTTCACTTAACTTATCGAGATTCGAAACTTTTGCATTGCAACCTTCCAACTGCATCAAGCAGCACAAAGGCAACAAACCAGTATCGTGTCCGAATCGCAACGTTGCATCTACCCCATTACCATTCAATGCATTATCAGCTTCGTCCAATATATTCGTCAATAAATTTTTGGCGAATTTCGAACCTTTTTCGTGCGTCAACGGACAAAGTCCGTATGCACCGTACCACCACGCATTTTGCACCAACCAACAACCATACAATTCATCGTCGGTAAACACATCTGAAAAATCAAAATCCAAATCGTCAATGCCCTGCATTGTTCCATGAACTTCATGCAATTTTCTCATAAATCCAACTGCATCGATGTTTTTTGCAACATAAGCAGAATCGGTAAACAACGATTTCATCATTCTGTCGGGATTGACATTTTCGGAATGGAATGATTCATAAGCATTTGTCCAAAGTGTATCGCTCATAAATTTATTGATGGAATCCCACGAATCATAACAAATAAACGACATCAATCGTTTGCTCGACTCCGCCGTAATTTCAGCATTCGGACGCATTGCTTTCAATTGAGAGCAAAACGCATCCATACTCATAATGCAACGTTGCGAAGTAGAAACACTTACATTGATTTGTGGTTTCCCTTCGAATATTTCAGGGAAATTTTTCACCATTCGTTCCGCTATTCCCATATGTTGCACTCGACCAGTTTGTGTCAAATCTCCAGCACGAAGGTAACCGTCGGCATACAAACGGTACATTCTGTCGGCAACAGATTTGCCAAACTCTGTCAACACACCTGCTTTTTCTGCATTTTTGAAAATGTCGTTGAAATATTTATAATCTTGCTCTCCCCAATGATACCGAGAACCATGACGACCATAATGGCTTATATAAAATGGTGTATAACCCTTTGGGGCAACCGTTTGTTTTTCCGAAGGGACTTGATAACGCAAATGGTTGCTACACATTTTGTTACGATCGGCATATACTTCTTTTTTTACCGTTTGTGCTTGTGCAACAAAAACAAAAACTAAAGAGAAAAAAAATACAACTGCTTTTTTCATAACCTTAAGTTAAAATTCAACAACAATAGGACAATGGTCGGAACAATTCAATTCCGGAATAATACGGGCATTTGTCATTTTTTTTGCCAAATCTGTACTAACCATGTGATAATCAATTCGCCAACCTAAATTCTTCGGTTTGCATCCACCACGATAACTCCACCAGGAATATTGTTCCGGTTGTGTATTAAATTGACGGAAACTATCGACAAAACCACTTGCAACAAATCTATCCATCCATTCACGTTCGTTCGGCAAGAAACCAGAAACATCTTCATGTTTTTCAGGATGATTGATGTCTATCGGTTTGTGGCAAATATTGTAATCGCCCGAAATAATAATATTCGGATGCGTTTTGCGAAGCTCATTTGTATAATTCAAAACCAGCTCCAAATATTCTTCTTTTTTCTCCTGACGAACATCGCCCGAAGTTCCCGAAGGGAAATACGAATTTATCAATGTGAAATCATCAAAATCCAAACGAAGAAAACGACCTTCTGCATCGAAAAAATCATTTCCAATTCCTTTTACAACCTGTTTCGGATGAATTTTCGTGAATGTAGCAACACCGCTATATCCTTTTTTCTCGGCTGCAAACCAATAAATTTCATAACCATACATTCGCAACATATCCACATCAACTTGTTCCTGCAGAGCTTTCGTTTCCTGAATATGGATAACATCGGGCATTTCTGTTTCGAACCATTCCATAAAACCCTTCGTCATTGCTGCACGAATTCCATTTACATTGTATGAAATTATTTTCATAGACTTCATTTTTTACAAAAATAAATTAAAAACGAATACCTTCCTGCAAAAGATTGTAAATCTATCTTGTAGATGGAATCTGAAACTTGGAATATACGTTTCAAACATTTTTGTGTTTGTTGGCCCTGAATCTTGAATCTTTTCATTTTTTGTTCTTAGCTTTCTAACTATATTTGCATAGAATCTATTGAAAATCAAACTATGGCAAAAATCGAACTAACCGACAAACAACTTCAAGATTTGCTCCAACTTGCTTACATGGGAGAATGGGTTTTGAATGCATACGAACCTGCACCAAACGCCGGCGACATTGATGCTTTGGAACAAAATCTTTACGAAAGTGCGTATCGTCAAGGCAACGACGACATTGAATTTGACAAAAAATTGGGCGGCTACGTTCCTTGCCATGAATTTGAGGAAGATTGCGACAAATTGATTGAGCAATACGATGAACATACATTTTGGGAAGAATTGATTATCCGTATGGCAAACCGCGATTTACAAAAAATGGGCGGCGATAAACTTTCTCCAAAAGATTTTGAGAAAAAACAAAACGAACTCATTCACAAATACGAGAAAGAATTCGCCAAAAACGGTCTCGATAATCTAAAAATCTAATAACCGACAACTCTAATGAAAGGCCTCGTTCTCAAATCAACAGGAAACAATTACAAAGTTAAAGACGAAAACGGAAACATTATAGACTGTCGCATAAAAGGCAAATTGCGATTGAAAGGTGTTAGAAGCACCAATCCGATTGCCGTAGGCGACAATGTTTTTTTTGATTTTGAAAATGAAACATCTGGCTTGATTACCGACATTGCCGACAGAAAAAACTACATAATACGTAAAGCGTCAAATCTTTCAAAAGAATCACAGATTATTGCCGCAAATGTCGATATGGCTTACATTGTGGTTACAATCCATTCACCACAAACATTGTTGCAATTCATTGATAGATTTTTAGTTACAGCCGAAGCATACGGTATTCCGTGTACAATTCTAATCAATAAATATGATTTGTTTCAATCTGCAGAAGATCAGCAAATTATAGCGGAATGGAAAGAAGTTTATCGTCTTGCGGGCTACGATATTCTTTGTATTTCCACAAAAACAGGAGAAAATATCGACGAATTAAAAAGTCGCCTTGCAGGAAAAATTTCTGTTTTATCGGGAAATTCTGGAGTTGGGAAAACATCTATTATCCAAGCAGTTACAAATCAAACAGAGTTGAAAATTTCGGAAATTTCAAAATCTTTTCACAAAGGGCAACACACAACGACTTTTGCCGAAATGTACGAAACCGAAAACAATGGTGCAATAATCGATACTCCGGGCGTGAAAGCATTTGGTTTACTTGACATGAAAAGCGAAGAAATCAGCCAATATTTTCCGGAAATTTTCAAATATTCGTCCGATTGCCAATTCTACAACTGCACCCACTCACACGAACCAAAATGTAATGTGATTAAGGCCGTGGAAGAAGGAAAAATCGCAATCAGCCGTTACGAACATTACCTTACATTTATGGACGACAAAAACGTAAAACACAGAGAAGCACAATAAATTTTACATATCATGATTTTATCAGAAGAAAACATTAGAAAAGAAGCAGTTATTGAAATAGCAAAAAAAATTGCGATTGCGGCCAGAACAGCACCGAAAGCGAAAGGTGTCGATAATCTTGAAATAGCAATTCTTACCGACAACGATATTGAAAAACTTGCCTCGGCAATGTGCGAAATAGCCGAAAAAGAAGGGAAAACATCGTTTATACGCGATGCGGAAAATTGCAGAAAAAGTCAGGCTGTAATGCTATTCGGAACGAAAATTCAATCTCTTGGAATCAATTGTAAATTCTGTGGTTTCCAAACCTGCGCCGAAAAAGACAAAAATTCCGAAGTACCTTGTTTTTTCAACGCAAACGATTTAGGTATAGCAATCGGTTCCGCCGTTTCTATTGCATCGGACAACAGAATAGACAACCGCGTGATGTACACAATTGGCTATACGGCAAACAAACTTCGATTGCTTCCGAACTGCGGAGTCGTTTTGGGAATTCCTTTGTCGGTTAGCGGGAAAAGTCCGTTCTTCGATAGAAAATAATCAAACGAAGAATTTTTTCAACACTCTGTAAAAATCGGCTTTCTTTTGGAGAGCCAATGGGTATGCACGAGACGACGAAGGCATCCTATAAAATTCGTACGATTTTCCACCTATAGAAACCGTAACCGACGAGCCTATTTTAGGCTTTTCGCAACCATATTTAGAAACTAACACATCGGTCGCTTTTTCTCCCGTTGTTACAATCGCCTTACACTGCGGAATATTCGACAACAACGCCTGTAAATCAGTTTCTTCAACAACTTCCAAAAATTTATCGGACGCATTGTCTTTCAACCGACGAACACTCGAAGCCGTATCGAAAATTGCGAAACCATATTCCGTGCAAAATCGTACAATCGCATCGTAATTGAACTTTTTCTCAGCCGGAATCACAAAATGATTCGAATCATCAAAAAACAATAAGCCCCAAATCCGCCACATATCATTTAGATAATTTGGGTAGAAGAACTCAATTGACCACCTATTCTTTTTTGGAGGAAAACTCCCTAAAAAAAGAACTTTCGCTTTCTCCGGCAAAAATGGCCGCAATGGATGTTTTTCTATTTTAACCGAATCAATAGGCATGGGTGAAGGAGGTTTCCAAACCATCGTTGTAACCTTTTTTGTAACCATCTTTTTGACCCTGCTCGTAACCGTCGTTGAAACCTTTTATTTTCCCTTCTTCAAGACCAGTTACATAAGCATTTTGAATTTCGGTATCGGTAGCACCGCAACCTGCCAATGACAAGACTAAAACAGAAAAAATGAATAATCGTTTCATACCTTATTGTTATTTGTACAATAAATAGACAAAAAAATATTGAAAAAGGTTCAAGCGTGACGCCAGTAGTTATCAACAGCGATTTGTTAATTAGTTCAAACAAAACAGTTTAGGCACAAAAAAAGGAGACTCAAAAATCTCCTTTTTAAGTGTAACCAAATTAAAATGTTACAATTTGAAATCCGAAAGTTCCTTGAATTTCAGTATTCTGTCGGTAATTTCTTTTGAAGAAAGATTTTCTAAAGCCTCGGTACCCATTTTCTCCACTGTGAACGAAGCCATTGCCGATGCGACAATCACAGCAGTTTTCATTGTTTCAAAATCGGTTTTATCTTGTTGGGCTATATAACCTATGAATGCCCCGGCAAACGTATCGCCCGCACCAGTAGGATCAACAACATCTTCAAGAGGAAGCGCAGGAGCCGAGAAAACCTTATCTTTACTAAACAGCAACGCACCGTGTTCACCTTTCTTAATAATAACGTAGCGAGGTCCCATAGCGCAAATTTTACGGGCAGCTTTTGGCAGACAACGTTCTCCGTCAGATAATTGTCGAGCCTCTTCGTCATTAATTATAATGATGTCGACCATAGAAATTGTTTTCTTGAGTTCGTCAAGCATTGTGTCCATCCAAAAATTCATTGTATCGAGAGCAACAAATTTTGGTTTATGGTTCAATTGTTCCAAAATACTTCGTTGCAACACGGGACTACCATTTCCCAACATCACATATTCGGTATCTTTATAGGAAACAGGAAGGACAGGTTTGAAATTTTCAACAACATTCAATTCTGTCACAAGCGTTTCGCGTTGATTCATATTGTCGAAATATTTTCCAGACCAAAACATTGATTTTTCATCATTTTTAATCTGCATACCTTCGATATCGACCCCTTTGTTTTGTAATTTTTGGATAAATTCTTTCGGAAAATCGTACCCAACAGCAGAAACAGATTGAGGTTGAGCAAAATACGAAGCAGAAAAACAGATATACGTTCCTGAGCCACCAATGATTTTATCGGTTTTTGCCGAAGGCGTTTCTATAGCATCAAAAGCTATTGTGCCAAAAATTATTGTTTTCATCTTTATTTTTTTTGCAAAGATATTTTTTTATTCAAAAAAACTCTTACATTTGCACTGCTTTTTCGGAAGCAAACATTCCCAAATAGCTCAGTTGGTTAGAGCATCTGACTGTTAATCAGAGGGTCACTGGTTCAAGTCCAGTTTTGGGAGCGAAGCCTCAGCAGAAATGTTGAGGCTTTTTTTGTAATAATCTACAAGCTTACAAAAGTTGTCTAAATTTACTGGAGTATTTGCTTAATGGTCAAAAAATCAAACTGATAGACATACCGTATCATCTATATAAAGAAATTTTTCTTATGTAAATATTTTTAAGAGGGATTTTAAGGAAAGTGATTTCATTTTAAGAAATACCCTTGCCCTGGTTGGATATTTTCGAGTGTGTTGCCAGATTTTTCGGGTTGCCAAACACCATTCAAATTTTTCAGCATCTGACAATTATTTGCATCATAAATTGATTCTATTGGCGTATCGGTTTGATACGGGCAACCTATCAACGACCAACCATTCCCTTTCGAGGCAACATAAGGTTTCATTGGTTTTCCCAGAACCGATAACGTTCCTGTGTCGTTCATATACACCAAATATCCACAGCCCGCCGTGAGCGACGTTAACGACTGCAATTCCGATGCGTGTTCGCTCTTCCAAAACGAAGTTTCATCTTTCACCAAATCAACCGATAAACCTGCAAACAACGTTTCTATGGTGCTGTCGGTTGGATGTACATTTATTGAAACTAAATTCCAGCCTTTTTTCAATTGAACGGTTTGAACCTGCAAATCCGAAGGAGAGTTTACAATAACCGAAACTGGTGTTCGAGCGCAGAAATTTCCCGTTGATATACGCATATTGTAAAAGAACAAATAATACTTCGTTCCTATCCAACCGATATTCGAGCCAAGCAACGAAATAACGTCGTCGATTGTGTATGGAAAATGGACATCGGTGTCGGAATCATTAGTGTAGCGAATACGTCCAGTTGACCCTTTTGTACCCATATAATACACGCCAGGTTCAAGCGTTGCACCGACAGCCATTCGTTGGTCACCAGCAGGAAGATTTTTTACCGTAGTTGTATAAACTAATGTAGAATTATCTTCTCCGTAAATATTAATGACTATATCCTGCGCACCACACAACGTCATTGTCACCGAATCAATCGAAAGCGTTTTGAACACTTCGAATTTCATCCGACGTTCTTTTGATTCATCTTCATCGCTTGTGGCGTACGTCCATGAATAATCAGAAATAATTCGTGGCTTTCCGACTAATGCGGTCAAACCAGATTTATCTTCCACAAAATACGTTTTTGTTGTCGCACCAGAATTTACAGCAAAGGAATTTCCCGAATTAAGCAACGTGCCATTCTTTTCTGCATCATACCAATCATAAATAGTCGTTTCAGGATTTTCTATCGTTAACGTAACTGATTGATTTGCTTCGGCTTCGATATCAGAAATTTCTATCAAACCAGATGTGACGACAACCTCATCAGATGCTTCGGAACACGAATTTGCCGATACTTTCACTACATACGTCCCCGATTCTTTCACACGAATTGTACGCGACTTTTCGTTAGATAGCAACACATTGTCTTTATACCACCTATACGACACAGAACTTCCGACGACGTTCGCATCGAGAGTTTCGTACGAATTATCGCAAATATGTCTGTCATTTCCCAAATTTGGCTGTACATCGGAATATAACACTATTGTGTCTTTGCGTATACAACCAAGACTATCGGCAGTTACGATATATGTTCCTGCCTGTTTTGCCTGATAAGTTTTACCAACACCAACGACGGTTCCATTATACTGCCAAGTACAAACAGTTAATTCGTTTTTTATCTGCGAATTAAGTTCTATGGAAGTTTCGCCACACAAAGTTCTGTCAATACCTAATTTTGGAGAAGAGCAATACTGATATTCCACATCGGATTTGTTTGTTGAGATTTTTATATCATCCAACCAAATGTAACACGTTTCAAGCGGGCACCACGTATCATCGTCGCCACCATGGAATGTAGAAATGTATAATTTGTCGGCCTTGTCGCCATTCGTCACAAATTTTCGTCCAGTTAAATGCAACACTTGCACGCCATTCACCCACGTTTCAATTTCTCCATCGCTTTTCGACGCGTCGGAATTGATTTTCACACGTTCTGCAATATGCATCCACTGACCAGGGACATACGTCACATTTGAGCCATCGGGATAAAGCAAATCGTGGTCCTCACCATAAAAATTTTCCTTGGTCATATCGTACAAATAGAGACAAGCACGACCACCAGCACGCCACATATAGCGGCACGAAAATCCGTTGGTCCCGTCGCAATATTCTCCACCGCTACAATCATTTCCACCAGCTATTCCTGGAATTTTTCCACCGAAATTTGTTGTTCCCCACGTGAAATTTTCGCTAAAACGAATCCAATACGACATATATAATTCGTCGGCTGGCTCCACAAGCAACGGAACCTGAGCTCCATTTATATCTGGACCGAAAGTTTGGGCCGGATAAGTAATACGCAATGATTTTGTTCCCGAAACCGACGTACTGTTGTCTATCATTGTTCGTGTCGCCAAACCTTGGTCCCACGTTGCAGTAGTAAATCCATCGGCTTGCCACATCGAGCGCACATAAGCCGTTCCTGCCGGTTGCGATTCAAAATCCGTATGGCAATATTGCGCATACGACGACAATGAAATCACACAAAACAATATCACAAATAACTTATGCATATTCATTCTCTAATTATTAAGAACGGTATGGTCAACGATGCAAAAATTCCGCCGTTGCAAAAGCACAATCTATTTTTGTGTGCTTTGTTTCAATTCTTTCGTTTTGAAACTTTCTATATCACTATAGTAATAATCGTTATTAATTCGGGCGTAACCACAAAAATAATATCTAGTTTCTGGTTCCAATTCGTACAATCTTACCATATACGAACCAGACTTTGAGCGAGAACTTCCACATTCGAATCCTGCTCCATTTTCAACATCATTTCTCCGTTTTGAATACAACACTCCCGTTTCGTCAAATTCCTGATCTTCATCAGCTTCGAGTTGAATCGTAATTTCAGCAGTCGATGAAGTAACATTTGTAGCATTGCGTGCAGTTAACGTAATTTCATCTTCATCACATGACGAAAATATGAAGATCGGTAAAATAAAACAGAGTAATTTCTTCATTATTGCATTTGATTTTGATAGACAAATCTACTGATTTATTAAATCCTCATTGCCATGAAAAAATAAGTTTTCGTACCGAATTATTAAAAATATTATGCTACATTTGTCAAATAGTGATTTAATAAACTTAAATAATTTTATTATGGGTCTTGTACAATACATTAACGACAACAATCCAATCCTAAACATTCCGGATTTGTTAAACATTCATCATGACAATCCACTTGGAATTCCGCCAGTAGCATTATTATTATTCATCTTTGTTGTAGTTGAAATTATGGGATTTTTCAACTATAAAATCCGTAACAAAGGAAAATCGGAATACTATCCTGTACTTTATTCCTTGTTGGCTGTTTCTTTGATTGCAATTTACTACTATTGTTTCCAAAACGGATTTCCAGCTATTGACATAAAACTTCCTGGACAAACCGTTTCAAAACCAGTTATTGGATGGTTCTGCCAAGCCGAAGTTGTTGGATGGCCTATTGCCATTGTTTCGATGATTGCTTTGGCACACATTTGCTACGTTTTGTTGTGTGCAGTTATGCAAACAACAGCTCAATTGACTGTTGAGGCAAACATGATAGAAGGTAAAAAATGGAAAGAATGGAAAGCTCTTACATTAATTTTACTTCTTGGCGTTTTGGTAATCGGTGTTTGCTCGTATATCACAGACTTCATCATTGTTTCTTCATGGGCAATGCTTATTGAATTAATTTTGATGATTGTATTTGTTCTTGCAAAAATAATCGCCGACACAATCCGTATGAAAAACTTCAAATGGGGATTCCTAATCGGCATCACATTCTTTATTGGCTGTGTTGCGACAATGATGTTGATTATCGACTGTTTCCGCGGATTATTGTTCTTCTTAGTGATTTTCATGGCATTCTTCAGTCGCGTGAAAGCAAGCAAGAAACAACCAAAAGAATAAATATCCATTTCATAAAAAACAAAAGCGGTTTTGAATTATTCAGAACCGCTTTTTTGTTTCCTGTATCCCGTCCTAAAATAGCGTTACAAAAAAGTAACGTGAAATGGAAACCAAAGAAAAACAGTATGTTAAGCGAACCCAGAAAGATTATTCAATGTCTTTTAAGTTGTCGGTAGTAAAAGAATATGAAACAAGTGTCATTAGTTTGAAAGACCTCTCACGTAAGTACGGAATACAAGGAGACAATACGGTACGTACGTGGTTAAATAAATATGGTACCTTTGACTGGCAAAACAGAGTGATAAATCCAATGGCAAAAACAAAAGATCAGGAGCTGTTAGAACTCCGAGAACAACTCAAAGTACTAGAACGTAAGAATGCACGATTAGAAAAGGAGTTAGAAGTGCAGGATTTAAAGGCGAGTTTCTTCGATTTAATGATAGACATCGCAGAAGAGGAATATGGAGTAGACATAAGAAAAAAATGTTCTCCCGAACAGCAAAAAAATGCAAGGAAGTAAAAGGCGCTTCGGTAAGTGAAATCTGCACGCTGTTCGGGATAAGTCGGCAGAAATATTATCGATTCCAATGGAAAGAGAGAAGTTGTAAGGCAAAGGCAGAGAAAGTAGTGGAATTAGTAAATGAAGTACGGCAATCCATGCCGAGAATAGGGACAAGGAAGCTCCAAGTCTTATTAAGAGAAGAGCTTACATGTTTAGGTGTGGGAAGAGACAAACTATTTAATATTCTAAGAGCAAATCATATGTTAATCACCCATATAGATGTTACCATGTAACGACAAACTCGCACCATCGCTTCCGTAAATATAAAAACCTGATTACGGAAATGCCCATTACCCATCCAGAACAGGTATGGGTGTCGGACATCACTTATATAGGCAATAGGACGAACAACATGTACCTTTCGTTGATAACGGATGCCTATTCGAAGAAAATCGTGGGTTATAATTTATCAAACAGTCTTGGTACAGAAGGTTCTTTATTTGCACTGAAAATGGCTCAGTCGAATCGTAAATACAAAAACAATGATTTAATCCACCATTCAGATAGAGGCATACAATATTGTTCAGACCCATATCAAAAATTATTGAAACGATATCATATAAAGCCAAGTATGACAGAATCATACGATCCATATGCAAATGCTGTGGCGGAAAGAATAAATGGGATCTTAAAGCAAGAATTTCTATTGGAAGAACTTAATTTGCCTTTAAATGACATGAAAAAAGTCATAAAGGAATGCGTTGATATATATAACAAGCAAAGGCCCCATTCGTCTTGCCTATATCACACTCCTGAGTGGATGCACAACCAACGAGGTTGCCCAATAAAAACATATCGAAAAACAAAAATCACAACAGATTGAAATCTGCTGTGATTTATTAATTAATTTTGTCCAATAAAAACTGTAACGCTATTTTAGGACTAGACACTGTTATCTGTTGTCTGTTTTCAATTGTCTGGTGAATTATAGATGAAATTGATAATTAGACAGGTTTTTTAGAAACGAAATCAAGCTTATATAAATCACCATCTCCTAATTTCTAAATCCTCTGTAATTCTAAGCTTCTCCTTTTACTGTATTTGCAAGCTTTTCAATATTAAGTGAGCGTGCAGATGCATCAACAATATCTTTATACACCCCACCTTTTTTGTAAAGTTCATCAGGATCACCACTTTGCTCTACGCGACCTTTTTGAAGGGCGTAAATAATATCGGAGTCGATTATTTGCGAAATAGAATGTGAAATGATTATGACTGTTCTTCCTTTCTTAATTTCGTCTATGCTCGCTTTAATTTGCTCTGTAGCAATAGCGTCAAGCGAGGCAGTTGGTTCATCAAGAAAGATGATTGGCGGATTTTTCAAGAACATTCTGGCAATGGCAATACGTTGCTGCTGACCGCCGGAAAGTTCTGTTGCTTGCGACTGAAATCCATGAGGCAACGACATTATTTGATCATAGATATATGCTTTTTTAGCTGCATCTTCAATTTGTTCCATTGTCGCATCACAAAGTCCGTAACGAATGTTTTCTTCGATGGTTCCATCGAAAATATGGTTTTTTTGTAGAACAAGTCCTATGTTTTCGCGAAGAAAATGAGTGTCATATTCCTTCAAATCAACGCCGTCAAGTTTAATAGAACCACAATCTGGTTCGTAGAATTTATCCAACAAGTTGACGATAGTTGATTTCCCCGCACCGCTCAAGCCGACAAATGCGGTAATTTTGCCGCTTTCTATCTTCATATTAATATCATGGAGCGCTTTGTTTCCATTGGGATAAGTGAAATCAACATGTGAAATTTCTATATTACCAATAATTTTCTCTGACTTATACGTACCTGTTTGTTCTTTTTGGTCATCTGCATCAAGTATGTCAAAATATCCTTCTGCATAAATGAGAGCATCGTTCATGTCGTCGAAAATTCGCTGCAACTGTGTGATAGGAGCAGTCACGTTTGCAAAAAGCATTACATGATACATAATTTTACCGATAGTCATTCCCGGATAATCAATCAGCACTAAATATGCAGTAAGAATGATGATGAGAACCGTGCCAACTTGACGTACGAAACTTTTAATCGCATCGAAGTAAAACGATGTTTTCCGTACGGCCATTTGATTTTCGGTGAATTTAGTCTGAATGTCCCATTGCTTTTCACTTTCAATATTTTCGCGGTTAAAACTTTTGATGACATTAATGGATTCAATAATATTCATAATTCCGTGACTTTTTTGCTCACGGTAATTTCTCATATTTTGTCGCCAACCTTTTAATTTTCTGCCTTGTTTTACAGTAATCCAAATGTAAACCGGAACTATGCCGAGTGCCGTTAAACCAACCCAAACATTAGCAACAAACATTAACACGAGCGCAAAAATGGCACTTGTGAACAATGGCAGCAAATCGATGAAAAAATTCTGAACGGTTCTGGAAAGGCTACTTACTCCTTGATCTATACGTGTCTGCAATTTTCCTGTAGCATTTTCGCCAGATGAGAAAAATGCCATTTTATATGTAAGAATTTTGTCGATTACCGCCTGCGACATATCTTTCGACACAAAAATCCTCATTCGTTCACCAAAATTATTCTGGGCGTATGTAATGACCGCCGAAAGAATTTCTTTGCTTAACAAAACAATGGAAATAATAGTAAGTATTTCCACAGCTTTTCCCCACGAAAAGTTTTCCAAACTAATGAGCGCATTAATAGAATCAACGGTTTTATCAAGCACAATTGCATTGATTTGTGCCATAAACGAACCTATCAACGTAAGAATCAAGGTGATAATAACAAGCCATTTGTATGGTTTTACAAATGGCTTGATGTTATTCAACAAACTGAAAAAATTCATAATATACAGAGTTTATTAGCTTCTACAAATAATGAATAGACATAATTGTTATATCGTCGTTTTGCTCGTTGTTTTTTACGAATAGTTTCACATCGTTCATCACTGCTTGAGCAACATTAGAAGATTCAAGAATTGATTTGTCAACACAAGTAAGAAGTCTTCCCTCTCCATAGAATTGTTTGTCAACAGTTTCGGCTTCGGTCACACCATCGGTGTACAAAACCAGATGCGTTCCTTCGGTTAACTGTATTGTCTGCATTTCGAAAGGAAAATCAGCAAACAAACCAACGGCAAGATTTGGCTTCGTGTCCAAGAACCGGGCAAGTTTGCCTTTTTCCGCAATCACAAGCGGATTGTGTCCTGCATTGCAATATGTCAATTCACCCGTTTTCAAATTCAAACGACCGATAAACATTGTGACAAACATACTATTGATATTCCCCGATTCAATATGATTATTGATTTTACTCATCACTTCGGCAACCGACAAATTCATGCCTTCGGAAAGACGCAAAGCCGATTTCGTGATAGCCATGACTAAAGAAGCAGGAACACCTTTTCCCGAAACATCGCCAATAGCAAAATGAAGCGTGTCGCCATCAATGAAAAAGTCATACAAATCGCCACCAACTTCTTTGGCAGGATGCAAGAATGCATTCAACTCCACCTTGTCGTTTTTCGGAAAATCGCGGGGTAAAATTCCCAACTGAATAAGTGACGCAATATTCAATTCACTTTCCATTCCAGCCTGTTTTACAATCACATTACGAATCTGAAAAATCAAGAAAGCGGCACTTATCAAAACAATAAGGATTCCCATTAAACACAAACGGAAAATTTTTCGCATTAACACGTTCGTGTCGGCAAAAATATCATCTTCGGAACATTCCAAAGCAACCGTCCAATTCGTTGAATTTATTGGTGTATAATATAGTCTCGATTTGTTTTGTTCTGCCGAATCAGCCCAATTTTCGTAGGACAAATTCATTCTGCTCATAATCATTTCATGATTGGAATGAACCAAAAACGTTTGCTTTCCATCCAACAACATAAGGTTTGAATTTTCAAATGCTCTGATTTCTCTCAACAAATCATCGCCAAAACGATCTAGTTGCAAATCAACGGCAATTGTTCCAATATATTCACCCGATTTGTCGTGAATAGGAATACAAAAACACGAAATAATTGCACCACGAATATCCATAAACGGTTCAGACCAACGAGGATAATCCAAACGTTTTGTTTCTTTATACCAATCGTCAACACGATAGTTGTTTTTTTCCCTAGACAATACATAATGCATATACGACGAATCGGCATGACGAACAAATGGGGCAAAACCATCTTCGCCGTATTTCGGGAATAAATTAGGTTCAAAACCAATTGCAGCACCCCACAAATGCGGATTTGCCTCCAAAAATTGTTCTAGTATGTCGAACGTAGCATTTTCGTCAAGCATGTGATCTTTGTCGAGGGTGAAATACAAATAAGAAACATCATTTGTGTCAATCGACTTTGCCTGCAAAGCGATTGATGCAAGACTATACCCCGCAACTTCAACTTGTTTCAGATATTTATCGACAATTTCGCGGGCTTCGTTCAAATTCAAACGAGCTTTCTCGTTTGCGTCACTCAATGCTTTTTGCTGAACTTGACGATAAGACCAACCTACTACAAACGAGAAAATTAACATTGCCAACAAGACAATAACTAAACAAACTCTAAAGATTGACGAATTGGTTTTTGTAATCATACTAAATCCTTTTTATTTACAAAAATATTGAATTTTTCAAATCTCTTAAAACAAAAATAGACAATGACTTGCATCATTGTCTATTTTTTATTGAACTAAATATAATTGCGATTTATTATCCGTTGTTAATGCACTTTTCAACAAGTTCCATCAACGCTTTGTTGTCTAATGAAGCACGAAGTTTTTCGTCGTCGAAAGCTTTCAAGTAACCAATCATAAAGTCAACAATGTTATCGGAGAATACACCTTTTGAAGTGTAAATTTCGCGATCCTTTTGAAGTTCAGAGGCAGCTTCTACGCAACAACCAGGAAGTTGTTCCAAAGCTTCTTGCACAGCTTTGTTCTTCTCGTCGTGAATATTTACACCAAGACCAACGAATGTCTTTTCAGCAATTTCCAATCCGTTAGGAATTTCGAAACCATGACGAGCAGCGCAGCAAAGAGCAGCCATCAACAAATACATATCGGCGAATGCGTCTGATGCTCTCCATTCAAATGTTTGTTTGTCGCTGAAATCTTTATTTGATGCTTTTTCGTTTGGATTTGCCGAAGCCGCCATATCCATTTGTTTTAACCAGCCAAGTGGCACACGAACCAATGCACTTCTGTTCGAGAACGACCAGCACAACGATGTAGGTGCTTCTTGATGAGGGACAAGACGCATAAATGAAAGTGGATGTGGGTTACCAAATGCAGGTAATGAAGTTCCTGCAACCATATATCCTGCAATTGCTTTCTTAGCTTCGTCTGTCAATTCTCCATTCTTAGTCATAACCGACTTGCCATCTTTTGTGAATTTACAGTGAACGTGCATACCGCTTCCTGCTTTTCCTACAGTAATTTTTGGAGCAAATGTCAACGTTACGCCATAGTTATAGGCAACCTGACGCATTACCCATTTTGCAACAACTAATTGGTCGGCAGCATCTTCAATATTTGTAGGCAAGAATTCTATTTCGTTTTGTTCGTAGATTTTGCCGTCTTGTGTAAAGTTACCAACTTCGGAGTGACCATATTTAATCAAACCACCACATTGAGCAATCATTTCCATTGCTTCCATACGCAAATCCATGAACTTGTTGAATGGAGCACTTTCGTGATAACCTTTTTGGTCTGGAGTTTCGTACATACATTCATCTTCGGCAATCACATAATATTCAAGTTCGCCCATAGTTTCCATTTCAAGACCTGTTGTTGCCTTGAATTCTTTTGCAGCTTTGTGCAAAATGTATTGTGGACTACTTTCGAATGGTTCTCCATCGCGATTGAAGAACGAGCACAACAAATCAACTGTTGGCAATTCGTTGAATGGATTCAAAAAAGCTGTTTTGTAACGAGGAACTACGTACAAGTCACTTTTACCAGCTTCGATGAATGGGAAAAGACTTGAACCGTCAACACGTTCGCCGGCAGCCAATATATTTTCCAAGTGTTCTACACTATGGATTACGAAATTCAAGGTTTTTAGCTTTCCGTCCCAACCACAATAGTGGAAATTGATAAAACGGATGTCGTTTTCAGAACAATATTTTACAATATCTGCTCTTGTAAATTCACTCGCTGGTTTCTGTAAATATTGAACCAACTTGTTAGGATTCATTGCAATGGATTTGTCCATAATATGTTTTTTTAGTTTGTGAAAATTTCGCTACGAAGATACTTTTTTTTAACGAAAATCTTATTGATATGCACTAAAAATAGTCGGCGTTATTGTTGAAAATAGTACAAACTCGATGTAATAAATATGTTAGTTGTTGCGACAAAATAACTATATTTGTTACTGCGTATTTTACAATCAAATATGGAAAAACAAGAAAATTACGGACTAGACCTCCATTGTTCAATGATTCTTGACGAATATCGGACAGAACTGCCTGTATTTGAAAAAATGAAGGAAATCGTTCAAACAAAACTTCAGGAAGCTATCGACAAAAATGGCATTTACGTCACAGCCATCGAAGCTCGTTTAAAAAAAGAAAAAAGTTTGGCGGGAAAACTTGAACTAAAAGGTTCTAAATATCAATCTCTTGGAGAAATAACCGATATTCTTGGAACTCGCGTCATTACATTCTACAACGACGAAGTTGATAAAATTTCGGCAATTGTAGAACATATGTTTTCCATCGATTGGGAAAATAGTGTTGACAAACGTAAAATGTTGGATTTGAAAAGTTTTGGATATCAATCGTTGCATTATATCTGCCGTATTCCAAAAAAAATGTATTTCGATCCGCAACATCCCGAAATCAACGAATATCGATTTGAAATACAGATGCGTTCCGCATTGCAACACATTTGGGCAACAATAGAACACGATATTGGTTACAAAAGCGGAGTGAAAATTCCCGAAGAATATCTTCGAAATCTATTCCGTTTGGCTGGTATGCTTGAGCTAGCCGATGAACAATTCAGTTCCATCCGAACCAATATTACCGACTATCGCAGAAAAGTCGAAAATCTTGTAAGTTCCGGAAAATTCGATGAAGTTCCTCTTGACGAATCAACGTTCCGTCAATATTTGTTGCTTAAACCATTCGAAAAACTTTCGAAACGAATTGCTGCAATCAATCAAGCGGAAATCAATATTTCCACTTCTATGCCGTATCTTGCTGTACTTAAACATCTTGGCATGAAAACTCTCGGCGACGTGGAAAAACTTAAAATGAATTATGGTGACGATGCCTACCAATTGGCCGTTTATCAAATTGGGACAACCGACATTGATATTATAAACTCAACCGTTGCAATACAAAACCTTTTGTTGGTTTACATTTTGGAAAACAACGGCGGCGAACAGGGTTTAATCGAAATGTTTGAAATACTTAATGGCCCGTCGGACTACAACCAAACCAGAGCAAAACGACTTATGGAAAGTATCGACCACCTCGTTTTTATGAATAAAAAGAACTAACGTATGGCAAATAAATATATGGACACATCGTTTGTTGACAAAGCAATAATATTTGCCGTGAAAGCCCACACAAATACGGAACGACGCGGGAAAGGATTCCCCTACGTCATTCATGTTTTGGAAGCTATGGAAATTGTGGCAACCCTAACAAACGACCAAGAATTACTTGCAGCTGCAGCTCTTCACGACACAGTTGAAGACACAAACGTGACCCTCGACCAAATCCGCGCAGAATTTGGCGACAGAGTTGCAAATCTCGTTGATTTAGAATCCGACAAAGTTTTTGCCGACAAAAACGAATCACGAACTTGGCGCGAAAGAAAACAAACCACAATTGAACGTTTGGCGAAAGCTCCTCGCGAAGCAAAAATTGTTGCTATTGGCGATAAGCTTTCGAATATGCGCGCAATTGCCCGCGATTTTCAAAAAAAAGGCGACGATTTGTGGAATATGTTTCATGCACCAGGCGGAAAAGCCGACCACGAATGGCATTACCGAGGTTTGGAGCAATCGCTTTCCGAATTGGCAGGAACCGAAGCGTTTGAAGAATTTGCAAGCCTCGTTCATTCCATTTTCGGAAATCCTAAATCTTAACAAGATTGCGAAGAAATGAAGGCAGAAATAAAAAAAATTATAACTTGCACTCTATAAAATAACAATGTTATGTTAAAACGATTTGAACCTGTTGAAGGAAGAAATGCGGAAATCATCGAATGTGTAATGAATTCCAATGAAGTAAAAAAATTGGCAGAAGACATTCAATTTAAAATCCGTTTGTGTGTTGAAGAAGTTGAAGAAAATATTCTTTGCTATTCCGGTACCACATGGGTTGAAGTGGACGTGAAAAACGAAAATAACAAACTTACTATCAATTTCCGTGACGGCGGCGTAGAATTCGATCCTTTGAAAAAACCCGATCCCGACATCAACGCTCCTTTGGAAGAACGTGCAATTGGTGGTTTGGGTATTTTTCTTTGTAAACAAATGATGGATTCTCTAAATTATCATTTTGAAAAAGGATGCAACATTTTCACTATGACAAAAGACATATAAACACTTCAACAATAAAACATTTTTATATCAATTTTGAAAATATACAACTATGGAAGTTTCAATTATAAAAGAAAACGACAAAACATTAGTAAAACTAACAGGAAGAATTGACACGACAAACGCCGATCAATTTCAAAAAGATTTGTCGCCACTGATGGACGATGCTAATCCAAACATAGAAATTGACTGCACAAATATGGATTACACTTCGAGCCAAGGCTTACGTTTGTTCCTTATGCTACAAAAAAATGTATCGGCAAAAAACGGAAAACTTATTCTTACTAATATGAAACCTCAGGTAAAAGAGGTTTTCGATATCACCGGATTCTCGAATATCATTAAAATCTTATAAAAAGAAGCGTACGTTTGTACGTTTCTTTTTGCTTTAAAGAGTGAAGTCCACCTCTTTTGATGTGGAACAAACGCTTACCACATAATTTTCTATTTCCTTTGTTGCACACCACCAATTTTTGCCATTTAAGACAACGCTATCCCCTTTCTCAAACGGCAAAACAGAAAACGACTCCAACGGAATTGTGATTCCGCAACCATCAGCTTTGACAAGACTTTCTTTTTGCGTCCACAAATAAAAAAATCTACGCAATTTATCTTCGTTCATCCATTGTTGTTCTTCTTTCGTAAAAACTTTTGTAGCAACAATAAAACTTCGTTCGTGCATTTCTTCTATATCAATACCGACAGGATTTTTATCGGTGACCATAACAACATATTTTCCTCCATGGGAAACGTTGAATTCCTCGCGTCCTTCTATAAATAATTTACCGTTTTTGTTCTTTTTCAGTTCGCTTTCGCACAAATTCGGAAATGCATTGAGTAACAACACTCCCACTCCCAAACAACGCAAAGAGTCATTTTCGAACTTAAACTTTTTGGATTGAGCAAAACGATTCGGCAAACGTCGGGCTACTTCGTCGATTTGTTCTTGAGTAATATCTTCAATACTAATAATGAAGAACTTCATATTAGAAAGAAAGGTTCAAACCCAACAAAAACAAACGTTGCTTTGGATAATCGTAGTAATAAATACCGTTTGCACGAGTTTCTGGATCAAGTCCGGTGAATTTTGTCCATACAAAAGGATTTTGAACTTGAGCATAAATCATAAAACGGCTCAATTTTAATTTCTCGCAAGCTTGCGAAGGAATCGTATAGTTCAACTGAATGTTTTTCAAACGAATATAGGAACCATCTTCCAAATAACGCGTTGAAAATTCGTTACTATTACTACCATTATTTTGAACCAATTTAGGATTCTTAGCATTGTCACCTGGATTTTTCCAATAATCCAACGCATCTTTCGATTGATTCAACGAAGTTGTTGCCCCGTCAGCAATCAATTCGTTGTTCAACTGATTGAAAATCAAATTGCCATAGCAACAATAGAACATGAAATTCAACGACCAATTGCCATAATTCAAACTGTTGTTCCAACCTGCAGTAAATTTCGGATCGGCATTTCCTGCAATAACCTTACGTGCTTGATTGTAATCTTTTGTCAAATTTCCATTTTCATCGTACCACATTGGAGAACCATCAGCTGAGTTTACACCAGCCCATTCTGCCAAATAAAATGTTTGTAGAGATTGCCCAACCGTACGAATTTTTGTACTGACAACAATTGTGTCGCCACCATACAACTCGGTGATTTCATTATGGTTTTTAGCAAATGTTACTGTTGTTGTCCAACTGAATTTATCACGATTTATAATTGTTGAAGACAAAGAAAGTTCAACACCTCTATTCACCATAGAGCCAACATTTTGCATCTGACTTTCGTAACCCGTGGTCATTGAAACAGGAACAGCTAACAACAAATCAAATGTATTTCGATTATACAAATCGACACTGAAATTGAAACGTTTCAGGAATTTCAAATCAAAGCCCAAATCAGCATTGTGGTTCTTTTCCCAAGTCAACTCATCGTTACCCATAGTTGCCGGCGTACTTCCCGGCTCATTCATATAATTTTGACCGAAAGAATACAAATTCATAAACAAATAATCGTCGATATCGGAGTTACCCGAAGTTCCATAACTACCACGCACTTTCAACAAATCAATCCACGACTGCGACTGCATAAATTGTTCGTCGGAAACAATCCATGAACCACCAACCGACCAAAACGGAGCCCAACGATTCGATGGACTGAATTTTGAAGAACCATCAACACGGAAACTTGCACTCAAATAATATTTTGCGGCAAAATTGTACTGAATGCTAGAAATTCCCGACAACATAGAAGATTCGCGGCCAAATTCATTCATTTGTTCCATTTGCGAAGCATTAGCTATGCTCGACAAATTTTCGAAAGCAAAATTCGACGCAATCATATTTGAATAATTCAACGAATTCGACTCAACTTCGAAACCACCCATGATTTGCAAAGCATGTTTTAAATGTTTGTAATTCCATTTCAATGTAGAAGATGAAGTCCATGTCATAACATTTGTTGAATAATATGACGACACACCATTCCTATCGGATCCATCAGGGGTTGCGGGATGCAAAAACGCATATTCATCAACATTGATATAATCAACGTTTGCAATCGTTTTGAATTCCAAATTGAGAGGAAACTGATATTCAACAAACGCATTACCCAACAAACGTTTTGTTTTGTTGTAATTGTCGTTCAAATTGATGATACCCACCGGATTGTAGAATTTATTCACAAAATTGTAATCGTCGCCGTTCATCACAGAAATAGTTGGCTTGGCAGTATACGCAGTTGTAACCGGACTTGACGTATAACCTGGTTCAACCGTGCTATGTTGAACTGTATATGACGGATTGAACTTTAATCCAAAAGAACATTTATCCGACGCTTTGTGATTCAAGTTCAAACGAACAGAAAAACGTTCCAAATCAGTTCCTGAGACAATACCTTTTTCATTTTTATATTGTCCCGAAGCAAAGAACGTTGTGTTTTCCGTACCCCCTTGAGCAGAAAATTCGTACGATTGATTCCAAGCTTGGCGATAAACTTCGTCAAACCAATTGGTGTTCGAAGTATCATCAAGTAATTCCTCGGCAATTTGTTCGTTGGTTTTGCCAGCATTTCGCATGGCAGTTGTCAACCACGATTTGTATTCAGCAGCATTCATCAATTCGAAATCATTTGTGGAAATCAAACCCAAACCTTGCGAAGTTGAGAACGAATAAACTGTCTTTCCTGATTTACCAGATTTTGTCGTCACCATAATAACACCGTTCGAAGCACGTGAACCATACAACGAAGTTGCAGCAGCATCTTTTAAAATTGAAATACTTTCAATATCGTTTGGATTCAACGATGTTAAAATTGACGAAGCGTCGGAATTTTGCGAAGTTTCGCCCGAAAACATTGGTACTCCATCTATTACAATCAAAGGAGAACTTCCTGCAGAAATAGATCCTGCACCACGCAATTGGATTTCGGACGAAGCACCTGGCTGTCCGGAATTTGTACTTAAAACAATTCCAGGAACTTGTCCTTGCAATGCTTTTTCAAAACTTGAAGTTTGTGCAGAAGCAATATCATCGGCTTTTATCGACGAAAGCGAACCTGTAAACGATTCTTTTTTCAACTTACCATAAGGAACAGTAACAACAACAGTTTCAATCATTAACGCATCGGGAGCCAATGCTACATTGTATTCGTTTGACGATGTTAAAGCAACTATCTTTGTTTCCATACCCATATACGAAAATTCAAGAGCAGTAGCCGTAGCTGGAACATCCAAAACAAAAGATCCATCGAGTTCGGAGAAAATGCCATACGCTGTTGGCTGTGTTCCTTCCATTGCAACAATCGAAGCTGCAATCAAAGGCTCTTTTGTTTGAGCCGAAGTGACTTTTCCCGTAACTGTACGTGTTTGTCCAAATGTACAAACACCAATAAACACAAGTATAGCAAAGCTTAAGAATCGTTTCATTTCAATTATTTTCCGCAAAAATACAATTATTTTCTCACCAACGTTACTATTTGAAAAAATTCAAATAAGTGTGCACCAACATTTTATGAATTTTTTTTGCATCTTCAAGTTGTTTTGGCGTTATATCGGAATGCTCCAACTCGAATTTATTGCACATTTCCGCCAAATACGCATCATTATTGAAGTTCTCGAAATTGTCATCTACTTTCACTATTACATTGTACGTCAACATTGGTAATATACGATTTGCCAAACGGAGCGCAACGGTTCGTTCTTCGTTTGTCATTACCGTTTTGGAACACAATTCTGCCAAAGTATCGACAAAATAATCCGAACACGACGAAAGCAACATTATTTGCGTATGCAACGCATTGAAATAATCTTCTTTATGTGCATTCACATCAGTTTCGCACAATTCAATGGAACGTTGCGAAAAAACAAACGCCATCTGAATCATTTTCAATTCTTCATCTTCTTCGTCAATCATGTCATAATGATGCATCACCAACAACGATTTCGCAACTTTCCAAACCTCAACATTATTCCACAATAATTGAGGATATTGCATTGTCGATTCGTACACAAAAGGAAGAATATGTTGTGCTTTTGCTTGTTTCCCCTCGCCGGAAAATTCCAACACTTTGTTTATGACGGCAAGCAATACGGTTTCGGGATTCTCTTGATTGTTCATTATTCTTGAATTAAACTTTTAAGGTGTTCTATCTGTTTTTGCTTATTCACTTCGCGATTGTTTTTCGCAAAATTTGTGAAATATGTATGTGCGGAAATAAACTTAATCTGCTGTTTGTTCCACGTATTTTTGTCTGTCACAAGATTTTGCACGTGCAATTCATCATACAAGGTGTCGGAAACCGGAATAAAATCCGAACGACCGAGATAATCCAAATCAGCATCGCACATAATACATTCTAACAACGATTTTGGATTTGGCGGCAATTGTGTAGCCATAATCAATGTGCAAATTCTTTCAATTTGTTCTGGAGAATATTGATAGCGTGGAAGAATTTCGCGAGCGAAATCGCAACTAATGTTTTCATGTCCTTTTGACTGGACAATTTGTCCCATATCGTGGAACAGTGCTGCCGTTCGGAGCAACAACATGTCTTCCTCGTCAGTTACATTTTCGGCAGTTGCAATAACCTCAACTCCAATCATTACATCCATCGTATGTTTTACATTGTGATAATGCAGATACGACGGAAGTTCCTTTTCCAATCTGTTCAAAATATATTCTTCCAAATCAGGGAAACGAACCCGACCAAAACGCACATAAAAATTATGATTAGGGATTTGAAAATTAGCATCGTCAGTGTATTTCGGACTAAAACCCGTAACCTCGTACATATTCACAACGCCTGTGTATTTCACAGGCAAGGCGCCAATCAATTCACACGAGAAAATTCCTTTAAGAAATCCGTACGTCATTTCCGAAATAATGATTTTTCCCGATTTCGCACACGATTCTATTCTACAAGCAATATTTGCAGCATCGCCTTTCAATTCAAACGTATTCCGTTTTTTCCCCGAAATAATTGCAGCAACCGGTCCTGTATGAATTCCCATGCTAATATCCCAAATATCCTTTTCTGAACGCATAAAACGAACTATTTCCATCGCAGCAAGAATCATTTCAATCGGATTCGTGCAGTTTTTCTCGGGAATTCCACCGGCACACATATACGAATCTCCAATCGATTTTACTTTTCGGATATTATATTTTTTTACGATTGTGTTGATTTTCACCCAAATAGCATCGAGTTTATCCACCAAATCCGAAGCATTATCCACATTCCCCAATTTATCAAAACCAACAACATTGGCATACATCACCGTCACCATTTTGAAACGACGGCTTTCCAAATCTCCTGATTTTGAATCTTCTATCGGTTCAGTATTTTTGTATTGTGCCAATTGCACATTTGCATCGTCGAGCAAACGTTTCAAATGTGCAACTTCATCGCGAAGTTTCTGATTTTCGCTTTCCAAATCCTCAATTCCCATACTCTTTAAAATTGTCCGTAAAGTAAGGCGTTTTCCCGAAAACGACAAGGATTAGTTTATGATTTCTTTACGTAAACCCAAGCTTTTGAGTATTCGGAATTTTCACGCAATTGTTTCATATACGATTGCGCTTCGCTTTTTTCGGAAAAAGCAGTCAAATACACTTTACTTTTCTCATTCTCAGGCGTTATAACACCAGAATCTGGGTTCTCGGATTTCAATTTTTGCACATATCGTTCTGCATTGGAAACATCCGAAAACGTTCCAACAACAACGAAATAACGAAGATTTTTTGTCTTTTGGGTCGATTTTTTCTTTTGGGCTACTGGTTTTGCTTTTTTAACTTCCGCCATCGCAACTTTTTCAACAGGAGCTTGGGTTTCTTCCTTAACAACCGTTTTAAAAGCATACGGACGAGGCATTTCCGGTTCCGATAAATCTACCGCAACATTTGTTTCGCGAAACAACGAAGCAAAATGAACATTGTGCGACACTTGTAATATATTCGGAATCAACAACGCACCAAAAAGAATTGGAGAAGCTATGAACATTGTTTTGGCAACGCCAACAGCAACTTTCAACGAGTTTGGCTTGTCATTTTTTTTTTCGTCTTCCGACAATGTTTTTATCGAAAAATCACCCAAACCAAATGTTTCCGGAGAACTTTCAGGGAAAGTTGCCGATTTGAAAGTTCCATCGGCCGAAAAAGTTCCAACACCACAAAGTGAAGCAGAACCTTTTTGTTGTATCAATATTTTAAATTTAGAAACAAAATCATTGATTTTCTGTAACGCTTCATCTTTTGAACAATTCAAAATTTGAGCGAACGCATCAACCAAAACCGTATTGCTTGAATCACATTCCTGCGAGTAAACAACGGTTTTTTGAGGTGGTTTGAATGTCACTTTTTCAGATTTCACCAATCGAGCCGACTGATACTGCAAATTAAACGTTCCCAAACCCGGAACGACAACGGTTTCTTTACCATACAAAGTTGACCGAATGAGTGATTCTAAATTCATAATCGTAGTTTAACAATTACAAATTTATCGGCTCGAAGCATTCGAAATGTCAAAAACTATAAGGAGTTATTATTCAGTTATTAACAAACTACTTTTCTGTAATTCCTTCGGTTTTAAAGACTGCCAATTTTCCATTTTCGGCATAAATCATCAAAGCATCATATTCTGGATGAGATTGAAGAAATTCTTTTGACTTTTCCACACCCATTGCCATGCAAGCCGTTGCAATCGCATCAGCATCAATACATTTTTCTGTAACAATCGTCACGCTTAACAAATCGGTTGGAATAGATTGTCCCGTGTGTGGATTAACCGTGTGGGCGTACTTTTGTCCATTGTTGTAAAAGAATTTTCGATAATTTCCCGAAGTTGCTAACGATTTGTTGTCCAGTATGATAGAAATAGAACTTTGTAGTTCCACAGGCAAACTATCAATTCCTTCTTCAGGATTAGTTATGCCGATTCTCCATGTTTTCCCTTTTGGATTCACACCTTTCGCACGCATTTCGCTACCAACATCAACCAAATAATTTTTTACGCCAAGAGAATCAAGGTAAGTAGCGATTAAATCAGTAGAATATCCTTGTGCATTGGCATTTCCCGTTATTTGAATTCGAGGATCGTCTTTCACACACTTGTCACCAACCAAACGAATTTTATTCATTCCCACAAATTCCAAAATGCTGTCGATTTGCGGCTGAGTAGGCAACACCTTTTTTGTCGTGTCGGGACCAAAACGCCATGCATTCACAAGCGGTCCAACAGTTATATCAAACAAACCATCAGTCATATTCCAAACTCGTTGCGATTGTTCGAAAAAATAGCGGAATTGCTGGCTGACGCAAACTGTTGAATCATTGTTATTGATTCTTGAAATCATTGATTCCTGCATATACACACTGAATGTCGTGTCAAATTTTTTTAGAATGGAATCAAATTCTGCCCGACGCATTTCTGTATCTTCGTAAACTACACGATAATATGTTCCTTGTGCAAGACCTGTAACTTCGTGATATTTTTTTTCTGAGCAAGAGCAGAAAAACAAAACAGCGAAAATCCAAAGGATACTTCGCTGCAAGTTATTATTCAAAAACGCATTCATGTACGTTATGGTTTTTTGATTATTCCGTTTGGTGAATTTTCAATGAATTTCAAAATCGAATCGCGTTCGGCTGATTGAGGAATTTGCGTGCGAACCATTTCCAACGCATCTTTCATCAGCACACCTTTTTGCAAGAAAATTAAGCGATAGATTTCTTGAATTTCACGGATCTTTTCTTCTGAAAAACCACGACGTGAAAGACCTACGGAATTGATTCCTATATATTGAATTGGTTCTTGTGCAGCTTTAACAAAAGGAGGCACATTCTTTCGAATAAATGTTCCACCAGCAATGAATGCATGGTCGCCGACTTCCATAAATTGTTGAGCTCCAGCTTTACCTTCAATAATCACATAATCGCCAATAATACAGTGTCCCGAAAGTGCCGCATAATTTGCGAAAATGCAATTATTACCTACAATACAATCGTGGGCAATATGAACGTAACCCATCAACAAGCAATTGCTACCAACAGCCGTTTTCATTTTGTCGGCCGTTCCTCGATGAATTGTAACACATTCACGAATAACAGTATTATCACCAATTTCAACAGTTGTATGTTCTCCAGCGAATTTTAAATCCTGAGGAACCGCAGAAATAACAGCACCAGGAAAAATGTGGCAATTTTTACCAATTCGTGCACCTGGCATAATTGTTACGTTTGGTTCGATGATTGTCCCGTCACCGATTTCAACATCGTCATAGATGTATGAAAAAGGTTTTACAACCACATCTTTACCTAATTTAGCTTTCGGATCGATATATGCTAACGGCTGTTCCATATTTTATTTTTCTTTTTTATTTATTTGAGCTTTAATTTCGCCTTCTGCAACCAATTGACCTGCGACGAAAGAATATGCTTTCATATAAACTATACCACGTCTCACCGGCGAAAGCAACTGTAATTTAAAAATAAGTGTGTCGCCTGGATAGACTTTTTTTCTAAATTTAACATTGTCAACACTTAGAAAATAAACCAAATAATCGCTGGATTTTTCCACATGCGACAAAGCAAAAACACCTGCACATTGTACCATGCTTTCCAAAATCAAAACACCTGGCATAACAGGTTCGGCAGGAAAATGTCCTTGAAAGAATGGTTCGTCTGCCGTAACATTTTTAATACCAACGACTTCCGTGTCGGTCAACAACATGATTTTGTCAACCAATTGGAACGGATAATTGTATGGCAACAATGTACTCAAAGCTTGATTATCGTAAACCGGCTCGGCATTCAAATCAATCACCGGAGCAGGAACTTTTACCGAAGGTTTTAGTTGTTTACGAAGAATTTTTGCGAATTCCGTATTTGCTTTATGTCCCGGAATTGTAGCAATAATATGTCCTTTGATGGGTTTCCCAACCAACCATAAATCGCCAATCAAGTCAAGCAATTTGTGGCGTGCAGGTTCATTTTCGAACGACAACGGAGTGTTGTTCAAAACACCTTCCTTCTCAATTTTAACATCAGTTCTGTTGAATAGAGCCGACAAACGAGCAACTTCTTCTTCAGAAACCGGACGATCCACAAAAACAAGTGCATTGTCCAAATCGCCACCTTTTATCAAATTTGCGGCAAGCATCATTTCAATTTCACGAAGGAAACAAAATGTCTTGCAACAAGAGATTTCTTTTCCAAAATCATTCAAATCGCTCAAACTTGCGAATTGATTGCGTAACATGAACGAATCGTAGCTGATTTTTACGTCAACACGGAACGTGTCGCAAGGATATGCTATAATTTCTACTCCGCGTTCAGGTTCTGTATATGTGATTTTTTCTTTTATTTCAAAATATTCAACTTCTGCATTTTGCTCTGTAGTTCCCACACGTTGAATTTCATCGAAAAATGGTTTTGCACTTCCATTCATTATCGGAACTTCCGGACCATCAACTTCAATCAATGCATTATTTACGTGCAAAGCATGGAACGAAGCCATCAAATGCTCAATAGTGCTTACAAAAACTTTTCCTACTCCGATAACGGTTCCACGTGCCGTGTCCACCACGTTTTCTGCAATTGCCGGAATAATAGGATTTTCGGGTAAGTCAATTCGTTTGAATCGAATCCCGCTATTTGGCTCTGCCGGATAAATGGTTGCCGTAACAATCTTTCCCGTATGAAGTCCTTTCCCTGTGAAAGAAACCTTTTGAGATATCGTACGCTGTTTTTCTGCCATAAAAATATTTTTAGCAGTGCAAAAATAACGAAATTCCCTTAAAATAAAAATAGGAAACAATCCCCAACTTTATGATTTGTGTATTGTGCATTTTTTTTACTTTTGACTATACAAATTCATTATGAAGAAACTCCTGCCATATTGCATTGCAATCCTTTTGTTTTCGTGCAGTCGCAACACTTCGACTCCCGAAAATTCATGGAATAAATACTATCCTATTTTGATTGGTAGTGAAAAAATCTACGAATGTACTTCGATAAAAATAGACGTTCCTGCAAATATTCACGACACAAGTGTCTTTTTTGTGAAAGAAAAAACAACCGCACTTTTGTCCAATACCAACAATTGCAAAGTTTACGCTATAAATAATTTCAAAAGTGATTCGAAAACGGGAGAATGGATACCATATTCTTCAACGTCTGTTCAACAATATTCTCATTCCATAGTACGTGTAGAGAACAATGTTCCTTATCAGATTTTGAGATTCCCGGCAAAAAAATATTATAGTTGGGATCTAAACATTTACAACACAAATCCCGAACAATTAGCTTCGTACGATAAAATTCTCGCATCCGATACAATTTTGGGTTGCGTGTACGATTCGGTATTGACAGTAATTGAACAAGATTTCAAGAATTTATATTCCTATCAATATGCCGAAGAACATTATGCAAAAAATATCGGCATGATTTTCCGCGAAGAGATTGACGTGGAATCACAACCGAACCACGCACATATTGACTTGAGCCTTCCAATTGAAAATCGTATAACAAAAGGAACTATTTCTATTTATAAATTAATGGAAGTCAGATAGATGCAAAGTAAAATCTTCATATTGCTATTTGTTCTTTTTGCAGGATTCGGTTTCAATTCCTTTGGCCAATCGTATGTGGTTTACGATACAATTCCTATTCGCCACGGCACGAACAAACTTCGTTTGTACCGCAACGTGGAAAAATGGTTCAACAAAGAAAAAGGCCAGCGATTGATTGCAAAAAATTGGAAAGAACTTAAATTCCAAGGGAAAGGATATTTTCCGTATGCAAATTATGTGAGAATTCCCGACATTTATCTTTCGTCGCACGCTGCCGAAAAAACGAAAGGAAGCATAGTTTTCTCCATTTCGGTTGAAATTCAAGATTCCATTATCATTGCAAAATTCTACAATTTCATACACGAAGCACGATTCACCGAATACGGTAGTACTTCGTTCGACCGACTCATGGACTACGAAAAAGTTCCTTCAGGAAAATGTATGGAAGTGGAAGAATGGTGCAACGCCGTGTGGGCCGACATGAAAGCTTGGTCGTACTACGAAGCGAAAACTCGTGCCAAACGAATGATACCAAGTTCGTTAATCAGAAAAAGGACATTCAAAGTTGAAGAAGAAAAAGAAATAAAGCCTCCGGCAACCAAGCCATACGACCCAACGGAATATCTTAAATTGGAAAATTATTTGTTGAAAGACACAGAAGGAAAATATGCCGACTACAACAAAGATCCCGAAGATATCGAAGCTGAAAAAGCTGCTGCTATAGCAGCGAAAGAAAAAGAAAAGGACAAAGAGAAAGAAAAGGATGTTGAAGAACCTTCCGAACCTATTGCAACCGAAGAAAACGAATACGAAGAAGAAACTCCATCGGAAGAAGTTGCCGAGACTCCAATGCAAAAAACTGAAACAACTGCAAAAAGCAAAAAGTCAAAAGACAAGAAAAAACCTGTTGACGAAGAATACGATGAAAGTGAAGAAGAGGATGATTATACAGACGAACCAGAAGAAAAACCTCAAGTGAAAGAATCTGCAAAAAAAGCTCCAAAAACAGCCAAAGAACAAAAATCGAAAAAGTCTAGTTATTACGACGATTATGATGACTATGATGATTATGACGACTAACACTAAGGAAGCATGAAATATTTTTTCTCTATTCTTTTTTGTTTATTTGCGATGAAC
>JAZRXD010000024.1:0-6035 GCA_045600045.1 Bacteroidales bacterium
GGGTTCCACCTCTTCCCATACCGAACAGAGAAGTTAAGACCGGATGCGCCGATGGTACTGGGCCAAAACCGGGAGAGTAGGTGCCGCCTCTTTTTTACGAGGGTCTGTCAGCAGCGCTGGCGGACCCTTTTTGTTTTATGGCCTACACGTCTTAATTCCCAATGCTTAATGTGTAATTAGAATTGCTACCGAGAATTTTCGGTAGATAGAAAATTGTTGTTGGAAAATATCCTATTCCCTTTTGAATAAAAACCGATTTCGTTTTATAAATAAATGCTATCTTTATTGCCTAATAAAAACTTAATATAATGAAAAATTTTGACCAATTTACAGGACTATATTCTTTACCGAAAACCTTACGTTTTGAATTAAAACCAGTAGGAAAGACATTAGAAAATATAGAAAAAAGTGGATTGTTGGATCAAGACCAACATCGCGCCGATAGCTATAAAAAAGTTAAAAAGATAATAGATGATTATCATAAAGATTTTATCGGAAAGGCTTTGGAAAATTTCGAGTTGAATTATGATGATTGTGGAAAGTTGGATTCTTTGAAGGAATTTTATTTCTGGTATATGAATCGTAATGCCGATGACCGTAAGAAAAAATTAGAAAAGATTCAAGATAATTTGCGAAAGCAGATTGCAAAACAACTTAAATCGCAAGACGCATACAAACGGTTCGACAAGAAAGAACTGATAAAAGAGGATTTAATAACGTTTGTTGGCAATGACAAAGATAAAAAAACTTGGGTTGAAGAATTTAAGGATTTCACTACATATTTTAAAGGTTTCAACGAGAATCGACAAAATATGTATTCTGAAGAAGCAAAATCAACATCTATTGCATATAGATTGATTCACGAAAATTTGCCGAAGTTTATTGATAACATAAACAGTTTTTCTAAAGTTCAAGCCGTCCCCGAATTTGAAGAAAAATTAAATAGGCTTTATAAAGATTTTGAACCATATTTAAATGTGGAAAGCATTGCCGATATGTTCAAATTGGACTATTACAGCATGGTGCTTACTCAAAAGCAAATAGATGTGTATAATGCAGTTATAGGTGGACGTACAGAGGAGCAAGGAATACCCAAAATTCAAGGTTTGAATGAATATATCAATTTGTATAATCAACAACAAAAAGATAAAACAAAGCGTTTGCCGAAATTGAAAGTTTTGTTTAAACAAATATTGAGCGACCGCGAAGCTATTTCATGGCTACCCGAAGCGTTCAAAGATTCAAACGAGGTGTTGGAAAATGTGGAAAAATGTTATCAAGAGTTAAACGAAAAAGTCTTTGCTGATGGCAAATTGCCTAAATTATTTGCCAATATTGGCGATTATAATCTTGCCAATATTTATATCACAAACGATAATGAACTGACAAACATTTCGAAAAAACTATTTGATAATTACTATGAAATTTCGCAAGCAATAGAAAATGAGGTAAGAACCCAAAACCAATCGAAGAAAAAAGAAGATGCCGAAGCATACGACGAGCGGATTAAAAAACTTGTAAAGGGAAACGATAGTTTTTCAATTGCCTATATAAATGAATGTTTGAATGATGCAGAAAAACGCGTTGAGAAATATTTTAAAGATGAAAATGGAAAATCTGTTTTTGAACGTATTACCAATGCATATAACGAAGCAAAGGACTTGTTAAATTGTCCATATCCCGAAGGCAAAAATCTTGTTTCGGACAAAATGAGCGTTGAGAAACTAAAAAACTTGCTTGATGCAATGAAGGAGTTGCAACGTTTTGTTAAACCTTTGTGTGGAAGTGGCAACGAAGCCGAAAAAGATGAACAATTTTATGGAGAGTTTACTGCTTATTGGGACGAATTGAATAAGATTACATCGCTTTACAACAAGGTGCGAAACTATGTGACTCAAAAGCCTTATTCGGAAGAAAAAATAAAGCTGAATTTTAATAGTGGTTATTTTTTAAGTGGTTGGGTTCCTGATTATGAAACAAAAGCAGGTTTGTTGTTCGAAAAAGATGGTTTGTATTATTTAGCAGTAACCGATAAAAAGTTATCTAAAGAAGACAAATCTTTATTATGCAAAGATTCTCAAATGGATTTAGCGACAAGAATCATTTTGGATTTTCAAAAACCAGACAACAAAAATACGCCTCGTTTATTCATCAGATCAAAAGGTGATAGTTATGCTCCTGCCGTAGAAAAATACAAATTACCCATTAAAAACATTATCGACATTTACGATAGTGGAAAATTTAAAACAGAATATCGGAAAAATAATCCTGTTGAATACCAAAAATCATTATATGCACTGATTGATTATTTCAAAGAAGGATTTACAAAACATGATTCATATAAACATTATAATTTTAAATGGAAAGAAACGAAGCAATATAACGATATTGCGGAATTTTACCACGATGTTATGGTTTCTTGCTATCAAATTAAACGAGAGGACATTAATTGGAATACAATGTTAAATTTTGTGGCGGAAAACAAATTATATTTGTTCCAAATCTATAACAAGGACTTTTCTCCGTTTAGCAAAGGCACTCCCAATATGCACACGTTATATTGGAAAATGTTGTTCGATGAAAAAAACCTTGTCGATGTTGTTTACATGTTAAATGGTGGTGCCGAAGTATTTTACAGAAAGAAAAGTATCAATGTTTCTAAGCCAACACATTCTGCGAATCAACCCATAAAAAACAAGAATGTTGATAATCCGAAAAAAGAATCGGTATTCAACTATGATTTGATAAAAGACAAACGATACACCGTTGACAAATTCCAATTCCACGTGCCAATTACTATGAACTTTAAGGCTCCAGGAACGAACGACATCAACCCATTAGTCAATGAATATCTAAAACACAACGAAAAGCCATACGTTATTGGAATTGATAGAGGTGAACGTCATTTGTTGTATCTGTCATTGATTGACGCAACTGGGAAGATTGTGGAACAATATACTATGAACGAAATAGTGAACGAATACAATGGCAACACGTATAAAACAAACTATCATACATTACTTGATGCTCGCGAAAAAAATCGCGACGAAGCACGCAAAAGTTGGCAAACAATTGAAAACATTAAGGAATTGAAAGAAGGATACTTGAGCCAAGTAATTCATAAAATCACTCGATTAATGGTAAAATACAATGCTATAGTGGTGTTGGAAGACTTGAATTTGGGATTTATGCGTGGTCGTCAAAAAGTAGAAAAACAGGTATATCAAAAATTTGAAAAAATGTTGATTGACAAACTCAACTATTTTGTTGATAAAAAAGCTTTAGCAACTGCAGATGGTGGAGTATTAAAGGCATATCAACTGACAAACAAATTTGAAAGTTTTAAAAAATTAGGCAAACAAAGTGGCTTCTTATTTTATATTCCAGCTTGGAACACAAGTAAAATGGATCCAGTAACAGGTTTTGTTAATTTGTTTAACACACGTTATGAAAATGTGGAAAAAGCAAAATTGTTTTTCTCGAAATTTGATACTATCAAATACAATACAAACAAAGGATGGTTCGAATTATCATTTGATTATAACAATTTTACGACAAAAGCAGAAGGAACTCGCGCAAAGTGGACTATATGCACGTTCGGAGAACGTATTGAAACAAGACGTGATTCATCTCAAAATAATCAGTTTGTGAGTGAAGAATTTAACTTAACACAAAGATTCAAGGATTTCTTCAAACAATATGATATTGACTATAATGGCAATATAAAAGAAGCTATCGCAAACCAAACAGAGAAAAAATTCTTTGAAGGATTGCTGCATTTGTTGCATTTAACATTGCAAATGCGAAATAGCAAAACAGGAACCGAAATTGATTATATGATTTCTCCAGTTGCAGATTCCAAGGGTAAGTTCTACGATAGTAGAAAACAAATACAAGGCTTGCCTGATAATGCGGATGCTAATGGAGCATATAATATTGCACGAAAAGGTCTTTGGATTATAGAACAAATAAAACAAAGCGATGATTTGAGTAAATTGAAATTTGCAATTTCAAATAAAGAATGGTTGCAATACGTACAACAATTCAATAAATAAATGGAAGATTACATTTCCATAGCGACGTTGAACGACTTTATTTTTTGTCCGTATTCAATATACTTACACAATGTATATATGGATACGGATGAAGAATTATACAAGGCTACGCCTCAAGTGCAAGGTACAATTGCACACGAAGGTATAGATAATAAAACCTATAGTACCAAGAAAAACGACATTATGGCGTTGCCTGTATATAGCAATGAATTGGGGATTATGGGGAAGATAGATTTGTTTAAAGTAAAAGAAAAAACTTTGATAGAGAGGAAATACCAATTGAAACGAATCTTTCAGGGTCAAATCTATCAATTGTGGGCTCAATATTTCTGCTTATTGGAAATGGGCTACGATGTACAAAAAATTGCCTTCTACGAAATTTCAACAAACAAAATGATGCCGCAGGAAACGCCAAATGAAACAAGCAAGGCAGAACTCAAACAATTCATTACTCATTTTAAGGCATATAATCCAATCGACGACATTGTAACAAATCCAGCAAAATGTCAACATTGTATTTATTGCAATTTATGCGACAAAACCGACACCGAAAATGTTTACTCATAAAGACATAGAATATCGGACTATTTTCTTTATAAACTGCATTAAGAATCGAAATCTTCGTGTGAGTAATGGAGAATTATTGTTGGAAGAAACAGAAGAAAAGAAAACATTAACAAAACTTCCTTTTCAAAAAATTCTAGCAATTTTTGTCGTTGGTAATATTTCGATTACAACACCATTAATTGAAAAGTGCCAAAAAAACAATGTTGCACTTGTGGTCATGCGTCAAAACCTACGACCTGTCTTTTATTGGGCAAATTCGGCAGAAGCAAACTATTTGTTGCGACAAAAACAATACGAATATTCCAAAAATGATTTAACAGTAGCCAAAGTATTGGTGAGAAATAAAATTCAAAATCAACTAACGCTTTTAAACAAAACCAAGCAAAAAAACGAATTGATAGAAGCAGCCAAACAATATTGCGAAAGTGTTTTATCGATTATACCAACTATATCCGACTACAATCAGTTGATGGGAACGGAAGGTATTGCGGCTAAGAAATTTTTTGAAGCATATTATCAACAGTACGATTGGAAATCGCGTATGCCACGAACAAAAGTTGATGTATTGAATGCGACACTTGACATTGGTTATACAATATTATTCAATTTTATAGAATGCTTTGTTAGAATGTTTGGTTTCGATGTGTATATTGGTGTGTATCATCGACTTTGGTTTAAGAGAAAATCATTAATTTGCGATTTGGTTGAACCATTTCGATGCATTATAGACAATACCGTGCGAAATGCGTTTGCGAAAAAACAATTTAAGAAATCTGACTTTGCCCTCATAAAAAACGAATACAGACTAAAATTTGAAAAAAACGGAGATTATTGCCGAGTATTCTACGATGCACTAATTCCATATAAGACACAAATTTTTAAATACATACAAACATACTACAGATGTTTTATGCAAGAAAAATCTGAAGATGATTATCCTCAATTTATCAATTAAACAATGTTGGTTGTAAGTTATGACATAAGCAACGATAAGTTACGTACAAAATTTTCAAAAATGTTGGAACGGAATGGTGCAGTGCGTTTGCAAATGTCTGTATATGAAATAAATAATACAAAACGAATTTTGGATATAGTAAAACTGCAAATAGAACAAAAGTTTTCAAAACAATTCGGTGGAAGCGATAGTGTAATGATAATGGAAGTGAACGATATATCAACAAAAAAATATGGTAACGCAATTCATCGAGATCAGGAAATTCTTTACTTTTGAGTCTAACTATTTCTAATAAAACATATAATGTATTAAATACCAACGTAATAATGATAATATAAATAATAGGGTGGGGTAAAAATCCCACAAAAAGTTCTTTGACATAGTATTCAAAATCAAGAGGTTTTTATATATTTACGTATTCAAAGGCTCTAAAGAGCATTTTTAATTTCTACTATTGT
>JAZRXD010000025.1:0-3053 GCA_045600045.1 Bacteroidales bacterium
TAGCGTTTGCTATTTGTTCCAAATGATTTGAAACGTAGGAAATTTCAAAAGGAAAACTCGGGACAGATGTGTAAATGCTCGTGTAGCATCACGGGCATTTGTCTGTTTTCCAAGGTTTCCTACGACCGCAAATCATAGACATTTTGTCCGTGGTTTTTTTTGTGGCGTAGGTTATGGTAGAAAATGGCAACGCATAAATAGTAAATAGCCTTATGATTACAAAAGATAACTTTCGCAAAGTACTTGAAAGGATTGGCTTTCAAGAAAATGCAAACAACATGGTGTCAAAAACATTTCATAGCGATTTAAATTGCGTGATGTCTGTGGATTTCAATACTCATAGACTCTTTTTCCCAGAACAAGTTCGAGGACGCGAAAGAAACACTGTTTTTGATGAAGAACATAAAGAGAATATGGTTGTTTTTGAATGTGTTGCGCGCTTGCTTGACAAAGGCTATCGTCCTGAACATATTGAATTGGAAAAAGTGTGGACACTTGGGCATGAACAAAAAAGTGCTCGTGCCGACGTGATTGTTTATCAATCTGAAAGTAATGATGTTTTGCTGATAATTGAATGCAAAACAGCGGGAAGGGAATTTGACAAAGCATGGAAAGACACGCAAGCTGATGGTGGACAAGTTTTTAGTTACTGGCAACAGGAACGTTCTGCGCAATGGTTGGCTTTATATGCTTCGGATTACACTGATGATAAAGTTATGTGTAAATGTCATACAATTTGTTGTTCTGACGATGCCAATATAAAATTGGTTTCCAAAAACGATGATAATATCAAACTATATGAAAAAGCTTATTCTGCTCGTGAAAAGTTTGAAGTGTGGAAAGAAACTTATAATGGCGATTTTTACGACAATTTAATATTTGGCGAAGATAATACTGCTTACAAAATCGGTATTAAACCATTGCGTAAAAAAGATTTGATAGATTTTAAGCCTGAAGATAAAATAGTAAACCGGTTTGAAGAAATACTTCGCCATAACAATGTGAGTGATAAGGAAAACGCCTTTAATAGACTGATTGCTTTATTCATATGCAAGTTGGTTGACGAAATAAAAAAGCAAGATTTTGAGGAAGTGGAATTTCAATATAAGCAGGGAAGCGACACATACGAAAGTTTGCAAGATCGTTTGCAACGCCTTCACAAAGAAGGGATGGAAGAATTTATGAAGGAGAAAATCTTCTATGTATCAGCCGACTATGCAAAAGATTTGTTTCAACAATATACAGGCAGACAGCGAAAAGCCGCCATTGAAGATTTGAACAATACAATCCGTATTTTGAAATTCTATTCAAACAACGATTTCGCTTTTAAAGACGTTCACAACGAAGAACTATTCTATCAGAACGGTAAAATTTTGGTGGAAATGGTTACACTTTTTCAATCATATCGCATTGTCTACCCAAATAAACAACAATTTTTGGGCGACTTGTTTGAGCAACTATTGAACAAAGGTTTTAAGCAGAACGAAGGTCAATTTTTCACTCCAACACCTATTACACGTTTTATTTGGGATTGCCTGCCGTTGCAAAATTACATTTCGGAATGCGGCTTGCCTCGCGTAATAGATTATGCCTGCGGTGCAGGTCATTTTTTGACCGAAGCTGTTGAAGCAATAAACGCTGTAAGAAAAGATGCTGAAAATTCGTGGGTTGAAAAACACATTTATGGCATTGAAAAAGACTATCGTCTTGCTCGCGTAAGCAAAATTTCCATGTTTATGAATGGTGCTGGTGGTTCTCAAATCATATTTGGCGACGGTTTGGAGAATTACACAGAAAAAAGCATTGAAAATGGAACGTTTGATATTCTTGTGGCAAATCCCCCTTACAGCGTATCGGCGTTCAAAAGCCATTTGAAACTCAAAAACAATTCATTTGATATTATCAACAAAATAAGCAACGACGGAAGCGAAATAGAAACATTGTTTGTTGAACGCATCGCACAGCTTTTAAAGCCCAAAGGCATTGCGGCCGTAGTGTTGCCTTCAAGCATTTTGAGCAATAATAGTGGAAGTTACGAAGCCGCACGAGAAAAAATATTGTCGCATTTCTTGTTGCGCTCAATAGTTTGTTTTGGCAGCAAAACATTTGGAGCAACAGGTACAAATACAGTGGTATTGTATCTTGAAAAATACAACGAACCGCCTATACAAATGAAACTGGCAGACGATGTGGCCGAGGCTATAACAAAAGGCGATGTTAACGACGAATGGGAAGACGCTAAGGTGTTTGATGCGTATGTTCAGAAAATAGAAGTTGAAAAAGATGTTTATCTGAAATTCGCAAAAGAAGCATATTCTTTAAGCGAAATAAAAACGTTGAACTACTTTAAAGAATATGTTGAGGCATTTAACCCAGACGCACAAAAATATCCCAAAAAACTAACTGCCGAAGAACGGCAATCAGAAGAATTGCGACGTTTTTATGATTTTGTAAAAAATGTTGAAATACAAAAAGTTAAATATTATACTTTGGTTCATAAGCAAGCTACATTGGTAATTACAGCCCCTGCCGATAATGCACAACAAAAAACATTCTTAGGCTACGATTGGAGCAACCGAAAAGGTGCTGAAGGAATTGTCATAAATCAAAAAGGTGGCAAACTCTATAATGACTCCGACCGATTTGCACGAGGTACATTGGCTTGTGCAGTTCGCAACACATTTGCCGAAGCCACAACAACAATAGCCGATGATTTGGCACAATACACCGCTTATTATTCATTGGCGGATATGCTCGATTTTAGCAGAACGACGTTTGACAAGGCGATAAGGACAAGTGCTCAGAAAAAAGTAGAGATAAAGAGTCGATTCCCATTGGTGAAGTTGGGAAGTATAGCAGATGTTAATTCTGGTAATTCAGCACCAACTGATACTTCATTATTCAAAGATGGTAAATCACTAGTGTCCAAAGAAACTTTTTGAACGGTTAATATTTAAACGCGAACTCCAGTTGAACAGGTTGGTCACATACATCCGGCAGTTTTTCGGGTCCGTTGAACAGGTCTCGGATAGGTGTCTTGTCCGTCAGCACTC
>JAZRXD010000026.1:0-2307 GCA_045600045.1 Bacteroidales bacterium
AAGGGTGGAACAGGGCGAAAGGACACCCGTGCCGCAAAAGCAGAAAAAGCGAGTAGCCGAAAAATATTTTTAAACTAAACATCAATTACAATGAGAAATTTTAGAATTTTGCCGCTCATGGCAACGGTATTCCTCGCAGGCGCGTTGTTTTTCGCAGGATGCGAGAAGGAAAAGAACAAGGAAGTTAAAGAAAAATCATTCTTTAATAACGGAATGACATGGATTTGTGATACAAACAACTATCATGTTGAACTTTGTTTTTCCACCATTGGAAACACTTTTTTCTCAAAGGTGGAGAACAATTCACAAATGGGTCTGATGTTCAGCGACAGCACTTGGAATGATTTTGTATGGCAAAACGATTCCGTCGTCCAAATTGTACGACAAATATATGCCAACGATACGTTTTCTAATCCAAACAATATTTTTAAAATCAGCCATATCTCAACGAATATGGTATCCATCCAATTTGCTGGATATTCAACTTCGCCAACATGGATGGTCAGTAACTACAAATTTAAAATCATAAAATAACATATACCATGAAAAAGTATTTTTTCATTATCGGACTATTGTTTTCGTTCTTTTTTGTAAATGCCCAAGAATTTATTTACAATTCTGACGGAACAAAAAGATTTTTTAAAAAACAAGATTCCTCTTTTATGATTTCAATTCATGAAGGCAGAGAAAATATCAACTTGTTGAAAAGTCTTCTAAACAACTCTAACAGTGTTTGTTCTGTTGTAACCAACACAAAAGTTATATTTGATGGGAGTAGTGAGGTGATATATGATTGCCTTAAAAACAGTGATTTCAGTTTTTCAAATTTGTTGTTATCCGATGATTCCGTTATACATTGGCTGACAAACAAGTTGTTGATAAAAGTTAAACAAGGAGTTGCGATTGAAAATCTTCTAAAAACTCATCAAATTCCTTTTTCTAATTGCAAACAATTTGGCTCTGACAAAAATGTTTTTATGGTGACACTGAATGATGTGGAGGATAAATCCATTACGTATTCGAATATATTATTTGAATCCGGTCAAGTTCTTTTTGCACAACCAGATTTTGGAATGTTTCTGAAAGGAAAAAATAATACAAATTACGTAAACCAGTGGGGCTTAAATAACACCGGGCAATATAATGGTATTATTGGAACGGACATAAACGTTAATCCTGCATGGAGCATTACCGATGGACAAAATGTTAAAGTTGCTGTTATTGATGAAGGAGTAGATTTGAATCACCCTGATTTGACAAGTAATTTGTTGCCAGGATTTGATGCCACTGATGGATTATTAGGAGGGACAAACGGAGGATGCAAAGGTGATGACGCACATGGAACTTGCTGTTCTGGTATAATTGGTGCAGAAGACAATAGCATTGGGATCAAAGGTGTCGCTTATAACTCTAGTGTAATACCAATTAGAATCGCTTATGGAAATACATATCCTCTTCCTTACACATCATGGATTACTGAAGTATCATGGATTGTCAATGGAATATATCAAGCATGGTCTGTTTATGATGCTGATATCTTAAGCAATTCATGGGGAGGTTCTTATAATGACGCTATTGCAAATGAAATAAGAAATGCATGCAAATATGGTAGAAATAATAAAGGATGTGTTGTAGTTGTCTCTTCCGGTAACAACAATGTAAACAACGTGTCTTTTCCTGCTTCCTTGGATTCTGTGATTGCCGTAGGTGCAATTAGTCCATGTGGTGAAAGAAAGAATCCTAACTCTTGTGATGGGGAAAATTGGGGAAGTAATTATGGTTCAAAACTTAATGTGGTTGCACCTGGCGTTCTAATTTCAACAACGGATATACATGATAATAAAGGGTATAATCCAAATCTGTCCATTCATACGATGAATGGCGGCAATGTTATTTCATCTGACTATCAAAACCAAGATTATACGATATGGTTCAATGGCACTTCTGCGGCTTGCCCACATGTCTCTGGTGTTGCTGCATTGGTTCTCTCTGTCAATCCAAACCTTACCAGCCAACAGGTAAAAGATGTTATTGAAACAACAGCACGCAAAATTCGTCCGGATATTTATCATTATTCTGATACAATAGGTCATCCCAACGGCACGTGGAACAATAATGTAGGTTATGGCCTGGTGGATGCCTATGCCGCGGTGCAGAAGGCAATGAACTACCGGAATGACCTCTACATCCGCGACACAGTCACAGATGACGGAAGTATGCCAAGCTGTTGCTACAGCACATGGGACAGTCCTGACATCTGGGTGGAGACCTTGGATGGAGACTATGTGGCATATCCGCACGGCAACA
>JAZRXD010000027.1:0-11779 GCA_045600045.1 Bacteroidales bacterium
TGAGGTATTGTTTTATACGAGTTAGGATAATCATAATGACTATATTCATAATCATCTATTGAATCTACAATTATCTTATATTCCATAAACGGCGAACAACTCACATTGACCATATTAAATTTCTTAGAATAAGAAAATCCCAACCTACACGAAGATGAAATTCCTTGACCTGCAGATGGGTTCTTTTCCGTCATATTATTATTCCAAATTTTATAGCAAATAATAGTATGTATGCCAAAACTTCCGAATACCGAAAAAGCGAATTTATCTGTATTCTTTAATTTCACATGAACTAACGTAGGCACAAACGAAAGATACTGTAATTGATAATTTGTTTTTAGCTCTTGAGAGCCGTCAAAATCATTTTTGGTAAAGTTCTTTGATTGATATCCAAATCCTATCTGAACTTTAATTCTATTGATTTCTTTGGAAAGAAATACATCTCCTCCCAAATTATAGCCGCCTAGGGCATCCGAAATCATATTATATCTATAAATTCCGCATAGTTCAATACCCACTTGAGACCTCGCTTTTATTGGAATAATAAAAACAAGTAAAATTAAAACATATCGAACTAGCTTCATAACTCTATTCTTTCACAAACTTTTGACTTTCCGAATTATTCACAACCAACGTGTAAACGCCATTGGGCAACATTAAGACATTTATGTTTGCAATTCCCCTACATTCGGTTTGCAAAACCAGTTTGTAATATACTATAAAACACTTTTGTTTACAAAAGCAACAGTATTCCATAGCGTTGGCAGAATGGAATTGGGAGACTATCGATTGTCAACTATGCCTAATCGTTCAACTTTAGAACGGCAAGGAATGCTTTTTGAGGTATTTCAACGCTACCGATTTGTTTCATACGTTTCTTACCTTCCTTTTGTTTTTCGAGCAATTTACGTTTTCGTGAAATATCGCCACCGTAGCATTTTGCAGTAACATCTTTTCTCACCGCCTTAACCGTTTCGCGAGCAATAACTTTTGTTCCAATAGCAGCTTGAATTGCCACATCAAATTGTTGTCGGGGAATTAAATCTTTTAATTTTTCGCAAATACGTTTTCCAAAATCATACGCATTGCTTTGATGAATCAATGCAGACAAAGCATCAACGCCATCTCCATTAAGCAAAATATCGAGTTTTGCAAGTTTGGATTCACGATAACCAATAATGTGATAATCAAAAGACGCATAACCTTTCGAAATACTTTTTAATCTGTCATAGAAATCAAAAACTATTTCGCCAAGTGGCAATTCAAAATTAATTTCCACACGATTTCCAGTCAAATACGTTTGATTTTTCAAAATACCACGTTTGTCAATACACAATTTCATTATTGGCCCAATAAATTCCGCATTGGTAATAATTTGAGCAGAAATATATGGTTCTTCTATATAATCAATCGAATTCGGATCTGGCAAATCAGCAGGATTGTTTACAATGATTTTTTCGCCTTTTTTCGTATAGCAATAGTACGACACGTTTGGTGTTGTAGTTATTACACTCATATTAAATTCACGGTCAAGGCGTTCCTGCACAATTTCCATGTGGAGCAACCCCAAGAAGCCACAACGGAAGCCAAAGCCAAGAGCAGCCGATGATTCTGGTTGATACGTTAAAGAAGCGTCATTTAGTTGCAATTTTTCCATTGACGCACGCAAAGGTTCATAATCTTCGGTATCGATTGGATAAATTCCCGCAAACACCATAGGCTTAACCTCTTCGAAACCTTCGATAGCTTTTTCACACGGATTTTCACGATGAGTTATCGTATCGCCAACACGGACCTCACGGGCTGTTTTTATTCCAGAAATAATGTAACCAACATCTCCTGTTTTTACCACATCGCGAGGCTCCATATTTAATCGCAGCACACCAATTTCAAGAGCTTCGTATTCTTTTTTCGTATTAATAAATTTAACCAAATCATTGGTATGAATTTCTCCATTTAAAATCTTGTAGTATCCAATAATACCGCGAAAAGGATTAAATACAGAATCAAAAATCAACGCTTGTAATGGCGCATTTGGATCGCCAACAGGGGCTGGTATTTTCTCAACAATAGTTTGAAGGATTTTTTCCACGCCCAGACCAGTTTTTCCACTGGCTTCGAGAATATCGTCGCGATTACAGCCAATCAATTCTACAATTTGGTCCTTTACCTCTTCCGGCATTGCACTTGGCAAATCCATTTTATTCAACACAGGAATAATTTCCAAATCATTTTCTATCGCCAAATACAGATTGGATATGGTTTGAGCCTGGATTCCTTGCGTTGCATCAACAATAAGCAAAGCACCTTCGCAAGCAGCGATGGAACGCGAAACTTCGTAAGAAAAATCTACGTGTCCCGGAGTGTCAATAAGATTCAAAACATATTTCTGCCCATTATAGTTGTAATCCATTTGAATTGCGTGACTTTTTATGGTAATTCCACGTTCACGCTCCAAATCCATATCGTCCAAAATCTGGTCTTGTGCATCGCGGGCCGAAACAGTATTTGTATATTCCAATAATCTGTCTGCCAACGTACTTTTACCGTGGTCAATATGTGCAATGATGCAGAAATTGCGTATGTTATCCATTGTAATCCTTGTAATTTGCGACAAAGGTAATAAAACCAATCCGAATTAAACGTGTTGTTTACCCAGATACGTTAAAAATTCTCGACCATGCCAGCCAACAAGGCAAACGGAGCATTCCAGTTGATGGCTATTTCGTTTGTAGAAAAACTGCAAATCTTGTCGAGATAGCACGCAGCCGGTGCCTGCGAAGGATACGTTCTTCCGCCACAATCGCGCAAAACTATGTTTGTGGCGCCACCGGCAAGATAACCTGGAAGCGGTTCCTCGATACCGTCGGCCGTACAACGGCGATCGTGAAAATGACGGGGATATTTGGAACCAAACCCCGACACAAAACAGTAATCGGTTGGATTGCAACCCAACAAATAATTCCACGACGAAAGCATGGCATTTTTATACTTCGAATCGCCATAGATTTTATATGCCAATCCCAGCAAAGCACCGCACGACGAGATGTATCCATTGCTACCCCAGTTGTATTTAACTATAGGCACACGGTTGCCCGAATTCTCGTATTTAGTAACCAAATCATCGGTGAGTTTTGAAAAGACCTCATCGATTTTGCTTTTAAACTGAGGATATTCGTTTTCGTGCAACACGAGCGACATAAGTCCAAGAGTTGTTACACTGTGCCACTCGGGAACAGGAAAATCGAGAGCAAAATCCAAGGCGTCGAAATACGTTTTGTCATTGGTAGTGATGAACAATTCGGCGGCAGCCCAAAAAAATTCGTCCTTCACATTATAATCGACATATCCACCGGTAGTTACCCCAACCGGATTTGTGTAGTAATCGGATGGATGCTGTGTTGCCCAATTCCAAGCCTTTTTAGCAGCAGCCAGAGCTTTGTCGGACACACTCTTATCGTAGTTGGCGAACACACGTGCCGACATGGCCATCATAGCGGCGAAATCGAGCGTCGATGCGGTTGATTTGCCAATCATATAGCGTTCGAGATTGTCTTCGTGCGGCATTATCATGCTACAAAAATGAAGCGACGACAATTTGGCATATACGCCACCATCTTCGTCCTGCATGGCGAAAAGCCAGTCGAGCTCCCATTTGAGTTCGTTAAGAATGTCGGGAATACCATTGCCCGTCTCGGGAATTGTAAGATTGAGGGATTTGTAGTATTCGGGAAACAATTCATAGGCAAACGCCAACGAATGGAATGATATGCCTGCATTCACCACATAGAGATTGTAGTCGCCCGCATCGTACCAACCTTTTGGAGCCGATACGACAGTGCCTTCGGGACGCGATTTCGAGGCAGCAGAATGATGTATTTTAACAACATCGTCGGCATGACCAAGCGGACGCGAAAAATCAACACCGTTGAAAGTGGCATGTTCGGGCAACAATTCGGTTGAAGCACGCCAATAATAAAACGCACGGATAGCAGCCTTGGAAACAGGCTGGAAGATATGTTCCTTCTGAATAGTAAACGGAAACGACGATCCACAACCATCGCAAGAAACCACATAAGTCCCTTCGTTGGTAAAATCGGAAAAATCGGCAATCTGCAGAGTTTCGTCGGACAATTCCCAATATTTCCCTTCGCTTAAAGAACCAGTATAAACAACCTCGTTGGTTGAAGCATTGCGAAGCTCGAATGTTTGTGCCTTACCGCCAGCCACAAAAGCCGTTTTTATGCTGTTGGAATTATAACCAACCTGATTTACACGAATAGAATGTATTTGTGGGAATGCCTGCATAGCCGAAAACAAAATTAACGCACTGAATAAGAAAGTTTTATAACGCATAGAACAGCATTTTTTCTTTACGAAAATAGAAAAAATCGGAATATGTTTTTAGAAAGATAGAATTTTAAGAATAAAATTTATTTCAATGCGTCAATTATCAATTATTTGCTCCTTGTAAAATTGGCAGAATTGATAAAACATAAACAACAAACCATAATCAAATTTGTCTATCTTTGCAAATCAAAATCAGGACTTAATCCTACAAACAATTACTTCGATGGGAAAAAAAATAGAGACTTTATGCGTGCAAGCAGGTTATACGCCTAAAAACGGCGAACCTCGTGTAATGCCAATTATCCAAAGTACGACATTCAAATATGACAATACAGAAGAAATGGCCGATTTATTCGACTTGAAAAAACCAGGTTATTTCTACACTCGTTTGCAAAATCCAACAAACGATATGGTTGCTGCTAAAATTGCCGCCCTTGAAGGTGGTGTTGCCGGCATGTTGACGGCTTCGGGACAGGCTGCCAATTTCTATGCAGTATTTAATATCTGCGAAGCAGGTGACCATTTTGTTGCATCGTCGTGCATCTACGGCGGCACATTCAATTTGTTTGCCGTAACAATGAAGAAATTAGGTATTGAATGTACGTTTGTTGATCCTGACGCAAGCGAAGAAGAAATTGCAAAGGCATTCCGTCCGAATACGAAATGTTTGTTCGGAGAAACAATTGCCAACCCGGTATTGAGTGTACTCGATATTGAAAAATTCGCCCGTTTGGCTCATTCCCATGGTGTTCCATTGATTATAGACAACACATTCCCAACTCCAATCAACTGCCGACCGTTTGAATTCGGTTGCGATATTGTAACACACGCAACTACAAAATACATGGACGGACACGCTACCAATGTTGGTGGCTGTATAGTTGACAGTGGAAATTTCGACTGGGACAAATACCACGACAAATTCAAAGGTTTAACAGAGCCTGATGAATCGTACCATGGATTGACCTATACCCAAGCATTTGGAAAGGCTGCCTATATAACAAAAGCAACAGTTCAATTGATGCGTGATTTGGGTTCAATTCAAGCACCACAAAACGCATTCTTGTTGAACCTTGGTCTGGAAAGTTTGCACGTTCGTATGGAACGCCACTGCGAAAACGCACAAAAAGTTGCCGAATATCTTGAGAAAAACGACAAAGTTGCATGGGTAAACTATCCAGGTTTGAAATCAAGCAAATACCACGCATTGGCTCAAAAACAATTCACAAAAGGATATTCAAGCGGTGTGGTAACTTTTGGCTTGAAAGGCGACCGCGACCGTGCTATCCGTTTTATGGATAATTTGAAATTGGCTTGTATAGTTACACACGTTGCCGATGCGCGTACGTGCGTGCTTCACCCGGCAAGCCACACACACCGACAGTTGTCGGATGAGCAACTGCTTGCTGCAGGTGTTAAACCAGACTTAATCCGTTTCTCTGTCGGCATTGAAAACGTTGACGATATTATTGAAGATATTGAACAAGCTTTGAATAAATAATTACCAATTGGTAGTTGACTATTAACAAAAAAAGACGAACCGTTTGGTTCGTCTTTTTTCTTTCTATCCATTAACCTTTCGACTCTATTTCATCACCTTTTTGGCAATCTCTGCGAATTGTTTTCCGACTATGGAATTTTCGTTCATTGCGGCAGGTTTGCCTTTATCGCCACCTTCACGCACGCCCATAACAATAGGTACGGCTCCTAAGAATGGCAAACCTTTTTCTTTTGCCAATTTCTCAACGCCACCTTGTCCGAAAATGTAATATTTGTTGTTTGGCAACTCTTCGGGAGTAAACCACGCCATATTTTCAATCAAACCAAGAATAGGAACTTCGATTTTTTCTTTTTGGAAGAAATCTATTGCCTTAACCACGTCAATCACAGCAACATCTTGCGGTGTACCAACCATCACGGCACCCGAAATGTTTATGATTTGGCACAGAGTCAACTGAATATCGCTTGTCCCTGGAGGCATATCAATCACCATCACATCTAACTCGCCCCAGTCGGAATCTTGAATGAATTGTTTCAACACATTGCCCGCCATTGGACCACGCCATGCAAGTGCATCTTGTGGATTAACGAAAAATCCTATTGACAACATTTTTATGCCATATTGCTCGATAGGAAGAATCCATTCCTTTTCGCCATCTTTGCGGCAAAGCGGTTGTGCATCCTCCACTCCGAACATTTTAGGAATTGAAGGTCCGAAAATATCGGCATCGAGCAAACCAACCTTGTAACCCTGCTTTGCCAATGCAATAGCTAAGTTGGCACTAACAGTTGATTTTCCTACGCCACCTTTACCGGAAGCGACAGCAATCACTTTCTTTACCTTTGAAATGCCACCTTCGCCAGCCATTTCGTTTGCTTTAATAATGTTGACAAGCACATCAACACGTTCAAGTTCCGGAATGCCACGTTTAACCGCATCCTGCACCGACGAAATAATGGCACGTTCGTATTTATCGTATTTCTGTGGTAAACCAATCTTAATCGTTGCATCATTACCGTTCACGTCGATAAGCTGTACGTATTGAACCATAGTGCCAGTTTCGCCCGGAACCTGAATCTGATTAAGAATCTTTACAATTTGTTCCTTCATTCTTTCAATGCTTTTATAATTCTATCTTTCCCAAATAAATCTTTAACTATTTCGCAGTGCGTCAATCCTAAAGACTCAAACAAAAGTACGGTTTCTTTGCCAAACGATTCGTTTATTTCGCAATAAACTTTGCCTCCATTCACGAGATTTTGCGCAGCAAATTTTGCGATAGCCTTATAAAACCGAAGCGGATCGGCATCATCGACAAACAAAGCCAAATGCGGTTCGTAGTCGAGCACATTCGCACGCATTTCGGACTTTTCAACGTTGCACACGTACGGCGGATTGCTCACAACCACACTGCAACCAGCAAACTGCGACATGAATGTTTCATCCTGCATGTCGCCCAAACGAAAATCGACAGCAACATTGTTCGTCCCGGCGTTTTCCACTGCAACCGACAATGTTTTTTCCGAAACGTCGATTGCTTGAATCTGAGCGTTTTTTAGATTCTTTGCAAGAGAAACAGCAATGCAACCACTTCCCGTTCCCAAATCGATTATTTTGCCCCTGCAATCGGAATTTTCGCGAACAATTATATCGACCAATTCCTCCGTTTCGGGACGAGGAATCAACACCGACGGATTGACAGCAAACTGCAAGCCATAGAAATCGGCTTTGCCACGCACATACTGGACAGGTTCCGCTGTAACCAACCGATGCAAACACGAAACGAAGTATTCGATTTGTTCGGAAGACAAAACTCTGTCGCGGTCAACAATCAACGATGTGGGTGTGAACGACAAATCTTCGGCAACCAATTCAAAAATCGATTGTATTTCTTTTGGCCCATAAAGTATTGCCAATTCACGCTGAAATTCTATTTTTACATCTGTAATTGTCATACGGCAAAATTACATACAATTCATTTAGGAAATAAGTATTCGGAATGCAGAATTACAACGAGGACGAAAAATATATGCAGCGATGCCTTGATTTAGCTCGACAAGCGTTTGGCAACACATATCCGAACCCTATGGTCGGTTGCGTGATTGTGCACAACGGAGAAATTATCGGGGAAGGATTCCACCATAAAGCCGGAGAGCCACACGCCGAAGTCAATGCTATACGTTCCGTGAAAAATCCGGAATTGCTTTCGGAAAGCACATTGTATGTTAGCCTTGAACCTTGTGCACATTTTGGAAAAACACCGCCCTGCGCCGATTTGATTGTTTCGAAGAATGTTAAACGCGTGGTAGTTGGCTGCGTGGATTCATTCAGCAAAGTTTCGGGCAAAGGAATCGAAAAGTTGCAAAACGCCGGCATTCCTGTCACTGTGAATGTATTGGAAAAAGAATCACGTTTTCTGAACCGAAGATTTTTTACGTTCCACGAACAGAAACGTCCGTATATTATTCTGAAATGGGCCCAGACAGCCGACGGATTCATCGACAAACTACCAGCCGAAAAGCCCTCGGCAAAAGGTGTTCGGATAACCGACGACGCATGCCTGAAAATGGTCCACCAATGGAGAGCCGAAGAACAGGCGATTTTGGTGGGGACAACCACAGCCGTTTGCGACAATCCGAGTCTCACAACCCGATTGGTTCCCGGCAAAAATCCTCTCCGCCTGGCGTGGGACATACACAACAAAATAGACAACGCGAGCAACCTGAAAGACTGTAGCACGCCAACAATCATATTCACTGCGAAAGAGCAGAAATCTTCGCCAAACGTGGAATACCACAAAATTAGCGGAAACATTCTCGAAGAAACACTCGCCTATCTGTACGAAAAAGGTATCCAATCGTTGATAGTTGAAGGCGGAGCAAAAACACTTCAAACATTCATCGACGCCGAAATGTGGGACGAAGCCCGCATATTCACAACAAAGGAAAAGCTTGGCAACGGCATTTCGTCACCAAACTTCCAATATAAAACGTCAACAAATTCTTTCGTGGGTAACGCCCAACTGTCGATAATCTACCGTTAGAACAACGACATTTGTTCGCCCGACATCGGATTGCCGGAAGGAGTATCGTCGTCGTCCCATTTGTCGGGCGAGATTGGTTCCGAATTTTCCGGTTCCTGTTCTTCTGGCGGAAGTTCCTTTTCCAATGGTTCAACAAATTCCATCATATCGATAGTGTAGTTGGAAATTCGTTTTCCCTTGGCTTTGAAACCTTTCACAGCAATAAATTCATCCACATCGATATATTCCATCTCGCGATTGGCGTGTTTTCCTCCAAAGCTCAAGCATAGCTGCGGGAATCTATCGTCGTTAATCTTCAGCAATTTGGAGCCTTCGGCTTCGGGTAAGAAACTTACATATTTCGAAGATTCCTCAATCTTGAAACGTTTGATGTAGTTCAAATCCTGTTCGGCATCGTAAACCAATGCAGTCCAAATTTTGCGTTCATCGTATTTCTCGATTCTTAAAATAGGATATTCAAAGTGATTGCTCAAATCAAACGTTGTTAAAGCAAATCGCCCATCTTCGGTAATCACCAAAATTCTGTCGGACCCCTTGAATTCGCCAAGGAAAGTACCGTAGCCGGCATCGTTCAATCGTTTGGTTTCCTCGTTGAAGTAAATCTTACGTCCGCCAAGTGTGGAAACACCTTCTTCAATCTTCACAATCTTGTAGGCTGGATGTTTTGTAAGAATGTTTCCCTTAGATGTTTTTCCTTTGATTGCCAACGTACTGAAATCAACTTCGAAAATCGGTTTGCGCAGATGCAAATCCTGACGAAGATATACTTTTATGATTTCGGCCTCGCCATTCGGATTTGCGCTGAAATACAAAATTTTGGTTTTAGCACTTCCAAGCGTTAAATCGTATTCCCTATCGCGGGTAACACCGGTTACCGGAAAACGTTTGATATACGTCACTCCAGTTTTTCCATCGCGGTAGGCCACGTTGTAAATTGTGCGCTCGTCGTTCTTGTGGAATACGGCAATATGAATGATTTCCGTTCCGAAAAATGCCTTGTCGGAAACTTTCGAAATTTTGAATTTACCATTTTGCTGGAACACGATAATATCGTCGATATCGGAGCAATCGCACACAAATTCGTCTTTCTTCAAACTTGTTCCCACAAATCCTGTTTCGTAGTTCGCATACAATTTCGTATTGGCATTCACAACCTGTGCCACCTCAATTTGTTCGAAGTTTCGGATTTCGGTCCTACGTTGTTTATCTTTTCCGTATTTTTCTTTGATATGTTCGTAATACTGAATGGTGTAGTCAATAATATGGGCAAGATTGTTCTTCACCTCTTCCATATCGGCTTCCAGCTTCTTGATGTATTCGTCGGTTTTGAAAGCATTATATTTTGAAATACGTTTGATTGGGATGTTCGACAACGTAACACAATCTTCGTGTGTAACTTCGCGCCAAAAATCTTTGACGTACGGTTTCAAACCTTTGTCGATAGTGGAAATGATGTCTTCCTCGGTTTTACAAGGTTTGATTTTCTCGTACACTTCTTTTTCAATGAAAATCTTTTCCAACGAGGTACGCATCCAACTTTCCTTGAGTTCCTGCAACGATATTTCGAGTTCACGGCGAAGAAGATCGACGGTTCTGTCGGTATTTTTACGCAAAATGTCGGAAACACTCAACGAAAGAGGTTTTTGTTCGTAAATCACATTGGTGTTAGGCGAAAGCGAAACGGCGCATTTTGTGAACACATATAAAGCGTCGATTGTTTCGTCGGCCGAAACATTGGCAGGAAGCGTTATAAGAATATCGGCCGTGGCTGCTGTGTTATCGTCGATGTGTTTTATTTTGATTTTACCTTCCTCGTTTGCCTTGAGAATGGAATCGATTACCGACGAAGTGGTTTCGCCGTAAGGAATTTCGACAATCTCCAACGTTTTGTTGTCGATTTTGTTGATACGGGCACGTACACGCACGCGACCGCCAGATTGTCCGTCGTTGTATTTCGACACGTCAATCAAACCACCTGTAGGAAAATCGGGATAGAGTTCGAACGGTTCGTTTTTTAAGTATGCTATGCTGGCGTCAATCAATTCGTTGAAATTGTGCGGCAAAACTTTGCACGCCATACCAACCGCAATACCTTCAATACCCTGAGCCAACAACAACGGAAACTTAACTGGCAACACTACCGGTTCTTTATTACGGCCATCGTACGACGGAACAAATTCCGTGATTTTTGAGTTGAACAACACATCCAAAGCAAAACGCGAAAGACGAGCCTCGATATAACGGCCAGCAGCCGCGCCATCGCCTGTGTAGATGTTCCCCCAGTTTCCCTGCGTATCGATGAGCAAATCCTTTTGACCAAGTCCCACAAGAGCATCGTAGATACCGGCATCGCCGTGAGGGTGCAACTTCATGGTATCGCCCACAATGCTCGCCACCTTATTGTAGAGGCCGTCGTGCTTTTCCTTCATCACGTAAAGCACACGTCGTTGAACCGGCTTCAATCCATCTTCCAAATATGGTATCGCACGGTCGGTAATTACATACGAAGCATAGTCAAGAAACCAATCTTGAAAATAATCTCCAATGTAACGAATGTTTTGTACCGACGCCTCTGGCGCAAGTTCTTCTTGTTGTGAATGATCTAAAATGTCGTCTTTTTGCTCGTCCATACTTAAAATTTGGTGTCAAATTTCGTAAAAAGACAAGAATAATAACGACTTACAAGAAAGAAGATTTAACCAAGAAATTCACAAAAAGATGTTTGATGTATCCACAATAGTAGAAATTAAATACTCTGTTTAGAGAAAACAGTTGATAGTCTTTCCCGTAGTCGATCTACAATAGTAGAAATTAAATACTCTGTTTAGAGCAACATTTTGGCGATATATGCGAGTAGATCTACAATAGTAGAAATTAAATACTCT
>JAZRXD010000028.1:0-7389 GCA_045600045.1 Bacteroidales bacterium
TTTACGACTGACATTTTAAAAGACATTGGATAGTCTTTTTGTGTACGTTTAACGTACTGTTTTTCTTTTACTTCCATTTTACGTTACTTTTTTTGTAACGCTATTTTAGGACGGGATATATTTTGAAAAACGAAGATTGATAAATGTAGTCCTACATTTCTTTTATTGCATTTGTTATTTCAAGAGAAATTTTTTTTGCTTGTTTCGTTGCAAATGATTTGTAATCGTCGGGAGTATTTTTGTTGAATAATCTTCGAATCCATTGAATTCCGATGAATTGGTCGCACAATAGAATTTCGTCGCTTTGCAAAAAGTCATTTTTTTCGAAATAAGGCACAAATTCAATATTCCAATTTTGTCGCAATAGATACGACGCGAGAATTTTTGTAAATGGTTGTGATTGTTTCCCAACAATTAGTTTTTCATCTTTTATGAGAATGATATCGTGGTTTTGTGTAGAAAAAGCCTTTCCTTTTTTATCAAAATAAATAGGCTCTGTTTCTGTTGATTGCGGGTTGCAGTTTGTGAGATTATAGTGTGTTAATTCAATGTCCAAGTCGGTGAATTCCAAAGTAAATCCAGATGTCGAAAAGTTGTAGTCGAACGAGTCGAGAGGTTCTGTGAAAATGCAGAACTGCGGTTTTGTTTGTTCGGGAAATGTTTGCCAAAACACAAGCAATTTGCAGACGCCGTTTTTATATACTTTATTGATATTCAACAGACTGTGAATGTATCGATCAACTCTATCTTCGGTAAATTTTTCGGGAATGGATTGATTTTTTTCTAAAAGACGTTGTTGAATGTTTTCCATGTGCGAACCCAGGCACAACGGTTTGGTGTCGTAAAGTCTAATATTTTCCGAAACAAAATCGTTGATAGCAAAGATTGGGGCTGTTTGCAAATCCTCAATTTTTGCGTGTTCGCCGTTTAGAATACACCAAATTTTCACGATTATTCGTAAATCTTACACTCAATAGGGAAAATTTCCGGATAGTGTTTGTGTCCGGTTGTTTTAAGAGTGTCGAATTCGCGTATCATTTTGAACAACGCATCTTTGTCTTTGCATTTGTAGCTGAAGTTGTTGCCTTTAATCAGCACGTTGAACGACAAATCTTTGTTGATTTGAATCAAAGCATTGGCGGAAATTATGTTAGCAACAGTTGCCGTAAGCATATAGTTGTTTTCCAATTCAATGTCGGCAGTCGAAATAGTGTCGTTTTCGTTTATAACTGGAATAATGCCAAGCGACAAAAGTTTTTTGAAAGTGTTTTTCGCATTGAATTGTTGCTTTGGATTGTTGAAAATGTCGCGTGCAAGAAGAACTTGGGCAATCATTTGGGTGTATTCGTCGAAAATGTTTTGGTAGCTTTTTATCAATTCCACTTGACCAATTGCCGCCATTGCTTGTTTCCCGCTTAATGTTTTGGGGTATCCGCCGTGTTTCACTTGTTTAATGCCCGATGCGATTGCTCCTGCAGTAACTAAAATTACGTCGTTTTCGCTGTTGCGAATGTTCGACAAAACCATTGCGATATGGTTCATCATTGTTTTTTGAACAAAATATTTTTCGTCAATCAAAGTTTCTTCCTCAACATTAAAAACTAATCGTAATTTTGTCATACCCTTTATGCTTAAAAATTGCCCGTAAATATATATTTTTACTTGCGAATTTTAAAATCAAAATTTAATGAAAGAAATATTTTCATTATTAAAAAGAAACAAAGGCCTCCTTATTTCATTGCTGCTCTTTTCGTTTGGCACAGCGTTGATTATGTTGTTGCTTCCGAATGAGAAGAAGTTTGAGTATGAGTATCAACAAAATAAAGTGTGGTTTCACGAAGATTTGTATGCACCGTTTAGTTTTTCAATCGATAAAACCGAAGAGGAAATTCAATCGCAGCGCGACAGCGTGATGCAAAAATATTCCCCTTGCTACAGTTATGATTCAACAGTTTATATACGTGTAACCGATTCTATTTTTTCTCGTTACATTCAAATGTTTGAACATTATGTTCCTGATTCCATTAACGATTATCATTCATTAATGAAATCGCAGGGATTGACGGAGTTCGAGAAATTGTTGCATGTGATTTACGATTTTGGAATTATAGATGTGCAGAAACCGTATAAGACATTATTGGTTGAAAAAGGAAATCAACATCTTCGTTACAAAATTCATTCTATTCGCACGCTTCCTGAAGCTCACGGCGATTTGATGCAAAAAATTCCAGAACGATTTGATTCGGTTCAACGTGTTAAATTCAAGGAAATCATTTATTTATCGTTGGTTCCAAATACGATTTACGACGAAGAAGTTTCATCGCAAATGAAATCGCAGTTGTTGGCAACAGTTTCCGAAAAATATGGATTTGTAGGAGAAGGGACCCGCATAATCAGTCGTGGTTCGGTAGTTACCGAAAAAGACAAAAAGGTGCTTGATTCTTTGAAAAAAGAATACGAATCGGGGAATGTTACGTTCGATGGTAAAATAGCCATTCTTAGCGGTCAGTTCATTTTGATATTGATGGCGTTTCTTGTTCTTATTTTGCTTATTCAATACACAGAACCAGAAGCAATTCGAGATATTAAGAATTCGTTGTTTATTGTTTCGGTTGTTGTGTTGTTTATAGCCTTGGCAACGGCTACGTTAAAATTCAACCATGTTAGTATTTACCTTATTCCGTACGTTGCGTTGCCGATTTTGGTAAAGAATTTCCTTAACGCACGTGTTGCATTGTTCACGCACATTGTTACAATGTTGATTATTGGATTTATTGCGCCGAACCCGTTTGATTTTACATTTTTGCAGATATCCGTCGGTGTGATTGCGTTGTATAGTCTTGGAAATCATTATCAACGAAGTTTTTTGTTTTGGACGGCAATTATTTCGTTCGTTTCGTACACGGTGATTTATTTCGGGCTTTCGTTGGTGAAACTTGGGGGAATAAGCGATATTCAGTGGACACAGTTGTTGTGGTTTTTGGCAAGTTGTGTGTTGTTGCTTACCACATATTTGCTCATTTTTATATTCGAAAAAATATTCCGTTTCCCATCCGACATTACGTTGTTCGAACTTTCCGACACAAGTCGCGGCTTGTTGCGGGAATTGTCGGACAAGGCACCGGGAACATTCCAACATTCTTTGCAAGTTGCTAATTTTGTGGAAGTTGCCTTGCGCGAAATTGGCGGAAATGAATTGTTAGGCCGAATTGGTGGTTTGTATCACGATGTGGGTAAATTGAAAAATCCAGCTTTCTTCGTTGAAAACCAGACATTCAAGGAAAATCCACACGATAATCTTGCACCGGAAAAGAGTGCTCAAATTATTATTGACCATGTAATTTACGGAAAGGAATTGGCTCGTAAATATAGGCTTCCTGCTTCATTGGAAAAAATTATTTATGGTCATCATGGCAATTCAAAAACAGCATTTTTCTTGGATAAATACAAAAAGTTGCATCCTGATGAGGAATGTGACGAATCAATGTTCCAATATCCAACATCAAAGGTTGTGAACCGCGAACTTGCCGTGATTATGATTGCCGACGGGGTAGAAGCCGCATCGCGAAGTGCGCATTTGGAAACGCGGGAACAAATCGAGGCATTGGTTCAGAAAATTGTCGATAATCTTATTCAAAGCAAACAGTTGGAATTTGCCGACATCACGCTCAAAGATTTGGATATGGTTAAGGCTGTTTTTGTTGAGAAACTTATCAATTTGTATCATTCACGCATTCCATATCCAGAAACGAAAAAATAATGGAACGACACAATATAAAAGGAATATTTTTGGGAACGGGAACGTCGCAAGGTGTGCCTGTAATTGGTTGTAATTGTCCGGTTTGCAATTCCAAAGATTTCCACGACAGACGTTTGCGTACAGCTTTCTTTTTGGATGTTGACGGCGTTCATTTTGTAATTGATGCAGGTTGTGATTTTCGTCAGCAAATGTTGGCGAATAAAATCACTTCGCTTGACGCGTTGCTCATAACTCACGAACACAAAGATCACATGGCTGGTTTGGACGATATTCGTCCGTTTAATTTTATGAAAAACGAAGCATTGCCAATTTTTGCCGAGCATCGTGTTGTAGAAGCAATCAAACGGGAATTTGCCTATGTTTTCGAAGAGCACCCATATCCGGGAGCACCAATGATGAATGTTCAGGAAATATCCGAGCAATCGTTTGAATATAAAGGAATTAAAATTCAACCATTACGTGTAAGACATTTGAATTTGCCAATTTTCGGATATCGTATCGGTCAGTTTGCGTACATAACCGATGCGTCTTTCATTCCTGAAGAAACAATCAATTTGTTGGAAGGTGTTGAATATCTGGTAATCAATTCATTGCGATTTGAACCGCATTATTCCCATTTTTGTGTTTCCCAAGCTTTGGATTTGATAGAAAAAGTCAATCCGAAACAAGGTTATTTAACGCATTGCAGCCATGGTATTGGTTTTTACGCCGAAACATCGAAACGTTTGCCCGAGCATGTGAATTTGGCATACGATGGACTAACAATCAATTGTATTTAGAAAAAAGATGAAGAAAGCCATTTTTCTCGACAGAGACGGAGTGATTAACGACGGCACGTTGTACTATACTTATAAGATAGAGGATTTCACCTTTAACGATGGTTTGTTCGAAGGTTTGCAGATGTTGCGCGACGCTGGATTTATTTTTGTTGTGATAACAAACCAAGGAGGCGTAGCCAAAGGAATTTACACGGAACACGACGTTGAAATCCTACATAATTATATGTGCGACGAAATGAAAAAAAAAGGCATTGAAATGGCTGGCGTATATTATTGTCCGCATTATCCCGACATTACGGGGCCTTGTGAATGTAGAAAACCAGGCACTTTGCTTATTGAACGAGCAATAAAGGATTTCGACATAGATCGTGCAAAATCGTATATGATAGGTGATGGCTCGCGCGATATTGAGGCAGCGGAGCGTGCAGGAATTGTTGGCGTTAAGATTGAAAAAAATGAATCAATCGTGCCGTATTGCAAAAAAATTCTTGCTGGAGAATATGACAAATAGAATAGATATAAGGAACGCTATGGTATTAAAACACAACGGATTGCACAATATTAAACACGATTGTTCCCATCGAGAAAATCTTTATTGAAAAATTATTGAAAAGATATTTTTTTATTTGAGAATTTTTCAGTTATTTTGCAACCCGATTTAAGAGGAACTAGTACATAATAGCAAATAGTAGAATACAATGTATAGAATTTGTCAAATTACAGGAAAGAGAGCAATGAGCGGAAACAACGTTTCTCACTCAAATGCAAAGACGAAAAGAGTTTTTGATGTAAACTTGATCGAAAAGAAATTCTATTTAGCAGAAGAAGACAGATGGATTACCCTTCGTGTTTCAGCAAATGGATTAAGAACTATCAATAAAAAAGGCCTAAGCCAAGCTCTTAAAGACGCAAAAGCAAAGGGATATATTCAAAACTATTAATAACTTACAGCAATGGCAAAGAAAGGTAATAGAGTACAAGTTATTCTTGAATGCACAGAGCAAAAAGAAAGCGGTGTTCCAGGAATGTCTCGTTATATCACAACGAAAAACCGTAAGAACACTCCAGACAGATTGGAAATGAAAAAATACAATCCATATCTAAGAAAAGTAACTGTTCACAGAGAAATTAAATAATAAGTTATGGCAAAGAAAGTAGTTGCAACCCTTCAAAAAGGTGCTGGTAAAGAGTATACAAAAGTTATCAAATCGGTAAGATCTGAAAAAACTGGTGCTTACGTATTCACAGAGGAAATCGTTCCTAATGCTGAAGTACAAGCTTATTTGAACAAGAAATAATTTTCTCATACATATTAGTTGAAGAGCCTTATCTAATTTTTGATAAGGCTCTTTTTTTGCTAATTATTTGAAAATTTGTACATTGCGGAAATAAAAAACTCATGGGACTATTTGATTTATTTAAAAGCGGAAAGAAAGAAGCTCTCGACAAAGGTTTGGAAAAGACCAAAGAGTCGGTGTTGAAAAAAATTGCACGTTCTGTAGCTGGAAAATCAAAGGTTGACGATGAGGTTTTAGATAATTTGGAGGAAATCCTTATTACTTCCGATGTTGGTGTTGACACCACGCTTCGAATTATTGAGCGTATAGAAAATCGTGTTGCCCGCGATAAATTTATTGGCACCGACGAATTGCAGGTAATCCTTCGCGAAGAAATTATGGGCTTGCTTGCCGAAAACGACAACGATGTGTCCGAGAATTTCCTTGACGTTCAAACAAAACCATACGTAATTATGGTTGTTGGCGTGAATGGTGTTGGAAAAACCACAACAATAGGAAAATTAGCTGCAAAATTTAAGGCGGCTGGTAAGAAAGTATATCTTGGTGCCGCCGACACGTTCCGTGCTGCTGCTATTGAACAATTAGATGTTTGGGCTCAACGAGTTGACGTGCCACTTATTAAACAACAAATGGGTTCCGATCCAGCTTCGGTTGCGTATGATACATTGAATTCTGCTATTGCAAATAATGCCGATGTTGTAATTATTGATACCGCTGGGCGTTTGCACAATAAAGTCAATTTGATGAACGAATTGACGAAAATAAAACGTGTTATGCAAAAGTTGATTCCTGATGCTCCGCACGAAATTTTGTTGGTTTTGGATGCGTCAACTGGACAAAATGCTTTTGAACAAGCCAAACAATTTACCAAAGCTACCGAAGTGAATGCGTTGGCACTTACAAAATTAGATGGAACTGCCAAAGGCGGTGTTGTAATCGGTATTTCCGACCAATTTAAAATCCCAGTAAAATATATTGGTGTTGGCGAAGGTATTGACGATTTGCAATTCTTCAACAAGAAAGATTTTATTGATTCATTGTTTGAGTAACAAAGGAATAAGGGCAATTAAACCTCCGTGGAGTGTGCTTCGGAGGTTTTATATTTTGTTACACATATCCAAGGCTACGTCCTGGGTTATGCTACCAATATGAAAGCCCGCTGGGCTTTTAATGATGCTTAATGTAACTGCACAATTTCGTTGGCTTTTGTTTCAAATTTTGAGAAAGCAAAAAGCTTCTTGCCCAAATCTTTCAGCGAAGCCCCAATATGATAGACATCGTTATCAATCAAAAGAAATCTATCGTGTATGTTTGAGGCGGTTTTTAGTTCTATAGGTTTGTATTGTGCGTTATGTTTCTGCACATCAAGTTCCAGTTGCTTGGAGATTGTTTTTGTATAAATTGTTGCAGAAACATCATCGTTTCGTTTATCTAGTAGAGTAAAAACAGATTCGTCAATATAATTGTCAATCAACACAATAGATTTTTGTGCAGATTTTATGAGTTTTGCCACAAAAGCGTATGCGTCGAAAATCTGTCCTTGGTAGAAAAT
>JAZRXD010000029.1:0-12572 GCA_045600045.1 Bacteroidales bacterium
TACAGACTGTAGTCGGGAAATAATCCCGTGGATTCGTTACACGATTTTTGAAGCAAAACACGTGCAGCCTCGGCTGCTTTTGCCCAAAAATCCGTGTTCGTTTCCGACCAACGTGCCCACAATTCCATAAAACCCGGCAAACAATATGACGGATCGGTAAATTCCACATTCTCGTAATTTGGTGCAAATACAACTATGTGATTCTCAGCGTTAAACATAGAATGAATGACACCAGTGAGAGGCTTATCCATAATTTTCACCAGTATATTCTGGGCTTCGGCATTGTAATCAATATCGCCATCGTTTCCCTAACGGTTTGAGGCAAGCAAAAGAGCCGTAACAAAATATTCTTCGCCATCGGGAGCGCAGGTATTGTCAATAATGGTTCCGTCGGGTTTACATTGCCATGCAAAATAGCCATCCCATTCCCCATCTTTATGTTGCATATAGGTCTTAGCCCACCGCCAGAGCTTATCAAACTCGTTTTGGTGATTCAGTTGAACACTTATCATCATTCCATACGACTGTCCTTCGGTACGTACGTCCCGATTGCCTACATCGTAAATATACGCCATATCGTTGCCGACCTCGCAGTACACGGACGTTGGTGCATCAGGAGTAAAGAAATGGTTCCAAACAGCATCAATCTTCGCTTGTACTTCGGCTTCGGATTTACCAAGAATATCGACAAACAAGTTTGGATATTCGCCCGTATAATATGCTCCGGAACGTAGAGGAACACCATTGCCATAGACCGATATTCCCGAAAAAGCAAGCACCATACACACAACGACAAAACAGGTGATGATATTCTTCAATAAATTCATTTTCAATGTGGACATACAATTCATAAATATAGATTTAGCCATTTGCCACAAGTCTTTTACCAATTGGTTAATGCACGGCAAAGGTAAGAAAGAATTAAGAATTTGATAGATAAATCATCTAAAGTCATAAGTCTTAAAAATTCCTTACCTTTGCCAAAATCAAATAAATTCATTCCTATGAAACTATCACTTGAAAAAATCAAGAAATCGGTCATCGAAACGGTGCTACGATTCCCTATTACATCAGTACTTGCCGTTGTGTTGATGCTGTTGGGCTACGGTCTGATAGAAGTTAGCGATTCTTCCTCTAAAATTGTATTATACGCTTCGCATTTCGTTGCGGTGAGCATGTTTGTGTCGTTGTTTTTTGAATTATGGCGCGAAGAAGTTGACAATAAAACTGCCGTTACACTTGGTTGTTTACTTGCCATTATTTGCGTGTTGGTTGACACAATCATAATGAGCGATTCAAAATTCAACACACCAGTTTTTCTTGGTAGAATTTCAATCTTGGTTGCATTACTCTTCGGTATTGTCTGCATTTCGTTCGTAAAAAATAAGGACGATATTCAATTATGGAATTTTGGTTCCCGAATAATTAATGCTTTTTTCTCGTCAGTCTTCATAACTGCGGTGGTATGTGGCGGTTTTGCTACATTGCTTTTTGGAATAAGCGAATTGTTTTCTGCTGACCTAAAACCAGCATTCTATTTTAGAGTTTTAATGCCTTTTATGGTGTTGCTACCAGCTTATTTGTTTTTGATACGAATTCCAGCTGGGGCAGAGAAACACGACAACAACATTCAAATATCGAAATTCATTTCTGGCGTAATACGTTATTTATTTATTCCGTTAGTCGGTTGTTATCTACTTGTTTTATACGTTTATTTACTGAAAATCATTGGTTCGTGGGAATTGCCCAAAGGCACAGTTTCGTGGATGGTTTCTGTAATGATGGTAGGTTTTGTTATTGTCGTTGCTCTCCTCTATCCAATGTTGAAAAAAGAAGAAAAGCCATTCGATAAATGGGTTTCAAAATGGTTTCCGTGGTTAATGTTGCCACTAATAGCACTTATGTCGGTTGGTATTGGCCGTCGTATTAGCGATTACGGAATCACTGCACCACGTTTGTACGTTTTACTTGTAAATATCTGGTTTTATGCAGTTTGCATTTATTTAATCGTAACAAAATCAAAACGAATCTTGTGGATTCCCCTATCGTTTTGCGCTTTGTTCATTTTGTCGTCGGCACAACCATTTAATTTTCATAGAATTACAAGAAATTATATGCATTCTTGTGTGGAAAAAATTATCAAGGAACATCAACCTGCACAAATTCCAATGGACCAATGTGAATATAAAAATTGGTTAACACAATTCTCTAAAGAAGAAAAAGAAAAGATTCACGAAAAATTGTATTATTTACAAAAATCAGAACCTGATAATCAGTTTGAATGGCTTGACTTCCCTTTATTATACAGGGATTACCACTACGATTATAATTTTGATGCAGATTCCATAGGTGCAGATGGATCAGACTTCACTGAATTTGAATATAACCTTTCAAACTATTACATTGATATTCCTGCTGGTTACACAAAATTCAAAAAAGTATTTTTGCACTTACAAATAGACAGCACGAAAATTATTGCGCAAAGAAACGACATCGGTATTGATCCAATAATTATTGACACTGCTATATTGAACAAAAGTCACAACAATCAAGTGAACCTAAAAACAATACATTCCGACAAAATCTTTGTTCCCACACTTGTACGTTTCAAGTCAGACGGTGGTGGATATTATTTTGACAAGGATTGTGATGGCTATTTATTTGAAAAATAACACATTATGAAATTCGAAGATTATCACATCAGTCAAAAGATAAAACAAAGTCTTGCCGAACTTGATTTCCGTCGTCCAACCGACATTCAGTTCAAGGCAATCACTCCTATTTTGCAAGGCACCGACGTGTTGGCTATTGCACAAACAGGAACGGGAAAAACCGGAGCGTTTGTCATTCCATCGTTGGAACTTATTTCACGCAATCACGCACAAACACGCAGCGACGAATCGTTCATTCATACAATTGTAATGGAACCAACACGAGAATTGGTGATTCAAGTGGCAGAAGTGTTCCGTTCCATTGGCAAATATCAAGATTTGACCGTGTTGGGTTTGTTTGGCGGCGTTGAACAAGATCCGCAAATAGCCCGCTTGAAGCACGGCGTTGACGTACTTGTGTGTACGCCAGGTCGTTTGTTCGATTTGGTAAGTCAAGGACACGTACAACTCAATAGAATCAAGTTGTTGGTACTCGACGAAGCCGACCAAATGCTGGATTTGGGTTTTATAAACGATATTCGCCAGTTAATCAAACATTTACCAAAACGCAGACAGACCTTATTCTTCTCTGCGACTATCAATCCAGAGATTAAGGAATTAGCCTATTCGCTGGTTTCAAAACCCGTAAAGATTGAAATTTCACCGAAAGATCCAGTTTCCAAACACGTTGACCACTACGTGTCGTACATTGAAATGGACGACAAGCGATTTTTCCTTGAACGACTAATCAAAGAAAATCCCGAAGACAAAATGTTGGTGTTTGTCCGTACAAAAGTTCGTGCCGAGCGAGTAAAAAAAGCAATGGAGCGAGCCGACATTGTGTGCGAAACCATTCACGGCAGCAAAACGCAACAAGAACGTAATCACGTGATGCAGGATTTTCGTTCCGGAGCATTAAAAATTCTTATTGCAACCGACGTTTCAGCCCGCGGAATCGACATTCCGAACATTGATTTGGTAATCAACTACGATTTGCCTGAACAAACCGAGAACTACGTTCACCGCGTTGGCCGTACTGGCCGTGGCGACAAATTCGGAAAATCAATATCGTTCTGTAGCAAAGAGGAACGTCCTCTCCTACAGGAAATTGAGACTTATCTAACCAAACCAATCAACGAATTGACGATAGACAAAGGCACGTACAAGGAAACCATTAAAATGACTGCAGACCATTCTCTCAATGATTTGACAGATATGATTGCGGAAATTGACCAAATTGACGAATTCAATCGCAAAAAAAATAAAACAAAGAAACAAAAGAAATAGTTCTTAAAATATCCTCGTAATATGCAATTACAAGCTAGCAAACGAATTGACTATATTGACCTTGCCAAAGGATTCTGTATTTTGTTGGTTGTATATGGACATTCATCGTTTTTACCCTATTCCCATGGCGATGCCATACAAAATGCCACATCGTCGTTTAGAATGCCGTTGTATTTCTTTTTAAGCGGTTTATTTTTCAAATTGTACGACGGGCTTGGCGACTTTGTACGTAGAAAAATCAACCGACTCATTGTGCCATTTGTATTTTGGCACCTTGCGTTGTCGATAGTTTTTCCCGTAATTGTGGAATCAATCCGAACTGCATCATTCTCACTCACACCAGCCTACGACAACATAAAAATGATATTTCATAACGAAATATGCTACAACGTGGCACTTTGGTTTTTGCTTTGCCTATTTGTAACCAACGTGTTGTTTTATGTTATTTACAAACTGTCGCTCAAAGTTGAACGCTTTCATATACCAATTCTTGTAACCCTTTCTGTTACAAGCGGTTTTATCGGTTGGTTACTTCGTGTTTATGAAATTTCATTGCCACTTTACATTGATTCTGCGCTTACATCGTTGCCATTTTTTGCAGGCGGATTTTTCATAAAAAAATACACAGGATTGTTGTACGGAAAATTCACTTGGAAATCGTGGGTGGCATTAATTCTTTGTTTTGTGCCATTCATACCGCTCTACATACAAAATGAATATTGCCTAGACATACGCATAAATGGATTTTTCATAAATACGTTTGTCGTATATCTCTGTGGATTTACAGGAACATTATTCGTGTTGTTGCTTTCAAAACTGATAGTTCACATACCAATAGTTTCCTATTTCGGAAGATATTCCATCATAATATTGGTTCTACATTGTCCATTGATATACGCATTGTCCCCAATTGTAGATGGTATTTTCGCAAATTGTAACGTTATTGCACGAATATGGATTTTGTTTGCCATTGTGTCTGTTATTTGCGGTCTGCTCATATATCCTTGCCGAAAATATCTGCCACAATTCACCGCACAACGGGACATTTTTAGAGAAAAAACAAAAGATAAATAGTTGTGAGTTATGGACTCAAACGTTTTATTAGAACTAATCAGAACAAAAATGCCCTACGGCAAGTATAAAGACTGGCCATTATGCGATTTGCCCGAACCCTATTTGGTGTGGTATAAGCAAAAAGGATTTCCGCAAGGAAAACTAGGACAACAATTAGGATTGATGTACGAAATCAAACTCAACGGATTGGAATATCTATTCAAGGAATTGAAGAAAATGCAATTGTAAGAAACTGATCCTTCTCTATTTTCAGACATTGTTTGTATTTCGTGAATATGTTTTCTTCAAATGGCATTCCCCACAATATTGAAAATCATACTTTTGCGAAAAAAATAAATACTGTATGAATCCATATTTAATTGCAGGAATAGTAATCGCCTACTTCGGTTTACTGATTCTGATTTCGCATATTACCTCTAAAAAAGCAACGAACGACACGTTTTTCACGGGAAACCGAAAATCTCCGTGGTTTGTTGTTGCCTACGGAATGATTGGCGCATCGCTTTCGGGTGTGACGTTTATGTCGGTGCCGGGATACGTGCAAACAACACAGTTCACCTACCTTGGTGTAATAATAGGCTATATATTTGGTTATCTTGCAATTGCATTCATTCTTCTACCACTTTACTATAAGCTAAATCTAACATCAATTTACACCTATTTAGGTAGCCGATTCGGTAGTAATTCGCAAAAAACCGGCGCAGCATTTTTTATTGTGTCAAGAATCCTTGGTTCTGCACTACGTATGTACTTGGTTGTCTTTGTGTTATACGAATTCGTGTTTAAATTCATCGGCATTCCATTTTGGATTTTGGCACTCTGTTTCATCGTGCTGATTTTGATTTACACATTCAAAGGTGGCATAAAAACTGTTATTTGGACAGATACCCTACAAACCACGTTTATGTTGCTTTCTACGGTTATTACCGTTATTTGTTTATTAAAAGAAATGGACATTTCTCTCTTCGACATGTTGAGCCAGGCGGCAGACCAAGGTTACACAAAACTGTACGAAAACGATTGGCGTTCAAACAATTTCTTCTGGAAACAAGTAATCAGCGGCGCGTTCATAACCATTGCAATGACTGGCCTTGACCAAGACATGATGCAGAAAAACCTTACCTGTAAATCACTCAAAAGTGCGCAGAAAAATATGGTGAGCCTTAGTGTTTCGTTACTGATTGTAAATATGTTGTTTTTGGCATTGGGAGTTGCATTATTATTTTACGCAAATCAAACAGGTTTTGCACTGCCAGAGAAATCAGACAGTATTTTTCCCGCAATCGCAATTCATTTAAATTCAATCACTTGCATTGTATTTATTATAGGATTGGTTGCGGCTGGTTATTCAAGTGCCGACGGAACTCTTACATCATTAACAACCACTTTCTGCTTCGATATTTTAGGTTTTGACAAAGACACATCACGAAGTGAAGAACAAAAAACAAGAATCCGAAAAACGACTCATATTGCGTTTGCAATATTGTATTTCGCCATTATCATACTATTCAGGCCGTTCCACAACGATTCGCTGATAAAAACCTTATTCGACATCGCAGGATACACGTACGGTCCTCTTTTGGGCTTATTTTGCTTCGGACTTTTTGTTAAGAATAAACAACCTAACGACAAAGCAGTCCCGTTCATCGCAATCCTTTCTCCTTTAATTTGTTACATCTTAAACATGTACTCGGAAGAATTGTTGTTCGGCTATAAATTTGGATTTGAATTATTGATACTCAATGGATTGCTTACATTCATAGGATTATTGATTTGCAACAAGAAAACTGGGAAATAATAGTTGGCAAACGACAAATTTTATCCTAATTCTTGACTCTTGAATCTGATTTCCCTAATCATAAAAACGCTATATTTGCAACACAAAATTATACGACATGGCAGAGAAAAAAGGCATTATAGAATTGGTTGCTGTTGTTGTGGAATTCTGCTCCACGCTTGAATCGACCGAACATATGACAAAAAAAGAATTCATAGAACGCACGCATAAGCTATTGTCGTTGCTTTATATGAAAACTGCTGTACTTGCCACAAATTCCGAAGCTGATGATTCTTGCGAACATTTTGTGACGGAAAAAGACTGGGAATTCATCCGTCAGCACGTAGAAGCAAAGTTGGGCGAACACGACAACCGCATAGAAATTGTAGAACCAGACAATTTTACAAGTGGCGAAAGTGTTGAAACTTATATTTCCGAATGTTTCGCCGACATTTATCAAGATGCACGCAATTTCGCAGAACAATGCAAAGACACCTCCGACGAAGGTTTGGACGCTGCCGCTGCTGAATTCTTCATGAACTATAAATTATATTGGGGCACGCGCGCTTTGGCAATTCTTAGCGAATTCCACAATTTGCTCTATGCCTCCGATTCTACGATTGACAAGGAAGAAGAATGAAAGTTTTCCCGGAAATAATATCGGTTGCGAAAGACGAACTTGAAAAATATCCGATTCGTTCATTCAACGGGAATATTCACGTCATTACCAATTTAACCGATGTCGATAAAGCTGTGGAATATCTTTCCAAACAACAAATTATAGGGTTTGACACAGAAACACGCCCATCTTTCACGAAAAATCATAGCTACTCTGTTGCTTTATTACAACTGAGCACTGAAACGGATGCATTTTTATTCCGTCTAAACCGATTCGGACTGCCGATTTCTCTCGTGAATCTACTATCAAACGAAACAGTCGCAAAAGTCGGTGTTGCCGTTCACGACGATATAAAAGGTTTGCAAAAACTTCGTCAGTTTACTGCGAACAATTTTATTGATTTACAAACAATTGCAATACAATTGCATATAGAAGCAATGGGTTTGAGAACACTTACACCCGTTGCTTTGGGTTTCAAAATATCAAAACGCCAGCAGTTGTCGAATTGGGAAAATGAATATCTTTCAAACCCACAGAAACGATATGCCGCCACCGACGCATGGGTCAGTCTTAAAATTTACCAACAACTTCAACCATATACACTATGATACACATTACGTTACGTCCAGGTAAAGAACAAAGTGTAAAACGCATTCATCCTTGGATTTTCTCAGGTGCAATCGCCAAAATGAGTGGCACTCCGGAAGAAGGCGATTTAGTACAGGTTTATTCGGCCGAAAAAGAATTTCTTGCCGTCGGACATTATCAAAAATCGTCTATTGCCGTTAGAATATTAAGTTTTGAAGACATTGAAATCAATCAGAATTTTTGGAACGAAAGAATTGAGTCGGCATATAATTACCGTAAGCAATTAGGATTGGTAAACAATTCAGAAACAAACTGTTTTAGACTTATACATGGCGAAGGCGACAATCTTTCGGGATTGGTTGTTGATTTTTACAACGGAACAGCCGTTGTTCAATGCCATTCAGTTGGTATGTACAAAAACCTTGACTGCATTGTAAACGCACTCAAAAAAACAATGGGCGACCAACTTACGGCCATTTACAACAAGAGTGAAAGCACTCTCCCATTTAAAGCTGGTGTAGAAAACGCAGACGGACTTTTGTGGGGAGAAATCAAGACGGAAAATGCTTTGGAATACGGCAATTCATTTTTTATAGACTGGATTCAAGGACAAAAAACCGGATTTTTCATTGACCAACGCGAAAACCGTAAATTAGTTGAGAAATATTCACAAGGCAAATCCGTACTGAATACATTCTGTTATACTGGAGGATTTTCTGTATATGCACTTCGTGGCGGAGCAAAAAAAGTTGTTTCGGTTGACTGTTCGGCACGTGCCATTGAATTAACTGACAAAACCGTTGCAATGAACTTCCCTAATGCCAATCACCAATCGGTGGTTAGCGATACTTTCAAATATCTTGACAACAACAAAGATGAATTCGACCTTATAATCCTTGATCCGCCGGCATTCGCAAAACACGGGAAAGTATTAAACAATGCGTTGCAAGGATATAAACGATTGAATATGAAAGCAATAGAACAAATCAAAAAAGGTGGAATTCTATTCACATTCTCGTGTTCGCAAGCTGTAAGCAAAGAAGAATTCAGAAAATCGGTATTTGCCGCAGCAGCGAACACCAAACGGAAAGTACGTATTCTACATCAACTAACGCAACCAGCCGACCATCCAATCAACATATATCACCCAGAAGGTGAATATCTAAAAGGATTGGTTTTGCAGGTGGAATAAAAAAAGAATTGACAAAATATTATTGTTATTTCAATAATTCAAGCAATCCCAAAACTGAATTCTCAAATTTGAGACTATCTGGTATAGGTGGCTGTTTATAAGGTTCCCCCGTGTCTGGTTCTGGATCTAACCGATGTTTCCATTCTTGTCGCCAAAGAGAATCAACCACCTTTTGATTACTTACATAAATGCTATCCTTCTCTTTAATTGATTCATTGGTTTCATACAAGTCCCAATGTTTTGGTAGGACATAAAAAATCAAAATAAAAACAGCCACGACTGAAAGTCCGCAGATTGCATCAATAATTCTATTCTTAACATTTCTTTTCATAATTATTGAAATTTAAAACCTACCTATTCAGGCTTTCTATGTGCTGAATTCAACGAAACAATATTTGTTTTTTTGTCATACGAGAAATATTGTTTTTTTATTTCGATTCGTTGTAAAATTTGACTTGCTGGCAATGGTTGCTTGTCGTTGCGTTCGTATAGATTTTGTTCGTTGATACTGTCTGCCAATGCTTGAGGAGTCATTTCGTATTTGTTTTGGCTTAGAACAATTATCATTGCATCGTGGAGTTTGTATTTACCAACCGACAATGAATGACTGAAATATTTACATGCCGATTCCTTTTCTTGCAAGTCCTCAATTGCAGAATAAAAATCCTCATATCCAAGATATTTAGCAAGTATATTTAAAATACCAATTGAGATATTTTTCTTATTTTGTTGCCAAATTCTCTGAATCGTACTTGTACTAATTTGTTCTCCTTGAACACAATCCGTGATTTCTTTTGCAAGTAAACCACACTCACTTACTGTTCCAATCGGCCGTTTATATTTTTTACCAATTGCATTTTTTAGGAGTTCAATATTTTGACGATTTTTCTCCACAAGAGATTTTTTGTAAATTTAACAAAAATGCGACAAATCGCTATTTTGTTCGTTGTTTTTAGAAAGACAGTCATCAATATTGTTATAACCAATAAATTGAGCAAGAATATCAAGCGTGGTGTCGTTTACTTTTTGTTGTTTCTTGTTTGTCCCCATAAAAACGCGTTGTAAAGTGGAAAGCGAAAGCCTTTCATCCAACAATTTTCTCAGCCGCTTTAATTCACCCAAATCTTCAAGATTCATATTATATTTTTGATTGCAATGCTTTCGTACCATTTCAACCAAATTGTTATATGCCTCCGAATATCTTTTCATACAACAAATGAAATACATCTGTCCGTTTTTTCAAATCTCTACCGAAACTTGACTCAATCTTGACCTAACTTTGACCTGATTTTGACCTAACATTAAACATTTCAAATTAAAGTGTGTTACGTAAATTTGTTTCAATAAAAAAATTAGACATGAACTATTTAGAATTAAAAAAAGAATTGGAAAACGATAAATTCCAAGGATTTGTAACAATCAAAGAATTGACTGCAAACCCATCCAAAGCCCCAAAGGAACCAGGAATCTACATGATATTACGAAATACAAATGATTCTCCTGAATTTATGGAAGTAGGAACTGGTGGATTTTTCAAGGGCAAAAATCCGAATGTCTTAATTTCGGAATTGAAGAACAATTGGGTTGACGATACACCAATAATGTATATAGGGCAAGCTGGTGGCTCAGAATCAAATGCAAAATTGCTAGATCGACTAAAAAAATACATGAAATTTGGTCAAAGAGAGCCTGTCGGTCACTGGGGCGGACGTTATATTTGGCAATTAAAAGATTCACAAGAACTTATCGTTTGTTGGAAGCCATTAACAGACAATGATCCAAGAAAGATTGAAAACGAACTAATTCTAAAATTCAAACAAGAACATAATGGAATGCGTCCGTTTGCAAATCTAAAAGACTAATAAATTCTGCTATGAAACAAATATTGACTTTTGTGGCTATAATGTTAACAATGCTACTACAAGCATTTTCACAAGTTCCACACACATTTAGTTATCAAGCAATTGTTCGTGATGCAGAAAGCAATGTTGTTGCCGAAAGACAGGTTATAGTAAAAGTTCAAATATTACAAGGGTCCGATGATGGAGCTATAGTCTATACAGAAATACATAATGTTAAAACTAATAAAAATGGATTAATAACTTTTGAGTTAGGTGGAGGTGTATCAAACGACGACTTCTCCTCTATCGATTGGAGCAATGCTCCACATTTTGTAAAAACAACAACCAATGTGAATGGTAGACTTATTATGGCTGTAGCTCCTATTCTTGCAGTTCCTTATGCACTATATGCAGAAAAAGCAGGAATTACAGATGTGGATTTAAGTGAGTATGCAAAAAAAGCAGACATACCTGAACCTGTTGATTTAAGTAATTACGCATTAATTTCACAGATTCCAGAACCTGTTGATTTAACTGGTTATGCGAAATCTGCAGATGTTGCTTCTGTTTATGCTGTAAAATCTGATCTAAACAACTACGCTTTGATTTCACAAATACCAAAAACTGTTGATTTAAGTATTTATGAAAAAACAGATGACGTAGCTTCTACATACGCAAAAAAAGCAGAAATGAACAATTATTATAGCAAAGCAGAAGTTGATGCCATATTAGAAGTTTATTTATCGCAGTTGGGATTAGATTGTGGTCATATAAATGCAAAATTCTCGGTTTCACCTACAAAACAAGTCTATTTCAGTAAAGGCAACCTACAATATAATGCTCTCACAGACACTTGGCGTTTTGCCGAAAAACAATGGCAAACAATTGGTACATATAACACAAATGCTTCTAAAAAATATGATGGTTGGATTGACTTGTTTGGTTACGGAACAAGCGGATACAACAATCAATATCCTTATTTAACTAGTACAGACGATGAGATTTATATGTCGGGAAAAGAAAACGGAATAGCAGGAACAAACTATGATTGGGGCGTATACAACAAAATTAACAACGCCATAGGACAATGGCGTACCCTTACCAGAGAGGAATGTGATTATCTGTTAAATAGAAAATCGGGGCAATTGTGGTGTTTCGGTATAATAGGACAAATACCAGGTGTGATATTATTACCAGATAATTGGGAATCTGTATCAACAATCAATATGCAAGATTTTACAGAGAATGCATTTTCTGTTGACGAATGGGCGGAAATACAATCGTACGGAGCAGTATTTCTTCCATGTGCAGGCGAGCGTGAGGGAACAAACACATCCTATACGACAGATAATTGGCTTAATATCTATTCTACAAGTTATTTTTTTAGTCGTTATTGGCTCAGTTCCACTACCGATTCGAAGTTTCCAGACTATTTATATTTCTATGTACATAAATCTACTTTTTATGATATATTAAATTACGAAATATATACAAGTTCACAAAGTAATTCATATCATACAGGATTGAGTGTACGTCTTGTACG
>JAZRXD010000030.1:0-19633 GCA_045600045.1 Bacteroidales bacterium
GTTAGTTTGCTTTTTGTAAACATTTATTAAAAATATTGTTGTGGTACTAATATGGTACAAATATAATAGTTTTTATTTATGATTAAGCATATTTGTTTATAAAACTTCATAAAATATAAAAGGTGTAAATCGTTGATTTACACCTTTTAATATAAAATACTATAAATACGTAAAACGGAATTTTTCGTGTTCTATTTATCCCTCACATACACTCTCACGGTGCTGCCGTTAAAGTTGAAATTCTTTCTCAATTGATTTTCCAAATACCGTTTGTAGGCGTCTTTCACATATTTAGAATTGCTTCCGAAAAATACGAATGCCGGATATGGGGTAGGTAGTTGAGTTACGTATTTAATCTTAATATTCTTACCTTTAACCGATGGTGGTGAAAATCTGTCAATCGCCTCAAGCATAATCTCGTTCAAACGTGCTGTTTGTACACGGCGTTTACGGTTTTCATATACTTCGCGTATTTTCTCCAGAATCTTTTGAATACGTTGTTTTTCAATTACCGATGTGAAAATTATTGGCACGTCGGTAAATGGAGCGATTTTTTGACGAAGTGCATCTTCAAACTCTTTTGCTGTATTGGTTGATTTGTCAATCAAATCCCATTTGTTTATACAAATAACCACACCTTTGTTGTTTTTCACAATCAATCGTAAGATGTTTAAATCTTGGGACTCAATGCCATCCTGTGCATCAATCATAAGTACACACACATCGGCTTGTTCCAGTGCGCGAATGGAGCGAAGTACAGAATAGAATTCTAGGTCTTCGTTTACTTTTTCTTTCTTGCGTAATCCTGCTGTATCAACGAAATAGTAGTCGTAGCCGAATTTGTTGAAACGGGTCCCTATAGAATCACGTGTTGTACCGGCAACTGGAGTTACAATATGTTGGTCTTCGCCAATAAGTGCGTTAATAAACGATGATTTACCCACATTTGGACGTCCAACAACTGCAATGTGTGGAATTATATCTTCTTCTTTTTCTTCGTCGGTTTTTGGCTTTTCTGGCGGTAATTTTGCAATCACTGCATCGAGCAAATCGCCCGTTCCGCTACCATTTGCCGACGAAATTGTGAAATAGTCGCCCAATCCCAACGAATAGAATTCGGTTGCATCGTAAAGATATTTTCCGTCATCAACTTTGTTTACAACAAGAACGTATGGCTTGTTGGTTCGACGAAGCATATCGGCAACATTTGCGTCCAAGTCGGTTATGCCGGTTTTTACGTCAACCATGAAAATAATCACGTCGGCTTCGTTCATTGCCAAAACGACTTGTTTTTTGATTTCGCCTTCAAAAGCATCGTCAGATTTTATGGTAACGCCACCAGTGTCTATTACCGTAAATTCGCGTCCGTTCCATACACCTTCGCCATAATTTCTGTCACGTGTAACACCACTTTTTGAGTCAATGATGGCTTGTTTTTCTTCAACTAATCTATTAAAAAGCGTCGATTTTCCAACGTTCGGTCTTCCGACAATTGCGATTATTCCACTCATAGTCTTAAAATTTTGGCAAAAATAACGATTTTTAGGAATTAACCGAAAATCTTTCATGTCTAAACGTAACTCATTAATCGTTAAACAATAACCACTTATCACTTTTTTTATATCTTTGCACGCTTTTAAAATGTTCGGTATGGAAAACAATGAAAAACAATTCGAATCTCGCGGAAACCGCAAACCTTGGGGTGGACGAGGTAATGGACCTCGTCGGGATTGGAATTCACGTGAACGTTCGTTTGGTGACAAAAGGTCGTTCGATAGAAATGAAAATTCGGATTCGGAACGTCCGCATTTTTCAAAACCTTTTAGAAAATTTGAAGACGGAGAACGTCGTCATCGCCGTGATTTCGACGAAAATCGCCCATATCGCCAGTTCGATGGCGAAGAACGTCCTCGTCGATTCGATGGAGAAAGAAAACCTTTCCGCCGTTTCGATGATGAAAAAGGCGAGAGAAGAGAATTCAAGCCTCGGCGTTTTGATAATGAAAACGGAGAACAGAGAGAATTTACACCTCGCCGTTTTGATGATGAAAGACCACGCAGAAATTTCGATGATAATCGTCCTCGTCGTCAATTCGATGGAGAAAATCGTCCTCGTTTTGATTCAGAAAATAGAGAACGTCGTCCGTTCCGTAAATTTGATGATGAAAGAGGCGAAAGAAGAGAATTCAAGCCTCGTCGTTTTGATTCAAAGCCATTTGCCAAACCATCTAAGAATTATGAACGTCCGACGGAATATACTTCGATAGATAAAAATTTGATAACTAAGAATTTCGACGACGAATGGAATGATGAAGATATGGTTGTGATGGATTCAGTTCCTGAAGAACCAGAAATTGAGATAAAACGTCCAGCAACCGAAGCCGAAGGATATCGTTTGAATCGTTTTATTTCCAATGCGGGAGTTTGTTCACGTCGTGCAGCCGACGATTTGATTGCAGCTGGAAAAATTGTTTTGAATGGAAAGGTCGTGACGGATTTTTCCACGAAAGTTTTCCCTGGCGACGAGGTTCGTTTGGATGGAAAAATTCTTTCTTCGCAGAAACGTGTCTATATCGTTTTTAACAAGCCAAAAGATTGTATATCAACAAAATCGGATGATATGGGCAGACGCACAATCTTTGATTATGTGAAAACCGACGTTGAAGTGAAGAATGTTGGCCGTCTTGACCGTGATACTACTGGTGTTATGTTGTTGACGAACGATGGCGATTTGATTGAACGATTGACACATCCTCGTTATAATAAAATGAAAATCTACCATGTTTTTTTGAATAAAAATATGTCGGTTGACGATTTCAATTCTATCTTGGAAAATGGTGTTGATTTGGATTCTATTGAAACAGAAGATGGAACGGAAATAAAGGGTGGACATATTGATGTGGATGATTTGCAATTTGTTGATGGCGAGAAAAATCAAGTAGGTATTCAAATTCACTCAGGTTTGTACCATGTTGTTCGTAGAATTTTCGAAAAATATGGCTATGAGGTTGAAAAACTTGACCGTGTGTATTTTGCAGGTTTGACCAAGAAAGATTTGCCTCGTGGTCATTGGCGTTATTTGACACAAAAAGAAGTTGCTATTTTAAAACGTGGAGCTTACGCATAATGGCATTTAAATCGGGATTTGTAAATATTGTCGGTAATCCGAATGTCGGGAAATCAACGTTGATGAACGAGTTGGTTGGCGAACGATTGTCTATTGTGACGTCGAAATCGCAGACTACCCGTCATAGAATTTTGGGAATTGTGAATGGCGAAGATCATCAGATTGTATTTTCCGATACTCCTGGCGTTTTGAAACCTGCTTATAAAATGCAGGAGGCAATGCTGAAATTTTCGGAATCCGCATTGGTCGATGCCGATGAGATATTGTACATTACTGATGTTCAAGAAACAGCGGATAAAAATGCAGAGTTCCTTTCAAAAATAAAGAAAATGGAACAAACGCCTATTTTATTGGTTATCAATAAAATAGATTTGATTGATCAAGAAAAATTGGTGAGTTTGGTTGAATATTGGGAAACGCAATTACCGAAAGCTGAGATAATTCCTTGTTCCGCATTAAATAAGTTTAACATTGATTATATAATGAAACGTATTGTGGCTTTGTTGCCGGAAGGAGAGCCATATTACGACCAAGACGAGTTGACCGACAAACCAATGCGTTTCTTTGTTTCGGAAATTATTCGCGAGAAGATTTTAATGCTCTACAGCAAAGAAATTCCGTATTCGTGCGAAGTTGTTGTGGAACAATATGTTGAATCGGCAAAAAATGTTCATATTCGTGCGGTAATCAATGTTGCCCGCGATTCGCAAAAAGGAATTATTATTGGAAAGAAAGGCGAGGGAATAAAACGACTTGGGGTTGAAGCCAGAAAAGACATTGAAACCTTTGTTGGCAAGGGAATCTATTTGGAGTTGTTCGTGAAGGTGGAAAAGGATTGGAGAAATAACGAGAAAAATCTTCGTGAATTCGGCTATATGTTGAAAGACGATAAAGAATAGTCGTTTCTGCTGTCGTAGTTGAAAATTAAAAATCAGAAATTAAAAAAGCAACCTTATAGGTTGCTTTTTTAATTAATATTCATCTTCGTTAAACAAGAAGTCTTCTTTACTTGGGTAGTCTGGCCAAATTTCTTCGATGCTTTCGTAAACTTCGCCTTCGTCTTCAATTTCGTTTAAATTTTCAATCACTTCTTGTGGAGCACCTGAACGGATTGCAAAGTCAATCAATTCTTCTTTAGTTGCAGGCCATGGTGCGTCTTCCAATTTTGAGGCTAATTCTAATGTCCAATACATAATTAAAAAGAAATTAAAATTGTTGTTTTTTCTCTATTTTATTTTCTGCGAATAAAAAGAAAATTGAAGAATTTACAAAGAGCGAATCCATGTTATTTCGCTTTTGTTGAAATCTTTCAATGCTTTCCTCGCAAGTATAAATAAATAGTCGGATAGGCGGTTTAGGTAAATTGTTGATAACTTATTTACGGTTGTTGTTTCCGAAAGTTTAACAATGTTTCGTTCGGCCCGTCGACAAATTGTCCGAGCTATGTGACAGTACGAGGAAATGACGTGTCCGCCTGGTAATATAAAGGATTTACATTGTGGTAATTCAGCAGTGATACTGTCAATTTCATGCTCCAATTTTTCTATTTCAGATTCAGAAATTGAAATTGTATTCTTGTCTTTTTCGTTTGCCAAATCCGTGCAAATTGTAAAAAGATTGTTTTGAATGTTGCGTAGCTGTTGCACAACAGTTTTGTTTTCGTAGCAATCGCAAATAAGTCCCAAATAGGAGTTGAGTTCGTCGATTGTGCCGAAACATTCCAAACGGAAATCACTTTTGGGAACACGTGTTCCGCCTATCAATGAGGTTGTGCCGTTGTCTCCTGTTTTTGTGTATATTTTCATTGTTTTGTTTTTGTAAAATCTGGAATGTCAACAACAATAATTTCAAATTTTTTCTTTGAAGGCTTCTTTCTTCTGGAAATAGGTTTGTTAAACCTATCATAATCTACACCGTTCTGGTAATTGTAATTATGATACTCCCAATTCTTAATGTTAAATTGTATGATAGTGTCTTTCAGATTCAAACAAGCGGTAGTTTGTATCTCTTGATCTGGTTGTGAAAGTTCATATACTTTGTATGTATGTTTCTCTGATTCAAGATGTTGAATCTTTATAAAAGGAGTCCATGTCGTCCTAAATGGGTCGCGGGAGTAGCAATACAATTTTCCTTCTTTTGTCGTGTATAAATGGCCTATATCGTTACCGTATTTACTTTTTTCGGTGGCTGGATTACGCCCTGTTCCGTAAATTGCCTCGCCATACACGCTCATCAATGTGCCAATTTCGCGGAGTGTGTTCTTGTCGCCTTTGGACAGTTTCCCATTGCCTTTGGGGCCGATGTTGAGTAAATAATTCCCGTCACGGCTTGCTGTCATAAAAAGTTCCTCGAAAATCTGGTCGGCACTCATGTAATGTGCTGAACTGCTTTTACTTTTGTCGTATCCCCAAGCTCCATTCAGGGTTCGACAGGTTTCCCATGGTCGTGGCAATGGTTTTGACGGAATTTTTTCTTCGGGACACATAAAGTCGCCCAAACCAAGATTTCGTTTAACTCGTTCATTTACAATGATGTTTGAGTCAATCGACATAATGTAATCGTACAAATCAACGGCGTCTTGTTTTGTCCACCAATTGAATACATCGGCTGTATCTTTGTTTTCACACCAATCGCCATCGAACCACAAAATACTTGGATGATAACGGTTAATCAATTCTTTGATTTGCTTTTTTTCGTTTTCGATAAATGGCGCTTTTTCGTCCATGGAATAGAGTTGCGACCAATAATCTTTGTGATATTGCGAATGATGGTTCCAGTCAAGAATGGAGTAGTATAGTCCGAATTTGATTCCTTGTTTGTCGCACTCATTTTTGAGTTCCATCAAAATGTCGCGCTCAAAGCCCAAATAATGATACAAATCGAACGTCGTTGTGTTTGTGTAATCTTTAAAATCATCAACTTCGGTCTTCCACATACAAAAACCTTCGTGATGTTTTGCTGTGATGATGATGTACTTCATTCCCGCAGTTTTCGCAAGGTCAACAATTTGTTTTGCATTGAAATTCTTGGGATTGAAATTCTTTGTGATTTTTTCCTGATAATCCTGTTTAGACCAATCTTCTACGAACATACACCATTCTCCGTGACCATAATATGAGTACGATCCAAAGTGGATAAACATTCCAAAACGAGCCTCGTACCACCATTGCATTTTTTGTGGTATAATGTAGGCGGAGGTTGTTTGCGTTGTGTCAAATTGTTGCTCTGCAACGAGAGGCAAAATTTGTGCAAAAATGTTTTGAGTTAAGATTGTGCAAAACAAAATTGTTAAAATCCTTTTACCCATAGTTAGATTTATTTCCACAAAGATAAAAAATATCGGGTTGTTAAACCGAAAAATGATATATTTGCAATAATAGCAATATTTGGTGTTTTTAAATTTTCGTCTATGGAATACTGTAAAATCACAAAGATGCCGACATACACGTTGGTTGAAATTCTTGCAGAACGCTTGGATATTCAAATCGCTACGCCGTTGAAATCGGACTTGGTGCAATTGAATGGAAATCGGGAAAAAAATATTGTTCTTGATTTAACGAATTGTTCGTATTGCGATTCGTCGGGGTTAAGTGCTATTCTTGTAGCTAACCGATTGTGTAAAAATTCCGGTGGTGCGTTTGTGTTGTGTGGTTTGCAGGAGGCTGTTGATAGATTGATAACTATTTCGCAGTTGGAATCAGTTCTAAATATTGTGGCTAATAAGGAAAAAGCCGACGAATTTTTACAAAATGATTGATGGAGGACTACTCGCTCACTGTTTTAGGTTGTAGTTCGGCGACTCCAAATTCGGTACGGTTCCCGTCTTCCCAAATTTTGCATGTTTTGGGAAAATATATTTTGCTGGATTGTGGCGAAGGTACGCAAATGCAGCTTCGTCGGGCTAGAATTCCGTTTGAAAATATTAATGTCATTTTTATTTCACATTTGCATGGCGACCATTATTATGGTTTGTTTGGTTTGCTTGCGTCGTTGAATCTGACGGGACGGACAAATCCGTTGGTTATATACGGTCCCAAAGGTTTGGAGGAAATCGTTCGTTTTCAATTCCATGCCGAAGGTCAATTTTTGAAATTTCCTATTTTCTTTAAAGAATTGCCGAACGAACCGTTTGCTTGTATAGAGGAGAAGAAAAATTATAAGATTTATTCCATTCAACTTGCTCATAGAATTGCATGCTGGGGATTTTATTTTGTTGAAAATGAAAAAGAAAAGAATATCAAAAAATCGGCAATTGAGCAGTATGATTTAGGAATAGAAGAAATTAAATGTATAAAACAAGGTTCCGATTTAACGTTGGCTAACGGAACGGTTGTGCCAAACTCGGAATTGACGAATGAACCACAGCCTGCATTTTCCTACGCATATATTGCCGATACGTGCTTTAAACCAGAAATTGCCGATTATATTCGGGGCGTGCGTTTAATGTACCACGAAGCAACGTTTCTTGAAAATTATGCCGATTTGGCTGCAGAAACATTTCATTCAACGGCACGGCAGGCTGCGGAATGTGCAAAATTGGCGAATGCCGAAAAACTGATAATTGGACATTATTCCGCACGTTACAAGTCGCTCGACGGCCATCTGGCGGAAGCTTCGGCTATTTTCCTAAATACGGAATTGGCTTCGGATTTATATACATTTTCAATGAATCATCCACCAAAGGATTGTAGTCCTCAAAAATAGTAACAATGAAACTGACCAACTTATCCATATATCATTATCGAAATATCGATGAATTGTCGTTCGATTGCAATGAGACAATCAATTGTTTGGTTGGGAAAAATGGCGTTGGTAAAACTAATATTTTGGATGCGATTTATTATTTGTCGTTTTGTAAAAGCAATGTGTTGACAAACGATGCCGCCAACATAAAACATGGCGAACAATCGTTCCAAATTCAAGGTTTGTACAATGACGATGACATGTTGTTAAAAGTTTCTTGTTCGTATAATCAAGCCGACAAATCCAAAATAATTAAATGCAACGATAAAAAATATTTACGCTTTTCCGATCATGTTGGTTTGTTGCCGGTTGTTTTTGTATCGCCAACCGATATTTCGTTGGTGAACGAAGGTGGAGCGGAACGGAGAAAATTTCTTGATTCTTTCATTTCGATGTATAACCATGAATATTTCTCTAATTTGTTGATTTATAATAAATTGCTTTTGCAACGTAATTCGATGCTGAAACAAGAATCTGGCTTTGATGAAACGTATTTGTCGATTTTGGATGAAAAACTTTCGATTGTTGGCGCAGCTATTTTTGCCGAACGTAAAAAAGCGGTTGAAATTCTTTCTCAACGGACAAAAGCATTTTATTCAGAAATTTCGAGTGTCGAAGAATGTTCAATTTCCTATGAATCGCAGTTGGCGAAAGGTGATATGAAGGCTTTGCTGGAGAAAAATATCGAGCGTGATAAAATTTTAACGTACACAACGGTTGGCATTCATAGAGATGACCTTTCTTTTTGTTTTGAAGATAATCTTATTAAGAATGTTGCTTCGCAAGGGCAAAAGAAATCTTTCTTATTGGCTTTGAAATTTGCTCAATATCAATTGATTAAAGAATTCAAGAACGGACAAAAACCATTGTTGTTGTTAGATGATTTGTTTGATAAACTTGATAAAGAGCGTACAAAAAATATATTCGATATAGTTGAAAGACAAGACTTTGGACAAATTTTCATAACTGATACCGATAAAATACTTTTGAACACGATTTTTGAACAACGAAAAGAATCGGGGGCTTTTTGGCAAGTGGAAGACGGAACAATCAAAAAGCTGTAGCAAGAGGCGGAAGCCAGGATTACTGTTTTAGGTTTGAAATCAGCCGAAGATTTTATGGAACAATTTTTCCATAAAATCGCAAAAAAAATCGCAAACACTTATTTGTAAAGCATTTGCGATTTGTGAATGTGACTCCGGAGGGGTTCGAACCCCCAATCTCCTGATCCGTAGTCAGGGGCATTAATCCAATTGTGCTACGGAGCCTTGTGAAAATCACGGTGCAAATATAGTCTTTTTTTTTACGTGCAATAGTTTTAAGGGATTTTTTTCTGTTCATTTTTTCTTTAAAATCGGGATTATTCTTAATTTTACGTGATTTAGGCAATTTTTTATTTTTATGTTGGACAAAAAAGAGCAAAATATGAAGTTGACGCCGGAGCAAGGAAAAATCAATGCTTTGGAAAAACAACTGCGTATTTTGCAGGTTAAAATTGCCCAGCAGCATAAACAAATTTTAGCCGAAAAACAGAAATGTGTTGATTTGCTGCAAAATGTGCTTCCCGATGAAATTTTTCGTGAATTATTGAAAAATGGGAAGGTTGTTCCCCAAAACTATACAAATGTCACGGTGATGTTTACCGATTTTGTTGGTTTTACGTCGATGTGCGAAAAATTTGAGTTGAATAAACTCATTCAGGAATTGGATCTTCATTTTTCCAAGTTCGACGACATTTGTGAGAAACATTATTTGGAAAAAATAAAAACGATTGGCGATTCGTATATGTGCGCCGGAGGAATGCCAATTAGAAACCATAGCCATGCGTTCGACGCTATATTGGCAGCAATGGACATTATTGATTATATTGACAAGGTGAACAAGGAAAAAGCAAAAAATGGCGAAGAATTGTGGCAAATACGTATAGGAATCCATTCGGGTTCGGTTATTGCCGGCGTGGTCGGGAAGAAAAAATTCTTGTATGATATTTGGGGCGATACGGTGAACGTGGCGAGTAGAATGGAAGTAGGATGCGAGGTGGGAAAAATCAACATTTCGGGCACTACCTACGAATTGGTGAAGGATTATTTTAAATGCACTCATCGTGGAAAAATGCCGGTCAAACACAAAAACGATATCGATATGTATTTTGTAGATGGATTTTTACCGCAATATTCTATAGATTCTAAAGGTAAAAAGCCAAATAAAAAGTTTAAACTTGCAATTGGAAAATTATAATTTTCAAAAGTATTTAATTGATTGGTTATGAAGAAAATAGGTTTAATAAGTGCAATATTGTTATTTGCCGTTTCGGCTTTTTCGCAAATAAACTGGATTCCATTTGAAAAAGCTGTTGAATTATCGAATCAAGATGGAAAACCGATACTTGTTGATGTATACACCGATTGGTGCGGATGGTGCAAACGTCTTGATGCGACAACGTATAAAGATAGTGCCGTGGTTGAATATATCAACGCAAAATTCCACGCAGTGAAAATGAACGCCGAAGGTATCGAAAAAATCACGTATCGCGATTCTGTTTACACGAATAGCGGGAAAACCCACGATTTGGCGGTTAAGTTGCTGCAAGGAAAAATGAGCTATCCAACAACGATATATATGGTTGAAAAATACAATATGATAGCACCGATACCAGGTTATGTTACCCGTGAAACAATCCAACCTTATTTGTTTTATTTTGGCGAACACGTGTATGAGTTGAACAATACATGGGAAAGTTTCATGAAAGGTTTTACGGTTCCTCGTTTTTAGGTTTGTTTTTGTACATTTGTGGTATAAAAACAAACAAATTATGATGAACACCACAATTTCCGGTATTGACATTACCAAAATTTTATTTCTCGACATAGAGACGGTTCCGCAGCACCCGTCGTTGTCGGAATTGTCGGAAGAAGAGCAGTTTTTCTGGCAAAAAAAAGCCTTGCGTTTGTACGAAGAAGGAATGAGCGACGAAGATTTGTACCAAAAAGCAGGGATTTTTGCTGAATTTGGCAAAATAATCTGTATTTCGGTTGCCTTTGTCCGTCCGAAAGACGGTGCGTTTGAAATGCGTGTGCGGTCGTTTGCTGGCGACGACGAGCGTAAGATTTTGTCCGATTTTATGGATTTGGTCAACAAATATTACAGCTCAAAAAAAATCTATTTCTGTGCCCACAATGGTAAGGAATTCGATTTCCCGTTTATTGCCCGCCGTGCGTTGATTAACGGCATACAAGTACCGCTCACGCTTGATTCTCGCGGACAAAAGCCGTGGGAAGTGCAACATCTTGACACGTTGGATTTGTGGCGGTTCGGCGATTACAAAAACTACACTTCGTTGGCATTGTTGGCACACGTGTTTGGCATTCCCACGCCCAAAGACGATATTGATGGCTCGCAGGTGTGCAATGTGTATTGGAAAGACAACGATTTGCAACGCATAGTTACGTATTGCCAAAAAGACGTAATTACGGTTGTGCAACTGTTTTGCAAATACCGTTGCCAAGACCTGATTCCCGAAGAAAACATTGTGATTGTAACAGATTGATTTTTTACCGAAAAAAATCTATATTTGGAGTGAATAAACTTTTAAATTTTTGCCTATGAAGTAATTGCATATTAGCACAATAAAATATTGAAAGCGTTTTGTTGAAATCTTGAGTTTTCGAAAACTGGACACTTTTGGAAATTCTACCAAGATGAAGGCATTGTCGTTCACGTTATGCGTGGACTCGATGTTTGTATTTGGTAGAATAGGTAGTCCAGAAATCCTCGAAAACTCAAATATGACAATTTACGAGTACCACGCTTTTTTTATGTGCATACTCCAACCTTGGTACTCCGACGCGTGCCGAAAGTCGGTGAAAAAGAAGTAGGCGAAATATAATACTAAAAATATGATTAATTTTGAAGAAAAAGACTTGGCTTCAGGTGAAGTTTTTCTTATTAAAAATTCTTTTTGTGTAGTAACAAACAAAAGAGCAATTATAACAAACAAAAGAGCAATTATAAATGAAGGAAAAACTGAAACTACTATCTACTTAAAGAATATATCTGCTATAAAACATTTAAAGCAAGGTTTTGGTTTACTCGCAATTCTACTTATTGTAATAGGTTTAATTCTTTTTTTATATGGTATATCTGGTGAAGATGCATTTCTTCTATTATTTGGTTTCACTATTCCTATTTTAGGTGCAATAATAGGTTTTAGACATCGAAAGAATTGCATCGGTATATTTTCTTCTGGTAATAAAGTTGAGATTACTTCTAATGGATATATTGATTCTAAAGAAATAGAAGAATTCATCAATTGTTTAAAAATGGCAACAGCAGAGTTATAAGAATTTTTAAGTAAAAAAGTCCGTTAAACACTGCCTAACGGACTTTTTTTGATTTCCCATTTTGTTGATTATGTCAATTTTATATATTTGCACAAATCACATACATAATGGGCAAATTTAAAACATACAAAACAAGAGAAGAGGCTGCCGAAGCCTTTCGACAGGCAATTGCATTGCGTTCAAAGTGGGAATATGCAATTGAACACAATTTATCTTTAGAAGAAATGAAGAAAATGGGCGTTGTTCCGTTGCGAGTTGGAAAATGAAAATTCAACTCTCAGCTTCTAAGATAAACCAAACTGCTCCATACAAAGTTTATTTTTGTTCAGACACTTCGTTCAATTTTAAGTCAGATAATGGCTCTGAATTTCAAATTGGATTTTCTGAGGATTTTATGATTTCGGAATCTGGAGTGTACCAATTTTATATCCAAAATAAGACGAAAACGCCCTCGTTAAGAGATATAAAATTAAAAGAAACGATTATTGCTGTATTTGAGCATTTTTTTGAGGATAAAAATCGTGTTGCAGTTTACATCTGCGATTCAATGGATGGCAAGCAACAGGTGAGAAATCGTTTGTTTCAGATGTGGTTTAATTTTTATTCGGGAAAAGAAAAATACACACTCAAAACAGCATCAATTGATTTTGATGGTATATCGTATTATTCGGCATTACTAATTCGTGTAGATAATGATAATTACGATACCTATCTGCATCTTTTTCAGGATTTTGTGTCAAGGTTGTCGGAGAAATATCAATGATTAATGATTTATACAAATCATGTGTTGTTTATAGTTGTTTTTTTGTAAAAAAATCGAAATTATGCACTTTAATCGTGTAAAAACTTTTCTTTGTCGTTAATCACTAAACATTAATCACTATTTCTTACTTTTGCCAACAAATTGATAGAATATGAAACGATTGCCGGCAGAATGGGAACTACAAGATTGTGTGCAGCTTACGTGGCCACATCGCAGTACGGATTTTGCTCCGGTATATGACCGTGCTGTTGCTTGTTTTGTAAATATAGCACGGGAAATTAGTAAACGGCAAAAACTGCTGATTGCCTGCAAATCAAAACAAATTGCTATTCAAGAACTTGGGAATGTGTTGAATGAAAATATAACATTCGTCGAAGTTGACACGAATGACGTATGGGCAAGGGATCATGGAGCAATCACGGTTTACGAAGATGACAAGCCGTTTTTATATGATTTCACGTTCAATGGTTGGGGCAAAAAATTTCCTGCAGAAAAAGACAATGCAATAACAAAATCATTGTTTCAATCTGGATTTTTTGCTTCGGCAAACTATCGTAATTTGTCTGAATTTGTATTGGAAGGCGGTTCTATCGAAAGTGACGGGAAAGGTGTGTTGTTGACTACAGAATCATGTTTGTTGAGCAAATTCCGTAATCCGCAGTTTTCTAAATCTGAAATTGAGGATTTTTTGAAATCAACATGTAATTTGAAGAAAATTTTGTGGCTTTCACATGGAGAATTGGCTGGCGATGATACCGATGGCCATATAGATACTTTAGCTCGTTTGGTTGACGAAAATACGATTGTATATGTTTGTTGTAATGATGCAGATGATATGCATTATGGTGGTTTGCAGGCAATGAAACAAGAATTGGAAGCATTTACGACTATCGATGGGAAACCATATACATTGATTCCGTTGCCAATGACTCCACCGACTTTTGATGAAGATGGAAATAGAATTCCGGCAACGTATGCGAATTTTTTGATAATGAATTCAGCTGTTTTATTGCCAATTTATAATTGCGAAACGGATAAACAAGCGATAGAAATTTTACAAAATGTATTTCCCTCAAAAGAAATAGTTCCTATTGATTGTTCTGTGTTAATTTTACAGCATGGTTCTTTGCATTGCGTAACAATGCAGTATCCTCATGGTGTTTTATAGATGAAGAAAATGGAGAAGAAACTAAAAGTTGGTTTGGTGCAACAAACGGTTGGTGCCGATGTGGAGGCAAATAAGAAAAAATTAGTTGCAAATATTACATCATGTGCCAAAAATGGAGCACAGTTGGTTGTTTTACAGGAATTGCATAACACACCGTATTTTTGTCAAGTTGAAGATGTGGCAAATTTTGATTTGGCCGAAACTATTCCTGGTCCATCTACGGAGTTATATTCCAAAACCGCAAACGAATTGCATATAGTCTTGGTGGTGTCTTTGTTCGAAAAACGTGCAGCTGGTTTATACCACAACACGGCGGTCGTTTTCGATACAGATGGACGTATAGCGGGACAATATCGAAAAATGCACATTCCGGATGATCCGGCATATTACGAAAAGTTTTATTTCACACCAGGCGATATGGGTTTTGAACCAATCAAAACATCTATAGGAACATTGGGCGTATTGGTTTGTTGGGATCAATGGTATCCAGAAGCCGCGAGAATAATGGCGATGAAAGGAGCCGATATGTTGATATACCCAACGGCAATTGGTTGGGAATCAACAGATTCGCAAGATGAAAAAAATCGTCAGCGTGATGCGTGGATGATTTCGCAACGAGGACACGCTGTTGCAAATGGATTGCCGGTTGTGTCGGTAAATCGTGTTGGTTGGGAAGAAGATCCGTCAAAACAAACGAATGGCATACAATTCTGGGGAAGCAGTTTTGTCGCAGGTCCGCAAGGTGAAATTTTGCAACAAGCATCGGATACGAAAGAGGAAAATATGGTTGTTGAACTGTCGCTTTCCCGTTCGGAAGATGTCCGCCGTATATGGCCGTTTTTCCGTGACAGAAGAATAGACGCCTATAAAGACATCCTAAAACGTTGGAGTAAATAGTCAATAACTCTTTATATTTGTAAAAAGTTTACTCATTTGAGGAATGGAAAAGAAAACTTCTGTTGATTATACAGTTTTAGTTCGTGATACCGATTTTTCGTTGCATTCGTCGTTGGAATCGGTAGGAAATATTTTTATGAATGCGGCTGGTCTTGATGCGGAGAGAAAGGGTTTTGGTATGGATGCTCTTCACAAACAAGGATTGGCTTGGGTTGCATTGCGAATCTATATCAAAGTGAACAAATATCCTGCGGCTTTTGAGAATTTAAAGGTTTCCACTTGGGTTGAAAATTGGACGAAATTAACAACGCAACGAAATTGCACAATAGTGTCTGCTGATGGAAAAACATTAGCTGAAGTTTCTTCATTGTGGGCTGTGATAGATTTCAGCACTCGTCAGCCTGTAAATATGCAGGAACGATTATCGTCGTATGAGCCTTGGCTGTTGGATGAAAAATTATCTATCCGTACGCCCGAAAAAGTCCGTTTGTTATCGAATCCAGAGTTGGTTTCAACACGGAAAGTTGTGTATAGTGATATTGACAGTAATATGCACGCAACAAGTTTTAAATATGTTTCGTGGATATTGGACACAATTCCGCTAGATGTATTTCAAAAACAGTTCGTTTCGGATTTCGAGATAAATTATGTGAAAGAATGTCGTTATGGCGAAACAATTATGATTTATCGCGAACAACTTGACGAAAATGTTTTTGCGTATGACATTCGAAACGAGGAAAATAGTTCTTTAAATCGTTGTAAATTAACCTTTTCCAATCTATGAGTAAAACACCAGTTCGGGCAAAAAAGAATTTGGGACAACATTTTTTGCGTAGTAGCGATACGGCAAAAAGTATTGCCGATTGCCTACCGATGATTTGCGACAATTGTTTGGAAATAGGTCCTGGTATGGGGATTCTTACCAAGCATTTGCTTGATAAACCAATTCATTTGAAAGTTATTGAAATTGATGGCGAATCAATTGATTTTTTGTTGGCAAATTCTGTGATTGATTCTGCTCAATGTATTCAAGGTGATTTTTTGAAATTGCCGATGACGGAATTTTTTGACGGACAACAATTTATGGTGATGGGGAATTTCCCGTATAATATTTCGAGCCAAATTATGTTCAAAGTGATTGAAAACCGAGAATTGGTTCCTGCTGTTGCTGGAATGTTCCAAAGGGAAGTGGCTCGAAGAATTTGTTCGCCTGCTGGCTCTAAGGAATATGGGATTTTGTCGGTTTTGATACAGGCGTTTTACGATACGAAATATCATTTTACCGTTGATGAAAATGAATTCAATCCACCGCCAAAAGTTAAATCTGGCGTGATTTCAATGGTTCGCAAGGAAAATTATTTGCTTCCGTGCAATGAAAAGTTGTTTTTTGAGGTTGTAAAGACAAGTTTTAATCAAAGACGAAAAACTCTCAATAATTCGCTCAAAACACTTTTGAATGGCAAAAAACTCGATGAAAATGTCGGCCTCAAACGACCGGAACAATTGTCGGTTGATGATTTTATTGTGTTGACAAATTTTATCGCACAATGATTTAAGAATCAAGAAAATAGACATTTGAATTCTTAAATCTGCTTTTTAACACTTAACTGATAATTGTTTTATTTCTTCTCAATCGGAATATATTTTCGTACACGGACTTTCGTTCCGTTTTCCGAATATTCAATTTCGTCAAATTGGCAACGGCTGATTAAAATGCCTCGTCCGTGAAGTTGTTTTACGTCTGCTTTGGTTATTGTTGTCGCAATTTCGCATGGATTAAAACCATTGCCTTCATCTTTTATCAACCATTCGTCGTATTCAGGTTTTTGGTTGAATTGAATCTTTACAGATTTGTTTCTATAACGCGAATCATGTTGTCTTTTTGTGATCAAAGCGTCGAAAGTTCCTTCAGAAATGGCTTGTGATTTTTCTTCGAATGAAATATTAAGGTTTCCGTGCTCTACAGCGTTGACTATCAACTCTTCAAGTCCAATGCGAAGTTCGGTATTCCATTTTTGAAAGTAGGGATTCGCTTGAGATAGGAGGTCGTCTATCAAGGTTGGAAGGCTTGTAAGCGAATTGTTTGTTGTGATGGAAAATGTTTTTGCTTCGGAAACAAAACTTTGGGTTTCATTCTTTGGTCGTGTTTTCAAAACACATTCGCATAGGCGCAAATGATTGAATAAATCCGTGTATTCCATCGGCATAATTAAGTAGTTGTTGATTCCGTACGACATGGCTTTGAAAATCAAATCTTTGTCGTTTTTGTTCAATAACATATTTACGATTGCTTGCGGAATGTTGTTTCTGACTTGTTTGAAAAATAATCCTCTGTCTGCTTCAGCCAAAGACATTTCGCATAATATGATGTGTGGATGGAATGTGCGGAAAAGGTTGATTGCGGAGTCGAAATTGTCAACAATTTTCAATATGAAGTTTGTTTGTGACGCAGCTGTCGCAAACGCTTTTCTATTCTTTTCGTTATCGCTGATTACGAGTAAGTTAAATAGTTTCTCCATGTTGAAAATCTTCTCGTCAAATATAGGAAATAGCTTGTTTGTTGGATTTTGTTCAAGGGGCGAGAAATAAACAATATATTCACGATTGAAAAATCGTTACTTTTGTAGATTCAAAAGAGAAAATATGACAGAATTGGAAGAATATCAGAAGTGTTTGGATGACATTGAATTATATCGTGCCAAACGAGAGGATTTGGATAGGCAACTGGCTGTGTTAAAAACGCAAATAGCTGATTTGCAAAAGAATAATCCTAATGCTGTGATTTCGCCTTTATTGGATCAAATAAATGCAATCAAATTGCAGGATGAAAAATATGGTGCAATTATGCATGGTTTGGCAATAAAAAGAAATTTGTTGGAACCATAATTATTTCCTACAAAACTCTTTGAAGTCGCAATATTTGCACAATTTTTCGTTTGCGGTTTCTTTAAAATATCCGTCAGGGTTGATTAGTTCGTTTATTGTATCTACAAGATGTTCTTTGAACGCATCGTATAAATCAAGATCGAACTGTATGACGTCGTTGCCTTCAATGTTTAATGTTGTTTTTGCGTTGTTGTTTATTGCTTGTATGAAATACAAATTCGGTTGGTAGTTATTGTCTTTGTTTAGTGTTTTTAAAATATATGCGTACATGCAAATCTGAAACGCTTCTTTCTGAATTCCGTTGCTTGTGAAAAGGTTTTCAAGGTCTTTCACATTCAGTTTTTGTGGTAGTTTTTCGGGAGTGCATTTGCCAGTTTTGTAATCAATAATTCGGTAGGTGTTTTGACAAAAATCAAGTCTGTCGATTCGTCCACCGATTTTTATGTCATTGTCAAGTTGCAGAAGGTTGTTTTCCTCGAGAGCAATCAATTTGAACGGGTTTTTCTTTTCAAATTCAAGGAATTTCTGGATTTGTTTGAATGTCGCTTGAAATTCCTTGCTACTTGGGTTGGCAATGTTTTGAGGTGCTTTGTTGTCCTTCATTACCTTTGCTATGTGCGATTGGATATTTTTTTCGTCGCTCAAAATTTCATCAATAACGGTTTCGTCGATTATTTTCCCCGATTTCACGAACGGAGTGTAAATTTTTTCCATCGTGTCGTGGAAGTAATTTCCGATATCGAATGGCTTTGGCAATTCATCAAGTTCTTCGGGTTTCTTAATTCCTTTAATTTGAGAAAAATAGAATTGCTTTTGACATTGAATGAATTTGCTTAAAGCTGTGGGAGACAGATATTTGTCGTTTTTTATTTTGTCGATGTATCCGAAAAATTCTGGACTCGATTTTTCTATTTGTTGTCCGTTGATGATGGTTGGAACGATGTTGTAGCTTCGTTCCTGTATTGTTATTCCATTGTAAATTTTGGTTGGATTGTTTTCGCTTGCCGATAGGTTTTTGAACGGACTTTCGTAAAGAAGTTGAAGAATGAAACGGCTTTTTTCACATTTGTTTTCTCCCGAATTTTCGCAATAAAGTAATGTAAGATTTTCGCATCGTTGAATCAGTCGGTAAAAATAATACGAATACATTGCCGATTGTTCCTTGATTGTCGGCATTCCAAAAGCGACACGGAGATTGTATGGAATGAACGAACTTCCTGTCGAAGTTTTAGGTAGATTACCATCCATAACCGATGTCATTATTATGTTTTTGAAATCCAACATACGAGTTTCAAGGATTCCCATAACCTGCAGACCTTCAAGTGGTTGTCCTTCTATTGCTATTGTTTTCCCTTGAATTGTTTGTTTTAGGAGTTTGTTTACAAATGTGATTTTGTCAAATGTTATATCTTGTTTATTTACAATTGTTTGCAATGCGGATAATTCAGTGTAGATAGTGTAGAAAATACTTTTGTCTATATCCGAAAGATTTGATTTTTCACAAATAGCAAGAATCGATTTTATTAAATTTTCAATGTATTTGTTGAGAGAACAGTCAATGTTGAGCAAATAATCAAGATTGTTTTGAGATATTTCGGAACATTCCTGTGTTGACAATGTTATTTTTCGTTCCGTATTTATTGTTTTCTGCAATTGTTTTTCATATTGTTGGAATTCAATAGGAATAAGAGGATTTTCACAAATTCTGAG
>JAZRXD010000031.1:0-28936 GCA_045600045.1 Bacteroidales bacterium
GTTTATAGAATTTAAAAAGAGGGAGAGTGACGTGTACGCGTCAATTATTTTGTTCTGTTTTTTGAAATGTATTCGGCCATAACGCGTATAGATTTGAATACTTCCTTACCTGCTGCAGCGTTAGCCAATTTAATACCGTAGTTTTTCTCCATTAAAACGATAAGTTCCAAAGCATCGATAGAGTCCAAAGCCAAACCTTCGTCGCCGAACATTGGAGCGTCGCTGTCAATGTCGTCTGGAGTCATACCTTCAAGGTTCAATACATCAATAATTTCCTTCTTTAGTTCTACGATTAATTCTTCCATCTTGTTTATTTATATGTATTAATGATATTGTTTGCAAATATATTATTTTTTCACATAACGAACCCAATTGTCAAAAAACAAAAAAGCCGAATCAAACGATTCGGCTTTTTATTATAGATGAAATCTATTCTTATTTGATGATTTCTTTCATTGCAGTCATTTCTGCACGAAGTTCTTCACCAACACATTCAATTCCGTGATAACGGATTTCTGCGTTAACGCGAACTAATTCCATATTGTCAACGTGAGCATCTTTACCATCGTTGTAGTTTTTACCAATAACGTCAGTATCGATTTTGCTCATAAAGTCTTTCAACAATGGACGGCAAGCGTTGTCGAACAAATAGCAACCATATTCTGCAGTATCAGAGATTACCTTGTTCATTTCGTACAATTTCTTACGAGCGATTGTGTTAGCAATCAATGGAACTTCGTGTAATGATTCGTAGTATGCAGATTCTGGTTTGATTCCAGATTCAGTCATTGATTCGAATGCCAATTCAACACCGGCTTTAACCATAGCAACCATCAAAGTACCTTTGTCGAAGTATTCTTGTTCTTTGATTTCGTCGTTTGAAATTGGAGTTTGTTCAAAAGCAGTTTCGCCTGTTGCTTTTCTCCAAGTCAACAAATTAATATCGTTGTTAGCCCAATCTTCCATCATAGTTTTAGAGAATTCTCCAGAAATGATGTCAGCCATGTGTTTGCGGTAAAGAGGACGCATAATTTCCTTCATTTCTTCAGCAAGATAGAAAGCTTTCAATTTTGCTGGATTAGAAAGACGGTCCATCATGTTAGTGATACCACCGATTTTCAAAGCTTCGGTAATTGTTTCCCAACCATATTGGATGAATTTTGCAGCCCATCCTGGGTTGATACCTTTTTCAACCATTTTGTCGAAGCAAAGAAGAGAACCAGTTTGCAACATACCGCAAAGGATAGTTTGTTCACCCATAAGGTCTGATTTTACTTCAGCTACGAAAGACGAAGAAAGCACACCAGCACGGTCACCACCGATAGCAGAAACGTATGCTTTTGCTATTTCCATACCATCGCCGTTAGGATCGTTTTCGCGGTGAACAGCTAGCAAACAAGGAACACCAAAACCACGAGTGTATTCAGCACGAACTTCAGTACCAGGACATTTTGGTGCAACCATGATTACAGTAATGTCTTTTCTGATTTGAGTACCTTCTTCAACAATATTGAAACCATGTGAATAGGAAAGACAAGCACCTTTTTTCATTAAAGGAAGTGCTTTCTTAAGTACAGGAGTGTGTTGTTTATCTGGAGTTAAGTTAAGAACTAAGTCGGCAGTAGGAATCAATTCTTCGAAAGTGCCAACTTTAAAACCTGCTTCAGTAGCATTCTTCCAAGATTGTCTTTTTTGGTCGATTGCTTCTTGACGCAAAGCGTATGAAACATCCAATCCACTGTCTCTCATATTCAAACCTTGGTTGAAACCTTGAGCACCACAACCTAAAATTACAACTTTTTTACCTTTTAGATAGTTGCAACCGTTAGCGAATTCCGAACGGTCCATAAAGTCGCATTTTCCAAGTTCTGCCAATTTAATGCGGAATGGAATTTCATTAAAATAATTTGCCATTATTACATTTAATTAAGTTAAACATCAATATTTATGGGCGCTTGTTCTTGCCCATTTCAACTTACAAAACAACGGAATTTTTTGCAATTTTCGTTGTTAAAGAACTACTTTTTTAATAAAAAACGAAATGGAGTTGCTATTTGGCAAGTTTTCTTATATTTGGCTCGAATTTATAGGCGTCAAATGTAGATTAGAAAAAGTCTTTCGCCGTTTGAATTTTGAATAATAGAATTACAAAATAATGAATGTCAGAAAATTAACCCCTGAGCAAGCATTGGACAAATTAATGTCGTATTGCTCGAAAATGGAACGTAGTGAATTCGATGTGCGACAAAAAATGTATCTGTGGGGCATAGTTGACAAGGATGCTCAGAAAATTGTCGATAAACTTGTCGAAGAAAAATTCATTGATGGCTCACGATATATTTATTCTTTCATTAGGGGAAAATTTTACTACAACAAATGGGGACGTGTGAAAATCCGCTACAATTTGTCGTTGCGTGGTTTTAAGGACGATGTGATTGACGAGGCATTCGATTCTTTTTTTGATACGGTTGACTATGAACAGATGATTTTCGACCAACTTCGTCGAAAAAATCAATCTTTGAAAATCGATGACGAATATCAACGTAAATGTAAGTTGATTCAATTTGGGCAAAGTCGTGGCTACGAAACCGAAATTTCTCTTTCTTGTGTTGATAGAATTGTAGAATCAAAAGAAGAATAGCAATGATTACAATCGACCAAGTTAAAGAAATAATTGATCGCCAGCAGGCGTTAAGGAGGCATCTTTGACATCGACAATCGCCTGATTCGTCTTGATGAAGAAGAACAAAAGACGCACGATCCGAGTTTTTGGGACGATCCGAAAAAAGCTGAACAACAAATGAAAAAGGTCACTTCCATAAAGAAGTGGACCGAAGCGTATGCCGAGGTTGAAAAGGCAGCAGACGATTTACAGGTTCTTTGCGATTTTATGAAAGAGGGCGAAGCGTCAATGGAAGATGTTGATGCTCAATATGACGTGACGGTTAAGTTGGTGGAATCGTTGGAGGCGAAAAATATGCTGCAAAAAGAGGAAGACCAATTTGGCGCAATTTTGAAAATCAATCCGGGAGCCGGTGGAACCGAAAGCCACGATTGGGCTTCTATGCTTTTGCGTATGTATATGCGTTGGGGCGAGGAAAATGGATACAAAGTCAATACGATAGACATTCAAGATGGTGATATAGCTGGAATTAGTTCAGCCACAATTGAATTTGAAGGCGATTATGCGTATGGATATTTGAAAGGCGAAGCAGGTGTTCATCGTTTGGTTCGCATTTCTCCGTTTGATGCTGGGGCTCGCCGTCATACATCGTTCGCCTCGGTAGATGTTGTTCCGATGGTTGACGATACAATCGAAATCGTGATAAATCCCGCAGATTTGGAATGGGACACATATCGTTCGAGTGGTGCTGGCGGACAAAATGTCAATAAGGTTGAAACAGCGGTACGACTACGACACAAGCCAACAGGAATTGTGATTGAAAATATGGAAACTCGCTCGCAGTTGCAAAACCGAGAAAAAGCGTTGGCTTTATTGAAATCGCAGTTGTATCAAATGGAAATACGCAAACGCGAAGAGGAACAGGCGGCTCGTAATGGCGAAAAATTAAAAATTGAATGGGGCTCGCAAATCCGCAATTATGTGTTGCATCCTTATAAATTAGTGAAAGATGTGCGTACGGGATACGAAACGTCGAATACGCAGGCGGTTTTGGATGGTGGTTTGAATGATTTTATCAAAGAGTATTTGATGTGGTTGTCGAATCCAACACAAAACGAAGAAAATATTTAGTTACTTTTGCAGAAAATTATACGAAATGACATTAGAAAATTTAATCGAACAAGAAATTATTAACGCTGTACGCGACTTGTACGGTGAAACAATTGATGCGAAAAACGTTCAAATTCAAGATACAAAGAAGGAAATTGCAGGCGACAAGACCGTTGTGATTTTTCCGTTGCTTCGTTTTTCTAAGAAAAATCCAGAAGCAACAGCCGCAGATTTGGGAGAATATGTGGTTTCTCACATTGATGCAATCGATTCATATTCAGTTGTAAAAGGTTTCTTGAACTTGAATATTTCTATAAAATATTGGTTGAATTTCTTGCAAGATGCATTGAATCAAGGCACAAATTATGGTAGAAAGCCAATAACGGCTGATTCGCCAACTGTCATGGTTGAATTTTCTTCGCCAAATACCAATAAACCTTTGCATTTAGGACATATTCGTAACAATTTGTTGGGATATTCCATTTCTCAAATATTGGCAGCAAACGGCAATCGTGTTATCAAAGCAAATTTGGTGAACGATAGAGGTATTCATATTTGTAAATCAATGATTGCGTGGAAGTTGTTCGGTAATGGCGAGACTCCGCAATCAACAGGCTTAAAAGGCGATCATTTGGTTGGAAATTATTATGTTCGTTTCGACCAAGAATATAAAAAGCAGATTGCCAAATTGATGGCGCAAGGCAAAACCGAAGATGAGGCGAAAGCAGAAGCTCCGATTTTGTTACAAGCACGCGAAATGCTTGTGAAATGGGAACAAGGCGACGAAGAAGTTCGTTCTTTGTGGAAGACAATGAATGGTTGGGTTTACGAGGGTTTTGATGCTACATACAAACGTATGGGTGTTTCGTTCGACCGCGTTTATTATGAATCACAAACGTATTTGTTGGGTAAAAAGGTTGTTCAAGATGGCTTGCAACGTGGCATTTTGTTCCAAAAAGAAGATAATTCGGTTTGGGCCGATTTAACAGGTGATGGTCTTGACCAAAAATTGTTGCTTCGTCCTGATGGAACGTCGGTTTATATGACGCAGGATATTGGAACGGCAATCGAACGTTTCCGTGAATACGGCGAAATGGGCGAGCTGATTTATGTTGTTGGAAACGAGCAAAATTACCACTTCCAAGTGTTGAGTCTAATCCTTCAAAAGTTAGGATACGATTGGGCAAAACGTATTTATCACATGTCGTATGGTATGGTTGAATTGCCGGAAGGAAAGATGAAATCCCGTGAAGGAACTGTTGTCGATGCCGACGATTTGATGGAATCTATGGTGAATGACGCCAAGGCGATTTCCGACGAACTTGGTAAATTGAATGGATTGTCGGCTGAAGAAGCTGCCGAGGTTCACGAAATTATTGCTCAAGGAGCTTTGAAATATTTCATCTTGAAAGTTGAACCACGTAAGACAATGTTGTTCAATCCAAAAGAATCTATCGATTTCAATGGAAATACAGGGCCGTTCATTCAATATACACACGCAAGAATTTGTTCGGTGTTGAGAAAAGCTGCGGAACAAGGCATTGCTGTAAAGACCGAATTTGCAGTTACAGAATGCAACGATAAGGAAAAAGAATTGATAAAAATGATATCCCGTTATGGTTCAATTATTGAATTGGCTGCAAAAGACCACGCTCCGTCGTACATAGCAAACTACGCATACGATTTGGTTAAATTGTACAATCAATTCTATCATGATTATTCAATTTTGAACGAGGAAAACCAAGCAATAAAGGAATTTCGTCTTGCATTGTCCAAAGAAGTTTCCACAATAGTTGCTTCAGGAATGGGACTGCTTGGAATTCGCGTTCCAGAAAGAATGTAATCAAATGATAACCTTTTTTTAGTCGAAATTTATGGCAGATTTTTTTGGAACATTACCCGACGGACGTGAAGTGTACATGTTCACTTTACGCAATAAAAACGGAATGACAATTTCCGCAATAAATTATGGTGGAATCATTACGTCGATTTGTGTTCCCGATAAAAATGGAAAAGTTGACGATGTGGTTCTTGGCTATGACACATTGGACGGCTATATTGCCGACAAATGTTTTATGGGTGCCATTATCGGCCGTTGCGCGAATCGTATTTCACATGCCAGTTTTTTATTGGATGGCAAACAATATAATTTGGTAAAAAATGATGGCGAAAATTCGCTTCATGGTGGAAAGAAAGGTTTCAATACAAAATGGTGGAATATTCAGGAACGCACGGTACGCGAAGGTCAGGCGCTGCGTCTTACCTACACGAGTTTGGATGGTGAAGAAGGATATCCTGGAAAAATGGGCGTTGAAGTTTTTTATATTTTGACCGATAGAAATGAATTGATAATCAGATATAAAGCGTCGGCAAACAAACGTACTATTGTGGATTTGACAAATCATACATATTTTAATTTGTCGGGAGGAAGCGATGCAACTGTGGAAAATCACTTATTGCAGATAAAAACCAATTATTTTCTTCCGTTGAATGAACAACATGTACCTGTTGGAGATTTTTCCGATGTTTTGGATACACCTTTTGATTTTAGAACAGCAAAGAAAATCGTTGAAGGATTTGATTCTTCGTTTCCGCAGGTAGCGTTGGTTTCGGGTATAGATCATAGCTTTGTTGTACCTACTTCAAAAGATTATATTGTTCGTTACGAAGATCCGCAAAGTGGTCGTGTGCTTGAAATAACAACAGGAGAGCCTGGTGTTCAGATTTATTCTGGAAATTTCTTAAACGGGGAAGGTAAGAATAAAATAAAATATCAAAAATATGCGGGAATAGCGTTCGAAACGCAACATTTCCCTGATTCAATTCATCATGCTAATTTTCCAACAATTGTGTTGAATCCAGGACGAGAATATTCTTCGGAAACTTGTTTTGCTTTTAAAACGTTAGAGTAGGAAAGTCTATTTTCTTTTTCTTTTTCACAAAATGTTCCCAAACAATTGATTTGGAATACATTTCTTTGTGAATGAATTTGTTTTCGGATGCATTTCGTTTTTCGTTAAGTTCAGGAATAGCTTTTCGATAATCTTTATGCGCATGCAAAATTTCTTTTGCGTTTTTGAAATCAAAATGTAGCATAAAATTCAGCCATGATAAAGCATCAAGTAAACGGCGTTTAAAAATGATTTGTTTGTAGCATTTATCTGGCAAATTTTTGTGGAGCATGAACAAATTGTTTCTGTAATTCAAGTACGTTTTGAATGGATTTTCCTTTGGCAACGAACCGCCGCCAACGTGGAACACTTCTGAATTGTGGATGTATTGAATTGAATATCCTGCATTTTTCACACGCCAACAGAAATCAATTTCTTCCATGTGGGCGAAGAAATCTTTGTCAAGTCCGCCAAGTTGTTTGTAAACCGAACTTTTTACAAATAAGGCTGCACCAGAAGCCCAAAAAATATCGCTGTCTTGTTCGTATTGTCCGTTGTCTTTTTCAATCGAATCAAACAATCGTCCGTGGCAGAATGGATATCCGAATTTATCTATGAAACCACCGGCAGCTCCGGCATATTCAAAGAAATCGGGATTTGCAAATGATTTTAATTTTGGCATACAAACAGCAAGGTTTTCATTCGCTTCCATTTTAGAAATGATAGGCGAAATCCAATTCTTTGTGACTTGCACATCGGAATTCAGAAGAACGAAACAATCTGCTTCGATTTGTGCCAAACCTTGGTTGTAACCCTCGGCAAATCCGTAGTTCTTATCTAATTGAACAAGAGGAATTTGTGGAAAATTTTCTGAAAGAAATACAATGCTATCGTCGGTCGAAGCGTTGTCGATTATATAAACAGTTGCTTCCGGAGAATTTTCAATCACGTTTGGAAGAAACTTTTCCAACCATGATTTCCCATTCCAATTTAATATGGCAACAGCTGTCTTCATTTAATTTTTTCCAAAAATAAGAGTTTGTATTGGTTTTGCAAAGGTATTTCGTTGTGATTCAATTATAAAAGGAATAAATCGTTCAATTTTATTTCGCGACTGATTATTCCTTTGGTTGGTGTTGATTTCGTTCCGAATGGCGAAACTAATATGTTGTGGATGGCTTTGGGGGCATGAGTTTCGGTTTTGATTTTTTCCGTATTATTTTTAAGTTTTTGTTCTAAAGCAGGAGTTATTTGTATTGGACTTTTGACAAATTCAAATTGCAAGATGAAAGTTGTTTTTCGTTTTTTATTTGGTAAAATATTGATATGTTGTTCGTTGGAGTGTATGCAGTATAAAATTCCTTCCGATTTTTGCACTCCAAGATAGGATTTTATGGTTGATAAGTTTTGTTGGCACATTGTTTCGAATGCAAAATGTTGCCATTGATAATATTCAGCGATTGGTTCGTTGTGAGAAAATAATAAATTACGACGGTGTTGTATATTCATGAAATAGAATAAAGAGAATAAATCAACAAGTTTGTAAATTGGAACTTGTTGATTGTCTCCCATTTGTGGTATTCTTTGGATTAATCTGCATTTGCTAATATTTTGAAGGATTTTCGACAAGGTATTTTTGTTGATGGGACATAATTCGTTGAGTTTTTTTCGAGACAATCCTTTTGAATTTTCAGCTAAACATTTCAATACAGTCAAATAGGATTTGTCGCCGTCGAAAATTGATTCGCATAATTTGTCGAGCTCGTTTTGTAACGGTGCGTTTTTCGCAAAAAATAATTCGTTAATGTTTTGTGCCAGTGTTAATTTGGGATTCAGCAAGTTGAGGTAATGTGGAATTCCACCAAAAATCATATAGGCTTGCAAGATTGTGAATCGGTTCCAACAGAATCCTGCAGTATTGAAAAAACGTTCGGTTTCTGCCAACGAGAATGGTTGAAGTTCGATTTCTTTGGTAAAAAAAGCATTAAAATTTTTGTTCTTGTCGCTAACGTCATTTACTAGGTATCCCGTAGAACTTGAAACGATTAACATTAAATTGCTATGGTTTTTAGTCCATGAATTCCAAAAATGAATTAGCTTTTTTACAAAATTTGCTTTGTTTGAATCTATGTCGGGTATATTGTTGATTATTACAACTTTTTTCTGATGGTATGAATGTTCTATTAAATCGTTCAAACAAAGAAATGCATTATTCCAATTTTTGAATTTTGAAACTTTGTGAACATTTCCCCAGTACATTAGTTCGAGGGCAAATCGTTCCAGTTGTTGTGCGAGCGTCAGGTTCCGTTTTGCGGCGTAATAAAATGTGATATCGTTTCCGAGACAATAATGTATTAATGTGTTTTTGCCAATGTTTTTTCTTCCTGTTAAAAATATAAATTCATTGTTGTTGGACTCAAAAGCTTTTTGCAGAATATCGGCTTCATATTCTCTTCCTATAAAATCTTTCACGAAACTCTCTTTTTGTAATAAATAAGGTATTTAGTTTTTAGTGTGGCAAAAGTAGTAGAAATATGATTTTATTATGATGTTTTTTATAAAAAAGAATGTGAAATTTTGCGAATATATAATTTACTGGATTTCAATTATTTAACAATGTTTAAATTTGTAAAAAAACACTTGCAATATTGATTTAGCAATGGTTTGAAGAAAAAGCAACACGAAAAAACATCTGAAATTTTCGTAAAAAGAGATTTTTTGTGACAATGATATTGCGTTCCCAAAAACTCAGATTTTTCAATAGATTATTTTCTAATCAAAAAAATCCCCAGCGGAATCATGTAATTCCATTGGGGATAAAAAAACATGTTTTTTGATCTACATTTCTTCTTGGTTAACCCAAATGAGGTTGTCTATATTGTAACCTCGGTTTTGAGCTTCTTTCAACAGTTCTTGGAGAATTTCATTTGGAATTTGAGGCGTACGCGATAAAATCCAAAGATATTTATCGGATTTTGAACCAATCAACGCATATTTGTAATCGGTTGTGAGCATCATAATGCGATAATCGGAATAAAACGGACCAAAAAACGAAACTCTCAGCAAGCCTGTTGTTTTTGTGAGTTTAGCTTTGCCTTCGGAAACTTTTTTCTTTCCATCTTTCATGCCACTATTCACAACTTTAACCATTCCGTTTGATTGCAGGGAATAGTCGGCGGTAGCGTACTGTAAATCCCGTTCAAAAACATGGTCGAATCTTGCAATTTCGTACCAAGTGCCTAAATATCGTTGCAAATCGAACGAGGAAACTGTTGAATTGTTGATTTTCTGCGAGCTGCACGACATTGAACAAATTGCCGAACACAGCATTATAAAAAAGCGTTTCATAATTATAAATTTAAAAATTACACGTTATGCAACTGTCAAATAGGAATGGATCCTTTTCCTAATTTGATGTTCGCATGTTTAACTGAACAAATGTAATTGGGGAAAATAATTTATGCTAACTATATTATGATAGTCAATATTGATGGAATCAATAATAATGCGTAATAATTAAATCAGTTAATCGCTCAGTTCGCGGTAGCGTTTTCGTGCCGATGCGGTGTAAAGACTATTGGGATATTCCATCAGGAGTTTTTTGTATTTCTCCTGGGCATTTTGGCTATCGTTGTGGCAGTCGTAGTATTCGGCTAATTTGAAGATTGCTTTATCGGCAAAAATTTCGTACGAAAATCGTTGTTCTATTTCTGTTAGATATTTAAGCATGGCGTCGAAATCTTTTGCGTTTTCGGCAATTTCGGCCTTACGCATAAGTATTTCATCTTCGAGCGAATGGCCGGGAAATTTTTTTTGAATGGAATCGTATGTTACAATGGCTTCGTTTGGTTTTCCTTGAAGTAGAAGTAAATCTCCGCGGGCGAAAATTTCCAATGCTGTAGTTGACGTGTCGAGTGCCGTGTTGTCGGAAATAAGTTGTGCCAATTCAAAAGCATTATTCGATATTAGTTTGCTTGTACTGCCTTTCAGTACGTCTAAAAGAGCTTGTGCATAGGCGAAATTTCCATTGAAATAGGCAATTTTTGCTTGATAGAGTTGTGCTTCGTGGCCAATGTCGTTGTTTTTGTAATTGAGAGCAACTGAAGCAAAAAGCATATTGGCGCCCCAAATGTCGTTTGTGCGAAGGTAAATTTGCGCCAGTTCCATTTCTAAATTGCTTTTTTGTGATTTGTAGCTTGGCGTGTCAATCGCTTTTTTCAGCAATTCGATTGCTTCGTTTGTTTTGTTGAGGTAAAATGCTTGTATATGGGCAAGATTTTCAATGATTTCGGCCAAGTATTTCGTTTCTGAAATTTCATCAAGAGCTTGTAGATATTCTTTTTCTAAATCTGCGATTTTCGTTATGTCTGGTTGTTGGTTGGTTTTAAAAATTTTGTTGTACGAAGTTTCAAGTAAATTTTTGAGGGCGGAATTGTATAAATCCGCCATTGGACCTTTATGAACCACATACGAAAAACAATCAGTGGCGTAGCCATATTCATTGTTTGAAAGAGCTATGTTTCCAACTTCGTACACGTGTTCGCCGTCTTCGTCGTTTGCAATATCAATGTCTTTACTCAGTTCGAATGCTTTTGCAAAATTCTTGTCTTGCAGCATCAACCATAAATACAATTCTTTGAATGTAAAATCTTTTTTCTCCTTATCGGCAATAGCGGAAATTTTTGTCGTTAGAGTTGATTTTAGTTTTGGATTGGAATTGTCGTATAAAATAAATTGTAGTTGATTCTCAATAAATTGCAATTCGTAAGTGTTATTTTGTAACAGATTGATGTAGCAATCAGCTAATTTGTCGTTTTCGCCTAAATGAAGATATATTTTGCTAAGATTTTCAACAATGATTTTGTTTTCCGGAAATTTTTCCTGACCGTTTTCGTATATGATTTTTGCAACGCTGTCGGCTTTGTTGTCCAAGCACGCTAGTCCGGCTTCCAAACACGATTCTAATTGTTTTGATGCTTTTTTAATTGTTTTTTCGTATATGTCGTCAGCATCTTTTTGTTTCCCTTGCGAAGAGTAAATTGTTGCTAGTTTGATTTGGTAATAATATGATTTTGGGTATCGTTTTATTTGCTCGTTTGTTATTTTTTCAGCCTTTGTGGTTTCACCCAATTTAGCATAGCAATCAATCAAATAATCAAAATGAATTTGTGAGTGTGTTTGGTCAAACAGTGTTTTGTATGAATCGGCGGCTTTTTCGTATTCTCCTTGTGAGTAATAGAGTAGTGCCAATTGATTTTCGTTGTCTTTTGTTTGCGAAAAGCCAACTAGTTGTAAAAATGTGAGAACCAGAAAAACAATGATTTTTTTCATGGATGATGTTGTTATTGTTTGCTATACAAATCAATTTCGCATGAAATAGGGAAATGGTCGGAAACTTTTAAACCTGTGCGTTTGTAGTTTTTACCGGTGAATTGTTTGTCGTATAGAATGTAATCCAAACGAAGTTGTGGCCACCAGTTGAACGTTGCGCCAACGCCCGAGCCGGCTTCAATGAACGCATCGTTCAATTTCCGTGATTTTTTTATGTGATTGTAAGCATACGAACAAGCTGGCGAATTGAAATCGCCACAAGAAATAACAGGATATGGACTTTGAGCAATGGCTTCGGCAAGTTCGTCAATTTGTATTCCTCGTTTTTCTATTGATTTTGTTAGTTTTGATAATAGATTGTCAACTTCGTCCATAGCGTCCAATTTTACTTTTCCTAATTCGTTGACAGTCTGTCTGTTTTCTTTTGAAAGCCGATAAGATTCCAAATGACTGTCAAAAATTCGTATTGTGTCGTCGCCAACTGCAATATCTGCCCAGATAGAAGAATTTCCGGTTTTTTCGTAATCCATGGTTCCGCTATTTACAATCGGATAGCGACTGCAAATGAGATTTCCTTGAAAGTGATGTGGTCCAACGGAAAATAATTTGTTGTGGTGAACATAAGATAGATTGAGCTGTTGTTTCAAACTATCAAGCATAAGAAAATCTTCTTGTGTGTCGTTGTGATATTCCTGGAAGCAAATCACGTCGGGATTGTTTTTCCTGATTTGCAGGAACATTTGTTGTTTTACTTCGGTGCTTTTTCTCCATGTCATATAAGTGAACCCCATCACGTTATACGACATGATTTTTAGTTTATTTTTTGATGTTGTTTCTGGTTTGGGATCTTTTTTGAACACGTAATAGCAACCAAGAGTTGGCAAACAAAGTAGAAGAGGAACAAGTGAAATTAAGATGAATTTCTTATGATTTTTTGAGAAAAGCCAGCAAATCATTAGCATTCCGTTTAGAATGAAAAATATTGGAAATCCGAGTGCTATAAGTTCACAATATGGGAATGAACTTGGATTAAAGAAACGGGTTATGAAACAACAGAATAAGACGATTGCAGCGCAAACGTTTATTAAACAAAGAAATATTTTTAGAAAAATCTTCATCAGTCGAAGTGAGTTCCGTGTTTTTGCCAATATTTAATAAGAATGAATCCGAAAATCATTCCTCCAAGATGTGCGAAATGTGCAGTGTTGTCTCCAATGGAATTACGAAGTCCGCTGAATAGTTCTATAAGTCCGTAAAGGATGACAAACCATTTTGCCTTTATTGGAATTGCAAAATACAAATAAATTTCGGCGTTAGGAAATAACATTCCAAATGCCATCAATAATCCGAAAATTGCGCCTGAAGCACCAACGGTTGAACCGTTTACAATACCATTTACGCTGCCGAGAGTGTCGTCAATCCAATTTCGTCCGGAGCGGAGTAAATCGTCACCTTGCGTTAGTACCAAATCCCACATCTCGTCGGTTATTACAAACGTTTGTAGATGAATGTATGCAACCAAAACTTGTACTATTCCGGCTCCGATGCCGGTTGCTAAATAATAAATAAGGAATTTTTTGCTTCCCCAAAAGTTTTCTAATGTGTTGCCGAACATCCAAAGCGCCAGCATGTTAAAGAAAATATGCTCAAAATTTGCGTGCATAAACATATAGCTGACAAATTGAATAGGACGGAAACTTGGTGATTTTACGTAATGGAGACCTAAATCATTCGAAATGTCAAATCCAATGTATTCCAAAACACAGCCAATCACAAAACATGCAATATTGAGAATCAGTAGGTTTTTAACTACTGGCGTAAGCATTGAAAATCCCGATGGTCTGTAAAAACTCATGTTAATTAAATTTCTTTATTATGTCGTCAGGTTCTACAATTATTGTTGCGATTTGTCCTTCAGGTGTTATTGTAAATGATTTATTTTGAAGAACTTGTGATGCAAAATTGCGCATTTCTTCTGTGCTCATTATTGGATTCCGAAATAATGCAGCCGATTTTGCTAAATTCCGTGCAATTTTTTCTTGTATGGAATCTTTTACGTTCTTGTTCGATTCTTCAAAATTCGTGATAAAATCCGTTATAATTTGCTGAATTTCAGTAATGTTAATGTCGGCAGGAGCTCCATTTGCCACAAAAGAATTTTGTCCGAATTCTTCTATGTCGAAACCTAATTCCTGTAATTCTGGCAACATTGTTTTGAGAGTTTCGCTTTCGTCAGCTGTTAAATCAATACGAACAGGTAACAATGTTTTTTGTGAAGGAACGTTTGTGTGTGAAAAATTTTCAAAAAAAGTATCGTATAAAAGTCTGTAATGAGCTCGCTTTATGTCGATTACATATATTTTTTCGTTTGCAAAAGCTAAAATGTATTTCTTTTGGATTTGCGTGCAAAATGAAATTTTAGCGTCTGTTTTAGTTTCTTCTTCTGTTTCAGAGAAATTGATGTTGAGCGGTTCTTCGGTTTGCTTTGACTGAAAATTCTCGAATAATTTTTCCCAATTTTGTGTGTTCGTTTGTGTGTTTGGATACGAAACTGCTTGTTGAGTTTTGAACGGATTGTATTCAGGATTGTATTTTATAGTTGGTGCAGTGACAGGTTTCGTATTTTTGCTCGAAAACATATCGGAATAATCTGCTGAATCGCTAAAGTCAAGCGATGGAACTATATTATTTTTCCCAAGAGTACATTTTACAGTTGCTTCCAACAATTGACAAATATTGAATTCTTCCGAAAATTTTATTTCTGTTTTTGTTGGATGAATGTTTACGTCTATTTCGGATGGGGCGATTTCCAAAAAGATGAAAAATGGCGGATATTCCTTTGGGGGCAAAAGATTCCCGTATGCTCTCATTACCGAACCCAGAAAACTTTTTTGACGGAAGAATCGGTTGTTTACAAAGAAAAATTGATTCGCACCATTTTTTCGAGCCATTTCTGGAACGCCGACAAATCCATATATTTTTACAATGCTCGATTCGTCTTCAATCGAAAGTAGGCCCTTTTCCATTTGTTTTCCGAATATGTTCACAATTCGTTGTTTGTGGTTGCCTTTCGGATATTTTGCGTACATCTCGCCATCTTTTACTATGGTAAAGGCAATGTCTGGATTTGCCAATGCAGTTTGGTAAATTTCGGAAAGAATGTAATTGAATTCTGTTTGGTTCGATTTTAAGAATTTACGTCGCGCAGGCGTGTTGAAAAACAAATTTTTTATAGTGAATGTTGTACCTTGCGAACAAGCTTCTGGTTCTTGTGATTCAATTTTAGATCCGGCTATTACGATTTTTGTCCCCAGTTCGGCGTCTTTCTGACGGGTTTTCAATTCTGTTTGCGAAACCGCGGCGATTGATGCCAATGCTTCGCCGCGAAAGCCCATGGAACGAATTTTAAAAATGTCTGATGCATCTTTGATTTTAGAAGTTGCGTGTCGTTCAAATGCCATTCGTGCGTCGGTTTCCGACATTCCAACTCCGTTGTCGCTTATTTGGATTGAAGTTCTTCCTGCATCAATAATTGAAATTGTTATTTCTGTTGCGTGTGCATCTATTGCATTTTCCACTAACTCTTTCACCACCGATGCTGGTCGTTGCACAACTTCGCCGGCTGCAATTTGGTTCGCTACGGAATCGGGGAGTAGATGGATAATGTCTGGCATAACTACAGTCTTATAATAAAGTAAACTCCAAGGAAAATGAGAAATGCAAGCATCAACAATGTTTTGAAACTTCCGTCTTTTCGGTTCGAAATCTTGTTTTGTTCAAATTTTCTATGGATGTCCGACACAAAAACGCCTTTCGGTAATTCTTCGCCTTGTTCAATTTTTACCTGTTGGAGAATTACGGCACGACGGTGTTCGCGTTCTTCCTTTTGCTTGTCGTAATAACGCATTGGCATATTGAATCCACGTGGCTTTTGTGGGTTATATATTGAAGATAGGAATCCCATGTTCTTTATTTAGCTTTGCAAAGATATTGAAAAAAGCTCGACTTTTATTGTTTTTGTCATTCTTGAAACAAATAGTTTTTAACAATCAGCATTGATGAAATATTTTTTCTGATTGTTAAAAAAAATGTGGAAATGGTTTTCGTTGTTACTCGGAAAAAATCTATTTTCGTGCGTAAAATTTTTACGACGTATGGGTGGCTTTTTTGGTGCAATAACAAACGATAATTGCGTAACGGATTTGTTCTACGGAACTGACTACAACTCTCATTTAGGAACGAAAAGAGCTGGTTTGGCAACTTACAATAAGGAAAGTGGTTTTCGTCGAACAATTCACAACATTGAGAATTCTTATTTCAGAACAAAGTTCGAAGACAATTTGCCGAAGTTGAACGGAGAATCTGGAATTGGTGTCATAAGTGATACCGATGCTCAGCCAATTGCTATCAATTCTCATCTTGGCCGTTTTGCAGTCGTTACGGTTGCACGTTTGGATAATATGAGAGAGCTCGAAGCTGAATTACTTGCGAAAAATCTTCACTTTGCGGAATTGAGTTCTGGTGATACAAATCCAACCGAAGTCGTTGCTATGTTGATTTGCGAAAAACAGGATTTTGTTTCTGGTATCGAAAACGTATTCGAGAAGGTTAAAGGTTCTTGCTCAATGTTGATTTTAACGGAAGACGGAATTATTGTCGCTCGCGATAAATTGGGTAGAACTCCGGTTACAATAGCTAAGAAAGATGGTGCCTATGCCGTTTCGAGCGAACCGACAGCTTTTCATAATTTAGGTTATAGAATTAATAAATTTGTTGGGCCTGGGGAAATTGTGAAGTTAAAAGCCGATAGTTACGAAGTGCTTCGCAAACCAAACGATAAAATGCAGGTTTGTTCGTTCATGTGGGTTTATTTCGGTTTCCCATCTTCCGATTACGAAGGCATCAATGTTGATAAAGTTCGTTGCTCATTAGGTCAAGCAGCTGCAAAAAATGATCCTACTCAAGCTGATTTCGTGTGTGGAATTCCAGATTCTGGAATAGGTCATGCAATTGGTTATGCAATAGAAAAAGGTATTCCTTACAAAAGAGGTATTGTAAAATATACGCCGACGTGGCCGCGTAGCTTCACTCCTGCAAATCAGGAGGTGCGTAATCTTGTCGCAAAAATGAAATTGATTCCAAACCGTCAAATGTTAGATGGACAAAAGGTTGTGTTCTGCGATGATTCAATTGTACGTGGAACTCAATTGCGCGGAAACGTTTCGGAAATGTATGATTGCGGAGCTAAGGAAATTCACATGAGAATAGCGTGCCCGCCACTTATTTTCTCTTGTAAATTCTTGAACTTCTCGGCTTCAAAATGCGATACGGAATTGATAACTCGTTCTTTGATTGAAAAATACGAAGGTCGTCACGACAAAAATTTAGCGGAATATGTTGACGATAAGTCGGAAAAACATAAGAAAATGATTGAAGAAATTCGTGATCGTTTTGGCTTGACTTCGTTAAAATTCAATACAATTCAAGAATTAGTCGATGCAATTGGCTTGCCGAAAGAAAAACTTTGTACGCATTGTTTCGACGGTTCTAGCTGGTATTAATAAAACAAGGTGAACTTGTTTTTTAGAAGTATAAGATAATGTTTATCTTATACTTTTTTTGTCAAATAAAGATTGTATGAGTTCTATTTCTGGAATATTCAAAGAATATATTTGGTTGGTGAACACAATTCGCCGAAGTGGAAAAATCACGTTTGAAGAAATCCAGGAAAAATGGCTTGATACGGATATGAGCGATGGTGTGGAATTGGCGAAGTCAACATTCCATCGTCACAAGGATGCCATTGCCGATATTTTCGGAATATATATTGAATGTGACCGAAATGACGAATACCGTTATTATATAGATAATGCCCATGTGCTGCAGGAGGAAACTGTTCAAAATTGGATGTTGTCAACACTTTCGGTGAACAATATTGTTGGTGAAAGTCTTACGTTGCAGAATAGAATTTTGTTGGAACCTGTTCCTTGCAACGAACATTTACAAACGATTATCGATGCAATGAAACGCAAGGTGCGTATAGAAGTAACGTATCATCGGTATGGTAGTGAAACTTTATCGCATTCAATTTTCGAGCCGTATTGTATAAAATTGTTCAAACAACGTTGGTACGTGCTTGGACATTTCCATAGAGATGCAACACCGGAAAAAGAAGAACGCGATTATTTTGCAACTTTTTCGTTTGATCGTATTGTTGGTTTACAATTGACAAACATAAAATTTGAAATCGCTCAGGATTTTGATGCAAAGGCTTATTTTGATGAATGCTGGGGCGTGCTTGTTGATGATGGAACATCATTGGAAAAAATCGTTGTGCGTGCATTCGACAAGGAACGCTTTTATTTACGAGATTTACCATTGCATTCTTCACAAAAATCAATTGCGGTGGGTGAGAATTACGAAGATTTTGAACTTAGAATCCGCCCGACTTATGATTTTTGTTGCCATATATTGAGCAAAGGAAATCAATTAAAAGTTATGTCTCCGCAATCGTTGGTTGAAAAAATCCAACAAATGCTTCAAGATGCTTTAGCGATGTACAAAAAATAGGGAATTCTGTATTTTCTTGTTTATTGCTAATTTTTTTGCTTCTCTCACGAAATGGGAGAACTTGAATTTAATTTTACATCGTAAAACTAAAAGTTCAAAGGTTATGAAAGCAAAAAAGATGTTTTTTAATGAATGCCACTTGGCAGGTCGTCAGTATTACGATGTTGATGAGGTTTGGGATAAATTGCATGTTGGTTTAATGGTAAGGCTTGAACGTGAAATGGACAATCGTTACGATGCCAATGCTGTTGCCGTGTTGTACGACGATGTAGATGAAAAAGGGACACCTACGGGCGAAACATATTCACTCGGTTATATTCCTCGGAGCGAAAATGGTACTATCGCTAAATTATTGGAAATGGGTTGGGAACATATTTTTGAATGTAAAATTTGTAAAATTAATCCCGATGCTTGCTACGAAGATCAAATCCGTCTTTCTATACGAATTAAGAAAAATGAATAACTATATTGTTGGATTGGTAAAAGATATAGTAGGGGTTATAAACAAGAAAAGCCGAAGCATTGCTTCGGCTTTTCTCTTTAACATAATCACTAATCGATAATCTTTTATTTATCGCAAACCGAATTGTATAATTTGATTTGGTTTGAAAGAATTTTTGTGAATCCTTTAACATCTTCTCCAGAGAATGCTGTATTAACTTCGCCGTATTGAGCAAATTTCGCCTGCATCAAATCGTATTTCGATTCTATACCGATAACGATGAAGTTGTAAGGTTGCAATTCAACGAAAACTTTGCCAGTTACGTGAAGTTGTGAGTCTTCCATGTATTTTTCAATGTTACGCATAACTGGTTCTTGATATTGAGCTTCGTGAAGCAACATTCCGTAGAAGTTTGCCAATTGTTCTTTCCAATACAATTGCCATTTTGTAAGATTGTGTTTTTCCAACATGTGGTGTGCTTTGATAATCACCATAGGTGCAGCTGCTTCAAAAGCAACACGTCCCTTAATACCTATGATTGTGTCACCAATGTGCATACCACGGCCAATTGCATATTGCGAAGCGATTTCGTTCAATTTCTTGATAATGTCAACTGGATTTTGATACAAAACGCCGTCCATTCCAACTAATTCACCTTTGTCGAATTCCAATTCGATTTTGCGAGAATCTTGTTTTTCGCATTGTGATGGATATGCGTATTCTGGAATTGTTTGATTTGAATGAAGTGTTTCTTTTCCACCGATACTTGTTCCCCAAATACCTTTGTTAATAGAATATTCAGCTTTTTTCCAGTCTGAAACAATACCTTCTTTCTTTAAATATTCAATTTCGAACTCTCTTGTAAGTTTTTCGTCACGTACTGGAGTAAGAATTTCTATTTCAGGACAAATCACGTTGAAAGCCAAGTCAAAACGAACCTGGTCGTTTCCTGCGCCAGTACTTCCGTGAATAATGCAGTCAGCTTTCACATCGCGTGCATATTGAGCCAATGCAATTGCTTGGAAAATACGTTCGGAACTTACAGAAAGTGGGTAAGTGTTGTTTTTTAAAATGTTTCCGAAAATCATATAACGGATACATTTTTTGTAATATTCTTGTGAAATGTCTATGCAAACGTGTTTGCTTACGCCAAGATTTTTTGCTTTTGTTTCAATTTCATCCAATTCCGCTGGAGAAAATCCGCCAGTGTTAACGATTACAGAATGAATATTGAATCCTTTTTCCTTGCTGTAATATTTTGCGCAATATGAAGTATCCAAACCTCCACTGAATGCAAGTACTGCTGTTTTTGCCATAATTATATATTTTTATTCTATTTATGTTCTTCTTTTGGGTCGAAAACCATACCCGTACAAAGGCAGTTTTTACGTCCCGTTCTTTGTAAAATATCGTAGTTTGCGCACGATTCGCATCCTTTCCAAAATGCGTCATCGTCGGTCAAACGTTGGTAACTGACAGGAATGTAACCAAGTTTCGTGTTGATTTTCATCACAGCTTCGCTTGTCGTTAAACCAAAGATTTTTGCATCAGGGAATAAATCTCTTGACAAATTGAATGCTTCCTGTTTAATGCGCGTGGCCAACCCTTGTCCACGGAATTTCGGATTGACGATTAGTCCGGAATTTGCTACAAATTGTCCGTGTTGCCATGTCTCAACGTAACAAAATCCTGCAATTTCATTGTTTTCGGCAAATGCAATCACACCTTTACCTTCTTTCATTTTTGAAATAATGTAATTCGGTGTGCGTTGAGCCAATCCTGAATCTTTATTCTTCGTTGCTTGAAAAATCAAGTCGGATATGGCTTGCGCATATTTTTCGTGTTCGCTGTTTGCACGAACTACTTTGATTTCGTTCATATCAAATTTATTGTTGTGCAAAAGTCTAAAAAAAAAAAGATATTCTCTCTATAAAGTTGAATTTTTTCAATATCAGATTTCCGAATGTGAAGAAAAAATCTTCGTATTATTGTAGAAAAATAAAGCAATGGGAAAAATCTACAATAACATATTGGAAACTATTGGCAAAACGCCTTTAGTTAGATTGTCGAATTTGTCGGCTGGAATGCCTGCTACGGTATTGGCAAAGGTTGAATCGAGAAATCCCGGAGGTTCGGCAAAAGATAGGGTTGGTTTGGCAATGATAGAAACTGCAGAACGTGACGGTTTGTTGAACAAAAAATCAGAAATTGTGGAACCAACAAGTGGAAATACAGGAATTGGTTTGGCGATGGTTTGTGCATACAAAGGGTACAAATTGACGTTGACAATGCCCGAAAGTATGTCGTTGGAACGACGAAAATTGTTGTCGGCTTATGGTGCAAACATCGTGTTGACGCCTGCTTCGGATGGAATGGCTGGCTCTATTGCCAAAGCCGAAGAAATGAAAAAAAATAATCCCAATGTGTTTATTCCGCAACAATTTTCAAATCCATCAAATGTGGAAGCACATAAATTATCAACGGCTTTGGAAATTTGGAACGACACGGACGGAAAGGTTGATTTTGTGGTTGCTGGAGTTGGAACAGGTGGTACTATTACTGGAATTGCGGAGGTTTTGAAATCAAAAAAATCAGACGTGAAGATAGTTGCTGTGGAACCAACGGATTCTCCAATGATTTCGGAAGGACGTTCGGGGGTACATAAGTTACAGGGAATTGGAGCCAATTTTATTCCTGAAATACTGAATGTGAAAATCCTTGATGAAATTATTACGATTTCAACTGAACAAGCTTACGAAGCAGCTCGAAATATGGCTCAAAAGGAGGGAATTCTTTGCGGTATTACATCAGGCGCGGCAGTTGCGGCCGCATTACAAGTAGCCCAACGAAAAGAAAATGTAGGAAAACAAATTGTTGTGGTTCTACCTGATACAGGCGAACGATATTTGAGTTCTGATTTGTTTTAGTTTAAGGAATTTTTCAATTCCGGATACACATTTAGAAATCGTTCGTATTGCCAACAGATTGTCATGATAATTTGGAAATCAGAGGTTTGAGCAAGGAAATCGTCGCTGAAGTTGCAAAAAGCTATGAATTTATCGAAATAGGCATCAGGAACGTGTGTCATTTCAACAATCATGTTTTTGTTGAATTTTTTATTGATGAGTAGGATGTTTTCTTTATGGCTGAGTAATTCTGCTGCTTTGATTGCATTTCTAGCATGTCGGTTTGTCGAATTATAAATGTCGGTTATCGCACCGGTTATAGTGTAATTTAATTGTCCGGGTTGGTGATTGTTTGTTGGCAAAAAAGTTTCGTGTTCAAGATTGAGTTGTAGAGTGTCATCAATCGGTTTCATACTTAAAATTCGGGTTGTAAGTTCATCGTAAGAATATGGGAAATATTTTGTGACCGTTTCAATTTCATACACTTGTGGTGTTAGATGAAACACTAATTGATTTTCGTCTGTCACTATGTGTTTTGCCCAAAAATATCCAATAGATGAAAAAACAAGTGTATCGCCGTTGTACGAATAAATATTGAAAAAACCGTCAGCGTCGGATTCGGCTATGATATGTCGGGAAATGTTCTCGATATACACATTCTCAATTGACTTTTTCGTCTCTATATCAATGATTTTCCCTGAAAAAACTTTCTGTGCAATACTTGGTATTGTGAAGAATAAGCAAAACAAAATGACAGCTGTTTTTTTCATTTTGGGATTTTTGATAGACAAAAATACATCTTTCTGTTAAAATAGTGTCAACAAAATGATTTGACTGATTGACTTTTCCCTTAGTTTTTTGTACATTTGTTACAGTGTTTTGAAGCCTGCGTGGGTTTCTTTAATTAATTTATTTATGGAACAAACAAAAATTTGTGTAATTGGATTGGGTTATGTTGGATTACCTTTAGCTCGATTGTTCTCGACAAAGTATGAAACTGTTGGATTTGATATGAACCAAAAACGTGTTGAAGCGTTGATGCAGGGGCACGATGCAACATTGGAAGTTAGTGACGAATTGCTTCAGTCTGCTATTAGAAATGGATTTAAGTGTACATCGAATATTGAAGATATTCGTGATTGTAATTTCTATGTGGTTGCGGTTCCTACTCCAGTAGATGAAAACAAAAATCCGGATTTAACGCCATTGTACGGTGCAAGTACAACCGTAGGAAAGGTTATTTCTAAAGGTGATATTGTTGTTTACGAATCAACGGTTTATCCGGGTGTGACAGAAGAAGAATGTATTCCTGTTGTGGAAAAGGTTTCAGGTCTAAAATTTAACGTGGATTTCTTCGCTGGATATTCTCCAGAACGTATTAATCCGGGAGATAAATTGCATACCGTTGAAAAAATAAAAAAGGTAACGTCTGGTTCAACTCCGGAAATAGGAAAAAAGGTAAATGAAATATATAGTTCAGTGATTGTTGCTGGAACTCATTTGGCTCCAACAATGAAAGTTGCAGAAGCGGCAAAGGTTATTGAAAATTCTCAACGAGACATTAATATTGCTTTTGTTAATGAGTTGTCGAAAATTTTCACGGCTTTGGGTATAGACACGAACGATGTGTTGGAAGCTGCTTCTACCAAATGGAACTTCTTACCTTATAAACCAGGATTGGTTGGTGGGCATTGTATTGGGGTTGATCCATATTATTTGGCACAATGTGCTTTGCGTCATGGATATAATCCGGAAATTATACTTGCTGGCCGTAGAATGAATGATGGAATGGGCGAGTATGTTGCCAATCAAACAATCAAATTAATGCTTAAAAAGGGGATTCAGGTGTTGAATAGTGATATTTTAATACTTGGATTTACTTTTAAAGAAAATTGTCCAGATGTTCGTAATACAAAGGTTATAGATATTTATAATGCATTGCGTGAATATAATTTGAATATTACGGTCTATGATCCGTGGGCAAATCCGGCTATAGTTGAACGCGAATATGGAATTAAGGTCGTAAATGAATTGCCAAAAATTAAATTTGATGCTGCAATTGCTGCAGTTGCACATAAAGAATTCCAATCGTTTGATGTAGAATCGTTGTTAAAAGAACAACACATTATATTTGACGTAAAGGCAATGTTAGATAGAACTATAATAGACGGAAGATTATAATGAAGGTTACGATTATAGCAGGTGCTCGCCCGAATTTTATGAAAATTGCTCCGGTGATTCATGAAATTCAAAAAGCTCAGTTAAGTGGAAAAAATATTTCTTATAGACTTGTTCATACTGGTCAACATTATGACAAGAATATGAGTGATACTTTTTTTGAAGAACTGAATATTCCTACACCGGACGTAAATTTAGGGATTGGAGGTGGCTCTCAAGCTGAACAAACTGCTGGAATTATGATTGCCTTTGAAAAGGATTTGATGGCAAATCCAACTGATTGGGTGATTGTTGTGGGAGATGTCACTTCTACCATGGCATGCTCGATTGTAGCAAAAAAAATGAATGTGAAAGTCGCTCATATTGAAGCTGGTATTCGTAGTTGGGATTTAACAATGCCAGAAGAAATCAATCGAATGGTAACAGATTCGGTTGCCGATTTATATTTTACGACGTCCGAGGTCGCAAACACAAATCTTCGAAATTTAGGTGCAAAGCCTGAACAAATTCAATTTGTTGGTAATGTGATGATTGATACGTTGCGAGTAAATGAATCACGTTTCGTGAAACCTGAAATTTATGATCGTTTGAATTTACAAGAAAAAAAATATTTGATGTTGACTATGCATCGTCCTGCGAATGTTGATGAGGCGAGTAAACTTCAAAAAACAATGTCGGAAATTGTAAAGAATGTTCAAGGATTACCTATAATATTCCCAATACATCCTCGTACGGCAAAGATTTTTAAGGATTTAGGAATCGAAGCACAAAACTTGTATATAACGGAACCAATGGGATATTTGGAATTCAATTATATGGTGAAGCATTCTTTAGCTGTAATTACCGATTCTGGAGGTATTACGGAAGAGACGACAGTGATGGGAATACCATGTATAACGTTGCGTGATAATACCGAACGTCCCGAAACCTGTACTATTGGAACAAATGAATTGATCGGAACAAATCCTTCTGCAATAAAACCAACTCTGGAAAAATTGTTTGATGGAAAATGGAAGAAGGGTGGAATACCAGAATTGTGGGATGGAAAAGCAGCAGAAAGAATTGTAGATGTTTTGATAAAAAAAATATGTTGAATTTTTTATTGTCATTAAATTCGTTGCAGACTCGGTCTAAAAAGGTGTTGCGATTGAGAACCGCGATATTGGATTCGGGAAAAAATAAAGTGTTTCTTTATTTATTAAAGAAACGATATAGTTCTTTATGTGTAAAATGTAGTGCATTCATTCCTTTGTCTGCAAAATTAGGTCAAAATATTTGTTTTCCTCATGGCATAAATGGTATATATATATCAAGTAGGTCAATTATAGGTGATAATTGTACTATATTTCAACAAGTGACAATAGGCTCTAATACATTGAGGAATTCTAAAAATCAGGGTAGTCCTAATGTTGGAAAAAATGTATATATTGGGGCTGGTGCAAAAATAATAGGAGGTATAAAAATAGGAGATAATGTTCGCATTGGCGCCAATGCTGTTGTTTTTAAGGACGTTCCAGATAATAGTACCGTTGTTATGGATAATATGAAAATAATATCTCATTCATATCAATTGGATAATGAGTTTGTGTCAATTGGTTCTTATGGAATTACGAATAATTAAGTATCACAACTAAGAGAAAAGGATCTGTTTAAAAAATGGTACAAGTCTTGAACAGTTTTAAAAAATTAAAGGATTATTGCGAGAAAGAGCAATTCAAAGGATGGGATCCGTATGATGGGCTAAATTCTCGGGTATTTCAGGCATTGTCTTTTTTTAAGCATTCAGCAATCTGCAGACTTGCAGTTATACAATTCTTTAAACGTTGTCCGATAAATTTTCGGAAAATCGCCATAATTCCGAAGGATTATAATGCAAAGGGTATTGGCTTGTTTTTGCAGGGTTATTGTAATCTTGTGAAAAAAAATCCTGAATTAGAAAATGAATTAGGTTCTAAAGAGGAGTTGTTGGTAAAAATTGACGAATTAGCAAAATTACTTATTTCGTTGCAATCAAAAGGCAATTATCATGGAGCTTGTTGGGGATACAATTTTGATTGGCAAGCAAGAACTATTTTTTTGTTTCCTAAAAATACTCCAACAGTTGTTGCTACGACTTTTTGTGCAACGGCATTGATGGATGCTTACGAAATAACAAAAAATAAAGAGTATTTAGATGTGGCTTTGTCATCAGCAAATTTTGTAATAAAAGATTTGCATCGATATAGTTGTAAGGATGGCTTTTTGTTTTCTTATAGTCCACTTTCGGGAAACGATACAGTGTTTAATGCATCGTTATTAGGGAGCAAATTGTTAAGTTATTGTTATCGTTATACAGGGAACGAAGATTATTATGAATTAGCAAAACAATCTGTTCGTGCTTGTTGTGAGGCACAGGATAAAGATGGCTCTTGGGTATATGGATTAGGTGCTACACAAGGATGGATTGATAGTTTTCATACAGGATATAATTTGGATGCCTTGATTGCGTATGAAGAACAAACAGGAGATACATCGTTTCGTGGTAATATAGAAAAAGGATTTGACTTTTATGTTCGTAATTTCTTTGAAAAGGATGGAACGCCAAAATATTATCATAACAAGATGTATCCAATTGATATTCATTGTCCTGGGCAATTTTGTGTGTCTATATCAAGATTGCATAAGTATGGAGAATGTAAAGACTTGTTGGACAAAGTTTTGTGTTGGACAATAAAAAATATGCAGGATAAAAAAGGGTATTTTTATTATCAACTTAAAAAAGGTGTTAGTTCTAAAATTTCATATATGCGTTGGAGTAATGCGTTTATGTTTAATGCAATGTCGTATTATTTGTTGGGAAAATTTGAATAGATTAAAATGCAGCAAGTAGAATTGAAAAATGGCGTTAAGTTGTATCCGTTTTCTTCGTTTGAAGAATTGGTTGCCGTTGTTTCTCAAGAAAAAAAAATGCTTGTTGCTGTAAATGCCGAAAAAATTTTACATGCAACAGAACAAACCAAAGCTATAATTAATAATAATATTGGTTATAGTGATGGCATTGGTGCTGTAATGGCATTGAAGAAACATGGATTTTCCAATGCACAGAAATTACCCGGTTGCGAGTTGTGGCTAAAAATAGTTGAAACTTTAAATAATCAGGGAAAAACTTTTTATTTAGTTGGCAGTAAACAAGAAGTTATTGAGGCAACCGTACAAAAATTACAACAAGAGTATCCTTCAATAAAAATCGTTGGTTATCGTAACGGCTATATAAATTCAGAAGAAGAAAAGCAACAGTTGATTGCCGATATCGTAGCAAACCAACCTGATATTGTGTTTGTCGCAATGGGCTCACCGAAACAAGAACTATTGATGCAGGAAATCATGCAGCAGCATAAAGCAATATATCAAGGTTTGGGAGGCAGTTTTGATGTTTATGTAGGAACTGTAAAACGTGCACCAGAATGGTGGGTAAAGCACAACTTGGAATTTGCATATAGATTAATAAAACAACCATCACGCATAAAACGACAAATTTATTTGGTTAGGTTTTGGTGGATGGTGAAGGTTGGAAAAATATAAAGAAATGTCTTATAAAGAAATTCAATTTCCTCAAGATACCTTGTTCATAGTAACAGGTGGCGCTGGTTTTATAGGTTCAAATTTGTGTGAAGCAATTTTGAATTTAGGATACAAAGTGCGTTGCTTAGATGATTTGTCAACGGGAAAACAAGAAAACGTCAATCTTTTTAGATATAATCCGAAATATGAATTCATAAAAGGAGATGTAAAGAATTTGGACACTTGTATGGCAGCCTGTAAAGGTGTAGACTACGTACTTCACGAAGCTGCGTGGGGAAGTGTGCCTCGTTCTATTGAAATGCCATTGTTCTATAGTTTGAATAATATTCAAGGAACGCTTAATATGTTGGAAGCATCGCGACAATGCGGAGTGAAAACATTTGTGTATGCATCTTCCAGTTCTGTATATGGAGATGAGGAACATCTACCGAAGCAGGAAGGTGTCGAAGGCAATTTGTTGAGTCCCTATGCGGTAACAAAGAGATGCGATGAGGAATGGGCTAAGCAATACACAAAGCATTATGGCCTAAAAACCATTGGTTTACGATATTTTAATGTGTTTGGCAGAAGGCAGGATCCGAATGGAGCCTATGCTGCGGTAATTCCAAAATTTATTAAGCAACTTTTAAACGATGAAAGACCTACGATTAATGGCGATGGAAAACAAAGCCGTGATTTTACATACATAGAAAATGTAATCGAGGCAAACCTTAAGGCATGTGTCGCACCGGAAGAAGCAAGTGGCGAAGCTTTTAATATTGCGTTTGGTGGTCGAGAATATCTAATTGATATTTATTATGATTTGACTAAGGCACTCGGAAAAGATATAGAACCGATATTTGGCCCTAATCGTAAAGGCGATATTCGACATTCTAATGCGGATATTAGTAAGGCAAAAAAATATTTAGGATATAATCCAGAATATTTTTTTGCCAAAGGTTTGAATGAGGCAATAGAGTGGTATAAGGAAAATTTGTAGTTATGGAAATAAATTCGTATACAATATTAAAAGAATATATTAAGTCTGATGCTTATAGGTATAATGTAAGGACTGATTTGGTAAGTGTTTAAAAATTGTATATTACAATATTAGGGTTGTGTTATTATTTTTTGATGAATTTAGTGCAAAATACTGTAAACTTGTTTTAGATTATTGCTCGAAATAAACTATTTCATCTGAGTAAAAGGTATTCAAATTCCGTAATTGACAAATATTGGAAATAATTATATAATAGGCACATAAAATTTGAGCGAACATAATAAGCTCATTAAGGAGGTACAGTCCCTTGCACTAATCAAACCTAATTAAAAAATTTATTTTAAT
>JAZRXD010000032.1:0-34527 GCA_045600045.1 Bacteroidales bacterium
GATTGACCTAACTCGTATTCAGAGATACCTATAGGTTTCGTCACACCACGCAAAGCATATTCAGCCTTTACTTTATCTTTTGTCTGACACAAAAGTAATCCAATTGTTTCATTGTCGCCGTTATGTTTTAAAATATCATCAACTGCAGAGCAATAAAAGTTCAATTTACCTATGTATTCAGGTTTAAAATCACCTTTTTTCAATTCTATCACAACATATCTATGTAAGAATGTATGATAAAAAAGCAGGTCAATGTAATAGTCATCATTAGAAACTGTTATATGATATTGCCTTCCCATGAAAGCAAATCCACAGCCTAACTCAACAAGGAATTTCTCAATATGATGAACCAATCCTAACTCAACATCACGTTCTGAATACTCATCAGAAAATGTCAGCATATCAAACACGTAAGGATCTTTCAGCATTTCCTTTACTTGTTTTGCTTGTAATTCTGGTAATGTTTGGTTAAAATTATTTGCCAACGCACCTTGTTTGCCATAATAATCAAGTTTTATGGCTTCAACAAGATAGTCGCGACTCCAACTGTTTTCGATTGCTTTTAGCATATACCAATAACGAGCATCAATATCTTTAACCCTCTGCATAAGGACTACATTATGAGCCCAGCTAATATGGATTATTGGCAATATGAATTTTTGTGAAACGGTTGGTTTCACATTTTCATTCGAACCTTCAATTTGTGAAACGGGCAGTTTCACAAATGTAAGTTCCTGATTATATTCACGATAAAACTGCATCATATATCGGCAGTTACGTGTTGTAAATCCTTATACTGTTGGATACTCGTTTTTTAAATCAATGGAGAGCCTCTCTAATAGTTTATCTCCCCAATTAGCATCATCTATTTTATTCTGAAGAAGTTTCCCTATATCCCAATACATGTGCAACATCTCTCCATTTGCAGAATAGATGGCTCTTTTTTGGGCAAGACCAATGCGATGCTTGACTTGCTTAAGCAACTCTGCATAATCATTAATATCATGTATTTTATAGTTCTCTACACTCATCCGAATAAATAGCAAACGCTATGATTTATAACAATATGTCAGTTAAAATATCTTTTCTGTTTTATTTTTCGTTTTGTAAGTTAAACAATTCTTTTTGTGCTTCAATCTCCCTACGAAGTTCTTTTTCGGTAGGCATTAAAGGCATATATTTAGCGGTAAACAAATTATCGCTATCCCGTAATATAGAATATGAGATTTGGAAATCGCGATTTCCAAATCTTTAAATCAGGAACAACCAGTTTGTTTACTATCAATTACTAATTTCTTATCCCATCACAACAACGATTTCGTTTTCTTTCTTCATTTGTGAGAAAGGAACAACATTGCCTTCGATTGCTTTGCCGTTCAATGTGATTGAAACAACACCTTTTTCTACTTTCTTAGGATTCTTAACTGTGATGTTTGCAATTTTTCCACGGAATTTACGAGTTGCTGTAAATCCTTTCCAACCAGGTACACATGGGTCGATTAATAAACCATCATAGTCAGGACGAATACCAAGAATGTATTGTGCTGCTGTGAAATAAGCCCAAGAAGCAGTTCCACTCAACCAAGGGCAACGGCTTTGCCCTGCACGCATGTTGTACGTAGAACAAGTTGTTTGTGCATATACGTATGGCTCAATTTGACGGACCTCAGCACGTTCGTTGTATGCTGCTGGCAAATAGTTCTTGTAGTTCTTGAATGCACGTTTACCGTGACCAAGAATACAGTCTGCCATAATTCCCCAGCCTTGTGTGTGTTGGAATACAGCTGCGTTTTCTTTCATACCCTTGTTGAATAAAGGAGCTTTGATTACAGATGCTTCTGTTTTTTCGTATGGAGGATCGCAAAGAACTAAACCATATTTAATAGCCAAGTGCTTCTCAACGCTATTCATAACTGTTTCGGCACGTTCTCCAGTTGCTTGACCAGAAATGATTGACCAAGAGTTTGGATTCAACCAAATCTTACCTTCGTTCAATGGGTCGTTCTTTGTACCAAAAATGTAACCATCTTCTTTTATTGCACGAACATACCATTCGCCATCCCATGCAACTTTGTCGATAGTTTTTGTTAATGTAGTCAAATGACCATCAGCCCATTTCACTTCATCTTTCTTGTTCAAACGAGTACAAATGTCAATGTAAACTGTTAGAGCATAACGCAATTGCATTGCAACGAAAACAGTTTCACCTTTCGCACCAAGTACCAAACAGTCGTTCCAGTCTGCCTTCAAACCGCAAGGAAGACCATTCTTTCCGCTTCTGTCAAGGTTGAATTGGATAGCACGTTTCAAGTGTTCCAAAACAGTTCCTTCGCCTTTGTCAGAGAAAGGAAGCACTTTGTTGTAGTAATTGATGTCACCAAGTTCCTTAACGTAAGTTGGAACAGTGTTGAACAACCACATACAGTCATCTGAACGAAAATCGCCTTCTGGAGTTGGAGCTTCGTGGCCAGGATTATGAGCAAATGGTTTTACAACAGGCATTGCACCACCATTAGAATTTTGACCAGTCAACATAAGTTCCAAACGGTCAACAACTTCTTCTGGAATATTGTGGATAACGCCAAGCATATCTTGAATTGTATCGCGGTAACCCATACCATCGCGTTCGCCACGGTAAATCAATGACGCTGCACGACTCCATGCGTATGTAATCAAGTTATTGAATGGATTCCACATATTGACCATGCTATTGAAAGCTGCATCTGGAGTTTTAGCCGACAAACCTTCAATACGTCCGTGCCAGTATTTTACAATTTTATTGAATTCTGCTTCAACTTTTGCTGGAGTAGCAACCATTTTAGCAGCTTTTTTACCTTCTACCAATGCTTTCCCAATACCAAGTACTACTGAAAATTCCTTTGTCTCGCCTGGTTGCAAGTCAACGTCAACCTGCAATGTACCACAACCATTGTCACCTTCTGTCAATGAATTTGTACATTTTCCATTGGCAACAACAATCGGATTGGCGTATGTTCTGTATGAACCAAGAAATTTACTACGATCGCTGTCGTATCCTGTAACTTTTTGACCAACAACCCCAATGAATGAGTGACGAGCTTGGTCTTTGTTTTGGAAATTTTCAGGATCTTCAGGCATAAATAAGTTGCTTCCGTGATCAACGAAACCATTCTTGTAAGCCGTCTTAATGATGTATTGAGTGTATTGCAAGTTATTACTGTCGTCGTTCATATTCCAGTTCGACGCAAATTCAACGTATGTGAATGCTTTCAACTTGCGTGCTTTTTTGCCAGTGTTGGTAATTTTCACATTCCAAACTTCGAACTCCTGTCCCATTGGAACGAAGTACAAAGTTTCTGTTTTTATATCACTATATTCCGAAGAAATTTTTGTGTATGCGGAACCATGGCGACATTCGCTCTTGTATTGGTCAAGAGGTTTGCCAACAGGTTGCCAAGAACCAGACCAGAAGTCTTTGCTTTCACAATCGTGAATGTACAAATAGCGACCTGGTTGGTCAAGAGGAACATTATTGAATTTTATACGAAGAAAACAACCTTGTACCGAAGAGCGGAAGAAAGAATAACCGCCAGCATTGTTGGTAATGATTGCTCCGTAGCGAGTATCGCCTAAATAGTTACTCCAAGAAGTTGGAGTGTCTGGTTTTGTGATGACATATTCTTTGTGTTCGTCATCAAAATAGCCGTATTGCATACTATAATTTTAATAAGTTATTACTCAAATTTACTTTTCAAAAGTACAATTTTTGATTGACCAAATACCGATTTTTCGTTTTTATTTCTCAATCACGCCGCCAGCAAGCAAATCTTCGTCATCATAAAAAACCGCCGATTGACCTGGCGTAACAGCCCATACTGGATTTTCAAAAGAAACCTTATACCAACCATTTTCTTGTTTTTCGACTGAACACGGCGCGGGTTGCGTGTTATATCGAATCTTTACCGTCAATTGCTGTACATGGTCAAAATCTTCATATTTAGAAAAATGAAGATTCGAAACATACAATTCCTTCGTCAACAAGTCATCACGAAAGCCTATCGTTATCGTATTTGTTTCTTTATCAACAGCTTGCACATACGCAGGAACTCCCAATGCGATTCCCAAGCCTTTTCGTTGACCAATTGTGTAGAACGGGAAACCCTCGTGTTCGCCAAGTTTTTTCCCATCCATCGAGACATAGATTCCTTTTTTCACAATCGAATCAATATCTTGCACATAACTACGCAAAAATCCACGATAATCATCATCGGGAATAAAACAAATCTCTTGACTCTCCGATTTTTTTACTAAATCTGTAAATCCATGTTTTTCAGCAAGTTCCTTAATTTCCGATTTCTTATATTTTCCCAACGGAAAAATAGTTTTCGACAACTGTTCCTGCGACAATTGCCACATAACGTATGATTGATCTTTCGACAAATCAACACCACGAGTCACAAAATAACGACCATTTGCCGATGAGATTTGCGCATAATGTCCTGTCGCGATTTTCTCGCAACCAAGTTCTTCTGCTTTTTGAAGAATATATTTCCATTTAACATTCGGATTGCAGACCACGCATGGATTGGGTGTTCGGGCATTCATATATTCATTCACGAAATTACGCACCACACATGCTTTAAACGCATCTTTCACGTCAACAACATAATGCGGGACTCCAATTTTTTCGGCAAATGCACGCGCTTCATCAACCGATTTCGAGCTGCAGCAACCTTGCTGAATTTCGCCAGAATCCCACAATTGCAACGTAATTCCTACAATATCAAAACCTTGATCCTGCAACAACAAAGCTGTAATACAGCTATCTATTCCGCCACTCATTGCAACTGCGATTCTTTGCTTTTCCATACTATTTCGTCAAACAAAATGTTCGTAAGATATTTCTAATTGATTCACTTCCAACTCTTTCTATCACTTCTTCTGTGATTTCGAAAAATTCATATCCTGCCACATCGTCGGCAATCGAAATTCCTTCCAACGTTTCGACCGTGCAGTCAAAAACCAAATCACAAGTAAAATAAACAACTCCTCCATATAAATATCTATTCGGGAACGAACCACGATAGATTTTGGATGTGATTTTCAAATTAAGTTCTTCCTGTATTTCTCTGTCAACTGCATGTTCCGCCGATTCCAACGGATCGACAAATCCGCCGGGCAAATCAAATGTCCCCTTTCCAGGATCAAAAGCTCGTTTTGTTAAAAGCACACGATTTTCCGAATCTCGAATAATGACCGCCACCGCTGTCGCTGCATTGAAATAAAATACAAATCCACAATCCGTACATTTGTTCGCCTTTTCTCCGTGTGCAACAAAATGATTGCTGCCACAACGTGGACAATACTTAAAAACAGTTTGTGGATAATAGGAATTCATTTTCAATTGAGAATTGACAGTTGAGAATTGATAATTATTTTTTGTTTTTGAGACGTAACGAAGAATTTTGCTTTGTATTTGAAACCCTTTTATCGCCAGCTTTATACCAAAAGAAAAATGATTTTTGTTTGTCTTTATCTTCTTTTGTCTTTGCCGAAAATACTGGTTCCATCGTGTAGGGATTTACGCCAGTGTAGAACATTGTGGTTGACAGCGTCATTGGTGTTGGTGTAAAATCCTGGACTTGTTCGGGCATTACGCGCAATGCTCGTAAACGTTGTTCCAACTTCCTCATATCCTGTGCGTTGCAGCCCGGATGCGATGAAATAAAATAGGGAATGATTTGTTCCTTCAATCCGTATTTTTGATTGATTTCGTCGAACGATTTTTTGAATTGCTCAAATTGCAGAAACGACGGTTTTCTCATCAGTTTCAAAACAGAATCCTCGGTATGTTCCGGCGCAACTTTCAGTCGGCCAGACACGTGTTTGCGGACCAACTGTGCAGTATACTCTTTTTCGCCTTCGGCTCCATGAAGCAAGTCATAACGAATACCGCTGCCTATGGTCACGTGCTTAATGCCTTTTATTTGCTCGGCTTGTTTATATAAGTTCGTCAATCGAACGTGGCTGTCGTTTAAGTTTTTGCATTTCTGCGGAAACAAACACGACGCACGTTTACACATTTCGCACAAATTCTTATCTCGTCCCGACATACCATACATATTTGCCGACGGCGCTCCCAAATCGGTTATATGTCCTTTGAAATCATCCGATTGCGCAATTTTTGTAAGTTCTTTCAATATGGATTGTTCGCTTCGGCTTGCTATAAATTTCCCTTGATGCGCCGAAATCGTACAAAAACTGCATGCACCAAAACAGCCACGGTGAATAGTTACCGAATGCTTTATCATATCGTAAGCTGGAATCGGCGGTTTCTTCGCATAGCGGGAATGTGGCAAACGGGAATATTGCAAACTATAAATGGCATCCAATTCCTCGGTGGAAATTGTTGGATAGGGTTCATTTACTACCACATATTTGTTTCCATATTTTTGTGAAATCTTTTCCGATTTGCACAAATTAGACTGCTCTTCAATGATTCTGAAATTTTTTGCATCAAGCAATTTATTTTTCAAACAATCTTCGTAGGAATGTAATTCTACAGGTTTTGTACCGCATACCGAGAGAGAATCGGCACAAAATGCAGTTTGCGGAATATCGGTCAATTCGTGGATTGATTGTCCGGATTGCAGACGTTTTGCTATTTCAATAATCGGTCGTTCGCCCATACCATAAATAAGCAAATCTGCTTGGGAATCAATCAAAATGGATTTTTTATAGGAATCCGACCAATAATCGTAGTGCGAAAATCGACGGAGCGAAGCTTCTATGCCTCCAATAACAATTGGTGTTTCGGGGAATAAGTTGCGGAGAATGTTCGAATAAACCGTCACTGCATAGTCGGGACGTTGGCCAGCCAAACCGCCAGGCGTGTAAGCATCGTTGGAACGCAACCGTTTGGTCGCCGTATAGTGGTTAACCATTGAATCCATGCAACCGGCATTCACACCGAAAAACAAACGTGGTGTTCCCAATTTTTTGAAATCACGCAAATCGTCGCGCCAATTTGGTTGAGGAACAACTGCCACACGAAAACCTTCGTTTTCGAGTACACGCGCAATAATTGCCGTACCAAACGCCGGATGGTCGATATATGCGTCGCCGGTAATGAGAATCACATCGACGTAATCCCATCCCAAACGCTCCATTTCCTTTTTCGACGTAGGCAGTTCCATCATAAATCTTTGTACAAAAATAGTAATTAGTTTTCAGTTATTCGTAGTCTGTTTCCTGTAAACAAATAATCACTACAAAAATCAATTATCCCAAATTTTTTTATATTTGTATGTGTTTAACTTTTAATTTTAACGATTATGAAAAAAATTTTATTAGCATTATCAAGTGCAATGTTTTTATTTGCAGCTTGTGGAAGTGATGATGACGGAGATTCAAAAAATTCCAATGAAATCTCTTATGTAAAAAGTATTACATACACTGATTCAGAAGGTGATATGGAAAAAATCACATTCACATACGAAAAAAATAAACTGACAAGCCTCGCTGCTTCCTACAAAGAACATTCTTATGTTTCCGACTTTACCTATACTTCAGACAATAGTATTAAAATGGTTAACAACGATGAAGAAGGAGAATCAATCCTAACATTAGACCCTTCGACAAAAAACCTTTTAAAGGTTGATAGCAAATACGGTGAAGATGTTTTTACAACAAACTACTCGTATAAAGGTGTTTTCCTTGCTTCAATGGGTGATGAAGAATATTTCGAAACATATACTTGGAGCAACAACAACCTAACAAAAATTGAAGAGATATATGACGGTGATGTAGAAGGAACCGTTACTGTTGCATACTCCGACATCGACAACAATACAAATCTTGATTTCACAATATGGTTAATAGATGAGGATCCGACTGCATTACAACAATTTATAACAAATATCAGCAAAAAGATTCCAAGTACATTTACTATTACTGAAGATGGCGAAACAGAAGAAGTAAAAATTTCCACTTCGCTAGATGACAAAGGAAGAGTAGCAAAAATGATTATAGAAGACAAAACTTACACATTCGAATACTACGATTAAACTATTTTATTCATATACCAAAAACGGCAACCAATTGGTTGCCGTTTTTTTTTGCTTACTGTTTGCCTATAACTTCAAATGTTTCAAAATCTTTTCCGCATAGAATACCGAATCTAATTCCGGCAAATAAATTTCCACTGCTTCGCGTTGTAATTTTTGTGCATAGCTATTCGAAAAGAAATAAATGCCATTGCTAATAACATAATGCAAAATGAAAAAACGATAGGCCTCTTTCATAAAACGAACTTCTTTTTCGGTTAATGGAAAAATTTTATGGTATTCTTCCAAAAACATTAAAAATCGTTCTTCGTTGAGTTGTGTGGCCGTATAACTGAAATCTGTTTTGTCGCCAATGTCGGAAACCACACGGCTGCACATATAAAAATCCATAATGCGTGAACTCATTCGGAACCAATCGTAGTCCCAACGCGAATATAACGTTCCATCGTCGCGAACCGAAAAATTACCACTGTTCCAATCAACAAAAACAGGTATTTTATTAAATCCGTCAAATCCAAGTTTGCCAATGTTTTCCATAAACATATTGCAATGTTTACGAATCAAATCGACATTTCCGCGGAATTGTTCGGCGTGTTCCGGATTTTCGAGATTTCGCATCAACTGCATCACGTCTTTCTGCAAATTTTTGGAAGAACGAGGTAAAACAGGAGCCAACGAATCACACATTTTATGGAATTTGGCCATTTCAAAACCAAAAACTCTCACCTGATTTTCGTTCAAACGTTTTGGCAAACGCTGGGCAATTCGTACAGGACGATAAAAAACCATCCAAACCTCAATCATCGTGTCTTCGTATTTATACAAAAACAATTCGTCGTTTTTCATCAACGAACTCGACAACAACGATTCGTAAGGGAACTCAAGATTGTTCGCCAATACATTAATAATAGTATGGTCGTCTTTGAAATTTTCAAATTTCCCAAAATTCGAAACCTTAACCATCAAACAACCTCCATCAACAAACGTAAGTTGAAAAACCTTATTAGTCGATACATTCACACTCAAATCGCGAATGTCCACAATTTCCCGTTTGGGATTATATTCTTTCCAACCAAGTCGAATTATCGCAGGATAGTCAATATATGTGTTCATATAGCTTATTCAATTGTAGGCAAACTTACGCGGATAGTTGTTCCTTTATCTATTTCGGAATATTTCACCACAATTTTACCATTATGATATTCTTTCACAATGCGTTGTGCAAGGCTCAAACCTAAGCCCCAACCTCGTGATTTTGTTGTATAACCAGGATTAAAAATCGCTTTGTATTTGTTTCGTGGCAAACCTTTTCCCGTATCTGTCACATCGATAAACGCCGTGCCATTTTCTTGTGAAACTTCAACCGTGAGTTTTCCAGAACCTTGCATAGCATCGATGGCATTTTTCCAAATATTTTCAATAACCCAACCTAAAAGTGATTGATTCAACATTACAAAAATCTCATACGAAGGCGCAATAAATTGATATTCAATATTTTTCGACGAACGGTTTTTCATATAATTGACAGAATTGGAAACTACCTCAACTAAATTCTCACGAGTAAGATTCGGTTCGGAACCGATTTTCGAAAATCGGCCGGTAATTGTTTCCAAACGATTGATATCCTTGTTGATTTCATCAATTATTTCTGGCTCAATATCTTTCATTTTCAAAATTTCAAGCCAAGCCATAAGCGATGAAATTGGTGTTCCAAGCTGATGTGCTGTTTCTTTCGACATTCCCACCCACAACTGATCTTTCTCGTTTTTATCGAAAGAGCGCAATGTGAGATACGCACCCAAAAGAATTAAAATAGAAATCACGATAAGAATTATCGGATAATACTTCAACTTCGTAATCAATTCTGAATCTTTATAGAAAATCAACCCTGCGTTTTTTTGGTCGAGCATCACTGGAATTGCCTGATTTTCATACATTTTATTTTGTACAAAATCCTTTACCGATTCCGAAGTGAGTTCCTTCATTCGTTTTTCGGTGATGTTTCCGTAGGCAAAAATCTCGGTCGTGTCGCTATTCGTAATAATCACAGGAACCGAAACTGTATTTTGAGCAACTTCAACAATAAATGAATGAATCATATTGTTTATCATGCCCTGTAATTCGTTAAATATCTGAGAATCTGAATAATACAAATAATTAATCAATTCTCCTTTGTACGAAACTTTGAGCGGTTTGTATTTTGAAAATTTCTTTAAAGTCTGATCTGGAATTGGTTGATTAGCAGCAAGTTTCTCGTCAAGATTCATTGTTGTAATAACTTGCTTTTGCGTGTCGGTCAATATTATTGGAATATTTTTGTTGTTCGAAATGATATTCAAAAGAAACGTAAGAAATTGGGAATCTTCGACTTCGAGAATCAATTGTTGCGATTCCCTCCACAATTCAACTTTCTGCATTTCCTCATCTTTCAACTTTTCGAATAGTTTCGAAGCGTATTCGAGCAAGGAATTTCGCTGTTGAACAGCATCGGCCCACAAAATGACCTTTGTTCGTTCTTCTTTACGTATGTTGTTGATTGTGGAATTCAAGAACCAAAAACCTGCAATCAAAATAACCGAAGCAACTATAAAAAACAGCCACTTGAGTCTATGTTTGCTACGATAATTGGAAAAATTCATTAATCCCATTCTATTTGAAAATCAGATTCTACAGGTTTTCCCGTTGATTTTTCTCCTTGAGAGTCTTTTTCATCCTCTTTTTGGAATATTTCCTTCCACTCCGATTTTTGCGCGTCAAGACTCGTCTTTACATTTTCCCTTGACTTGTGAAAATCGTAATCAACCTTGTAATCGTCTGGATTACCATAAATTTTTATTGGTATTTTGAAATTTCCATCAGAGTTTTTCTCAACTTCTCCAAAATCCTCGTTGTCTTTGTTTTTGTTGTGGAATTTCAACGAAAGTGTTTTTTTCAAAAACAACGTAATGTAATAATTGAAATTATTGTTTTCGATGTTGTGTTTGCCCGCGAACGACATTTCGAATGCACTTGCAACAATATTCATATCAGGAATATACAAAGTGTCGTCTTTCAATCGAATAGTGTTTTTCATTGTCGAGAACGTCACATCGTTGAATTCTTCCTGCATCTTCATTTTTTTACCAACTTCAACAAGTGTTTCCACATTTTTCACTGAACCATCTTCAATCACAACATCCGCCAAAGCGTCAACAGTAGGATAAATTGGATTATAATCGGAATCCATAATCGATGCAAAACGGAATTTCCCAGAAAGTGAACCATCAATTTGATTGGAAGTGATTACTGTTTGGTCGAAATTGTCGAACGTGGCAAAAATTTCCTTTGCCGACATTTTGTCGATTTCACCCGACGCAATACATTTCGTCTTTCCATCTGCCAGATCAATCATTTTCAAAGCTCCAGCAATCAATTTTCCTTGCAAAGTCGAAGCATTTATCTCCGACATTTCTATGGCATCTTTAGTAAATCGGATTATGGCAGCCGCATTCGTCAAATAATACGGGTCGAAATCCAGACGTTTGGCTTCGAAACGAATACTGCCGAGCAACTCGCCCGTGGCAGACGATTCCGTCAACGACAAATAATGCTCGTAGAACGGCGTAAGATTTATTTCATCTATTGTGCAATTCAAATTACAATGAGTGTCAACATCATCAAACATTAAGTACGAAACAAAATCGGATGCTTTGCCCTGCAACGTGAATTTTTGATTTTTCAAATTTCCATCAACGCTATCAACCGAAACGTTCCCATTCGAAAAAACAATGTGTCCTTTCACGTCGTCGAAATCGTACGGAGAATTGTCGGGAGCATTAACCGAAATTTCGGAACAATGAAGATCGGCGGAAATCTCGGTTTTGCTAAAAAAATCTTTCGTAAAATTTGTAACATTCTCTAAATTTCCACGACTTGCAATTGAGCCTTCCACCACACCAGAAACACCATAATCTTCAATCTTAGTAAGCGTTTCCACATCGTCAATCTTTAATTTTATCGATCCATTTAATGTATATACAGGATGTTCGAAATTACTAAACGAGAAATTTGTAAGCGAAAGTTTCGATGAACCAGTCGAAATTGTTGTAACCGCCGATGAATAATCGTATGTGTTAAGTTTTGAAATATCGTTTGCTTTGAGTGTTCCCTTTGTGGAAAACGAATATTTTGTCCTTTCGAAAAGCACATTCCCATTTGTACACGCAACATTGCAAACAAGCGAAGGCATCGATTTTTCAGTGATTTTCCCTTTTAAATTTCCTTCAACAAAAATGTCGGATTTTAAATTGTATTGGGCCAAACAGTCAACTGTGTTTTGTGGAATAACCTTGAAAATCTTATCCAACGTAGTTTCCACATTCACATTAAGATTAACTGCGTATTCCTCGTTTTTCAATAAATTAATTGTTCCGTCGGAAAGTATCAAACCAACCGGTGTCTCGACTTTCAATTTTTTCACAACATACACAGCACTGTCGCGCGAAAGCGACACGTCGCATTTAAACGAAGATTCCGGGAAAAATGATTTGCCGCCGTAATAAAACGATTTGTTTTTTAGTGCAGCATACATGTCCACAAAAAAATCGTCGCCTTGGAATTGTCCCGAGAAGTTGATTTTATCGAACCATTCGTTTGCGTTAATTTTTGAATTACTGTCGTGATAGGTTGCCAACGTGTTTCTAAAACGAATCTGCGACAATTCCACAAACATATCGTTTCCCGTACTATCCGATTCTATTGAAAAATCCCAATTATGGTGTTTTCGCGAATCCACAAAGAAATGGACATTCGCATCGCGAACTATAATTTCCTGAACCACATAATTTTCAAAAAGGAAATCCATCACGTTGAACGAAAGCAATACTTTTTTTGCATAAAGAGCCGTGTCGGTTGATTCGCCAGAAAATTCATAACGATTGAACGTAGGCGTTGATTTCGTGCACACATCGTGCAACTGAATCGAGATGTTCGGGAAATTTCCCAACATCGAAACATCGACCTTACTCAACGAAATATCACCTTTAATTTGTTTTCCGATTTTTTCGGTAACAAACTGCATGATTTCATCTTTGTAGAAATACGGAATTGCAACTGCAGCCACTAAAATAGCAAACACTATAATAGTCAACGTTATACCAACAATTTTCAACACCTTTTTCATACGATGCAAATGTATCATTTTTCCATGATTACAATTGAACTGTAAAAAGCAAAATTCGATTAAAAACACATTTTTATTAATGAAACAAATTTCACCAAGAAAATTTGCTACATTTCGCTACTAAAATTTCTTCCATGACATACGAACATCTTTTCGAAAACTCACAAGTCCATCTTCGCGCTTTGGAACCAAACGACGTGAACTTGCTCTACGACTGGGAAAACGACACAAAAATTTGGGATGTGAGTTCCACAATTGCGCCATTTTCAAAAAAATTATTGGAGAAATACATCGAAAATTCCTATCTCGATATTTACGAAACCAAACAACTTCGTTTAATGATTGACGAAAAAGAATCAGGTCAAACCGTTGGAACAATAGATTTGTACGAATTCGACGCAAACGCAAAACGAGCCGGAATTGGCATTCTTGTGACCGAAAAATTTCAACGAAAGCATATAGCAACCGCAGCTTTAGACGTTATACTAAACTACTGTAAATCAATGCTTTTGCTGCATCAAGTTTTCGTTGATGTACCGCAAAACAACACGGCAAGTCTCAAATTATTTCAAAATGCCGGATTTAAAATCGCGGGAACCAAAAAAGATTGGATGCGATGCGGAAACGAGTTCTCTGATGTAATATTTATGCAAAAAATACTCTAATCAGCACACGATATTCAATTTTCAAGTAAATTGCACCATGTTTTAAAACGAATCAAAATGAAACGAATCATTCCAAATTTTCTAACCACCTGCAACTTGCTTTGCGGTGTTGGTGCCGTTATCATATCAACAACTCAGTTCGTGTCTTTGGAATGGGCGGTTGTCCTTATTTTTTGCGGAGCCGTATTTGATTTCTTTGATGGTTTCAGCGCAAGATTATTGAAGGTCTCGTCGCCTATCGGCAAAGAATTGGATTCACTTGCAGATCTTGTAACATTTGGATTTGCCCCAGCAGCAATCACTTCGGGAATCATTCAACATTTAATGTTCGCAGGAACAATGTTGGAATACGATTCCATTTCGAATTGGAATTATGTGCTTGTATTTTTCCCATACATAATCGTTGCTTTTTCAGCGTTGAGATTAGCTAAATTCAACATCGACGAACGTCAAACTTGCTCGTTCATCGGTTTGCCAACACCGGCAAACGCAATATTCTTCGCTTCGTTCGCATTCATACCAAACCTCGACTATTTCCCGATTTGGATGATTGAAGTTTTAGCTCTTGTTTTCTCAATTTTATTGATTTCGGAAATCCCAATGTTCTCACTTAAATTCAAAAACTTTTCGTGGGCCGACAACAAAATCCGATTCATATTTTTGGGAATAGCAATTGCTCTTTTGATTGTTTTAAGATTACAGGCACTTACCTACATCATTTTGATATACATTTTATTGTCTGTCATCGATAATCTTATCAACAAACGTAGAGCGTAGCCCACAAAATTTTGTTTCAAACATTGCCGGATTTCTCTTCGGCCGAAATTATTGCTCAATTTTTTTGAGTAAATCTTGCATTTATATTACTTTTGTCAATCTATGATTGGATTAGTATGAAGGTATTAAAATTTGGTGGAACCTCGGTTAAAAACGCCGAAAACATTACGAAAACGATTGCGATAATCAAAGAAAATCTCGCAAAAGAAGAATTAGTTGTTGTAGTATCCGCACTTGGCGGAGTTACAAATATGTTGGTTGAATGCAGCGATAAAGCTGTTAAGGGCGACACCTCCTTCACCGATACATTGAATGAAATCAGAATTCGTCATTTTGACACAATAAAAGGTTTACTTTCAGGAAGTTACAAAGAAGCCTGCGAAAGACACGTGGATACAATTCTTGAAGAATTACGCGGTATTTTGACAGGTATTTCTCTAATCCGTGAATTAACTCCACGTTCCGTTGACTTGGTTTCGAGTGTAGGCGAGCGTATGTCTGCTTTCATTATCGCAAAAGCTCTCGCACAAAGTGGCATGAACTGCGAATTTCTTGATGCACGTTCGGTTATTAAAACAGACAAAACATTCGGCGCCGCAAAAGTAGATTTTGCGAAAACCGACGAATTAATTCAAAAGAAAGTTCTCAATACAAAAACATTGTTCATCGCCACTGGATTTATTGCCAGCACCGAAGATGACGAAACAATCACTCTTGGACGTGGCGGTTCCGATTATTCGGCTGCAATTTTCGCCCGTGCCATAAACGCTTCAATTTTGGAAATATGGACCGATGTGGATGGTATGATGACCGCTGATCCACGTAAAGTTAAAAAAGCTTATCCAATTGAACACATTACGTATGCCGAAGCAATGGAACTTTCCCACTTCGGAGCAAAAGTTCTTGAACCAAGAACAGTTATTCCAGCAATGTCAAAAATGATTCCCGTGATTATAAAAAACACTTTCAACCCAACAGCCAAAGGAACGCTTATTACTAAGGCAAACGAAAATTCACAGTTGCGCGTTCAAGGCATTTCGTCTATCGACGAAGTTAGTTTGATTACCGTTCAAGGTAGCGGTATGATTGGCGAAGCAGGTATTTCAATGCGATTGTTCCGTGCAATTGCAAATGCTTCTATCAATGTGATTTTAATTACACAGTGTTCTTCAGAACATTCAATAACATTCGCTGTTCTTCCAAACGAAGCTCAAAAATCGGAAGATGCGTTGAATCAAGAATTTGAAAACGAACTAAAATCTGGTTTGATTGACTCTATTAAGGTTGAAAATAATCTTTCTATCATCGCCGCTGTTGGTGAAAATATGAAGAATATTCCTGGTGTTGCAAGCAAATTCTTCAACGCATTGAGCATCAATGGTATAAACGTGGTCGCAATAGCACAGGGAGCAAGCGAATTGAACATTTCGGTTGTTATCAACGAAAAAGATAAAATCAAAGCACTTAACTCTTTGCACGAATCGTTCTTCCTTTCAAACACAACAACATTGAACGTGTTTGTTGTCGGAACAGGAACAATCGGTGGTGAATTACTTCGCCAGGTTAATGCACAGCACGACACGTTGGTTGAACAAAATAAAATCGACGTTAAAATTGTCGGCATATCGAATATCGATGGCTATTTGATTGATACGGAAGGTATTGACTTGAACAACTGGGAAGAACTAATCAAAACAAAAGGTTGCAAACCTGATTTGAACGCCTACGTTGAAGAAATCAAGAAATTAAATTTGAGAAATAGCGTATATGTTGACAACACTGCAAGTTACGCTGTTGCCGACAAATACGAAGAAATGTTAGAAAAACACATTTCTGTGGTAACACCTAACAAAGTTGCCAACGCAAGTGATTACAAACGTTACCAAAACATTCACGCTTTGGCTGCAAAAACAGGAGCTCGTTTCTACTACGAAACTAATGTTGGAGCAGGTTTGCCAGTCATTAGCACATTGAAAGATTTAATTAAGAGTGGTGATGAAATCATCAAGATTGAAGCAATTCTTTCTGGTTCGTTGAACTTTATTTTCAGTAATTGTTCATCTTCGAAGGATTTCGCAACGACGGTTAAGGAAGCTCGTCAAAAAGGTTACACCGAACCTGATCCAAAGATTGATTTGGCTGGTAAAGACGTTGCCCGTAAGATTTTGATTCTTTCTCGTGAAATTGGTTGTACATTCAATTTAGAAGATGTTGCTGTTGAAAACTGCTTGTCGGAAGCAAGTCAAAAAACCGAAACAGTTGAACAACTTTGGGATTCTTTAGAAAAGAACGACAACGATAAATATGCAAAATTAGTTGCTCAAGCTGAAAAAGAAGGCAAACGATTAAAATATATCGCAACATACGAAAACGGAAAAGCAAAAACGGAAATAAAAGCAATTGACGCCTCTCATCCGTTCTACAATATCTCGGGAAGCGACAATATCATTTCGTTCACAACAGCTCACTACCGCACCCAACCTTTGATTGTTATCGGTCCTGGTGCTGGTGCAGCCGTAACAGCTGCAGGTGTGTTCGCTGATATTATTCGTATTGCAAATTTTTAATTTGAATTATGCAAGATTTATTGATTTACAATACTTTAACTCGTCAAAAAGAGTTATTTAAACCTCTACATGCTCCACATGTTGGTATGTATGTTTGTGGTCCTACTGTTTATGGTGATGCGCATTTGGGTCATGCTCGCCCTGCAATTACGTTCGATGTATTGTTCCGTTATTTAACGCATCTTGGTTACAAAGTTCGTTATGTTCGCAATATTACTGACGTAGGCCACTTGGAACACGATGCCGACGAAGGCGAGGACAAAATTGCAAAAAAGGCTCGCTTGGAACAAAAGGAACCAATGGAAGTGGCACAATATTACACAAACCGTTTCCGTAATGCGATGACGGCTCTCAACGTACTTCCTCCAAGCATTGAACCTCAGGCTTCGGGACACATTATTGAGCAAATAAATTTTGTAAAAAAAATCTTAGAAGCTGGATATGCATACGAAAGTCAAGGTTCAATTTATTTCGACGTTCGTAAATACAATAAAGATTTTCATTACGGGAAATTGTCGGGTCGCAACATCGAGGAATTGCTTGCTACGACTCGTGAACTTGATGGTCAAGACGAGAAACAATGCTCGCTTGATTTTGCCCTTTGGAAAAAAGCCCAGCCAGAACACATTATGCGTTGGCCTTCGCCATGGAGCGACGGTTTCCCAGGTTGGCACATGGAATGTTCAGCAATGGGAACCAAATATTTAGGAGAAACTTTTGACATTCATGGTGGCGGTATGGATTTGATTTTCCCTCACCACGAATGCGAAATTGCACAGTCAACGGCAGCTCTTGGACACGAATCTGTCAAGTACTGGATTCATAACAATATGATTACCATCGCTGGTAAGAAAATGGGTAAATCGTATGGAAATTTTATCACTCTTGATGAATTTTTCAAAGGTTCCCATAAAGATAACGAAGGAAATGAAATGCTCTCTCAAGCATATAGTCCAATGACAATTCGTTTCTTTATTCTGCAGGCTCACTATCGTAGTACAGTCGATTTCAGCAACGATGCTTTGCAAGCTGCAGAAAAAGGTTTTGCTCGTTTGGTTGACGCATATAATCGTTTGCAAAAAATCACACCTGCAGCAACATCAACTGTTGATGTTAAAGGTTTGAGAGAACGTTGCGAAGAGGCTATGTGCGACGATTTGAATACTCCAATTGTGATTTCAAATCTTTTCGACGCAACAAAAAATATCAATCTTGTAACCGACGGGAAAGCAACACTTTCGAAAGAAGATTTAGATGAATTGAAACAAACATTTGATGTTTTTGTGAAAGACATTCTCGGTCTTCGTGTTGAAGAGAGCAACAATCAACAAGACAAGGCGTACAAAGGTGCAATTGATTTGTTGTTGGAAATAAGAAAACAAGCGAAAGCAAACAAAGATTGGGCTACAAGCGATAAAATCCGCGATGAATTGGCTAATCTTGGATTTTCGGTGAAAGACACCAAAGACGGTTTTGAGTGGAGTTTATAGAAAGTTTTTGTTTTCATATTTTTTTTGTGAAAAGGATTGTTTCTCAAACGAAACAATCCTTTTTATTTCTCGAAAATCTTTTTAAGAAAGAATATACTTGTTTTGATTAAATCACTACATTTGTAACGGTCTAATTTTCAAACGTGTGAGCAATCACTCAATCTAAGTAAGGTAGTATGGAAAATTTTTACATTGAAGGAACCGAAGACACCCCGCAAATTGGTTTTAATGCTGAATCTCAAGTATTTTCAATATCGGGACGCTCTTTGCCTGAAAATGCAATAGAATTCTACGCACCCGTACTTGAATGGATTGACAAACTACTCAACGAAAACGACAGAAACAAGTTCACATTCGATGTTAAAATTGAATATTTCAACACTTCATCTTCGAAACAATTAGCAAAATTGTTCCTTACCATAGAAAAGTACGTCGAAAAACATGAACTTTTCATCAATTGGTTCTACGAAAAAGAAGATTTGGATATGCTCATGTCGGGAAACCAATATTCCAAATTTTTGAAGTTGAATTTCAAATTTATAGAATACTAATCCAATGCTGAATTATATCATTTGGAACATAAATCCGGAAATCATTACGGGATTCCATGTTCGATGGTACGGTTTGTTTTTCGGAATTGGATTTTTCATATCCTATTTTTGCCTAAAAAAAATATTTGTCCACGAAAAACTTACTGCGAACGATGCCGACAATCTAACTTTTATGTCGTTCGTTTTGCTTCTCATAGGCCTTCGTTTAGGACATTGCCTATTTTATGAACCAGACGTTTATTTAGCCGATCCAATCCGTATTTTGTTCGTTTGGGAAGGCGGATTGGCAAGTCACGGCGGTGCAATCGGACTTGCATGCGCATTTCTTTGGTTTGCACATAAAACAAAAAAATCGTTTGTTTGGGTTATGTCGCGCGCAGCAGTGGTTATTCCAATCACAGCTTTTTTTGTGAGAATGGGTAATCTAATGAATTCAGAGATATATGGTGTAGCAACAACGCTTCCGTGGGGATTCGTTTTTGTACGCGATGCAATGATACAAACAAACGCAAGCGAATTAAGCAGCATTATGGCTCAAGCAGGATTAGTTTCGGACACTGCAGTACAAAGTTTACAAGCATTTTTATCGAACTGTTTGCCTAATCAAGCGTTTACATTTGAAAGTTTATGCGATATTCTACAAAAATATAAATTCCTCAATGAGAGTCAAATAAACCAATTTGTTGACGCATGCGTAAACGCCGCCCTTTTAGTTCCAAACCATCCGACACAAATTTACGAAGCCCTTACCTACCTGACTACAGGCGGAATTTTAATAGCTTATTATCAATTACGGGTGAAACACAACAAACCTATTTCGAGCTACGTAATTCTTGCTATTGCATTTCTAATGATTTTTGCAACTCGTTTTGGATTTGAATTCATAAAAAATAACCAAGTCGCATTCGAAAAAAATATGACACTCGATATGGGACAATGGTTAAGCGTTCCTTTTATTTTGTGCGGTTTGTTCTTTGTAGTGATGGCAATTCGCGACAAAGGCAAAGAAAATCCTGCATAACATGACTTTGTTGGCTATAGTTTGGGACGTCTCCCCATACATACATCAGTTTTCAAATAACTACGCATTTCGATGGTACGGCGTATTTTTCGCATTAGCTTTTGTATCAGCCTATTATGTGGAATATTTTATTTTTCGTAAAGAAAACATTCCCGATTCTATTTTAACAAGAATTTCAATTGCCACAGTTATTGGTGGCGTACTTGGTTCGCGACTTGGACATTGTTTGTTTTACGAACCATCATATTATTTGAACAATCCAATAAAAATACTCCACATTTGGGAAGGCGGAATGGCAAGCCACGGTGGTGCAATTGGTGTTCTAGTCGCATTATTGTTTGTAGCAAGAAATGAACTTTCATACAAACAAATACTTTCGCGAATTATGTTGGTGACTCCGTTGGCGGCAGTTTTTTTCCGAGCAGGGAATCTTATGAATTCCGAAATCTACGGCGTTCCAACCGATTTGCCGTGGGGATTTGTTTTTGTAAGAAGTCACGAAGTTCTTACCGATATTGAAGCTGCTGTTCCTCGCCATCCAACGCAGATTTACGAAATGATTTGCTACTTGATTTTATTCGTCGTTTTTATGATTTATTGCCATAAAACGTTCAAGAACAAGCAACAAATTTCCGATTGGTTCGTAATCGGTCTATTTCTCATCGGAACATTCGGCACGCGCTTTTGTATAGAATTTATTAAAATGCCACAAGTAGCATTTGAACACGAAATGACATTCGACATGGGACAATGGCTAAGCATACCATTTATCGTATTCGGAATTTTCGCACTCGTTTGGAATAAAAAACTGAAGAAACAGTAAAATATAATTATCTAGGAAATTTATTCAAAGTCTTTTGTAAAACAATAGTTATGAAAACGGCAAATATTTTGAAATTATTGTGTGTGGTATCAATGTTCTATATCTCATGTTCTAAAATGGAGGGACCAGACTATTGTAGTGATGACGCTGTCTATGTTTTTAAGCTAAGGGATACCTCGTATATAAATTATATTTTAGTAGAATACGATAAAGAAAGTGATGAAATACGAAGTAGCATTTTACGAACATGGGATCAGTAATTGCTCCCGTTATTGATAAGCGTCATCTGGTATCTTTATCAAACCAATATTTTTTCACTCGTGCTTTTGGTAATCCTTTTTTTGCTTCTAATAATGCATACACGGATATAACTAAAGAAGAAGCTTTAACTTTTTGGGATGACCCATTGATAAGAGAAAATTTGTATGATACAATAAAAAGTCGAATTGTTGATACAGATCCTATCGAAGCTATGTATCGCATTCATGAATCAGTCGAATTGTTTTTTGATTCTGTTGAACACGAAAATGGGGCTTATGGTATAATATTCAATGAAGCTGTAGCGAATGAGATGATTGAGTCAGGCGAATTCTTTACCTACGAAGGAGTGGAAAGAATAAAATAGAGTTCCTTATTTTATAATTTTTGCGGATTTTGTAAAAAAATTGCAACCATATGCAGTCTTTTTGTTTTTTTGAGGACTATATAGTAAAGGAAATTTAACATTGGTAACACATTGGGAATAGAATATAAATTAAGTAAGCTATGAAAATAATTAAAAATCTCTCAGTCGTATTGGCATTTTTGTGCATTTCGTTGCTCATGAATGCACAAACACCATGGGCAATAGTAGAAAACGATGGTGTAAAAACAATCTCACTGAATTATTGGCAGTACGGTAGCGATGTTGACTATGATGGCATTTCCGATACATGGCAAGGAAATAATTCTGCCATTTTTAAGGAATCAGCGGACGACAAATATTGGATTCCACAAGTGGGAGAACAATTTTCGCTTACAATGAATGGAACTGCAAATTTTTCTGGCGAAGTTAAAATTTATCTTGCCGATGTACGAGCAGAAGTTGACTATTGGGGTGGATTATCCAAGGAATATGTCTCTATTGAAGTTCAAGAAAATGAACCTTTTCAAATACAAAAAACGTTCACCATTTCGCAAGTAGAAAGTGACGTTCTCAATTCGTATGCAGGAACCTTTCTTTCAGAACCGAGTTTTGTTATCATGGAAATACCAACAATAACATCAAAAAGTGTCGATTTCGACAAAAAACAAATTCTGTCTCTGAATCTAACACAGTTTGAATGTACCTATGTTAAGAACGAATCAACAAAACTATTCGAAATTTCCTACAATGAATATGGTTTCGACAATGATGCCGATACCATTTCCGACACATGGCAAACAGCATTTCCATTGGAATTGCAAGCAGCATTGAACAAGGCGGGAGTATCAACATGGAAACCACAAATCGGAGAATCCTTCACTCTAAAAGCCAAAGGAGTTGCAAATTTTTCAGGAAAAATTGGATTTTATATTGTTGACCAAGATGTTGATCCTATATATTGGACATTTCTGAGCACAACCGACGACAACTATCAGGTGGAACAAGGCAAGGAATTCACACTCGAAAAAAAATTTATTGTTACAATAAATGAAAAAAATGAAACCCCGCTAAACGACGTCACTTTTGTCATAGGCTGTTTGCCACTGAAAACTTCTACACAATCGGGATTTGACAAAGAAAGGACTTATAAGCTAAATTTTTCCGACTATTCTTTGGAGTATAATTCGGCACCAACTTTTGCAAAAATATTTAAAACCGACTACGAAACAGCGGGCAAAGATTTTGACGAAGACGGAAAATCCGATAACTGGCAATCAGTTTTTACGGAAGAAATACTGACGGCTCTTTCCAACGAGGAAATTTCGGATTGGAAACCCAAGATTGATGAAAAATTTCACATAACAATGAAGGGTTTTGCGAATTTTTCGGGAAATTTTGACTTTTATATTGCAGACCAACGTGATGAAGTTGGAAACTGGACATTATTGAGCGATTCAACGCAACCAATTTATGTGAAAGCTGGTGAATTATTCGAAATCGAGAAAGAAATCATTATCAGTTCCGTCGAGAAAGATGGTGTTCTGCTAACACAACCAGATTTAATTTTAAATTGTGTTCCTGCAATTCATTCAAAATCACCAGGTTTTGACAAGACGGAACAAAAAACATTGTACTTAACCGACTACTCAATCAAATATGATTCGGTTTATGAAGTTGTAAAAACATTTGAGTTCGATTATTGCATATACGGAGGCGACCAAGACTATGACGGCATTTCCGACACATGGCGTTCTGTTTACAGAAATGAGCTTACCGATGCAGTAGGTTCAACATCGTGGAAACCACAGAAAGGCGAAATTTTCCCTTTTCACATGAAAGGATTGTCAAATTTTACAGGAATAGTTTATTTTATGCTTGCAGATATGAGACCTGAAGTCGATCATTGGGGACAGTTAAACAACGTCGTTCCTTTATTCGAGGTTAAAGAAGGTGAATTGTTCGAAGTTACCGATACAATAAGAATTGAACAGATAAAGAATTCGCAATCAGTGTATATGTCGTATCCAGAATTAGTTATTGCTTGCATGCCCAACATCACCTCGAAAAATAGTAATTTCGATACTTCAAAAAAACTAAAATTATCGCTGGGAGAATATTCATTCACGTATAAAAATCCAGCTGTAATAAAAAAAATTGAGGTTTTATATGACGCTGAAGAAACCGACACTGATGGTGATAAGATTTCGGATACGTGGCGAACAAGTTTCTCCGAAGAATTGCCATCGGCATTGAAATTAGCGGAAATAAACACGTGGACTCCACAAGTTGGCGATACTTATACGATAACAATGCGTGGAACGGCAAATTATTCAGGAACCGTGAATTTTATGATTTCGGAACAGGCTCCGGGCGAAAATTTCAAAGCCGTGATGATTGAAATTGACGAACCTATTGCTGTAAAATCCGGAGATGTATTCGAAATAGAAAGAACTTTGTTGGTGACTGCTGTGGAAAGAAACGCGGAAACATTTATAAATCCGTCTTTTGAAATTATTTGTACTCCTTCTGTTTCTTCAACGAACAGCAGTTTTAATTCTGAAGAAAAAATGATTCTTTCATTGTCTGAGTATTCCATACAGTTCAAAAATGCTGACGACTATGTAAAGATTTTCGATGTCACCTACGACGAATCGGGGACCGACCGCGACTCCGACAAAAAATCTGACACTTGGCAAACTGTATTCGAAGAAGAAGTTGCAAGCGCATTGAATGCTCAGGAAATCACATCGTGGAACCCAATGGCAGGTGAAATGTTTTCGATTTTTGCAAACGGCATCTCCAATTTTACGGGAACCGTAAAATTGTATGTCGGCAAAAAAGACGAATCGGGCAATGTAATCAATGCCTGCAAGGAAGAAAATAGTTTTTACGTAACAGCAGGAAAGGAATTCAAGGAAGAATTGTCTTTTACTTTACAAGGCTCGGAAATAGAAAATCCTCAATTAATCATTGTATGTGAACCAAAAGTATGTTCCAAAAACGCGTATTTTGATGCACAATTAAACAAATCTCTGTATCTAAAGGAATATTATATCGTTTACACGCAGGATTATGATTTTGTGAAAATTTTTGATGTTGATTATAGCAACTACGGCTATGATAGCGACAACGACGGAATTTCCGACATTTGGAGCACAGTTTACGAAGATGAATTAGATGCATCTTGGGAGATTTTTGATATAACAGATTTTCATCCTGTTGTTGGCGAAACATTCACAATAAAAGCAAAAGGAATTGCCAACTATTCAGGAACAGCTGCTTTTTCGATTATTGACAACAGTCCAGAAATTGGCTTTTGGGCAGATTTGTGTCGCGAATATGGTACCATAGAATTCAAAAAAGGTGAAGTTTTTGATTTAGAAAAAACATTTGTGATTACACAAGACAACCTAAACAATGTTGCCGCAAAATATGCTAAACTGGGAATTATATGCTCCCCTAAAATAACTTCAACAGCTTCCTCTTTTTCTAAAAACAAGAAACAACGATTGAGTTTATTGGAATATTCCGTTGAATATTCGGGCATAGCTCCTGAATTATCGGCTATAAAAAACAGAACATTAGCCCTCAACGGAAAAACATATAAACTGCCTCTGTCAAAATATTGCAAATCACTTGACGGGGCAAAACTTTCTTATGAAGTTACAAGCGAAGATTCGGAAATTGCAAGTGTTTCAATTCAGAACGACACGGTATGTATAACACCCGGAGCAATAGAAGGAAAAACTATTGTTACAATAAAGGCAATATCGTCAAACGGCACAAATGCCACACGGTCATTCAACGTAACAGTAGCCGATATACAAGAAATACAAATTATTGCCAACATTGATGATATTGAAGTTGAAAAAGGAACTGACATACCCAATATTGATTTGGCACAATATTTCTCGATAGACGAAGGAATATCGTTAACCTTCGATGCCGTTTCAAGTAAGGAGGATGTCGTTTTTGTTTCGGTAATAGACAATAATCTGTCAATTTTGCCAAATGAAACAGGAGAAACAGAAATTGTTGTCTATGTAACCTCAAGCGAAGGTGCAGTGGAAGAACAACGTTTCCTTGTAACAATACTGAAAGCAGAAGTTCCAGATTTTTTCAATGAATATGAAAACGACGACATCGTTGTTTATTCATTCAACAAAACAATTTTTTTAAAAAATGCAGAAGAAAAAACTGTTTCCGTTTATGACCTAACAGGTAGAAGAATTCACTATTTCCCTCAAGCAGAAGCAGAACTTGCAATTCCGATATGTTCGAACGGAATATATATTGTTCAAGTAAATAATCAAACTTATAAGGTTGTGGTTGAATAAATGAAAGTAGAGTTACCCCGATAGAAATTCTGTCGGGTGTTTTTTTGATTTTAGTTTTTTGCGATAAAAAATATTGCAACCTCTTGCAGTCTTTTCACATTTTTTTTCTTTGTATGAAAAAATACTTATTATGAGACAAAAAATTTTTACCACCATTTTACTTGCTTTTGCATCGCATTTTGCATTTTCACAAGAAATAGAATTGACGGGGTTTTATTCTCTCGAAACCCATGACTGGTTTAAATCGTGCGTAGGAACAGAAATTTCGTACAATCAATTTTTCGGAAACAATAAAGTTGGTATTTCTGTGAAAGAACTCACCAATAACAAACAATACAAACGAGTTGAATATGATGAATCAGACGGTGTGTCCTTTCTTGTTAGAAACATCAAACCCAACAACAAAAGATTTTCTTTAAAATTAAATTATAGCCACGATTTTTTGTCATCGGAAACAACATCCCTTTTTATTGGTGGTTTTATTAGTCTTAACTATATGATAATTGACCAAGATGGCTCCGCAAATCATTATATAGGGAACTGGAATTCCGACACATACACATGTAGGAAAGGTTATTATATAATTCAAGATGTGAACCAAAACATATTCCGACCTGGTTGCGGCTTAAACGTAGAATATGAAATTAAATTCGAGCACTTTTCTACGTCATTAAAACTCTCTCCTGAATTTATTTACGTTGACAATCATCTCTTTTGGGATGGAGATTGGATTGATGATTCTCCTTCTCTTATTTTTGGAATCAACACAGGTGTTTCTATAAAATATAGATTCAAGTAATAATTGCCAGTTCCTAGAAATTGCCAATTATTTAAAATCTTTCACACCTGCAAAATCCAACGTTGCAAAATAGTCTTCAACGGTTTCGGCACGGCGAATCATTTTTACAGAGCCGTCTGTACGAAGCAATAATTCGGCAGAACGCAACTTGCCGTTGTAATTGAATCCCATTGCGTGCCCGTGTGCTCCTGCATCGTGGATTGCAAGGATATCACCTATTTCTATTTCTGGTAAGCTACGTTGAATAGCGAATTTGTCATTATTTTCACAAAGCGAACCAGTTACATCGTAAATGTGGTCGCAAGGAAGATTTTCTTTTCCTAAAACTGTTATGTGGTGGTAAGCACCATACATTCCCGGACGCATAAGATTGTTCATACTTGCGTCGCAACCAACGTATTCGCGAAACGTATGTTTTAGATGGCGAACAGTTGTAACTAAATATCCGTAAGGACCTGTAATAAAACGTCCTGATTCCAAATATATTTTCACCGGATCAAGATGGTTGGCAACAATACTATTCTCATATTCTTTGCGGATTCCTTCGCTAATTTTAAATACGTCAAGTTTCTTTTGTTCTGGACGATACGGAATGCCAAGCCCTCCACCCAAATTGATGAATTCAAAGCGAATACCAAGTTTTTTGTTGAGTTTTACAACAATATCAAATAAAATACGTGCTGTTTCTGCAAAATAGTCTTCGTTTAATTCGTTGGAAGCAACCATAGTGTGAATGCCAAAGCGTTTCACACCTTTGTCCATCAGCATTTTATAGCCAATGTACAATTGTTCTTCCATACAACCATATTTTGCTTCTTCGGGGTTTCCAATGATTGCATTTCCGGATTTTAAATTGCCTGGATTGTATCGAAAAGAAACTAATTCAGGTAAACCAGCAACTTTGTCTAAATAGTCAACATGAGTTATGTCGTCAAGGTTGATAATTGCTCCCAGTTCTTTTGCTTTTTGGAATTCATAGTCTCCAGTGTCGTTCGACGTAAACATTATATTTTCGCCTACATTCCCAACTTGTTCGGAAATCAGCAATTCAGGGTAAGAACTGCAATCACAACCAAAGCCGTGTTGCGCTAAAAGTTTAATAATATAAGGATTTGGAGCCGCTTTTACCGCAAAATATTCGTGAAAACCTTTGTTCCAAGAAAAAGCTTTTTTTAATTCTTCAGCATTTTCAAGTATCCCTTTTTCGTCGTAAATATGAAACGGCGTTGGATATTGTTTAATGATAGATTCAATTTGCTCTTTGCTGAAAGGAACTGTTTTTGCCATTGTTGTATGTATTAAAATCGGTGCAAAAATAAAGATTCTCTCTAATTTAAAGACTGAACGGGAAACAAATCGCAACAATTATTTTTTCATTTGGGCGAAATCCTTCCAAAACTGTGGATACGATTTTGCCACACATTCGGGATTTTCGATTTCTATGGATTTTTGAGCACATAATGCGGCAACAGCGCCAGCCATTGCAATTCGGTGGTCGTTATTTGCGTGGATTTTCCCGCCTTGCAATGTTCCACCGTACACAATCATTTCATCATCGTTCAACTCTATTTTCGTGCCCAATTTTGCAAACTCATTTTGAAGAACAACCGCGCGGTTGCTTTCTTTGTGAGCCAAACGTGATACACCTTTTATAATAGAATTCCCCGCACAATGTGCGGCCAACGATACTAATGGAGGAAATAAATCAGGGCATTCGGTTGCGTCGAATGAAAACGCATTCAACTGATTGTGTTCAACATGTACGGATTTTCCATTCACCGTGATGTTTGCACCAACCAAGTGCAAAACATTCATAATAGCTTTGTCAGCCTGACACGAATCCATGGATAAATTTTCTACGGTAATTTCTCCGTTTAATGCACCTGCAACCAATAAGAATGACGCACCGCTCCAATCGCCTTCCACAACAAAATCCTGTGCCTTGTATGTTTGTCCTGCAGGAATACAAAATGCGTCGTATCCGTGTCGTCCGACTTTCACACCAAAATCTTTCATCATCGATAATGTGATGTCGATATATGGTTTGCTTTTTAAGTCTTTAACCGAAAGATTGACATCGCGTTGTGCATACGGCGAAGCAATCAAAAGTCCTGTTAGAATTTGTGAGCTTAAAGATCCATCAACTTCGGTGAAACCGCCCAACATTGGACCACAAACGGTTATTGGCACAAATCCGTTGTTCGTTGCAATTTGCACGCCCAAATTTTTCAATGGCTCTTCCAAACCATTCACTGGGCGTTTTTTTAAAGAACCTTCTCCTTGCAACGTAATTGGCTCATGCCACAACGAAGCAATAGGTGTAAACATTCGTATGCCAAGCCCGGCTTCGCCGCAACAAAGCGTGTTCCGAACATTTTTCATGCCGCCGGTAATCGTGATTTTTTCTCCTTCACGACAAATCGTAGCACCAAGTAATTCAGCAATATTCAATGCTGCATCACTGTCGTTACTTGAGGAATAACCATATAAATGAGAAGTGCCTTCGGCCAGTGCTGCAATAGCAATGGCACGTTGCATAACGCTTTTCGATGCAGGTGGAACAATTGTTCCGTGTACACAACTTGGTTGTATTATTTGGTTTTCCATATTCGTTCTATTTCGTCTTGTAGGCGCTCCGCTGTGTGATATTTCGTGCTTTCCTCCGTGCTGAACACTACGTGAGCTGTTTGTGCGTACTTTTCTTTTCTCTCGGCAAGAATTTGTTGTAATTTTCCAAGAGGATTGTCGCCTTGCAACAACGGACGTTTTGCTATGTTAATTCGTTGTATGATAGTTTGTGGCGTTGCATAAAACCAGACAACTAACGTGTTGTCTTTCAGTAATTTTCTGTTTGGCTCGTTTACTACAATTCCGCCACCACATGAAAGAATGCACGGTTTGTCGGCGCAAAAATGTTTTGATAAAGTATTTTTTTCAACTTCACGGAAATAAGCTTCACCATGTTCCGCAAAAATTTCTGTAATCGGTTTGCCTTGTTCTGCCACAATTTCATCGTCAATGTCAATGAAATCGTAATTGAGTTTTTGGGACAATTCAAATCCGTGCGTGGTTTTCCCAGCTCCCATAATGCCAATAGTAGCAAGAACATGGTTCTTTTCGGCCAATGTCGGCATCGAAAGACCTTGTTTCATAATTGCTTTGTTTGGTTCGTTGCCAAGGAAGATTTTATACGATGCAACTGCTTGATTAAGAAGCCAATCTTCCGCCGAAACGATAGTACAATTTTTTCGTTTCGCCATTTCAATCAGCGGTGAACCTTTGTAATTCGCATCGAAAATAATATGATTTTCCGTCAGCCAATTTTCTTCGATTGGATTGACATTTTGCTGCAAAGCAGAAATTACAATCTCGCTTTTTTGAAGCAAACGTGGCAATTCTTCCAACTCGGAATATTTGCAACCTATAATATTCGCCGCTTGACGGGCTTTTGGGAACGTGCGGTTCACAATAATAACTTCGGCGCCTTGTGAATGAAGTCCGTAAGCAGCAGCTTTTCCTGCACCGCCGGCGCCAATCACCAAACATTTTTTGCCTTTCAAAGAAATGCCTGCATCAATGAAACTTTGCGTAACACCGTAAAAATCAGTGTTGTAGCCGTGCAGTTTCCCGTCTTTTTCAACAATGGTATTTACACTTCCAAGAATTTTTGCCTCATCGTGTACAACATCAAGTAAAGCACCTATTTTTTCTTTGAACGGCGATGTAACGTTCATTCCCTTTACGCCCAATTCTTTGAATAAGAAAATTGCTTCTTGAGCTGTTTCTGCCGCAAAGTACAAATATTCTGCATCCATTCCGGCCTGTTCGAACTGTGCGTTGAACATATTCGGACTTTTACTGTGCAAAATTGGATTTCCTGTTACTGCGAATAATTGTGTCGGCATAATAATTACTTTTTCCAAAATGACGGCATTATCAATAATAAAATGGTAAATATTTCCAAACGGCCAATCAACATTAACGCCGTCATTAACAATTTTGAAGCGGCAGGAAATGAACTGAATTCAAGCAACATTCCCGACGAAGTGAATCCAATTCCCACATTGGAAATTGACAATGCCGAAGATGAAAATGCCGTATAGAAATCGTGCCCGAAAAACGTCAATGCCAATGCTCCCAACAAAAAAATCAAAATGTACATTACGATGAACGCATACACATTCGAAATCACTTTTTCGGAAATTGGTTTCTTATTCAAACGCAATGTTAAAATTGCATTAGGATGCAAAATTTGTTTCATTGCCAAATAGCTGTTTTTCAGTAACACAGTGATTCTCACAATTTTAATGGAACCGCTGGTTGATCCTGCACAAGCTCCGAAAAAAGTAAGAATGAAGAACATCATCATCGAGGCACTTGGCAACAATGAATAATCGGAAATGACGAAACCCGTTGTTGTAAGGAACGAAATAACTTGGAAAACAACTGTTCGTAATTGTAATTCTACATCGTCGAACGAACCCCATTTCCAAAGATTGATAAGGATAATCACCAACGAAACGCAGAAAATTACCAACAAATAATTTTTCAATTCATCGTCTTTGGCAACTGTTCTCAAATTTCCACGGATTGCCATATACAACACCACGAAATTCACACCCGAAATGAACATAAAAAACATCACTACATACTGCGTATATGGTGACATATTCATAACGCTTGCATTTTGACTCGAAAAACCTCCGGACGAAAGCGATGAAAGTGCCAAAATAACTGACTCGAAAAATGAATTTCCGCCAACCATCAACAAAATCACTTCCAAAACCGTGCAAGCTATATAAATCAAATACAAACGACTTGCAGTATCTTTGATTCTTGGATGAATTTTGTCTTTTGCCGGACCGTTTGCTTCGGCCGTGTACAACTGCATTCCACCCATTCCAAACATTGGAATGATTGCCACAGTCAACACCACTATTCCCATTCCTCCAATCCACTGCATTAAACTTCGCCAAAGAATTATTTGTTTCGGTAAAACCTCTATATCGGCGAAAATTGTGGCTCCTGTGGTTGTGAAACCCGACATAGACTCAAAGAATGCATCGACAAAATTATCGACACTATCAGTAAACAAAAACGGCATGGAACCAATTAAGGAAAAAACAATCCATACAATGCCCACAATCAAATATCCTTCCTTGCGGTTCATTGTTAATTGCTTTTTTTGGAAAACCACAGTTAACAAGACGCCGACGATTCCCGCTATGGAAACCGACATCAGCAGACCTTTCACATTTTCGCCAAAATAAAATCCAGGAATCAAACAAAAAGCCATTAATATTGTTTCGAACAATATTAAGAAACCAATTGTCCTAAAAACCAGTTTGAAATTCATTCTTCGTTCCCTTTAGAATCTTTTTTGCTTGCGAAATATTCCACACTCACACAAACAAGACCGACAACCAACAAAATCGTAATCGTTTTTTGATCGGCGGCGTTTAAAATCAATAAAACCAACGAAGCAATTCCCAAAGCCAATGCAACAGAAAGTAATATCTTAGTTCTCATAATTTTTATTTCTCAAAAAATTTCTTTACCTCGTTAACAGCTGCCGGCAAAGCAAACACAAGCACTTTGTCGCCTCCGCAAATTTGAGTTTTACCAGAAGGAATAAACGCATTCTTTCCGCGAACAACGCCTCCAATCACCGCATCTTTCGGGAAATCGGTAGTTTCCATAAGAGAAGCTTTGGTGATTTTCATATTCTCATGAACAATTATTTCCAAAACCTGCGCATCGCACTGCGTCAAATGGCGAGTTTGTGCAATATCGGCGGAATTGCTCAACGTATATTTGTGGATACTGTTGGCAGCAATCGTTTTCTTGTTAATCAACGTGTCGATTCCCATATCAGCAGCAAGTCCAATGTAATCAACATTTTCGACTTCGGCAATCGTACGTTTTACGCCGACACGTTTTGCCAAATAACACGAAAGAATATTCGTCTCGGCATTGCTTGTTGTTGCAATGAACACATCGGTTTGACGGATTCCTTCTTCAACCAACAAATCCATACTTCTACCATCTCCATTGATTACCAACGTGTTATCCAACTGTTGCGAAAGTTTCTTTGCTTTTTCAGGATCAATCTCAATCAACTTAACATCGAATTGTTTCTGAAGTATTTTCGCAGTCGCACGACCCGTACGGCTTCCGCCAAGAATCATAACTTGCGAAACTGCCATATCCTTCTTTTCGAAGGTTTCGAGCATTTTGTTCACTCCCTGACGGTTGCTCACTACGTATAAAATATCATCCGGCTGGCAAATATCGTCGCCTTTTGGAATGATAGTGGAAAACCCTCGTTTTATAGCAATTACACGATATTTCTGCAATTCTTCCTGCGTTGGAATTATTTCTTGCATGTATTTGCCAACAACCGATGAAGTTTCTTCAACTTTCAAAACGAACAACGACAACAATCCATCGGCAAAATCAAACGATTCGCGAGTGGCAGCACGTTCCACGAACATTGCAATTTCCTGAGCAGCAAGCGCCTGCGGGTAAATTATTGAATCAATACCGATTTCGCGGAACAATTTTTTGTTCTTTTCCAACAACAATTCCGGATCGCGGACGCGGGCAATCGTATGCGGTGCACCCAATTTTTTCGCAATCACAGCAGAAGCAACGTTCATTTCAGGGAAATGTGTCACAGCAATATATAAATCGCAATTTGCCACGCCAGCCTCATTCAAAACAGAAATTGTAAGCGCCGAACCCTGAACTGTCAATATATCAAGATGCAGCGAAAGTTGCTTAAGATTCTGAGCGTCAACATCAATCACGGTCACATCGTGGCGGTCATCCGCCAGAATACGAGCCAAATGTTGCCCAACTTCGCCAGCACCAGCAATTATAATTTTCATCTTCGTAATAAAAAATCGGTCTAATGTAACATTTTTTTTAATGTATATATGGGCATCAAATTAAATTCTACCAATTGAGTTACCCGGCAAAACACCTCTAAAACCTTTGTGGGACTGTATTTACGGTCTTTTTTGTTTGTGGGCAAAATACATCGTTACCTGAATGCACCTCCTCGTAGGTGTCGGCATAGTATCGGGTGTTGTTACCTAGCATTTAAATTTATTATAAACTTCCTTTCTCCAACTGCCTAAAGCTATACAAATGTAACAAGTTTAGTTTAGATACTTATTGTTCGATTTTTGAAGAGAAAAATACAATGAAATATTAATCATTGAATTATTACAACACATTGCAATTGCTTAATGTATTCTTGTAGTTCATGTGCTTCATTTTTTTCGGCATTATAGTAGAAGAGTTTATCGTCAACGAGATACAAAAATCCCCAAGTAAAATAAGGAGGTGCAAAAAATGAAATAATATATGGTGTGTTTATTTCTCTAAAAAAATTTGAACATGTTCTTTCCCTTGGTTTTCTTCCAACAATAGGTTCTATAAACCTTTTTAAGTAAACAATCCGATATGGAGAACATTCTATTGTCCATTTGATACGCTTTCTGTTATCTAAAATAAAAAAGTTAAATAAGAAATCAGTTTGCAATAAAGATACGTATAAAGTGTCGTGACATACTTGTATTTTCGTTTCTAAAACAAATATTTTTTCATCCTCATTAAAAATTTTGTCAAAACGTTTACAGTCTTTTTGAATATATTTGTA
>JAZRXD010000033.1:0-3404 GCA_045600045.1 Bacteroidales bacterium
TTCGCCAATTGTCGCCAAGAGTTGTATATGCAACGTCGTCGGATTTTTCAAGTGTGGTTTTATTGTCAACTGTTCCATATTTACTATCGGTGCAGTATTTTATTTGTGTATAGAAACTTCCTTTACAATATTTGTATGTACTCCAGTCATAATAATCATTTGTGGTAGTTTCGCCCCACGCATAATAATTACCATATTCTTCTGGTTTATTTGCACCTACATTGCACGTTGCCCATTTCACAGATAGACCTAAATCAACTGCTTCTTGGCAAAAACCTGCAAAACCAAGAATGAGAAAGATTGCTATGGAGAATATGTGTTTCATAGTCTATAAACAGAAATCAAAAATATGAAAAAATTTTGTTATTTGAGCAACTCGCAGTTTCAACAAATGTATATATGATGCAGAGAATGTTAGTTTTTAGTTAAAACATTTTAACTTTTCGCAGAATTCCGAAAAATTTTTTTCCTATTTTTACCACATCTAACTAAAAAAAACAAAAAAATGAAAAGAAAAATTTTATTAGCCTTTATGGCATTGGCAACAAGCTTCTCTCTTGTAAGCTGTGGTGACGACGACAAAGATGATGATCCTAAACCCAAAGGTGGTGGCGACATCGAAAATTCTGCATTCTCAATCAAATACGAAACTGGCGACGATTCGTACGAAATTTTCACAATTTCTGCCGACAGGAACCAACTTCGTTTGGACTTTTTTTACGAAGATGAAACTTGGTTTGACGAAACTGGAGCAGAATTGGACGAACCAAGATCTGTTATAGACCATTGGGTTTATTTGAACACAGACGAAGGTTATTTTAAGTATTACGACGGAGAATGGGAAGAATCATTCCAAGCTGCACAATCATGCAACAATTACTACGCTGAACACAAAGATTTAAGCAAATACTATGTTCAATACAGCAATTTCACCGAAGCTGGAACAGAAACAATTTGCGGTGTAACTTGTACAAAATATGTTGGTGTTGAGAGCGATGACCAAAACATTGGTCTTTACAGCGAATTTATGATGTCAGGTGCGAAAAACGAAATCGTTGTCGGAAGTGGTTTCACATTCCGTTTGGCTGAAGAAAATTGGGAAGGTAAAATGGAAGATCAACTAAAGGCAGTTGCTTTAACAACCAATGTTCCTGCTAACGCTTTCACAAAAACTCTTGATGTAACATGGATTAAATAAATCTTAAAATTTTATAGATTACGAAAAGAAATGATATTAGAAGAAAACATATTGTTCTCTACTCAATTTATCAAAAACATCAGCAAGAATCTTCCAAGTGTTATAGGAAATGATTATCGTTCTATTCCTCTTACAACAACTTTGGATGAAAAAGCTCGTCCTGCAACAATTGAATACAACGAATGCGTTTTTACATTTGAATATTTCGAATAATCAATTGGTTTACTAACAAGAAAGGCTGTCCGATATGATTTGGACAGCCTTTTTTCGTTTATTATGAAATCTAATTAGAATTTATATGAAAACTTTGCGTTCTTTCTACAAATATAAAAATTTTGTTTAATTACCTATTGTCGGTTGTGAACTTGTAGTTTTTGAAATGTGTTCCATAAGCTTGTGGAATGCCCGTTTCGCTATCGTGATATTTCAAAATATGCACTGCATTCTTCTATTGATATACAACTATTTTATATATTTGCACAAAAGAATTGGTGCTGCCACGTTTTTGTAAACGTACAGTGAAAAGGGAATCGGGTGAAAAACCTGAACTGTTTCCGCAGCTGTAAATTCCGCGAGGTTCTTTGCAAATCCTCAATTATCACTGTTCTTCGGAATGGGAAGATAGCAAAGAATGGAATAAGTCAGAAGACCTGCCAAATCTTATTATTACCAAATGAGCGTGAAAATCATTTTGTAACCAAAAATGAAAAGACAAAAAAATTGTATTTCATTGCTGTGCGTTTCCAAACGCCGAATGTGTAAGGTATTTTACCTCACACTGGTAACACATTGTTTTTCGCATTCATTCACCAACACGAAAACAATGTCTAATTTTTTAATTTATTACAAATGAAAAAAAACGTATTACTAATTGCGAGCATACTACTTGCTGGAAGTTTCGTCTTTACTTCGTGTAAAAAAAATGACGAAAACAATGTGAAACAAGACTATTCAAACGCAACTTTCGTTGTATGCGAAGGTAATTATGGTTCAAACGACGGGGAAATATTCGCAATCGTTGATTCCAAAAGCGAAAGCGATATTTTCAGCAAAGCGAACAACCGTCCTATTGGCGATGTTGTTCAGTCAATGACCATTATAGACGACAAAGCCTACATAGTCGTAAATAATTCCGGGAAAATTGAAGTTGTTGACAAAAACTCGTTCAAAAGCATTGGACATAGTTCCGGTTTTTCGTATCCACAATGCGTAATCGAGCGCAACGAAAACGAAATATTTGTTTCAAACGGTAAAGGCTATGGCGACGATTATATCTACACCGTCGACAAAATATCGTTACAAAAAATAGATTCCATTGCCACTGGTTTAGGTCCAAAATCTATGATTCTAACAAATAATAAATTATTCGTTGCAAACTACGGAGGCTACTCTACCGACAAAACCATAACAATAATCGACAACACAAGCCTAAAAGCAGAGAAAACAATAGAAATTGGCGATATGCCTTCCGATATGTTGTTAGACGAAAATGGCGACATAATAATTGTTTGCAAAGGAGCAACTGAATATGACGCACAATGGAACCCAATCGGCAGCACAAATTCAAAAATTGTAAAGCTAAATCCTACAACGTTTGAAGTATCTGAAATACTAAATTTTGACCATCAACTTGCAAGCTTCGGTTCAAATTTGATTGCCTACAACAATGGCACACTCTACTACATTGACGACGCTGTATATGCTTACACAAACGGTAACGCTCAAAAACTGATTGACGGATATTTTTATAGTATTGATGTTGATTCAAAAACTGGCGATATTTGGACAACTTCCACTCCTGCAACTGGATTACACTATGTTTCGCAATACGACAACAAGGGAAAATTCATTAACAAATATACAGTCGGGAACTTTCCTAACAGCGTAATTTTCTAAACCATATTAATACATAATAAAAAAGGCAGCCGAAAGACTGCCTTTTTTATTATACGTAAATTAAATACTACAATTTGTAAATGAAACCAATTGACAAAGAACCAACATTCAACAATCTGTTTGAAGCACCAATTTGAAATGAGTTGTCAATATCTTTATGTTTCTTGTCATAATCTATAGCATCAGGAGATTCCTTAGCAACAGAATGTGAGAAACTTAAAGACATGAAATTCAAAGCACATTCCAAATTAAATTTGTCAGAAATTTCATAAGACAAAATAGGATAAGCACTTACACCAAATGAAGAAGA
>JAZRXD010000034.1:0-60118 GCA_045600045.1 Bacteroidales bacterium
TGATACAATAAAGAAAACAAAAGTGACTCTATATCCTGTGTTTACTCCAAGTAATCACCCGATGTGTGATTCAATGACTTATGATCCAAAGCGAGGAGCTTATGTTTATCCTAGCATGGTGTATTCTTTTCAAAAAGTATGTACGGTAGAAGAAGCTAGAGATTCATTGCTTGCTGGTAATGATAGTGCTTGCCCTTGCCGTTATAATCCAGATTCTGCATACAACGATGATGTGAATTCGTATTTCCATATAGGTGGAATTGAAAAATTTCCATATAATCGTTTGATTATTAAAACGAAAGATGATACAACAGCATTGCGTATTTATACCGATTATGATAACAAGAATAACTTGTTTATTGGTGAAGTTGCAATGAATATGGATTTGGGTTATTATGAATGGAATAACACAAAAGCTTTGGCAACAGGAGAATATGAATTTGCATTAGTAGTTTATAAGGAAGAACAACATGCAACTCAAATTGGTGATACAATTTTTGGAAACTTTGCGATTATTCGATCAAAAACCGATGCAAATACCAATTGTAAAGATCAGGCATTCCAAAAAGATGATCCTTTGTTGAGATAGGTAAAAATTGTAGGCTAAAGTTTTGATTCTTAAATAATAAGTGTACATTTGCACGTTCAAAAAAAGGACAATATAAAAAGTATAAATTCAATAAATAACAAAAAAATGACAAAGGCTGATATTGTAAACGAGGTTTCAAAAAAAACAGGAATTGAAAAAGTAGTGGTGCAAAAAGCTCTTGAAACTTCGATGGAAGCAATTAAGAAATCATTAAAGGAAGGTAATAACGTATATCTTCGTGGATTTGGAAGTTTTGTAGTTAAAAAACGTGCTGAAAAAACTGCTCGTAATATCATGAAAAATACTACAATCAAAATTCCAGCTCACAATGTTCCTGCATTCAAACCTGCAAAAACATTCATTTCTGTAGTTAAAAATAACGTTAAAAAATAATTGGAGGATTGTATTATGCCAAACGGAAAAAAACATAAACGCCATAAAATGGCTACACACAAAAGAAAAAAACGTCTAAGAAAGAATCGTCATAAGAAGAAATAATTAATTTCTAGATGTTAAATTAAATAATCCATTATTGTTCTCAATAATGGATTATTTTTAATAAGTAAGTTGGTCGTGAATAGACAGATTATAATAAGAGGAAAAGAAAGAAGTGTTGATGTCGCTTTGGTAGAGGATTCAAAATTGGTGGAGTTTGTATCAAGCGAAAATAACATCAATTTTGCGGTAGGTGATATTTATTTTGCTAAGATAAAAAAAGTCATTCCTTCGCTTAATGCCGTGTTTGTTGATTTAGGTTACGAACATGCGGCTTTTCTTCATTATAATGATTTAGGACCAAATTTTCAGTCATTAAGTACTGTTTTGAAACAGATTGTTGACGGCAAACCAATCCCTACTTTTGATAAATTCGAAATGTTGCCTGAAATAGATAAGAATGGAGTTGTTTCGGATTTGTTACATGCAAGCGACCATATTTTGGTTCAAGTGGCAAAAGAACCAATTTCAACAAAAGGTCCGAAATTATGCTCGGAAATTTCTTTGGCAGGCCGAAATGTTATTTTGTTGCCGTTCTCAAATAAAGTTTCTGTCTCTCAAAAAATAGAATCTGGAGACGAACGAAATCGTTTGAAAAAAATTACAAGAACATTACTCCCTAATAATTACGGTGTGATTGTTAGAACTGCGGCGAATGGTTGCGATGTTTCCGTTTTGGAAAAGGAAATCAAGGAGCTTGTAGTGAAATGGGAAAAAATTTTAGTTAGAATAAAAGAAGTTCGTCATAAAACTCCTTATTTGGTTCAGCGTGAGGTCGATCGTGTGTCATCGTTGTTGCGCGACGTGTATAATCCAACATTTTCGGATATTATAGTTGACGATAAGGATTTGTTTGATGAAGTTAAATCATATATTACGTCAATAGCTCCTGAAGCGGAGAAAACCGTTCGTCTATACACTGCAGGCCCTCCAATATTCGAACAATATGGAATTGAAAGACAAATAAAAAGTTCGTTTGGAAGGACTGTGCCTGTAAAAAGTGGTGCATATTTAATTATAGAAAAGACGGAAGCTTTACATGTTATTGATGTAAATAGCGGAAATAGAACAAAAGCCGATAAAGATCAAGAAAGCAATGCAATAGAAGTGAATGTGGCTTCAGCCTTGGAAATAGCTCGTCAGATTCGTTTGCGTGACTTGGGTGGCATTGTGATTGTTGATTTCATTGATATGAAAGAGAATGACAACAAAACGTTGTTGTATGAAACAATGAAAGAAGCAATGGCGGAGGATAGAGCTAAACATAATATTTTACCATTGAGTAAATTTGGCTTGATGCAAATCACTCGTCAGCGTGTTCGTCCGGAATTGAAGATAAATACAAATGAGGTTTGTCCTACTTGTAAAGGTTCTGGAATAATTTCTCCAAGTATTAATTTTGTTCAAGAAATAGAATGTGAGTTGGCTTATGTGAAAAAAAACACAAGCTACAAATCAATTCATATAAAAGTACATCCTTTTATAGCTTCGCATCTTAAAAAAGGCTTGTTCTCTATTGAAATGCGTTGGAAATTCAAGTATGGATTCAATGTGAAGGTTGTTGCTTCAAATGAAAACACCTATCTTGAATATAAGTTTGTAACAAAAAATCAAGAAGAAATCATTTATTAATAAACGATTATGAAAAATTTGATTAAAGCTTTTTTGTTGACATTTTTTGTTGTCAATTTAGTTTCGGCTCAAAACTCCGATACCTTGAATTATATGGATGCCAATGGTAAGAAGCAAGGACATTGGATTCAAAAATATGAAAATGGGAATGTGAAATTCGAGGGGTATTTTAAAAATAATGTCCCAGTTGGCAGTTTAAAAAAATACCACGAAAACGGTCAGTTGAAATATGATATGTTTTACAATCCGAATGACGCAAATCAAGTAACGGTTACAATGTACGATGCGGCAGGCGAATTGTCGGCAAAAGGTTCTTATTATGCAAAAAAGAAAAACGGAACGTGGCAATATTTTGGAGTTGCAAATCAGGTGATTATGGAAGAAAATTATAATCATGGGTTGTTGGACGGAAAAAGTACGGTGTATTGGCAATCAAATCCAAATCAACCAATGGAGTTGAAATATTGGAAAGATAGCTTGAAGCATGGTGATTGGATGTGGTTTTATGAAGATGGAAAATTACGTCAAAAAACAGTTTATGTAGAAGATAAGTTGAATGGAGAATTTCTTGTGTTTTTCTCTGATGGCACAAAACATATAGCAGGAGCGTATAAAAATAATGTTCGTGATGGATTATGGGAATATTTTAATGAAGACGGAACATCAAAGATAAAGATAGAATACAAAGATGGAAAAGTTGTGAACGAAGATGAATTTGAACGTGCGCAAACCAAATTAATAAATGAAGAATATTTGGAACAAGAAGGGAAACATGTTGATCCGGAGGATTTTATAGACAATCCAGAAGCTTATATTTTTGGTAATCAAGCAGCGGAAGAGCAAGCTCCATCTCCAAAAGAGAAGAAGAAGAAAGAGAAATCAAAAAAATAAGTTTGAAACTTAAATATTTTATATATCTTTGCCCCACGAAAAAATAAGGAAGTAAATAATTTATACAATGAAAAAAGATCTACATCCAGAAAATTATCGCTTAGTAGCGTTTAAGGATATGTCAAACGAAAAGGTGTTTATAACTCGTTCTTGTGCACCTGCAAAAGAAACAATCACGGTTGACGGAGTTGAATATCCAGTTGTGAAATTGGAAGTTTCTAGTTATTCACATCCATTCTTCACTGGTAAGATGAAATTTGTTGATACAGCAGGTCGTGTTGATAAATTCCGTAATAAATACAAAGCACATTACGAAAAAGTTGCTGCTGCAAACAAATAAAAAGCAAATAAAGTTTTTTCATAATAATAAGAAAAAAGCCTCGTGAAATTTTCATGAGGTTTTTTTTATTTATAATAATTGAATCGTTGAGATAATACATTTTTGTTACCTTTGCGATAGTTCAGTGAAAATGAAGGTTGAAAAATGATCACATTAGATGAGATTAAAGCTATTGTCTTCGATGGCAAGGGTTTGAAAATCAGCAAGAAAGACGCAACGAAAATAGAAGAATGCTATGATTTTCTTGTGAAATTCGCGAAAGATAAGGTTATATATGGTATCAATACAGGTTTTGGCCCGATGGCTCAATACCGCGTGAGTGATGCCGATTTGAATGATCTTCAATACAATATTATTCGTTCCCATTCGTGTGGTGCGGGCGAACCGTTGCCTGAATTGTACGTTCGTGCCGTTATGTTGGCCCGTTATATGACGTTTACTTTGGGAAAATCAGGAATACATATTGATTGTGTTAAACAATTGCAAGAATATATCAATCGTAGAATCTATCCGTTTATTCCTCAACACGGAAGTGTGGGTGCAAGTGGCGACTTGGTACAACTTTCACAAATGGCGCTTGCGTTGATTGGCGAAGGTTTTGTGTTTTACAAAGGAGAAAAATGCCCGACTGTCGAAGTTTTAAAGAAAGAAGGTCTAAAACCGTTGGAATTGCATGGCCGTGATGGACTTTCTATCGTGAATGGTACGGCGGTAATGACGGGTATTGGTGTTGTGAATCTAGTATATTCTCAGAAATTATTCCGCTTGTCGTTGATTTTCTCTGTCTTGATGAATGAAATTGCCTCGTCGTACGATGATTTTTTGAGTGCAGAATTGAACAATATTAAATTGCACGAAGGTCAACAATATGTTGCTTCTTGTATGCGCGAAATTGCAAAAGGTTCAAAATGTATGCGTGACCGTCAGGCTGAGTTGTACAATCAAAAGACAACGAAGAAAGTATTTTCGATGGATCAAAAAGTACAGCCGTACTATTCGTTGAGATGTGTTCCGCAAGTTTTGGGACCAGTTTATGATGAATTGAAAAATGCAGAAAAAGTTATCGTAAACGAATTCAATTCGGTTGATGATAATCCAATTGTGGATGTAGAAACGAAAAATGTTTATCACGGAGGAAATTTCCATGGTGATTATATTTCGTACGAAATGGATAAATTGAAAATTGGCGTAGCAAAAATGACGATGCTTATGGAACGTCAGTTGAATTATCTGTTTCACGATAAAATTAATGGTATTTTGCCACCTTTTGTCAATCTTGGCAAACTTGGATTGAATTATGGCTTGCAGGCAGCACAGTTCACTGCTACTTCGACAACAGCGGAATCGCAAACATTATCGAATCCGATGAGTGTTCATAGTATTCCGAATAATAATGACAATCAGGATATCGTTTCTATGGGTACGAATTCGGCATTGTTGACAAAACAGGTTGTAGAAAATGCGTTTCATGTTGCGTCGGTACATTGTATGGCGTTGGTTCAGGCAGTTGATTGCTTGAAAATCCAAGACAAATTGTCGCCAGCAACAAAAGCATTTTATGACGATATTCGTAAAATGGTTCCTGTATTTGTTGAAGACAGACCAAAATACGAGGAAATGGCAACGTTGATTGAGTATATGAAACATATAAATATTTAGTATGAAATACGCATTGGTAACAGGTGGTTCGCGGGGAATAGGGCGGGCTGTTTCTCTGGCGTTGGCAAAAGAAGGCTGTACGGTGCTTATTAATTATAAGTCGAACGAACAAGCTGCTCTCGAGGTGAAACAACTTATTGAAAATGAAGGCGGACAAGCAGAATTGCTACCTTTTGATGTGTCTGATGCTGCTTCAATTGACAAAGCAATCACAGCCTGGCAAGATGCTCATCCCGATGATTTTATTTCGGTGTTGGTAAACAATGCCGGTATTCGCCAGGATGCAGTGATGGTGTTTATGCAGGATGATCAATGGAATGATGTATTGCGTACAAATTTGGATTCTTTTTTTTATGTGACTCGACGTGTTTTAAAAGGAATGATAACAAAACGTTGCGGAAGAATTGTGAATGTTGCGTCGTTGTCGGGAATAAAAGGATTGGCAGGACAGACGAATTATTCTGCGGCAAAAGGCGGTTTAATTGCTGCGACAAAAGCATTGGCACAGGAAATTGGTTCTCGAAAAATTACAGTTAATGCAGTTGCTCCTGGTTTTATTGCAACAGACATGACGCAGGATTTACCAGAAGTAGAATTGAAAAAAATGATTCCTGCGGGGCGTTTCGGCAAACCGGAAGAAGTAGCCGATTTAGTAGCATTTTTGGCATCTGATAAAGCTGCATATATTACAGGAGAAGTAATTTCCATAAATGGAGGACTTTATACGTAGAAGCATAAATAGAAACTACATTATTATTAACTAAATATTAAACAATATGAAAAAAGTTTTTTTAACAACAGTTGTGGCACTTTTAAGTGCAATGTTCAGTTTCGCACAAGAATCTGAAATTCGTATTCCTAATGGTTATCAAGGTTTTTTTGAAGAAGGAAATTTGTTCCATTTCGATGGAGAAAGTTCCATAAACCTTTCAACGACTCACGGATTCTATTTTGGAGGAAAAACATTTGTAGGTGTGGGTATAGGTGCAGAGTTTAATAATGATTATATTTTGGTTCCTTTTTTCACATCTGTAAAATATGTGGCTTGTAATAAAAAGTCGACGTCTCCATTCTTTCATGCTCGTTTAGGTTCTTATCTTGGCGCAGATCAAGGAACGTATGGTGAAGCCGCCGTTGGAGTCCGATTTGCAACAGCAAAAGATTTCGCATTGTCAATTATGGTTGGTGCAACATACTATGATATGTTCGAAGGAGATGAAGTTTGGAATTCTGAAAAAGAAATATACGAGTCGGAAGGAGATGTGAATTTTTCAGGTATTTCTGTACGATTTGGAATAGAATGGTAGAATGTATGGCGTATCTGTATACGCCTTTTAAAGAATAAAGATTTGATGAAGCGTGTAGTTGTAACGGGTATAGGAATTTATTCTTGTCTTGGAAAAAATATTGACGAGGTAGCAAAATCGTTGTACGAAGGGAAATCGGGTATAGGTATTGATCCGATGCGTACGGAATATGGCTATCGTTCTCCTTTGACAGGAATAGTGGAACGTCCGCAATTAAAAGGTGTTTTGGATCGTCGTTCTCGTGTTTGTTTGCCAGAACAAGGCGAATATGCATATATGGCAACGGCTGAAGCATTCAAAAAAGCAGACGTAGATATGGATTATCTAGAAAGGAACGAAGTTGGCGTTTTGTATGGAAATGATTCTTCTGCTAAAGCTGTGATTGACGCGCATACGGTTGCGTTGGAGAAAAAAGATACGACGTTGATGGGATCTGGTGCGATTTTTCAGTCTATGAATTCCACTGTTACAATGAATCTTTCTACTATTTTCAAACTTCGTGGTGTAAATATGACCATCAGTGCTGCGTGTGCAAGTAGTTCTCACGCAATTGGATTGGGGGCAATGTTTATTCGTGAAGGTTTGCAGGATATGATTGTTTGCGGTGGTGCGCAAGAAACCAATTATCTTTCTATGGGTAGTTTCGACGGAATCAGTGCTTTTTCGGTACGGATTGACGAACCAACAAAAGCATCTCGTCCGTTTGATGCATCCCGTGATGGTTTGGTCCCGAGTGGTGGCGCAGCAACGGTTATTTTGGAAGAATATGAACATGCGGTAAAACGTGGTGCCACGATAATGGCAGAAGTTGTTGGATATGGATTTTCTTCTAACGGTGCTAATATTTCACAACCAAGTGATAGTGGTTCGCGAATAGCGATGGAACGAGCTTTGAAAGATGCAGGAATGCAAATATCTGACATTGATTATGTCAATGCTCATGCAACGTCAACAATTCAGGGTGATATGTTCGAGGCTATGGCTTTGGATTCGTTGTTCGGCTCGGTTCGTCCGCTTATTAGTTCAACGAAATCAATGACAGGACATGAATGTTGGATGGCTGGTGCAAGTGAAATGATTTATTCAATGTTGATGATGCAAAATTCATTCGTCGCACCAAATATCAACTTTGAAACTCCTGACGAATATTCAAAGAATTTGAATATAGCTACCAAAACGACTCCGAAAGTAATAGACGCATTTTTGTCTAATTCGTTTGGCTTTGGTGGCACTAATAGTGCTTTGGTCGTTAAAAAGTTTGAAAAATAATTTACCAAAGAAAAAGAGGCGATTTTTCGCCTCTTTTTTTATACATTTTTGAAAACGATATTTTCGTTATCAAAATCGACCATTATTTTGGAATCTTTCACAATTTCGCCCGAAAGCATTTTCTTTGAAAGTTCGTTCAACAACTCCCGCTGAATAATTCTTTTTACCGGGCGAGCTCCAAATTGTGGGTTGTAGCCCAAACGTGCAAGTTCGTCAACTGCATTGTCGGTAATTTCAATCGAAATATCCATAGAAGCCAATCGTTGTGCAAGACGTGCGAACTGCATACGAACAATTTTCGTAATGTCGTCGCTTGTCAACGGTGTGAACATTATGGTTTCGTCAATTCTATTCAAGAACTCGGGACGAACGCTCTTTTTTAACAAATTGAAAACTTCATTTTTCGCCACTTCTATTGTTTCCGCTTTATTGGCATCTGTTATGTGTTCAAATTTATCTTGAATAATATCGGAACCAATGTTCGACGTCATGATAATAATCGTGTTTTTGAAACTTGCCGTACGACCTTTGTTGTCGGTAAGTTGACCATCGTCAAGCACTTGTAGCAAAATGTTGAATACATCGGGATGTGCTTTTTCTATTTCATCGAGCAACACCACTGAATATGGTTTACGGCGTACTGCTTCAGTCAATTGACCGCCTTCGTCGTATCCGACATATCCTGGAGGAGCTCCTATCAAGCGGGAAACAGAATGGCGTTCCTGATATTCGGACATATCAATGCGTGTCATTAGGTTTTCATCGTCGAATAAGAATTCAGCCAAAGCTTTGGCCAGCTCGGTTTTTCCGACACCGGTAGTTCCCAAGAAAATGAACGAACCAATTGGACGTTTTTCATCCTGCAAACCTGCACGGCTACGACGAACCGCATCGGAAATTGCCGCTATTGCCTCTTCCTGACCAACAACACGTTTGTGCAATTCTTTTTCCAAATTGAGCAGTTTGTCTTTTTCTGCTTGAAGCATTTTGCTTACAGGAATTCCTGTCCAACGCGAAACAACATCGGCAATATCATCGGCACCAACTTCCTCGTCAACCAAACCGCCATTTTCTTGTTTCGTTTTTAATTCGGCGTTGAGTGTTTGTAATTCACCTTCCAATTCTTTCAATTTGCCATAACGGATTTCAGCAACTTTTCCATAATCGCCATTACGTTCTGCTTTTTCTGCTTCAAATTTTAGGTTTTCAATCTCCTGATTAATAGTATGTATTTTCGTTACAATCTCTTTTTCTGCATTCCACGAAGCCATATATTTCGTCAGTTCTGCTTTGAAATCGGCAAGTTGCTTGTCGATAACTTCGGTGCGGGCAGTTTTTCCATCACGTTTAATTGCTTCGCGTTCAATTTCCAACTGACGGATTTTTCTGTTCAACTCGTCAATTTCTTCGGGAACGGAATTCATTTCCAAACGTAGTTTTGATGCAGCTTCATCCGTCAAATCAATTGCCTTGTCTGGCAAAAAACGATTGGAAATATAACGGTGCGAAAGTTCAACAGCAGCAACAATAGCTTCATCAAGAATACGTACTTTATGGTGATTTTCGTAACGTTCTTTCAAACCACGCAGAATAGACACAGCATCTTCGACGCTTGGTTCGTCAATCATAACGGTTTGAAAACGACGTTCGAGAGCCTTGTCTTTTTCAAAATATTTTTGGTATTCATCCAGTGTGGTTGCACCAATTGCACGCAACTCGCCACGGGCAAGAGCTGGTTTAAGAATATTTGCGGCATCCATAGCACCCTCGCTTTGTCCTGCTCCCACCAAAGTGTGGATTTCGTCAATAAACAAAACGACCTCGCCGTTCGCCGCAATCACCTCATTTACAACGGATTTTAAACGTTCTTCAAATTCACCTTTGTATTTTGCACCAGCAATTAATGCCCCCATATCAAGAGAAAAAATCTGCTTCGTTTTAAGGTTGTCAGGCACGTCACCTTTTATGATTCTGTGTGCAAGTCCTTCTGCAATAGCTGTTTTTCCAACTCCAGGTTCACCTATCAAAATTGGATTGTTTTTTGTACGTCGCGACAAAATCTGCAACACGCGACGAATTTCCTCATCACGTCCGATAACCGGATCCAATTTTCCTGCACGTGCTTGTGCATTCAAATGAATGGCAAAACGTTGCAATGCATTGTAAGTGTCTTCTGCCGATTGCGAAGTTACTTTTGAACCTTTTCGCAAGTCCTGAATGGCCGCAATTAAATTCTTTTCGGTAATGCCATTGTCTTTTAAAATTTGTGAAACTTGGTCGCCACATTTAAAAATACCAATGAGAATATGTTCAACCGAAACATACTGATCGCCAAAGGTTTTGAGTTGATTTTCGGCTTCGCGGATAACATTGTTCGCATTTTGGGAAAGATACGGTTCGCCTCCCGAAACTTTCGGATACGATGCTATTATTTTGTCAACTGTGGCGGAAACAACATTTTCGTTAACGTCGAGTTTTTTCAGCAGAAACGAAGTGATACTATCGGCCTTCATAAATAAAGCCTTGAGCAGATGACCTGTTTCTACAGCCTGCTGGTTATTCGAACCGGCAAGTTGAACAGCCTGTTGCATAACCTCTTGTGCTTTGATTGTTAATTGATTGAAGTCCATAATTTTATTTTTTTTGTTAGTTTTCCCGTTGTTTATCAAATTAATTGCCAATGGGATTGTGCGGACAAATTGTCTTTCTTTCGGCCTTTAGGAATGACTTTTTGTCAATTCTTTCGCTACCATAGATTCATAAAAACAATTATTTTTGCCCAAAATTCAAGTAGAAATGGCTACTCGGAAGAAATCAGGAAAATCTGCAAAAAAGTCATCTGTATCCAAGAAAAGGATATCGAAAAAAATGACGAAAAAGATTCGCAAATTTTTTGTTTGTTTGATTGGGGTAATTTTGGCTTTTTGCGTTGTACTATTTGGTGTTCGTTCGTTTATGAACGAAGATTTTGAAGATAAAGAATTTGAATCGAGTGAGAAACCTGTCGTTTGTGAACGAGTTGAAGAAAATTATGGACACATGATTGATTCATGCACTCGTTTAGTAGGATTACCATCGGCATATTTTAAATCGTTGGCTTGTTTGGAATGTTCTGGACGAATCGATATGCCGAAACGTTTTGAAAAACACGTCTATAAACGTTTGAAAAACGTTCGTGACGGAAAATTACAATCGTATGAAGGTGTTACTCAATCAATGTTGAAAGATGCGTCGGATGATGCATTGAAGAATTTGGCGACATCATGGGGACCATTTCAAATCATGGGATATAAGTGCTTGCATTTGAACATAAATGTTGCCGATTTGCGAGGGAAAGATGCCGTATATTGGGGAATAAAATGGGCGTGTGGAGAATACGGACATTTATTGAAACGAGGACGTTACCGTGATGCGTTTCATTATCACAACACAGGACGAATTTTCCCGTCTGATGGAAAACCTACTACTTACGATAAAAATTATGTTCCTCGAGGTTTGGAGTATATGAGATTTTATGATTTTGAAAAGTCGGTGGCAAAGTAGATTTTTATTCTTCTTTCCAATTAAAAACATCGTCAGCATTGATTGGACGAATGTTTTCAAGCCATTTGAAATTATCGATTAACGACATCTTTTTGGGAAATTGTTCTACTGGGCTGAAGGTTCCTTCCGGTTTGTTTTTGAAAACAATTTGATCTATTTTGCCGTGTTTTAGATATGCGGAAATGTCGCTGCAGATAGCACGATTTACGCCAACAATTTCGTCTTCGTCTTTTAAATAATACAACGTTTCGCCATTTTGAAACATATCAACGCGGACGAGTTCGTTGTCTTTGATGTAGCCAATCAACGATTTACCCTTCATTTGGTTGTATTTATCTTCTTCGCATTTTGCAACGACAAACGCATCCGATTGAATAATGATTTGGTCGATTCGTTTGTTGTTGTCGCCCAATTTTAATCGAATATCCAATCCCGTCATTTGGTTTTCATCCGACCAAATTACTGGTTTTGTACAGAGATAAATCATTGAATCTAAAGCATTGTAAACCACAGAATCACAAACACCTTGTAAATCGCTTTTGTAAAAACGTGTTTTATGGTATGCTTTAATTTCTTCGTAGGTCACAGAATCTGTTTTTGTGGAATCGGGGTTTGTAATCGTGTATTGTGCAAAAAATAAACTGTCGGCGTGTAAAAACAATGAATCGGTGTCGAAAGCCTTTACCGCCAAAGCTTGTTTCGTCATAAAAACCTTTTTCTTTTTCCCTTCGTACAAGCCATATTGGGCAGACAAAGTGATTTTTTGTACGGTGTCGGTAACTACAGCGTTTTTTCGGATGGTGCCTTCATCTTTGTTTCGGTCGTAAAACATATCATCGCCGTAAATGTATTTAGAACCGCTGTTTATATATGAATCTTCGTACATTTGGGCTTGGTCGCTTTTAGTGTTGTACCAACCGTTTTTCGTGTATAAAAGATTCTCGTCGCTTGTAACTGTCGTAGGACCAACAAAATACGCCACATTCGTATTTGTTTTATATTTTAATGTGTCGGTGCCCATCACATAATTAGGATTTTTCAGCTCAACCTCGTTTTTGAAAAACAACATTCTATCGTTTACGTAATAGCGACCGATTTTACTTGTAAGTATATTGGTTTCATCAACGATTTTTCCGCCATTTTGGTAAAATCCCATGTTTTGTTTCAAATCGTAATCAAGGAAATGTGTGGTCAGCGTCATTTTTTCGTGAATCATTTGGATGTTTCCACGAAGACTTGCCATATTTGTTGCACTTGAATAATACAACGTATCGCCATATACGGTTACTTCTTTGTTTACAATTCGAACGTTTCCGTATGCCTCGAATTTGTTGTCTTTTGAATAGGATAGGGCACTGTCGCAGTACATAAAAGCATCGTCGTGTTTGAAAACAACGTTGCCGTATAGTTTTCGAACTTCTCGGTCGCCTTTCATCAAGTCGGTGTGTTTTATTTCTACTTTTGTTTTTTGAGCAAAAGCCGAAATAAAGGCAAACAACAATACAATGACAAAGATTGGGCGTTTCATTAATCCATTAGTTTTGTTATGATTTCATCAACCGAAATGCCTTCGGCTTCAGCTTTGTAGTTTTTTACAATTCTGTGACGTAAAATTGGTAATGCAACTTTTTTAACGTCTTCAATATCAGGTGAATATTTTCCGTTTATTGCAGCATGGGTTTTAGCTCCAATTATTAGGTTTTGTGACGCACGAGGTCCTGCTCCCCACGACAGATATTCTTGAGCTAGCGTATTTTGTGGAATTTCCTTTCTCGTTTTTGCAACCAATTCCACAGCATAACGAATAACGGCGTCGTTTACTGGAATTTTACGTATGATTTGTTGATAAGCAACAATTTCTTCTGCTGTTAATATTGATTGTAAAGAAACTTCAGTGTTACCTGTTGTTGCTTTTACAATATCAATTTCTTCGTCAACAGTAGGATAATCCAATTTTATGTTGAACATAAAACGGTCTAATTGAGCTTCCGGCAATGGATAAGTACCTTCTTGTTCAATAGGGTTTTGTGTAGCTAAAACGAAAAATGGTTCTTCTAATTGATAACGATGTCCGGCAACCGTTACCGCATGTTCTTGCATGGCTTCAAGCAATGCAGCTTGTGTTTTTGGCGGAGTTCTGTTTATTTCATCGGCAAGTAGAAAGTTCGTGAACAACGGACCAGGAATGAATTGGAATTTTCTGTCGCTGTTCAAAATTTCGCTACCGGTAATATCGCTAGGCATTAAATCTGGTGTGAATTGAATCCTGTTGTTCTTTAGTCCTAAAACTTGAGCAACGGAGGTTACCAACAATGTCTTGGCAAGACCAGGAACACCTACAAGTAAACAGTGTCGTTTACTAAAAATTGAAATCAAGACATCTTCGATGATTGCATCTTGACCAATAATTTTTTTGTGGATTTCCTGTTTCAATGTGCTGTACACATTTTTTAGGGAATCAATCGCTTCAACGTCGTCTTTAAAATCCATAGTCGTTATTAGAAATCAAGCAAAAGTAAGTAGAAAAAATGAATCTGAATACAAGAAACAATGTCTCTTAACTTAATTGCAAATATCTTTCACAGTCAAGGGCTGCTTTGCATCCCGAAGCTGCTGCTGTTATGGCTTGACGATATGTAGGATCTTGTACGTCGCCACATGCAAACACTCCTTTGATATTTGTTTGTGCGCCTTTGCCTTCAGTTATTATATAGCCATTTTCGTCAAGATTGATTTGTCCTTTGAAAATTTCGGTGTTTGGTTTGTGTCCGATAGCTAAAAACATTCCGGTAACGTTAATCGTAACTTCTTCGCTACCTTGTTTTTCAAGCCGTAAACCTGTAACGCCACTATCGTCGCCCAAAACTTCTTTTGTGACGTGTTCAAATAAAATTTCAATGTTGGGCGTGTTGGCAACACGTTCTTGAAGAACTTTAGATGCACGAAGATAATTTTTACGTACAATCAAATATACTTTAGTTGCGATTCCTGCTAAATAAAGTGCATCGCCAACGGCTGTGTCGCCGCCTCCGATAACTGCAACGGTTTGTTTACGGTAGAAAAAGCCATCGCAAACGGCGCATGCCGAAACGCCCATTCCTCGAAATTTTCGTTCGCTTTCCAATCCCAAATAACGGGCCGATGCACCTGTTGCAATGATTACGGCATTTGCTTCGATTGTTTTTTTATTGTCGATTGAAACGATTTTTTTCGTGTCGGAAAGTTCAACGGAGGTTACATTTCCTTCGCGTATATCGGCACCGAATTTCAATGCTTGTTTGCGAATGTCTTCCATCATGTCGGTTCCCGAAACGCCTTCAGGATAGCCTGGAAAATTCTCGACTTCGCTTGTCGTTGTTAATTGTCCTCCTGTTTGCATTCCTTCGTAAAGAACAGGATTTAGGTTCGCACGCGAAGCGTAGATTGCAGCTGTGTATCCAGCAGGGCCGCTTCCAATTATCAAACAATTAACTTTTTCGATTTCTTGAGTTGAAATTTCCATAACATTAATTTTTTTACACAACAAAAATAGACCGAATCGGGGAGTTATTTCGGAAAAGAATTTGAATTTATTTAACAAGTTTATGACAATGTTTTTTATTTTCGCATTCAAATTAAAAACAATGAAAAAGATAGCTTTTTTGTTTCTCATTCTTTCCCTTGTTGTTTCATGTTCGCCTTCGGCCAAAAAGGTAAAAGAACAATGTTTAAAGGATAAGGACAATCAAATATTTTACGGTGAACAAACTCCGAATTATTGCGATTGTGTATATTCGAAATTGAAAATGGTTGAGGATACGACAAAATTGACTGACGAAATTATTGATTCCGTAAAGACGGAATGTGATGCGGAATATACTTCGTTCGACACTAATTTTTAATGTTGTTCACGGGGCATAGCTCAGTCCGGTAAGAGTGCACGTCTGGGGGGCGTGAGGTCGCTGGTTCGAATCCGGTTGCCCCGACTTTTCAACTTATTTATATGCAACTAATTCCAAATCGAAAATTATAGTTTTTCGTGGTGGAATTTTGAGTGATTTGTCGCCTTTTTCTCCTGCTGCTAATTTCGAAACGGCTATGATTGTTGCTTTTCCGCCTTTTTTCATGTACTGGACAGCTTCTGCCAAACACGGCCAAACATTAGGATCGGCAACGTCAAAAATTAGCGGGTCGTTTTTCTGATATGTTGAGTAAATTGGTTCGCCATTGATGTAGGTTGCCGTATAGTGAATTGCGACTTTGTTTTCTTTTTTTATTGTTGGGCCTTCGCCTTTGCGTGTTTCAATGAAATACAAACCTGATTTCGTTGGTTTCACTTCGGGATAATTGTTTTTCATGAATTCATTCAAAAGAAATTCTTCTTCGTCTTTCATTTCTCGCTCTTTCTGAGCAATTTCTTTTTCTACAATTTCTGGAGAAAGGACTTTTTTCAAACGAATTTCGAAACGAAGATTTTCATCTTTTGTAGTTTCCTGGGTTTTTTTCGTTTGGCCAGCACCAAGATAGAATGTGTATGCATTTATAAGAAAACTCACGCTGTCGCCTTCGTGCAACATTGCAATTGCATCGTTGATTGTAGCTCCGTTTGTTTCTGGTGGGAAAAAGTCCATAATGAAACGGTTGGTAATGTCTTGTGAATTGAAAATCAAAGAATCGTTTTTGTCGAAATATTTTACATCGAGCAGCACTTTGTTGTCTTTTTGGGGCATCAAATCGGAGCTCGATTTCTCTCGATATAAATATTTCAAGCCGCCTTCGGTTGTTTCGTATTGTTTTGTTTTGTTTGAATTGCAGCTACAAATAGCAACTAAACTGACGATGCCAATAAAAATGAATTTTCTCATGTTATCGGTTTTTGTACATTGATTCATAGTATTTTTCGTATTCTCCGGATGTGATATTATCCATCCATTCTTGGTTGTCGAGATACCAACGGACTGTTTTTTCAATTCCTTCTTCGAATTGAAGAGATGGTTCCCATCCTAATTCTTTTTGCAGTTTCGAGGAATCGATTGCATAGCGGGCGTCGTGTCCAAGACGGTCGGTTACGTATGTGATGAGGTTGAGATCTTCGCCATCGGCACGGCCGAGAAGTTTATCAACTGTTTTTATCACAACTTTTATAATGTCGATGTTTTTCCATTCGTTGAATCCTCCGATGTTGTATGTTTCGGCAATAGTTCCTTTATGAAAAATCAAATCGATTGCACGAGCGTGGTCTTCAACAAAAAGCCAGTCGCGTACGTTTTCGCCTTTTCCGTAAACAGGAAGAGCTTTTTTGTGTCGAATGTTGTTGATGAACAACGGAATTAGTTTTTCTGGAAATTGATATGGACCATAGTTATTTGAGCAATTCGTGACGATTGTCGGCATGCCGTACGTGTCGTGGAAAGCTCGTACAAAATGGTCGGAACTTGCTTTGCTTGCTGAATAAGGTGAGTGAGGATTGTATTTTGTCGTTTCGTAAAAAAAATCATTTCCGTATGCCAAATGATGTTCCGATGATGACGCTGTTGTTGAAAACGGTGGTTTTACGCCTTCTGGCTTCGACATTGTTAATGCTCCATAAACTTCGTCGGTGGAAATATGGTAGAAACGTTTTCCTTCGTATTTCTCAGGAAGTGATTCCCAATACAATTTTGCAGCTTGCAGAAGGGAAAGTGTTCCCATAATATTTGTCTTTGCAAATGTAAATGGATCTTTTATGCTTCGATCCACGTGACTTTCGGCTGCAAGATGGATGATTCCGTCAATGTGTTCGTCTTGCATCAATTTGTAAAAGGCATCAAAGTCGCAAATGTCCATTTTTACAAACTTGTAGTTTGGCTTGGCTTCTACGTCTTTTAAATTAGCCAAGTTGCCGGCGTAAGTCAGTTTGTCGAGGTTAACAATATTGTATTCGGGATATTTGTTTACAAAAAGACGCACAACGTGCGAACCAATAAAACCTGCACCACCGGTAATTACAATCGAACGTTTCATTTTTTTTCTATTAGATTGCAAATTTTAGAAAATAACTTTAGAATTAAAAATTGCGACTGCGTAAAATCCAATAAAACATTATTTTTGCAAAAAATAAAAACTATGTCTCAGGTCTCGGAAAACCCTGTAAAAAACCGAAATCAGTCTTTCTTGACTGTGGTTGCAGCGTTGTTTGTCACCAGTTATTTGGCGGCGAATGTAATGGCTGTGAAACTTATAGAAGTTTGCGGAATAACTATTTTTGATGCGGGAACAATTGTTTTTCCGATAACCTATTTCCTTGGGGATATTCTCACGGAAATATGGGGATTCAAAGTTGCGCGTCGCATTATATTCCTTACGTTTTTCTGCGAAATTTTATTTACGGTTGCGGCCTTGATTGGCACTTTTCTTCCGTTCCCAACGGAAACAACCGAGATTGCAGTTTCCTATGAAAATGTGTTCACATTTGTTCCTCGAATTACAATTGCGTCGTTGGTTGGTTTTTTATGTGGAGAATTGACAAATTCCTGGACTATGGTTCTGATAAAAAAATGGACTAATGGCAAACATTTATGGATGCGAACCATAGGCTCGTCGTTGTTTGGATATGTTTTCGATACGATTTTGTTCGTCGTTATTGCTTTTGCTGGCGTTGTCCCGAGCGAAGATTTGATTTCGATGATTGTTATCCAAATTATAGTGAAATTGTTGCTCGAAGCCGTTTTTGCCACACCAATAGCATACGCTGTGATTTATAAATTGAAGAAAAGGTTAGAAGACGGGGAATGACGGAAAATTTCATATTTTTGTAGAAATAATTTCGATATGCAGGAAGAAACATTTGAACAGGCAAAGAATTTATTGATTTCGTTGGTCGAAACATTTTCTATCAGTAGAAATGAATCGGGAACGGCGGAATTGTTGTGCAATTTTTTTAAGAAACATGGAATTGATGCGCAACGAATAGAGAACAATGTAATTGTCCGTTCAAAGAACTTTGACAGCAGTAAACCAACAATTTTGTTGAATTCGCACCACGATACGGTAAAACCGTCAGATGGATGGGAAAGTGATCCGTTCCATGCAATTTGTGATGGCGTAAAAATCACAGGTTTGGGTAGCAACGACGCAGGTGCATCGTTGGTTTCGCTCATTTTTACGTTTCTTCATTTCAATGAGTTGGAAAAACCATTTAACTTGATTTTAGTTGCCTCGGCCGAAGAAGAAGTTTCAGGGAAAAATGGTTTGGAATGTGTTATTCCAACTTTGCCAGAAATAGCATTCGGTATTGTGGGTGAACCTACAGGAATGCGAATGGCAATAGCCGAAAAAGGTTTGATGGTGTTGGATTGCAAGGCAGTTGGTAAATCTGGTCATGCGGCACATTCAAACGGTATTAATGCAATTTATAAAGCAGTAGAAGATATAAATTGGTTCCGCACCTACCAATTTCCGAACGAATCGGAATTTTTGGGACCAGTAAAAATGAGCGTTACGGTTATCAATGCCGGCACGCAGCACAATGTGATTCCTGGCGAATGTACGTTTGTGGTTGATGTTCGTAGCAACGAATTATACAGCAATAAGGAATTGTTTGATTATATAAAAAAATCGGTGGAATGCGACGTTGAAGCTCGTTCATTCCGATTGAATTCATCATCAATTCCTGTAAATCATCCGCTTGTGGAAAGTGGTAAAAAATTAGGCTTGGAAATGTTTGGCTCGCCAACATTGTCGGATCAGGTGTTTATGACGAAATTTCCGTCAATGAAAATTGGTCCGGGCGATACACTTCGTTCTCATACCGCAAACGAATACATTTTTGAATCCGAGTTGAAACAAGGTATTGAAACATATATAAACTTGTTGGAGAATTTGGCAATTTGACGACAACAAACTTTTTTACTATCGGCATATCATTCCCAAAATTTATATCTTTGTCTCGCTGAAACGTAATGCGAAGGCTCTAATTTAATTGAAAATGGCAGAAAAACATTCAACAACTCTTTGGCAGAAGGACGTTACTCCAAACGAAAAGGTTTCAACTTTCACAGTTGGCAAGGATAAAGAATTTGATGTGTATTTGGCGAAAGCCGATGTGCTTGGTAATCTTGCACATACGCGTATGCTCGAGTCAATTGGATTGTTGACTAAGGACGAACTTGACGCCGTTCAGGTTGAATTGAAAAATATTTACAAACAGGAGTTGGATGGCTCGTTTAAGATTGAAGACCACGTTGAAGATGTTCATTCGCAAGTAGAGTTTTTGTTGACCGAAAAGTTGGGCGACGTGGGAAAGAAAATCCACAGCGGACGTTCCCGTAACGATCAAGTTTTGCTTGATATGAAGTTGTATATTCGTGATGCAATTCAGGGAACTGCCGAAAGTGTAAAAGATTTGTTTACACTTTTACAAAAGTTGAGTGAACAATACAAAAACGTTTTGATGCCTGGCTACACGCATTTACAGATTGCAATGCCGTCGTCGTTCGGCTTGTGGTTTGGTTGCTATGCCGAAAGTCTTGCCGATGATTTGCAGTTGCTTTTGGCAGCTTACAAAATTGCCAATCAAAACCCACTTGGGTCTGCTGCTGGTTATGGCTCATCGTTCCCATTAAATAGAACAATGACGACAGAATTATTGGGATTCGAAACATTGAACTACAATGTAATGTATGCTCAAATGGGACGTGGAAAAGTTGAGAAAATCACATCGTATGCGTTGGCAAGCATTGCTTCCACGTTGTCGAAAATGGCAATGGAAATGTGTTTGTTCATGAATCAAAATTTCCATTTCGTTTCGTTCCCAGAAGAATTGACTACGGGATCGAGCATAATGCCGCATAAGAAAAATCCTGACGTGTTCGAAATTATTCGTTCAAAGAGCAACAAGCTTCAGGCATTGCCAACGGAAATCACGTTCATTACGACAAATCTTCCTTTTGGTTATAATCGTGATTTACAGATAATTAAAGAATGCATAATCCCTGGTTTTACTGAAGTTCAGAGTTGCATTGATATGATGATGTTGATGTTGAACAACATTAAGATTTCGGAAAATATTCTTGACGACCCAATGTACGACTATATATTCAGCGTTGATGAGGTGAATCGTTTAACATACGAAGGAATGCCGTTCCGCGATGCCTACAAGAAAGTTGGTTTAGATATTAAACATGGTGAATTTAAGGCTGAACGCAAAGCAAACCACACACACGAAGGAAGTATAGGAAATCTTTGCAACGATAAAATCAAAGAGAAATTCGATGCCATTTTTGCCGAATTTCCATTTAAAAAAGTTGCTAAGCAGTTGCAGAAATTAGTAGATTAATCGTTTCTTAACGTTTTCGTTTTCAATGTGGAATTCATCTTTTCCGTCGGAGTAAAGAAGAATCATATCTATTGAAATTTCAGAAACTATTTTTTCGAAGAATTTGTTTGGTATGTTTAACGTGAAACGTGCCATATCCAGACATTCGTCTTTGTAAATTGGAATTGTTCCAACAGCGGAAATTTTTACTTTGTTTGAATCAATAATGGTGTACGAAATGTTTTCGTTTTCGTCCCACGAAAGTTTAATGTAGTCCAAATGCGGACAGTTTATGTATATGTTTAGTTTGTACGACGATTCGGGCATTGCACCAATATTTGCTATTTGTGCAATAAAGTGGTACGATTGAAAATTTTTGTCTTCTGTCTCGTTTTCCTTGTCGGCATTGCAGTTCCTGCCAATATAGTAGCTTTGTATTTGTAATTTGCTGTGGCTCTTTCTGTTGTATAATTCACGGATTTCGTACTCTTCCATTGGCACCGCTTCAAAATTATATCGACGATAAAATTTGCGGTCTTTACTCATGTGGGGGGTATTGTAGCTCTTAGGAATTTTAACAACATAAATCGTTTCTTCAATTTTCCCTTTGTTTCGGATAGGGTAGATGCGTATGTCGTTGATTTTTTGTTGTATTCCGGAATTTATAACTTGTTCAAACCATTCTTTTGTGAAAACGGTCCCGTCAATAAAAGAGAGTGCACTGGCTTTATGGTTTTCTTCGGTCAATCCATAAACAATAATGCCTCCGTCGGAGTTGGCAAATGCTGAAACGTCTTTTGTCATTTCGGCTTTTTTGCTGTCCCATTTCCCAACGGCACCTGCCGATTTGAATTCCAAATGAATGGATTCCTCCATTTCGTTGTCTATCAAATCTATAATGTCTTGTAGGGTGTAGTCCTCTTTCGATAGAAAATCGTTCATAGAATGATTTGTAAAAAAGTAGAGACGCGGGTTACGCGTCTCCACATATAAATGTCAATTTGTTCAATCTAATTAATGTTGCCATTTTTTAAAGAAGTCGTTTCCTTTGTCATCAACCAAGATGAATGCAGGGAAGTCTTCAACTTCAATTTTCCAAATAGCTTCCATTCCCAATTCTGGATATTCAACACATTCAATAGATTTGATGTTGTTTTGTGCCAAAATTGCAGCAGGACCACCAATAGAACCTAAATAGAATCCACCATGTTTCTTGCAGGCATCTGTAACAGCTTGACTTCTGTTTCCTTTTGCCAACATAATCATTGAACCTCCGTGGTCTTGGAATTCATCAACGTATGGATCCATACGACCGGCAGTAGTTGGACCCATTGAACCACACGCCATTCCTGCTGGAGTTTTTGCTGGACCAGCATAATAAATAGGATGGTCTTTTATATATTGTGGCAAATCTTCGCCAGCGTCCAAACGAGCTTTTAATTTTGCGTGTGCAATATCACGACCGACAATGATAGTTCCATTCAAACTCAAACGAGTTGAAACTGGATATTTGCTTAATTCTTTAAGAATATCTTTCATTGGTTGGTTAAGGTTGATTCTTACAACATCGCCTTCGCCTGCATTACGCAATTCTGCTGGAATCAATTCTCCTGGATTGTCATCCATTTTTTCAATCCAAATACCTTGTTCGTTGATTTTACATTTAATGTTTCTGTCGGCAGAACAGCTTACGCCCAAACCGATAGGACAACTTGCGCCGTGGCGTGGCAAACGGATGATGCGAACATCGTGAGCCATATATTTACCACCGAATTGTGCACCCAAACCAATCTTGTGAGCCTCTTCCAAAACTTGTTTTTCCAACTCAACATCACGGAAAGCACGACCGTATTCGTTACCTGTAGTTGGCAATTCATCATAATAATGTGTCGATGCCAATTTTACCGTCAACAAGTTCTTTTCTGCCGAAGTTCCACCAATAACGAATGCAATGTGATAAGGAGGACAAGCGGCAGTTCCAAGAGTTGCCATTTTCTCAACAAGGAATGGAACTAATGTTTTTGGATTTTGGATACGTGCTTTAGTTTCTTGATACAAATATGTCTTGTTTGCCGAACCTCCACCTTTTGTAACGCAAAGGAATCGGTATTCCATACCTTCGGTTGCTTCAATGTCGATTTGAGCAGGAAGGTTACATTTTGTGTTTACTTCGTCGTACATTGTAAGTGGCGCGTTTTGCGAATAACGAAGATTTTCTTCGGTGTATGTTTTGTAAACACCAAGAGAAAGAGCTTCTTCATCGCAGAAACCAGTCCACACTTGTTGACCTTTTTCTCCGTGAATAATTGCTGTTCCCGTATCCTGACAAAGAGGCAATTTACCTTTTGAAGCAACATCGGCATTGCGCAAGAAAGTCAACGCAACATATTTATCGTTGTCGCTTGCTTCTGGGTCAGAAAGGATTTTGGCGACTTGTTCGTTGTGCGAACGGCGAAGCAAGAACGAAACGTCACGAAAAGCGGCGTTTGCCATTGCTGTTAATCCTTCTTTTTGAACTTTTAGAATTTTGTGACCTTCGAATTCGCTCACAGAAACGTAATCTTTGGTCAATAAATAGTATTCCGTCTTGTCTTCGCCAAGAGGAAACATTGGTTGATAATGAAATTCTGCCATTGTATTGATTGTTAACTTTTTGTTTAGCTGGTCAAATATACGCATTATTGGTTTGATTACTTCGTTTCGATTGGATTTTTCTTTTGTTATTTCAGAAAGAGATTTTCCCATCTGAACGGAATATTTAGACAGTTTTTTATCTTTGCGGCAAAGACTTGACATAGTGTCAAGATAAATTAAATATCAAAAATATATGCAAACAGGTGTAACTCCGGTGTTGCTTCTTACAGGTTATTTAGGAAGCGGAAAAACTACGTTGGTCAATCATATTCTGTCGAATAAAAAAGGTATAAAGTTCGCCGTGATTGTGAATGATATAGGCGAGGTGAATATTGATGCCGATTTGATTCAAAAAGGTGGTGTGGTAGGAAAGAAAGACGAAAGTCTGGTGGCTCTTCAAAATGGTTGCATTTGCTGTACGCTTAAGATGGATTTGATAGAGCAATTGAACGACATTTTGAAAATGGGGCGTTTCGACTATATTGTGATTGAAGCAAGTGGTATATGCGAACCGGAACCGATTGCCCGTACGATTTGTTCAATTCCACAAATGGGTGATGAATACATTAAATATGGTATCGCAAAATTAGACTGTATTGTTACGGTAGTCGATGCTCTTCGTATGCAGAGCGAATTCGCTTGTGGTGAAAATTTGACAAAGAAAAATATTGACGAAGAGGATATCGAAAACCTTTTGATTCAACAAATAGAGTTTTGTAATATTGTTGTACTTAACAAAACCGACGAAGTTCATCCTTCCGAATTGGAACGTATCAAACAAATTATAAAGGCGTTGCAGCCATCTGCCGAAATTATAGAGGCAAATTACGCCGATGTGGATTTGGATAAAATTGTAGATACAAAAATGTTTCGCTACAATCAAGTTTCGGTTTCGGCAGCTTGGATTCAAGAAATTGAAAAGCAAGCGACCGAAGAAGAAGAACGTGAAGCAAAAGCTGATCACCACCATCATCACGAGGAACATGAACATCATCATGAACATGAACACTGCGACCATAGTGCCGACGATTGCCACGATCCTCATTGTCATCATCACCATCATCACGAAGGTGGCGAAGTTGAAGAATATGGCATAGGCACGTTTGTATACTATCGACGCAAAGCCTTTAATCCTCAAAAATTCGACAAATATGTGTGCGAAAAATGGCCGAAATCAATCATTCGCGCAAAAGGTGTTTGCTATTTCAGCGATAATACAGATATGTCGTATTTGTTTGAACAAGCCGGCGTTCAGAAAAAAATTACCGAAGCAGGACTTTGGTTTGCTACTGCTCCGAAAGAAGAATTTGAAAAAATTGTTCAGCAGGAACCCGGAGTTCTTCGTGATTGGGATGAAACTTATGGCGATAGAATGGAGAAAATAGTATTCATTGGACAAAAAATGGATAAAGAACAAATCATCCGCGATCTTGATGATTGTTTGGATGAATAATTGAGGTTTTAGAAAAAGTGAAATTTTAAAAAGTGATTTATGGGTGTTCCAAACAAAGCAGAGTTAATAAAAGAAATATGCAAAACGAAATCGGCGCAAACTCTTTCTAAAAAAGAAATTGATGTACTTGCGGCAAATACCAACGTTATTTCATATAAAAAAGGAGAAACGATATTTAAGCAAGGAGCTAAAATCAACCAATATGTGATTTTGGTAAAAGGACTTTGCAAGGTTACGGTTGAAAATCCTGTGGATGACAATGGGACAATCGTATCTATTCAAAAATCGATTTCCATAATTGGACTTACGTCTCTTCATGATGAGTGTTACCAAGCAACGGCAATGGCATTGGATGACTGCACGGTGGTTTTTATTGCAAAAGAAGATTTTGCTACTTTGCTGAAAACCAATGTTGATTTCACGTATGCGATGTTTGAATATTTGTGTGATTTTGCACGGAAATTTTGTCGTCAGATAGTTGATTTCAGCCAGAAAACAATTATGTCGAGAGTTGCAAGTTCAATTCTTTATATAGCCGATATGGTTGGCGACGATTATATTGATTTGCCGTTGACAAGAAAGGATTTGGCTGAATATTCGGGAATAGCAACAGGTAGCACAATTCGATTGTTGAGCGAGTTGGAACATGCCGGCGTAATTGAATTGGAAAAGAAAACGATCCGAATTAAGAATAAGGAAAAACTTATTCTGATTAGTAAACAAGAGTAACTATATATAGTTGTATAGAAAAACAAAAAGCACTTGCAGAATCTGTAAGTGCTTTTTTGTGTGACCTCGGAGGGGCTCGAACCCTCGACCCATTGATTAAGAGGAATTTATATTTTAGTTAATTAACATTGATAATCAATTAGTTAAAAACCAATATTTTCAAAACTGAAAGTTCGCTGAAAGTAAATGATACAAAAAAAGCTCGTCAATTTAATGACGAGCTTTTGTGGTGCGTGTCAAAAAATGTTAACGTACCGAGATTTCTCCATTTCCGCCAAATCTGTTTTTTACGGCGTGTGCTTTCATATCTTCAACAACAATTGAGGTATCTACATCGTGTTCAAATTCTTGTGAACCACGAAAATTTCCCTCTTTGGTGCATTGGAATACATACACGTATGATTTAGAACTATCTAATTTTCGTAAATCTTCTGGTTCGTAACCTGCTGAATTAACAGAATCAATAAACACAACGTCGTAACCATCGAAATTTTTTGGCATAGTGTCAACAACAAATAAATTGCGGTGATGAATGTTGAAACGACGCATTTTTTCTTGTAGCGTGTAGCCAAATTTCTCTTCGTCGGCAACATACAACACTTTTTTCCCAAGTTCAGCAAGATATTGTGCAAGTTGTAATGACAGAGACGATTTTCCACTGCCAGCTTTACCATAAATCATAATCTTAAATGGTTCCGATGGTTGACCAATTAGATTACCAAATTTGCCAGATAATGACAGAATTTTGAATTTCTTGGATAAAAATTCTGTGCTACCAACGGCAGAACCACTTTTACAACCTTTCATTGACAATCCCGCTACTCCATAAAGTCCTGCAAGTGTTTGTGCAGATATTTCTGGAGTATCTGTTTTATCTTCGAGATAGTTTTTAATAGATTTTTTTATTGCGTCTATCTCATTAGATAGATTACCATTGAAATCACTCTTCTCGATGCTTTTTTGCAATGTTTTTGCTTTTTCTTTCACTCCGCTTTTACCTTGAATTGAAAGATATTGCTTTATAAATTTAGCATCTGGAGCAATTTTGTAATTTTTGTATATTTTTTCAAGATTTTCAATATTGGTAAAATTGAGTGTTGCATCACCGCTGGTATTCAAAATTCTGATTAAGTTTCTTTGAATATTCATAATTTCATCTGCGTATTTCGATGTCTTACGGATTCGTTTCTCTACGATAGACTTTTGTAAGGACGAAAGTATAGAACGTGCTTTTTCTTTTACTGAAGATACTTTTTTACCATTAAGACTTGCGTATCTTTTAATAAAACGAACCTCTTCGCTAATTTTTTCCACATATTCGCCAGAAAACTCTTTTTTCTTTGAAGTTTTTGGAGCTTTTGGCGTTTTAGGTGTCTTTGTAGCTTTAGGTTCTTTTGCTGCTTTAGGAGACTTTTCTTTTTGTGGAGTTGCTTCTTTGGAACTTGCTTCTAACTCTTTATTTACCAGAGAAATAAAAGTATTCAAAAGTCCTTTTGCTTCGTCGTCTAAAAAGTCTTTATATTCTTCAAAAACTTCGGCTGTTTCCAAAAAACCGTTGGCGGTTGCCATTTTTACCGTGTTGGGATTCAATTTTCCTTTAATCTCGTCCCATTTGCTGTTAATGTTTTGAATTGTTATCATATCTAAAAATTTTTAGTTAATAGTTTTGCTTTTGCCATTTTCATTTTAAGCATAAGTGCTTTTGCACGTTTGCGTTTTAATTCGTTTTCGTCAATTGTTGGTTGTGGTTCTGTTTTTCCTGCAGGAATATTATTTGCATCGAATGATAATTTTTTCCACTCTCTTTCTTTTCCTGTTGGTTCTTCTATTTCGTTTGCAAAGTATTCTTCTGCTTGCTTTGCGTCGAGTTCAACAGATAGACCACATTGGTCTAATGCGTCGATAAACACATCTAAATTGAGTTTATGTGAATTGACAAAAAAATCCATTACTTTGGCTCTTTTATATCCAATCCAACCATTTTGGAAACCACGACCAGAATCAATTTTTAGCCATATAGGGTTGTTGATAACGGCTTTAATTTCTTTTTTGTTTGCAAGTGAATTATCAATAGCCAAGAACAAATCGCCATCTCTGTCGGATGTAATGAAAAAACCATAACTCAATGAAAGTTTGTTATTGTTGTGTTCATTAGACCAATCTTGAATGATTTTCTTGCATTTCTTCGCTGGATACTTTTTGAATGCGATAACTTCGCCACCTTTCGCATTATTTTTGTCTTTGGGTAGCAAAATTCCTTTTCGTATAGAGCCGTCTTTCATAGTAAACGAAATTAATTTTGCTCCATCGCCACCTTTGTCGAATCCTTTTAATATGTTACCAGTGATAATATCACGAAGTTCACGATTTGCTGTAGCTTCTTTTGTCAATCTGTCCCAATCTTCGATTATACGTTGGTCAAGGTCGATGTACGAACTGTTGTTTCTCCACAAATTCTCCGTGTAATCTTTTATTTGAACCAACTCTTTATAACCCTCATCTGCAAGATTAAAATCAACCGAACGAATGCTATTGGCACAGGCGAAAGAAATGGTGATGTTAGATGGAGCCATAGGGTTGTTAGATTTTCTGTTTACGTCAGCTCCTAAACACACGGCTTTGGTGTTTAGGTCGGTCAAGCAACTACGACCAGCGTAAAAGAATTCGATTATGCGAGCCTTGTACAATTTAGAATTTGTGTCGTTTTGTTTTCGATTTTTTGAATCTTCAAATTTCTGCGATTTTTCAAATTCAATTTCCTGCCAGGTTCTTTCTCCAGATTCAACTTGTTTTTGGAATTTTGGCGAGTTTTTAATTGATTCTAACTCTCTTTGTTTTTGCTCTTCCAATTCCGCAAAACGCTTGTCTGCATCTTTTTGTACAGACGTTCTAAACTCGTTGGCGAGTTCTTTTGCAAGTTCCTTAGCGTCTTTACCTGCGGTTGATTTGCTCAATAACGATAACACCATATCTTTTGTGTATGGTTTTCGTAGCACGTCGCATTCGTACACGCCTTTATATGCAGCATCGGCAAATACTGATTGACCGCTTGTTCTTGCAAGCAAAGGTGTTTCACGCACAAAATCAGCGTTAAGTTTCATTGCTTCAACTTCCAAATCATATTCTCCACGATTTTTTAGCTGATTGATTTTCTGTTTGTAGTTTCCAAGAACATTTGTGTAAAAATCCTCTTGTTGCTCTGCTGGTAATATAGCAACACGACCTGTTGTTCTTTTAGCAACATCTTCGTCGTTTTTGCCTTGAAGTTTTTTGGGTCTTTCTGTGAAGATATAGAAAGGATCTCCGATTGCCATAGTAAATTCTTCGTTATCACGCATATAAGCCTTAACAACTTCGTCGCCATATTTATTGATAAAGTCGTCGGTATCAATAACGCTTGTTGAGTTTTTTTGGTTTGAAGCTGTGTTTGCGTCAAGAGAACGAAGCTTCTTTTGTAACATCATCATCATACGTTTTTCTGCTGGAATTGCCGAAATAAGATAGTCGTATGATGGTGGAATTTCTGGAAACTGACCTGTACGGTTGATACGACCACGTTTTTGAACTTCGGTTGACACATTCAGTTCGTATTGTGCGATAATCATCACACGTGGTTTTACTTCCTCACGTTTAAGGTTTGTTCCTTTGTTTGTTGCGTGTGCCGAAGCTCCTGTTGACCCGCTTGTATTGATTAAAAGAACATCGGATTGATTGTTTTGGAATTTAGCGAAAGCTACATTTGCCTTTTCTTTTTTGCGTGGAACTATTTTACCACGAGTTCCTTGTTCGTTGGAGAAATCAATTTTCGATGAACGTCCTGTTACTTCCGAGCAAGTGAATCCGGCACGTTCAATTTTGCGAATAATAATATCAATAGGCGAAATGGTAATGCCAGTTGTTGTGTTTTTTATCTTGTTCTCGACACGACGATATTCATCTTGTGCTTCTGGAGATAGCTCGCCAAAGTCAATAACTTTGGATTCAACTTTGTTTTTTCCGTTGCGTTCGGTGTATTTAAGTGTGCTTTCCAAGCCACGAAGCAAAGCAACGGAATAATCGGTTTTTATATCTTCGTTTCCTATTTGTTTTTTGCCGTTGTCTATTTTTAAGTCTTCATACATAGATTCAAATGTTGAAGCAAAAGCAACGACAACTTTTTTCCCTTCTTTCAATCTTCGTACAGCGTGGTCTGCAACAGCTTCGGCTTTGATTGCAAACAACACTTGATTGATAAGGTTGAAAACCTTTGAAAAATACGAAACACGGTTGACACCTAAATCCTTGTTGCTTTCGTCGGCTTTACCGCCATCTTCTGCAATATCTTCGCTAATGTCGTCAATCATAGGCTTAATGTATTCGCTCTCAAAGTGTATGATTTCACGGATTAGCTCTGTAATGTTGTCGGACATAATTCTGTGTTCCTTCTCAAGGTTTGGAACACCAAATTCCTTTTCTCCATTTTCGTCAAGATAGATGTAGTTTACCTTTATTCCATCGTATGTACGTTCACGACGAAGCATTTGCCCCTCGTGTACCAATTCGCTGGAAATGATTTCCTGCAAAGCTTCGCCACCTTTTGATATGGAACTAATAAGTTCCGAATCTGGAAGTTCTGCTTCGGAAATACACGTTCTCATAGCGAACAACGGCATATTGTCTGGGCGTTTAGCAAATGTAGCCGAAAGGAAGCATACGTTTTTTGCCATTTTAACAGCTTGTGAAAATGCTTGGAAAGTGTTAGAACCAACTACTTTTTCTTTTCCACCTCTGTCAGTTGATTTAGAACTTCCGCCAGCATTGTGTGCTTCGTCGAGAATTAAAGTGTTTGGTTCGCAAACGGAATGGAGAAATTCAATTTTGGCACCATCACGTTTTGGCGTTGTGAATTGTGAATACGTAGCAAGCACATAATCACAATCATTTGGAATACGTTTGCTACCTATAATTTCATCGTATCTTTTTTTATCACTCAAAGGCTTGTAAACTGTAACGATTTCATCGTTTTCGTTTATTTCTGTGATGTTCGCTTTTGGATCGCTGTTGATTATGAATGGTTTTAGAGAAGCACAACCAATATCTTTCAAATCTCGATAGATGTCGGTAAAAAGGTTTGGTTTTTCAGTAATGAACACGGCTTTTTGTCCTTGAGAGTGTGCGTAACGTATAAGACAAGCAGCCATACGACCTTTACCTATACCTGTTTGGTCTCCAATGATAATTGCCTGCTTGCGTGCTTCCATATTGTAGATTGCAAGAGCAACTGCATCAACCTGTTCTGCAAACAAACGGTCTTGTATTTCGTCTCTACTCCATTGTAGTCGTTCACAAACGAAGTCGGTTACGTTTCCACCAACGGCTTTTGTTAGTTTTGCAAGAGCTTCGTGCGTATCATCGCCCATACTATCTGGTACTTGTGTATCGAGTTTGTGAATTTGAGATGCTGGCTTGTACGCCATACCAAGCCCTTCTTCTATGTCGCATATTAACTTTATGTCGTTGCCACGTAATTCCTGTGTGCGTGTTGACTGCCAATTTTCTGGCAACGTCATTGATTTGCTGGCACGAATGTAGCGAACAACTGTTACGTTCAAATTTTGGTCTGTTTCGGCTTCGGTGCAAAACCAAACCTTGTTTGGCTCATCTTGCAAGCGAAAAAAATGTCGCTGTATTTGTATTAGTTTCATATCTCGTTGTTTATTAATTATTTTATTGTATATTTGCCTTGGGTTCAACGTCTTTTTCGTTGGACAAAGAATTGGCTTCCAACAGCGGGAACAATCGGAGTTCCCCCATCGAGGATAGCCAATTTTTTATTTTACGGCTGTCATAATACCAAACGCTATTTGTTGCACACGCTTGATTTATTTTTGTTGAAATTTTGAAATTCTCTTGTGAGTAAGTCGATGCAACTAAATTGTAAAAGTTTCTTTTCCGCTTTAGAATCATATCGGAATCAACATTTATCACTGCAAATACTTTTCTGCCGGCACGTGGTATTTCTATGAAAATTAATCGTGAATCACTTGTGTTGCCGTTAATGACCAAAATAGGTTCTCGTAATAGTTGCGGTAATCGTAAAATTTCAATTGGTGTCAAATCGTGTGCTTCATCTTGCTTGCCTTTTTTTACTCCTAAAATTTTTTGCATACCAGATTGGGTAATTACGATTTCGGTATTTGCATCAAGGTCGCACAATTGCAATACTTCTTGTGGATAACCACAAGAAAAATAGTCGGTTCTATCAGTAAGTTTATAACCTCTAATAATAAATTCATTTAGTTTATCGGCAAAATCTTCATCAATGCCTTCGAGTGTTTGTTCAATCTCTATTTTTGCTTTTGCCATTTTCATTTTAAGCATAAGTGCTTTCGCACGCTTGTGTTTTGCTTCATCAACAGATGAACATTGTTTTATTCTGTCAAAAAGTTGGTCGTATGTTTGTATTATAACATCTTTATCTGGGTCGAATACATATCGTGGTTTGTTGCTTTCATCGTATTTGTGGCGTCCATCAATCAAAATGATTGCGATTGGGTATTGCGTACCTTGTTTTCTATAAATATTGTCTCCGTCAACGTAAATCACATCTACGACGTTGTATTGAGCGTACAGATAGCCGAGAAATGTTTTCCACTGTCCGAACAACACTTGTTTTTGAGAAGTTTCGGAAAGAGGTTTCCAATATGCGTTCCACATCTTTCCACCAACAATTATGGAAGCTCTACCGTCGTCGTGCATCTTGTCGAGTGCAAGAACTGCCATTTTGTAGTCAAGAGTGTTGATTTCCCAGCCGTTGCGTTGAATCTTCTTGTCGCTTGGAAGTTTTGCAAACGGTGGATTTGTTATTATTCCACGAAATGATTTATCTTGATATTCATTGTCAAGCAGTGTTTTTTCGCTTGCATCGATGTTTGCAACATTGTAAAATCCAAGTTTACGCAAGTTTTCGACACGTATTTCGTCAAGTTCGTTTACACAAACGTCTTCTGGATTAAAAACGGTTGTCAATAGTCCATTACCTGCTGATGGTTCAAGTATCTTGCCATCGTTCATTTTGTGGTTTTGGTTAACAAAAGTTCCGAGCAAATATGCAAGAGGGCAAGGAGTAGAGTATTGATTTAGCACCTTGCTTTTAGTGTCGAGTGGCTTTATGTTTACCTGTCTATCGTACAGGTCTTTCATTTCTTCGTATTGCTGTGCGAGTGAATTTCCGTTGTGTGCAATTCTGCGAGCTTCCAACACACAACCAAGTTCACACGCCTGCATTATTTCCGTGTCCGTCTTGATGTCGAAATCTTTTGCAATTTTTTGAGCTTTTGCCCAATCGAGTTTCTCTCCATTATCAAGCAGATTGGAAATATGCAGTGCGAATGAATATGTTGCAGTTTGTTCTTGCATTATGATAGACTTAACTTATTTTCGATACAGTTATTTGTCTATGTTGTTGACCGTCAAAAAACTCAAAAATAGTAGATTGATTGTTCCATAAATCAGCCATTTTCTTTGCGTGGTTTATTGCTTTGGCTAATGAATCAAAGTCTTGTGCAAACTCATTCATTTTGTCATTCCACCAATAGCAAACTATTTTTCGAGGTTTCTTTGCTCCTGCCAACCCTTTCTTTTGCAGTAGTTTTTTTGTAGATGCAAGAGCTTTGTTAGTCTCTTTTACTGCTTTTTTACGAGCGTTGGAGAAGATTTTGCTTGTTGTTTTACGAACTTTCTTTTTGGTTTCCGTTAAAGCTTTGCGAACGGTCTTTTTTGCAGATGTATGTTTCTTGGTCGATTTTTTAATAGTCGTTTTCTTTGCGACAGGTTTAGTCTTCTTGTCGGATTTTTTTTTGAAGAAATCTTTTAATCCGTTCAATTTGCGTGATTTTGCAAGTTTTTCACGTCCTTTTGCCAATGCTTCTAATTGTTTTTTTGTTGCCATAATAGTATTATTTAATGTTAACTGAAATATAAGTTTGCTTCGTTAGTCCTTCTTGTTACAAGTCCTTGTAGAACTTTACCGCCAGCATATACCCATTTCAAGAATTCGGAGCGTATGCTACTGTCATTAGGATTTGCAAGAACTTTTTTCAAAAGGGTTGAACTTTTTAAGTTTGCTTCTCCAAGATTAAAAGCAAAAGACACAAGAGCGTCGAATTGATTTTGTGTCAAGTTTGCCGATGCAGTCATTAGAGCAACGGCTTTTTCAAAACGTGAAATATCGTTACGCAAAATTTCATCGCCTTGCTCCTGTGTGATTGTTTGACCTTCATACACATCTTTACCCGTGTGTCCGTAGCCTATTGTTAATACTCCAACAGAATCTTTGTAAGCGGTATTTTTGAATCCTTCGGCTTGTTTAATAAGTTCTAACCCTTTTTGTGATAATTTATTTGAATTCATTTTCTTTACGGTTATTCCTACTGCTGTTATTAGTGCAGTTGATATAGAACATAGTATTAAACCTATTTTTGTATTTTTTGACATTTTCATTGTTGTATAGTTTAAGATTATACTACAACAGACTTCCAGTTATTAGTAATGTCGGTGTATTGCCCATTTTTGTACGATAGAATTTGACCACGATGTCGTGATGCGTCGTAACTTACGTGCACCCATTTAGAACCTTTACTGTTTTGCTCGTAAATGAGTTGGTCGAAATTGCCACATTTTATGGCGGATTGAAAAATATCTTTTAGACTTCCGCCAGCAGGAACAAGGTCTGCCGCTTGACCTGTTGTGTGCTGTGAATTGGTTGCTCCTCCAACTGCATAATTAAGAGCTGGACAGCGATAACCACTTGATATGATGATAGGCTTTCCATACGCCTCTCTAATAGGATTCAAACAATTGTTGATTAGTTCTGTTAGATTTCGCTTAACGGCTTCCGTAGGAGTGTTGTTTATACCTTTCGCTTTAGCCGTTGACGAAGCACAGAGTTCATCTATCGTAAAATAGTTGCCAGAGATAGTTTTTTTTGCCATATCAAATAATTCGTGTCTAAAAAAGTAGGCAACAGCTCCACAAAGTAGAGTTGTTGCTGTTATAATGATTGTTGCTTTTCTGTTCATTAGAATTGTTCGTTAACATATCTGTATGTTCCGTTTTCGTGTCCGTTCCATACCTGGTCGAATTTTTTACTACCATTAAGATATTGTATTGATTGCGTTGTGCCTGTTCCTCCTGCGATTGCTTCCTTTTTGATTCGCTTTACAAGCCATTTTGGTTCGTTAAAGCTTTTACAATCAGGCAGACAATAGCCTACATACATTGTATCTGCATCGTATTCGTGGATTATGCAGGGTGAAACTCCCTCGTCGTGCATAGAAGCTATTAATTGATTTACTGTTGGATTCATAGTTTTTGTTTTTAGAAAAATAAACCGAAAGACAAAGTTGAGTAAAGAATTAAGCAAGCACCTCGTTGTTCGGCTCTCGGTTTATTTAGTTATTATTAAAATTGTTTAGTACATCCGTTTGCTCGCAATACCGAATTGATGTATTTCTCTTTATCGTCGGCAGAGAAATCGTCGTTAATCCATTGCGATAAAGTTTCTTCTTTCTGTTTGCCAAACTTCAAAATGATTAGGTTAACGTCAGCATCATTCTTGCAATTTGAGAAAACATTTTTAACGGCTTTTTCGTCCGTCCCTAATCCTTTCATTGCCGTGTACAATGCGTTCGCATATACCTTTGCTTGTTCATCGCTTAATGTTGCACCTTTTGTCGATCCAGCTTCGTCAGCAACATCCTGTTTATCTTTGTATTTTTTCCACATCTTGCGTCCAACAAGAAAACCAACCGCACAACCACCAACAATTAGAATTGTTTTTGCGAGGTTTTTAACTTCGTTGGAAGCTTGTTTAACAACTTCTGGATTGGAAGCCATTGCTGCAACAAGTGCAGGATTTCCCAAGCTGTGTTTTTTCACTTTTGTTCCCATAGTTATATGAATTTTAGAGCTGTTTTGATAAGATTTGGATTTTTAACAGCGGATGTTATTAGTTTTACAAGTTCGTCGTGATTTACGTTGTTTACTGCGTTTTGTAAAGCACAACCTACTGATTTAACCTCGTCGGTGCTGTTAGCTTCTATTTCGATTTTTACTGCGTATTTAGCCATAGTTGTAAGTTTTAGAGAGTTTTTATTTTGTTGATTTTTTTTCTGCCGATGCTTTACGTGTTGTGCGTGCCGAAACAGTTGTGCGACCTTTGGAAATTGATTTCAAAAGTTCCAACTGTTTGTGTAGTTCGTCTTGTCCGTCTTTTAGTTCTTTATTTTCCAAGCGAACCTTTGTTATTTCACGGTTGGCGTTTTGGATTTCGTTTTTCAGCGAACTATTTTCGCTTCGCAAAAGCGTGATTTCAGCGATTAGTTCGCAATTCTTCTTGCATAATTCGTCGATTGTGCGTTGAAGTTCATTGAGTGTGCCATTTTCTCGTGTCCTGCGACCAGCAAACCACGATACAACACCTGCAATTGGTGTTAGAAAATAGCCGATTAGTTGTAGTAATAGTTCTTTATCCATTTTTTGTTTAGTTTTTAATATTTATTCGTAACACAAATAATTTTTCTTTTTAAGAATTTTTGCAGAGAATGGCATCAACTCTTTATCTTGTACAATTCTATCCATTATAACTGCACTTCTCGTGATAAATAAGTGATATGTTGGATTGTCGCAGTTTTCGTCAGCATATGTATTTAACTGCAACCTTTTTTTCGTTTTTTATCTCAACATCTAAATAGTCAAGAATGATTATCTCACGACCATTTTCGGCAAGTTTCAAAATACTTTCCCTATTTTCTTTTGAAACTCCCAACCAGTCATTATCGTGCCGTATGTCCTTTAATTTTCGATACTCTATCATTCTGTTACCTATTATAGTTTTCAATAAATTTTTTCCATCGCAGTGCTTTAACCATCCGTAGTAACTTGCCATTTGATTTTTCCAAGTTTCATCATCTGCGTTTTTGAGTTGATTAACTTTCTTTTTTATGTTTTTTTTAATCCTTTTTCTTAATAGTGTGTGCGTTGGGAAAAATTTATATCCAATAAAATCCACACCACATTTGAATGGAGCGATCCTTGCGTTGCTCTTAACGGTTAGTCCAAGTAATTCTATCTTTTGCGAAAGAGCATTGAGTGTATTATGTGCAAGTTCCTTGTCTTGCACGAAAACAACTATGTCGTCCATATAACGGAAATACCATTTCAAACGAAGTTGCTCCTTTGCAAAATGGTCGAGTTCCGATAGAAACAGGTTGCTCAAATATTGACTGGGAAAAACGCCTATTGCAAGACCACGACCTTGTGTGTCTTCGTGCCTATCAATAATCTTGTCGAGGAATAACAACAATGTTTTATCCTTGAAAACACGTCTTATTGATAACTTTAATTTATCGTGCGGAATTGACTGATAAAATTTTTTGCAGTCGATTTGGACGTAATACCAATCAGCGAACTTATCACGATTCTTTTTGATTCGGTTGGCACACATCTGCAAGCCACGTCCTTTAATGCTACCGTAAGCATCTCCTGTCATCTTGCTTATGATGTACGGCTTGCAAACGTCCATAATTGCGTGATGTACAACTTTATCATACAAATTTGGGCAATGAATAATTCTCTCTTTTGGCTCAAAAACATTAAATTCATACAGCGGAGAGAACTCGAATGTGCAACTTTGTAATTTTTCGTAAATCTCATTCGTGTAAAACTCTCGTTTTGCAACAAACTCACGTTTTTGTGCATTATCACGTTGATGAGCAAGAGCAGCACATACTGCTTTTTCGATATTTTCTTTTGATGAAATTTCTTGCCAAAGTTTTCCGAACCGTTTCATTTTCCTAACTTATTCAACCAATTTTCACTTTCGTTACTCACAAGTCCTGTTATCGTGATGTTCTGCCACTTATTCTGGCACAGTCGAGGTAATAATTATTAGTTATTAGCGGACGCCACGCCGTACACGTTGTTAGCATTGCTGACGTTGTTGTTGTTAGCACGCCCAACCCCATCGAGACCACCCCCAGCGTGGCATTCTATTACCGCAACTTATTAAGTTACTACAATGTCAAAGAACTCTTTATACTACACCGTGGAAGAGACACGCTCCCCCTTTGGATTCTATATTTTGTGTTCTTGCACTCGTTGAATGCGCAAGAACATTAGCTTCGTCCAACAGTTCACTATTCGCAATACGTATTGCTGTTGAATGTGCAAGAACATTAGCTTCGTCCAATATCTCGCTATCGGCAACACGTATTGCTGTTGAATGAGTTACAATAGTACTACGTAAAGTCCAAGACCCGTTGTAGGTGTAGTAACTAAGCGTTTCAACACAATATGCAACTTCGTCATTATCTGCCGTTACCGCCATCATATCAGCGTACTTGTTGAATGTGTATGTTACATTTATAACCATATCTACTCGTTATAACATTGAACAAACAGTGCGAACTGTACGAACGGCATATCAATAATATTCTTTCGTATTCTATCGGCATAACCACCTTGCGATGCTGGTTGCATAGCAAGATAGTTTCCGCTCGATATTGGCACTCCATAATCATCGTGCGAAATTGCTCCGTTGTTTTTTGCCACGAAATACTCACCAAACTGCTGTGCTGGTATCCATTCTGCCGACTGAACACGTGTATCGTCGAACATTACGGCTATTTGTGTATCTGGGTCATCGGCACTCCAATCATCCGTTGAGTTCATTGCAACAAAACTTTCGCCATCGGCTATTTCTCTTGTGCGGTAGGTTATCGAACCTCCAGAATTATTCAAATATGTTGCTCCTGCCTGCAAGCCATCTCCCTGCTTAATCATAACAGTACTTGCACGACGGCAACGACAATATAGAACATCATTTGTGTTTGTCTCTATCACCTGCACAAGGTACGAATCTGCTCCAGTGAATTGAGTACCTGTAGCAGTAACGTATATAATTTCGTTATCATAGTATGTTACATTGTTGTAACTAACTGTTCCGTGGACTTTCCACCAACCGACAGGTATGTCCGTATTCTCGTGAATATAGTTAGTAGCGTCCTGGTCAAATAATGTGTTTAGTCCCGTTAGATGCACAAGCTTTCGGTTCATCGGTTGAGTAGGCAATGTGAACACACCATTTAGTTGCATTTGCGATGGTGTTATCCTTACGATTTTGCTGTAGATTTTACCTCCAGCGTCTGCATTGACTGCATTAAGGCATATTTTGCCATTGACGATTTCGATACAGCCGTCTATCGAGCGTTCATCCCAAGTTCCAGCAACACCTGTTGAATCGTCCATTATTGGAATTGACAAAGCTGGTGGCAAAGCACCAATGTAGAAACAACCGCTACCTGTTGCTGTATCACGAATAGCATCACAATTTGGTTTCAGCGTGAAGTCTAATTTTTCAGCATCGTTCCAAATTTCATCGGATGTTTGATTCGAGAAAATACAACCAAAGAATTTGACGGTAACAGTAGCACCGAGTGCGGTTACACCATCTACAAGACTTTGGTATCTTTCTTCGCTCGTATCACCGCTTATTACAACCTCCGTGTATGTGCTTGATTCCGTTGCGTTGGCAAATACATACCACTTGCAATCGCTTGTAAACAAGCATTCCGTAAACTCCTGGGAATCGTTGGCTATCATTGCAACTTTTCCGAAGATAGTTGTATGTATCTTGGGCGTGCCGTAACGACATTTCATTCGATTCGACACATCTATATCATATACGGTTGATTGACGTAGCGTTGGATTGTAATTCCCATTTCCAAGCCATATTTTGTATGCGGCTGAATTGGGGATAATTTTACTGTACACTATTTTTTCCACGGTGGTAAAGCCACCGATGCACCCAAAATGCAAACAGCAGTTATGAATGAAGTTAGGAGCGGACGCCACGCCGTCCACGCCGCTAGCAAAGCTGACGCCGTAGTCGTAGTTAGCACGCCCAACCCCATCGAGACCACCCCCAGAAAGAGCCGTAACATTGATGATTACCATATCAGTCATTGTGACCCCCCACGTAGTGTACTGAAATTGCCCGTCAAACACCGCAGCACCATAATAGTCTCCGATTATCTCGGAACCATTTGCGCCAAAATAACCTTGTCCATTCATATCTTCGGAGAAATAACCAATACAAACAACTTTCTTTTTACCACTGATTACACCAGCTTGGGTTAGTGTTTTATATGGTTTTTCTTGGGTTCCGTTCCCAAGTGTGTCATTGCCAAGTACGCTGTGAACATACATTGCTCCTGCTATTGTTTTTCTCCATTTTATTGGTCTTGTTGTTGCCATATCTTAATTCTTTTAATTTATTCACAATATTTTGTTGCTTCAAAAATCCACTTGTTAACACTCTCACCAAGCCAAACAAGTGTTACTACCGTCAGCTGGTTTGGCTCGCCAACAGAAAAGTCAAATTCCGATGGATTCATTACGGAAACACCAGATGCTGAACTAATTGTTAGCGACCGACCGCCAGTATTGTCTTGCACGATTATTATCTGCATAGAAAAAGGGTTGCCAATTGCTGGCAAAATAATTTCATTGTTACTACCTACAAGAGTGTAGCATAAGAATCTCTTACATTGGTCAATTCCAAGTGTAGTTGTCCCAGACAACGATGTCTGTTGAATGTCTCCACCGAAGAATAAACCGCTTGTAGTTATTCCATTCTTAGAAAAAGTACAACCACTGTTTGCGATGCTTCTAATAGTATCACGGTAGTTTACACCGTATTTTATTTCTACTGCGTATGGAGCAAGCGGAACTGTACCTCCCATACCGATTCCAACATATTCAACTCCCTCGAACTTCATATCTCCGAAATCACCAACATTAAGAAGACCAGCAAAGGAAATTTCGATAATCTCGTATTCGTCTAATTCATAAATGATTGTCCGCCCTTCAGTAAGTTGTTCAAACCACTCCTCATCTTCGGTATCGCACATTACGAACAATGTTCCATTTTCGTCAGTTTGCCATCCATATAGTTGATATACAACATCTATGTTGATGTTGGTAGTCTCTTTCTTAATTACATCTGCCAATGAAGACGTCTTGTAACCAAGGAATTGTTCTATCATAGTACCTGTTGATGGGTCGTATATTTGTTGCGTCCAGCGTGTCCAAACTAAATCTTTAGTATTCGCTTCTCCAATTCTCTTAACGTATGTTTCGTTGTTCACTTCATCATATACTGAACCAATTCCATTAAGACCGCTTGCAACAACATCCGGCAATACCAAATTATCTTCAACGTAAGGCTCAAACTTATTGTCATTATAGCCAGACCAACAAAAATGCAGACATAAGTCTGATTCGTGTTCTGTGAAGAGAGAAAAAACAAGCCAACCATTATTAGTCGGCAAATAGCTATCGCTGTTGCCGTGTTGAGAATGTTGCAACAGAACATCAACCTCTGTTGTGTCTTTAGTTGGCTCATTCGCACACCAACCGCAATAATACCAACCGATTTCGGCAATACCAAGGTTTCCTCTGGGAGTTGGAAAGTAGCCGTTATTCCCATTGTCTTGACCATATAGGCAAGGAATCCAAAATAATGTCGAATTTTCGTTAGGTACGATGCTTTTACCTTGCATCATATATCCAACTCTTTTCCGTGATACATTAGTATAATCGAATAGATTGTATATTCGCGAGCGAATGTTAGTTGCCTTGAAAGAGTGTAATTTGGCATCATTACTACTTGTTACCGTATAACCGCATATCTTTTTTATGATTGCTGTAGAAGACGCTGGAATGTTAGCACTACCGCCGCTCGTCTGCCATACAAATGCTGTGTTGTCGGCAATTGCGTCGCTTTCTTCTGGTGTAATGTCGTGAGCGTATCCAGAAGATAGGTTAGGGTAGTTGCCTTGCGGATTGAATCCCTCTTTCCATTTTGACTGACCGTTTTCGTCAACTGTCAACGTGTCTCCCTCGTTGGCTTGCTTGGAATCGGTAAGTGCATCAAGTGTCTCTTGACGAACCTCTGGGTCTTTTTCGATTTCCGAAGCGTCAAATTCTTCAACAAGGTCTAATTTACCTGTGACAGGATTAAATTTAAGTTTACTCGACATTTGTATCTTTTGTTAGTACGTGAATAATTTTGGCTATTTGCGACTTGTCTTGATAGAACAGTCCCATAAGTTGCCACATATTGCTAAATTCTTCGTCGGATAGGCTTTTAAGGAATTTATCAATTTCGGCAATTTTCTGTGAACGCTCATCTACTGGTTCAATTTCGACTTCGTTCACCTCGTTTACTTGTTCTCCTTGTATTTGTTGCTGAATAGCTTGTTTATCGTCGTTTTCGAGCATTTGTTTGAATTCGTCTGCGTTCATACCTGCAAGACCTCCAACAAAACTTGCGTGCTTTTTCGCAAGGCTCTCAACTATTTTAATTCCTGCACCAACAAGCGATACTCCTGCAAGGCTTTTTTCTGGTTTTAGTTTTTCAAGCTCTTCAACTTGTTCCTCCAGTTCTTCAATGTCGCCTTCAAGTTTTTCGCTGTAATCTTTTTCGTCTTTAAGTTCTTTTTTTAGAGCTTCGTTTTCGTTTTCAAGTTTTATTTTCTTTTCGAGAAGTTCCTCATATCGACGTTGGTCGTCTTTACGTGCAAATTCGTTACGAAGATTCTGTTCTCTTACAGCCATTACAGCACCAAGACCGCCAAGTTCATCGTCCTCAAATCCATTAAGAGATGCTCCCTCGAATCCCATTAAACGCAAAACTTTGTTTATTGTGCCATTTACGTTTTGTGGTTGCGTAGTAGGTTGTTGTGGTTGAGGAATTGGATGTTCTTCATTTTTGTTCAAACTAACATAAAGCGGTGTTTCGTTGATTTTACGACCAGTCGGTATTTTGAATTTGTTGATTGGTCTGCCATTGCCAGCACGCAACTCAACATAAACCATAAGAACGTCAACGTCGTTCAACAGGTAGTCTATTTCCTTGTCGAATGCTTCGAGCATTGGCTCTATGCTTTCGTCGGATTTCTTTTTAAGAGCTTTAGAATGCTTGATTTCGTCGCCAAACTTTGTGTTTACACTTGATATGTCAACGAATAATGCCTTGCCGTCGGCGTGATTCTCAACGTCGTGGCGAACTTGTTTGACAATGTTGTTAATTTCCGAGATGCTTAATTCTTTTTCCATTTTATATAAGTTTAAGATTGTTTTCGTATGTAAGGCGTAACCTTGATGAAATCGAGCCTAAATGTTGGTATCGTGTCTCTTTGTGTTCGCACCTTAATTATCAGTGAATCTTTGAATAACTTGAATGTACTTGTGCCAAGTTGAGACAACTCTCGTTGTGTTCCTACAAAACTTTCTGTTGGAGATACGAGCATTAGTTTAGTCTCCGTGTCTGCAACAACATCATATTCACCCATACGAATACCAGTTAGTATGACAGTTTCGTTGCCGAGTTGCATAATTTTTTCAGCTGTGTTTATCTCCATAGACACAGGAGTTACGACTGTATCGTAACCAAGTGCGTGCCAGCGTTCTTCTTCTAATTGTACAAGTCTATCTATCATATTCTATATACACTTTAATTTTGTAGGCATTGCTGTAGTAACCTCCTTTTGCAAGAGGGTGTACACCACTTTCTTTTTGGTTCGGTGCGACGTCTTTTTCTTCAACAATAATTGTTAAAGGTTCTCCGCCGCATAATTTTACAACTTCTGGTAACTCAACTTTGTTGTTTTTGTACGTTCCATCATAGCGTAGATTGATGTCGCTTTCTTTACCTCCACTGATGTCTTTGGTAGTGTTTATGGCGTATAGTGGCGAATTTGCTATTATGCAGTTCGTTTTATTGATAGTAATAGATACAGTTCCTATTGTTGCAGAATAAAAGTCAAACCATTCTATATTAGGCGTCATAGCTCCTTCTGGTGTCCATATTCTTTTAATAAATCTATCTGGAACGAAAGCTGACGTTAGATTGCCATTATCATCAAATTCGTGTTGTAATTCAGCAAAAAAACATACACTTTTTATTTTGTGAATTTTAGAAGGCAAATTCACAGTCTTGTTCAAGACGATTCCCCAATCTTTCTTATCTTTATGAGATACTAATATTTCTGTAACATATAGCATATCTATTCGTTTTCAAGAACAACGTAAACATTTATTTTTGCTTGAGAAGCGTTTGAATTGCTCAAAGTCAATTCAAAATCGCTGGATCGTGCAGGAATTCCGTCATTGGAAAAATCATAGATAGTGTCATTGAGTGATACGTTGCCATTGAATGCAACAAGTCCTAAATCAGTACCTTTTGGCAAGATTTCGTTTTGTGCAATTTTAAGAAATGCGGTCAAGCCAGTTAAATCTCTCTGTGCCGAAGCAAATGGTACAACGAAGAAACCTGTCGCTTTAGCGAAATTCTCTTTCAGTTGTTCTGTTATAGTAATTTCACCGTCAATGTTGTTTGCTCTGGCTGGAATAGTAACCTCACGCCATATTTGAAAACTCTTTTTCATATGATTAACTTATTTTTTTATACATAAACATTAAATACAAGTCAATGTTGATAGGATTAAGTCCTTTGTTTGACGACATTTCTGCATCGTTTTTCGAAATAGAAACAGAAATACCGCTTCGCTTTATTGGTTCGTCAAATTGATGTATTGCTTTTCTATATGGAATAGCGTCATTTGCCGAGAAAAGAGACAAATCAATATGTGGTGGTAACAATTCGTTGTCAGCTCCCGATAGTGTCATATTGTAATACACGTCGCTTGGTATTATTCTCTCTCCGTATGCACTATCTTCGTATTCGCTTTGTGCAGAAAAAATAGGATAGGCAAAAAATCTATCTGGCTCGTAATCGAATGATGTTTGCAGTTCAGTATCGAATGCCGAATCCGAACTGTCATATTCATTGTAAAGCCTGTTTCGGTTCTCTTGAGCTGTTCCGTGTTCATCTGTTGTCTGTCCCCAATAAAATTTGCCACTTCCTGTTGGTATCTCTATACCTATGTCTATTGGATTAAGTGGTTCTACCGGAGGTTCTTCGCTTGGGCGTTCATAACTTGGTTCAACAGGTGGTTGTCCGTCATTATATGCTTCTAAATCAGCATTATATTGTTCAATTACAGCATCCGAAGCTCCTTCTGCTGGTTCAACAGGTGGTTGTCCGTCATTGTATGCTTCAACATCTACATCGTATTGAGCATAGACTTCTGTATGTTCCTGCCAAATCTGGCAGTCAATAACCCATTGCTCGTGTGCTTCTTGGTAGTTTGCTTTCGCTTCGTTCCAATGACTTGTAAGATAATTGGACGCTTCTAAAAGTGAATTGAAATATTTTCCTTTTAATCTAAATTTTTTTGCTTCGACAAAATCATAACCTTTTGATTCATCGGTCGGTTTGTCGGAACATACGAAAACAATATTAAAATCGTTATCGTTAACATTTGAATCTTTGTCTTTTTCGAGACTAATTTTTATTTCCGAAAAATTAACATTCAAATTAACGGCAAGTGCAACGTCTTTCCAACAATGCTTGCGTGTGCCGTAAGGCTGTGTCGTCATAAATGGCAAAATCGGAACATTTCGACATATCTGTTTGCCATCGATTAGTATAGTAATTCTGTCGAGCGTTTTTTTGTATTCAAACAAACTATCATTTTTCGCTTCGAAAAATACATATTGTATTGATTTTGCACCTGCTGGCGTTGTTGTCAATATATAATCTTTCTCGTTTGGAATTGTAAAAAACATATTGCTCGTTCTTTTTTAGATTTTATAAAAAAGGGCTGGTTGCTGATGAACCAGCCCTTTCCAACTTAAACATTATGAAAAAACTCTCAATTAAGCCTTGTTAGTTTTAACACCGTGGAACACAACTTTTACCAAAGTGTGTGTCGTGTCGTTTTGTGTACTTGTAGGCAAGTACAATGTTGGGATGATGTCTGTTAATGGACTCATCATTTTTGGAGAATCGAAAGCTACGTAACCTGCTAATCCAGCTGTACGTTGGAATCCGTATTTGTTAGTAGAATCGTTTACGGCATTAGCACCATTACGGAATACTTCGCAAGAAGAACGAGGTACTAAAATACGGTCGCCTTGTTTGATTTCGATTTCACCGTTGGCAATGTTTGCACCGATGAAGCCATAATCTGCACTTGCAATTTGAGCGTCAGTTGCAACACCGCTTGATACAGTTGCTGTTGCCGACATTAATTGCATACCTACGAATAATGCATATTCGTTAGCACCAAGTTTACGATTGTTTACGTTGGTTACACCAACTCTCTTCGTGTCGGAAGCTTGCATCAATTCGATTGTTGTGTTTGCTTCAATATCACGAGCCGAATACATTGAGAAGTCAACGATTTGGACTTTTTGTGCCAAAAGTGCTTGTTGCATTGTTTTGTCAACAAGCCCCATTTTAGCAACGAATTCTTCTTTAGCACCTGCTAATTTTACTACGTTATTATCTGCCATCTTTCTAAGATTTTATGAGTTATTACTATTTTTTTGTTGTTTTTTCTCCTACAGAATTTGGTCGGTTCCGTTAATTAATCCATAATTAGTGTCGCCAATTCCCTCGAAGTTTACTTCGCCAGCTTCTTCATCACCGTTGATTTGGAAACCATCTGGAGTTTCTGTTGTTGCTGAAGTTTCAAGGTAATCTTGTGGAAGAACTTCGCCAACTCCTGGAAGGATTGCTTGTGCTTCTTCATCACCGCTTAATGAGATTTTTTCGCTTCCTGCAATGGTGTTTACCAATTTAACACCACCTGCACAACCTACACCTAAGAATACATTCTTCAAGAATGGTTGTTTTACAAGTGCGTTACCTGCCATACCACCAGCAATTAGAATTGCGGGAGTTGTCCATTTGGAAGTCTTGCCGTCAAGACCTAACAAGTCAGTGCCAGAAACAGCATCTTTCTTTGCAATGAACTTTTGAGCAAAAGTTCCTAATGCAATACCAGCCATCAAGCCAACAGCTTTCATTCCGAAGTCTTTTGCACCAGACATAGAGAATGCTTTTTTGCTTGACGTGCTTTTACGTCTATTTTTCTTTTCTGCCATTTTTTTAGTTATTTATAGTTATTTGAATTAGTGAATTGCTACTTTAGATTGAGCACGTTTTTTGTACTCTTTGATTTTTTCGTTTTTTTTGTTGATTTTCTTTTTTTGCGTTTATGAACGCCATTCAACGCTTTTTTTTCTTCTTTTTCATCAGTGATTGTTGCTACTGATTGTGTTGTTGATTTTTTCTTCTTTTTGTTGAAAGCCGAGAAACCAATTACTGCCAATCCTGCGATTCCCAAAACAACCGCACCGATTTTGAGTTTCTTTTTTGTTGATTCTGTTAGATTTAATGCCATAGCTTTAAGTATTTATAGATTTATTTAAGCTCAATTGGCTTAGTTGAGAGTCTTTGTGTTTTAGAGCGTTTTTTGCTTTTTTTACGTTTGATACCACTTAAAGCTGGTTTAGTGGGAACGTAAGATTTCTTTTCTTCTTCATTTAGAAGAGAGTAAATGAGAATACCAGCAACGGCAAGTGTTCCAATAATGATTACAGGTTTCACCCACTTTTTAGTTGTTGGTGTCGTAGCGTTATTGTCTGTTGTGTTGTTGGCTGGCGTTACTCCGTTACCGCCATTCACAATTTGATTATACAATGCTTGTGAACAAGTTGTTGTATTGTACTTCGATTGCAAGGCATTTTCTGTGTCATTCCAAAATGCTCCATCGGCACTAACACCAAGTTTAGCTTGCAACGCCTTAACGCTATTTCCTTTCATACCTTTAGCAAGAGGGAATGATTCGCTTGCATACGGAAGTGCCAACAATTCTTTTTCGGTAATTGTTGTTTTGCCTGTTTTGTTTTTAAGTGCTGTTTCGGTGTTTGCACCAAACTTTCCATCTGCCGAGATTCCAAGTTTTACTTGCAATGCTCTGCAATTGCTTCCTTGCATATTGATAGCAAGTGGAAATTTTTCTGCTGTATATGTTGCCATAACTAATCTTTATTATCTCTATTTCGTGTTCCTAAATAAATTGCCGTTCCAACCAATGCAACCGCACCAACTCCAATCCCAATGATTAAACCAACATTAGGTTTCTTTTCGGTTGTTTGAGTAGTAGGAACACTTGGTTCTGTAGCGTTGTACTTGTTAAAGAAATTAGATGCAGCACTTGTAACAACATTTTTTGCTGTATCTTTAATTTTTTGAGCCGATGAACTGCTTGCTATATCTTTAACTCTATCTTTTGCATTGTTAATCGTATCGGATACCTTTTCCTTTGTCGTTGTTGCAACATTTTTCACAGCTTCAACTGTCTTCTGTTTTGCGTTTACGACGGCATTTTTAGTTTTTGTTGCGACATTTTTGGCAACTTTTTTAACTGCTTCTTTTACTTTTCCAGAAGCAAATATTTTTTTAAGCGTAGCCAAAATGGAAGCAAGTACACCAGATGCCGATGCTGTACCAGAAGCAACTGTTGCTGTTGCTATAAGTCCAAGACCGTCAACAGTTAAATATCCATTATCAATTAAGCCAAGCAAGCCACTAACTGCAACTTCTTGTGCTTCATCAACAGGAACTTCTACTGTCTCCTCTGTTTCTGAATATGTTACATTGGGATCGTCGGAAGATACCGCACCTTGCTTTTTCAGTTCTGCTTCGTCTTCGTTAACCATCGTATCAATGTTCTTTTGGTTTTTCAATGCTTGACTTTTAAGCTCGTTAGTGTCGAAGGTATCGCCACCTTTCCACACTTTTTTAGAACCTTTTTCGAGATACTTTTGCAATTTGGATTCCTTACCGCCCATTTTTGTGAAACCCTTTTTAAGTTTCTCGTAAGCATCTTTACTCGCCTTGTATTGTTCTGCAGTTAAACCAAGTTTAGTCGCTTCCTCTTCACTTACCAATGCTGGATAGATGCGTTCAGCCATTTTGAACATATTTAACTGGCAAGCCATTAGGATTATTGAACGAGCAACCAATGTGATAGGGTTGTATTTAATTACAAACTTCACGACCTTTTTAACGGCTTTTGCTACCGCTTTACCTACCTTTTTGGCAACTTTAGCCGTTGTTTTGGCTACTGCTTTGGTAGCTTTAACAGTTGCTTTTGTTACTGCTTTGGTAGCTTTTACTGCCGCTTTAACTGGAGCGGTAGCAACTTTGGTGGCTACTTTTGCTACTTTTTTAACGGCTTTTTTGATTTTATCTTTCAGCTTGGTTTTTCCTAACGCACCAAACAAGCCTTTCATTTGTGCGTTTTTGCTTGCTTCAGCTAATTTTTCGGCAAGTTTCTTCTTTTCTTCGCTGTTCTTTGGAGCGGAGCGATATGCTTTCAACAATTCGGATAATTTTGAATTGCGCTTTCTATTTGCTTTCTCTGCTTTTTTAACAGTGATAGCCTTTTTAGCGACAACAGCACCAAGTTGGTCTTCCATATTGTCGTATTGCTCAAATGTCATTGACTTACCACACAGCTTGTCCTGTACTTCTGGATTGGCAAAATGTTGCAATGCGTAACCAAGAACGCCAAGAACATTTTCGTATTCGTACTGGTCGTCAACAAAATTTTTAGGGTTGCTCTTTATTGTTGATATTGTTGTATTCAAAATGTTCTTAACGGCTGTATTTCCGTCAATTCCACCAAGTGTTTGGCTTTGAACGCTATCTACTTGTTTTGCGACAAGTCGTTCTGCTACTTTTTTTGCAAGACTTTTTTGAGCTGGTTTCACAAAAACATTCGCCTTTGCAACTGCTTTCACGTTGGCAGTTGTTGGATTTTTCTGCACTTTCTTCAGTGCAGAGAAAAATTTACGTTTTTTACTTTGCTTAACTGCTTCGCCAAGACCTCGAATGAATTCGTCATATTCGTCGTTAGTCATACCAACGCCAGATAAATTATGTAGAACAACTTCCGAAGCTTCGTCGTTGTCGATATTTTTTAGCGCATATTCCAAAGCTCCAAGCACGACATTTTCTTGATTTTGCGAATTGAAAAGGTCGTTATTGTTCTTTTCGAGAACTTTTTTAGTTCGTTGTAGGTAATTTTTAATGGCATTGTCTTCCATACCATTAAGACCTTCGATAAAGTCGGCTCCATTAAGAACCATTTGAATATCGTCGTCAAATCCAGATAGACCGCTTACGTTTGTCGCTACGTCCTGCGATATTACTTTAGCCTGTTTCGTTGCTTTGTTAGTTACAAGCGTTTTTTTACGTTGACGGCTCTGTGCAGTTTTGCGACGAGCAGTGTTTTTAACCTTGTCAAGTAACGTGTTGGAATTAACAACGGCATTCGCTTCTTTCGAGATATTTGGATTGTTCAAAAGTTTTTGCACGTTTTTGAAGAAACCGCCTTTCCCTTTTTTAGTTTTAACGACTTTTTTGACAGTTCCGTCGGCAGTTGCGACTGAACCAATAACCTCTTGGTCATCTTCGTCTATCTCTTCATCAACACCAACAAGTTCTACATCGTCGTCATCTTCGGCAAGGTCTGTTTTTATTGCTCCAAGCCCAATCAAACGTGCTTCCTCGCTTACCATATTTTGCAAGGCGCGTTCTCGATTGGCATTGTCCCAATTCTGCAATACGTAACCAAGCATTTTCGAGAATTGCTCTGGATTTTGATACCCATTGACTGATTGTGGATATTTATCGGCAACTACTTTCGTACGAATAAGAAAAGAGCGGACTTTTTCCTCGTCTTCAATGCTTCCGTCTCCAGCGAAACCAGCAAGGTCGTAGCCGTTGATTAGAGTGTCAATGTTGTCAATGGTATTACGGTCATAACCTTTAAGTGCTTGAGCAATTAAAAGTTGTGTGTGTTCGTTTTCTGCTGTGTCAACACCGTCAAGTAATTGTATGTCTATTCCGCTAATCATATCTCAAAATCTTTGTATTTGGAAGGTTGTTTTTCATCGAAACAGGTGTCGAGAACAGGGTCGCACACATAGTAACCGTCAACATAAGGAACGATTACATACACGTGTTGATAGTTCTTTTTTCCATCGTATGCTGCTATACGAAACTTGAATGGAATATTCAAGTTGTGAAGTATAGAACCAATTAATGTTGCAAAGCAATCGCAGTCGCCTTGTCTGTCCCAAAGTGTTCGCAATGGTGTGCGGACTTGTTCGATAAAACGATTGTCTTGTTTATACTGGATGTAATGATATACGAAGTTGAATATGTTTTGAAGAGTGTCTTTTAAGTTGTCCTTTTTCAAAGCTTTGGCAAGAATTGCTGTATCGCTTGCGTATTCTTTGGCAACTTTGTGCATCAATGCAACAGTCTCTTCTACTTCTCCATTTGGGACAACAACCAAATCACGATATTTTAGTTCGGATTTGGCTGGAATTAGATGCTCGTAATCTTTGAACGATTTAAGCTTACGAACCTTTTTCGCAACCAAACCTAAACCAGAAACGGCAACATCATTTGTGTCGCCAAATTTTTCGGTAAAACTGTAAACCAAACTGTTGTTGATTATGCAAGTTATATCTGCAGAGATGTTATTAACAATCTTATTGTAGTCTTGCGAAGTTATTAGGCTGGTTATGATTGAACCTGCGACACTCAACAAATTAGTCAATGGAATTTGAACAATGATGTTTTGAAGCGTGCTTGTTGCATTTTTCTTGATTAGAACACTCTGTGTGTTTGGCTTTAAGCTTCCAACTTCTTTGCCATTGTAAAGAAGATTTACATTTGAGACTGCAACAGTAACTTCTTGGTCGGTGTTGTTCTCAAAATCAACTGCAACTGGAATATTAAGAGCCGACGACTTGAACGAAATTCGTTTTACGCCACCATCTATTTTTGGTGTGATTTTTAGTTTATCGGCAAAATTAACGAGTGATTTACCTTTCAAAAAAAGTAATCCGGTGGCAATAACTGCCGACACACCAAGTAATATTTTTGCACTTTTTTCCATTTCGGTGGGCAAGATATAACCACCGAAAAATGCGTTTTTACCTCTTTCGCACTCTTTCGCACTCTTTTTACCTTTTTTTAACTCTTTCGCACTCTGGGGTAAAAAAAAGACGTTCAATTTTTGAACGTCTAAAAAATCCAGTTCTCTCCTTAAACTACCACGGCACTAACCGCATTTGATTTTTGCGACCGACTAACATCTTTAGGATGCACCGCAGGCAGGACTCGAACCTGTGCTAATTTTTTTTTATTTTTTTACCATTACACAAAGGGTTTTATTCATTATTTCGTAATAATGTTCAAGCATATCTTTGTTATAGCAACTATATGTTAATAGTTCATCGGGCGTACAATTCAATCTTATTGAATCACGCTCAATAACGTATGCGTGAATGTATTTAAGTGCTTTTGGGCTTGGGTATTTCGCACGGAAATGTACTATCGTAATACAGCGGAAATATCTTTTAGGTATAAAGTTTGTGCGAAAAGCTTTTTTCAACTTTCGTGGGAGTTTAACGTATGTTTTTTGTCTTTTTTCCATAATTCTAAATTTTGATAGTTACAAAAATTCCAATATAAAACAGTAAAAGAATACCTACTAAAACCCACCCACAAGTATTCTTTCTTTCGGAGAAACAAAATATACTTACAGTAAATAGTAAGATTGGTATACCAATAGAACTTACAATAAGCAATGTTGCTTCTGCATCTGCTTCCATTTCAATTTTTATGTTTAGATTTTCTATGAACGTATACATACGTTTTCTTGATATATGTTGATTCTTCGAGAAAATCGCCTATTGATATTATAAAAACTTCCTCATCTGGAGCTCCCCATTGTTTGTTACCTTTCCCAATTCGTAGTCCGTTGTTTTTGAAATACCAGGCGGTTTTGTAATTGTGGCAACACAAATACTTAAATTGTTTTTTCGAGCCATCTTTGTTAAAAAGCCTTGATCGCCAATAATCGTTTTTTGTGCGATATTCTTCATTCTTGATGCCTGCCAATATCAATTGAAGCCATTCGCCTTTAATTGGAAGATAAAGTGTTTCGTTCATTGTTTTTATATATTAAACTCTAATTTCAATTGCTTATTTTCAGCTTCAAAAAGTTTTTCCAAAGATTCTATTGTTTTGCCGTATTTGAATCCATAAGAAATTAGATTTGGTGTTTTACTAAGAACGACTAATTCGTTCCATAAATCTCTATGATTAATGTAGATATGGTTTAATTGATTAAGTCTTGCATTTGGGCAAAACCAGCAACCTGCACGAAATACTAACGAATATATTGGCGAAAGTAAATTGTAAGATTTACATAACTCGTAAGCCATTTTTTCAGAATACCCGTACTTCGCTAACAACGATATTTGGTTTTTTTTTAACCTTGCAAGCCTTATAGGCTCATCAACTGCAATTCCTACATAATCAATTACATTTTCAAATTGCTTTTTGTATTTTTTTATTTCTTTAATTTTGCCGTTAGAGTTCATTTTACATTTTTTCCCTAAAAGAAATCCTTGTTTTCTTCCTTCGTATTTGCTTCTGTTTGTCAAAATATGATTGAAGAATTTCATATAATCGTTTTCAGTTCTAACTACATCAACAATGATTCCGAACTCTTTTTTTAGTGTCGGAATAGCAAATTTATAAATCCAGTAAACGTGTTCTGGATACTCCGCAGAGATGTTTCTCTTGTTATCAAACATACACTCAACATAAAGAACTTTATCGAGTGGTTCGTTGTGTAACTTTGCAAGAATTATCGTTGCAATGCTATCTTTCCCGAAAGAACAAGATGCAATGTATGTTTCGTTCATTGTTTTTCGTTTAATTTATCATTATCACTCATTGTAACAGCATAGTTTGTTGTTGATATTGTCGATACATCGTCTGTTTCATAACAATCATCGTATGGATTTGGATGCGTATGTGTGCATATTGACGCTTCTCCTTTATACCACCTGCAACCGTAACATTTAATGAAATTACATTCACTCATAGTTTTATAAATTAAGTGTTGCTTCTAATTCTTTAATTCTATTTTGCATTTTTTCAAAAAGAATCGCCAAGTTGGAATGTACACATAACTCTTGTAAGAATTTTAATTCTTGCTCGTCTTTCCATTTTGCCATTTCAATAGCACCATCATACATATCTCGTCTTTGGCACCAATTAATATGACAAGTTGTTATATCGCAATTTGAACAAATTCCCGATAAATTCATTGCTTTTTCTTCGTTTGTCATAGTTATTATATATTAAACTTATCCGCTAATTGTTTTAACAAAGCATATCCAGCGTTAGCAACTACTTCTATTTCTTCTACTTTTGTCTCGTTGTTTTCTTTTCTATCAATAATTTTCAAAATTTTATTCAAAGTGTCTAAGTTACATTTTGTTATACTATTACATTGTTCGTCTTTCCATTTTGCCATTTCCATTGCTGACTTTTCGCAATCTTCATAATTGTAATCAACACGCATACAAACCAATCTATGTATACTACTTCTGTTTTTTATTGCAATTTCTCTTGCTTTTTCTTCGTTTGTCATAATTCTAATTTTAATTTTTTAAATATCTCTTTATTGCTTTTAATTCTGCAATTATGAACAATATTAGTCATCTACTTCATATTGCTCAAAGAAATATTGTACGCCATCAATAGTAAAATTACATTTGGGAGGATTTACTGCATTTTCGATTTCTTCACAAAAATCTATCTTTCGGTGATGCACTTTTTCAAGCCATTCGTGAATTTGTTCGAGATAACTAAAGTACATCACACCGCTGTTTCGTCTAATTGATATTTCTGTTCGTTTTGACATATTTATTTGCACTTTGTTTTTTACAAGTTTCATTTCAATTTTTTTTCTTGATTTAAAAGTTATACGTTAGTCCTGCCAAAATTCCTACGCCTGTGCCAAAATTTTGGTGTGCAAGGTCGTAGCCTGTGTATAATCCAGCCGTGATTCCGAAATTCCATTTTTTGTTTTTTGTTATTGTTCGGACGAGCGTTTGGTTGTAATCACGGCAAAACAACCTCACACTGTCCAAACTTGCACGGTAGCCAGACACGTATGCAACATAGCTTATTGTGTCGTTTAGGCTCGTGCTGTACAAATCAGAAGCATATTTTTTCTGTTCTATTGGAATTTCGGCGATCACCGAAACACTATCGGTTGTGAGAACCGTGTCGTGTTCAACACGAACCAAATAGCGATATTTCTCTATTTCGATTGGGTCGGAATAGATTGTGTCGTATCGATATTCGATGATTGTGTCGGTTTTTACCGTATCGTTGCAACGTGATTTAACAACTTGTTCAACACAGAGTGTTACCAACGCAATCATCGACACAAGAACGATGAGTATTGACGCTATGAAACTTACTATTTTAGCCGATTTTTTCATTTTTCACGTGTTTTAGAGCATAAACATTTTTCATTTCGTCTTCGGAATGTTCCAAACAATACAACAGTTTTTCTTTGTTTTGTTCGCCAACAGCTGTGAACACAAAGAACTTGTCGCCTGTTGACTTGTTCACAATTTCGTGTTTGTCGTTGTCTCTGGCAACGATAAAAAATTGATGCACAAGTCGGTTGTAGATGTCGATGTTGTATTCGCCATTGGTTGCTATCACATAGTTGTGTGTCATTTTGATTATTTCTTGCAAAGAATAGAACGCTTTGTGCTTGGAAACCTTGTCGAAGTTGAGAATGTCGGCTACTCGTGGCTTTCCAAACTTGGAATTATCCCACGTTGCGTAGATGTTTTTAAGGCTGTCGAGTAGTTGGTTGGTTGTGATGTCGCTGTCCTCTAATGTAACAACATAAACCTGCAACGCTTGGTTGTCGATGTTGAAATAGTTGCCGAACTGCTTCATCATTACGGCAATAGCCTGTGCATTTGCTTTTTGGTCGGTGTAAGCCGATAGGTATGGAACTCCATCTTGCTTTGTTTTTATGCGATACTGTTTATCGCCAATGTTGATTGTCGGAACATTTCGCTTTGCATCTTCGTACACAAGCACTTGCTGTGTAGTTGCTTCAATTCGTTGTATTGCGTTAGATATGATTTCCATAGCTATTCCTCCTGTGCATTAGAACGTGAACGTAAAGCCTGTGTAGCCAAATCGGCAAGTTCGGCAGGCATTTGTTTGTTGTTTTGAGCATCGGCAATTCGTCGCAGCTCATTTTCGTTGCACCACGTTTTTAACTTGGATCTCCAGTTTTTAATCGGCATATTGTTCCCTGTTAGCCAACCTTGTGCGTCGTAGTGGTTGAAAAATTTCTCGGCATCCTGCACGTTGAACATTTGTTCCTCGGCATACTGCAATACGTCCATCAATTCAGGAATTTGCTCTTCTTCTACGTGTGTGTGTGCGTGCGTACGTGTGTGTGCGATAGAACACACACTCTCTTCTTCTCTTTCTCTTCTCTTTTTATCTCTTCTTATCTTATCTGTATTACAAGACGTATCGTTTTTGCGTTCATTCGTATTACACCCGTAATTCGTTCGTATTACGTCCGTATTATTATTTTGTACGTCTGTACTACATTCGTATTTATTTGTTTTGTTATTTAATACGTTTATATTGTTGTTTTGTACGTCCGTATTATTATTTGATACGTTTGTATTTGTTTTTTGTACGTCCGTATTATTATTTATTTCGTCCGTATCAAATTGTATTTGTTGTTGCTGTTCGTTACGCCAACGTGTTAGAACTGCTTTTTTTGCTTTTTCGCATTTGTCGTTTATCTTTTGTATCGTTTCGCACACACGTTTTGATGTGAGTTTGTTGTCGCTCATATCGAATAAGCCAAAGTTTTCTACTACTGCCTGAATTAGAGCGGAATCGCAACGTAGGTCGTCGGCAATAATTTCGATGTCGTATTCGATAGATCCATTATTTTCGTAGAGCATTTCGGTTATGCACCAAAAAGCTCCAATACCAGCAAGACCGTGCTTTATTCTTAGTCTTTTTAGTTTCTCGTCCTGTCTTGCATAGAAATCGTGATTAAAGAAGTGTCTATCCATAGTGGTAAAGTTTAGTAATTATAGAATTGATTTAATTGTTCCAATGAATTTACGAGCATACTGAAGTAAACAGCTTCGTTGCAGTCGGCAATCTCGATACCCTCAACTGTTAGTCTGTCTATTATTCGTAGATACATTTTGCCAACTTCGTCGCTCATCTTGTGGAGTTTTTCAACGTCTGCCTTTTGCAGGATTTTTACCATTTCGTTGTTTTGCTTGTTCATATTGTATATTTTTAGTCTAATTCAATTCGCTTTAGATAGTGCTTCACAAAGCACTCGGCTCATATTGACTTCTACTGCATTTCCAATGAATTTTTTTTGTTCACTTTGATTACCAATAAGAACATAATCATTTGGAAATCCCATAATTCTTTTTAGCTCGTCAACTTTTAACATTCTCATTGTAATGTCAATAATTCCAAATTCTGCCATAAAGCGCTTTATTTTAGACATCATAGGACTATCGTCTTTTGTAATCTTTATTGCGATTTCGCCATTTTTTGTTGTTAATAAATACGGAGGCATCTTATCCATTCGTGCTATCAGTGTAAAGCAAGGTTTTTCTATATCCCCACCTTTTGACGAAAATTGAGGATTTAGCAAAAATTGCTTGACTTGTACAAGTTGTTGCTTTGGGCGTGTTGTTATAGCCGGACACACACTTTCTATTGAATTTCCATTGCCACTATTACCATATTCATTAACAATGAATTTAGGTGTTACAAGTCCAAGTCTATCTTTTGTTGTTATTGTTGGAGATGGATTATTGATTGAACTGTTATGACCATTACCGTAGTAAGCTGTTATGAAAGCGTGATGGTCTTTTGTTGTTATTGTTCCTGCAGGCTGTTCAATGCTTATGTTCTTTCCCGTAGGTGTTCCACTGAATTGCTTCGAGAGGAATGATACTTTTGCAATTCCAAGCCTATTTTGCACTGCAACTGTAGGGCAAGGTTCGTCAATACCTGGTGCGACATATTTACCACTTTTGTTCATCGAATTGTACTTAACAATGAATGAATCTTTATCAGCACCAGCAATGAATTTAACGAGACCAGCGTATATTCTTTCGAGCGTTTTTTCGCAAAGTGGCTTTTCTCTGTTAAATATGCTATTGCCTTCATCGTCAAGGTCAAGTACCTCACGTACAGGCTTCCACTTCTTTAATTGATACGGGAAAAGACCGTCATTGTTTATTCCTTTTTTTGAATGTGTAATTTCTGGAAATGCGTGTGGAAGACCATTTTTGGCAAATTGACCGAAAAAACGTTTCCTCGATGTGTATGCTCCATAATCAGCGGCATTCAATATTCTCCAACTAAACGTGTACCCATAATTACAGACGTTATTACACCAATTAACGTATGAAGAGCCTTTTCGTTTGCTTATCGGCTTTCCGTTTTCGTCAAGTTCTCCCCAACACATAAACTCTTCGACATTTTCAATCTCGATATAGTCTGGATTAAGAGCTTCGATGTATCTAAACAAATGTTCAGCAAGAGTTCTGCTATCTGCATCACGTGGTTTTCCTCCTTTCGCACGGCTGAAGTTGGTGCATTCTAACGATGCCCACAACACAAGTAAAGAGTTTGGATATTTGTCTCTCATATTCTTTGTGTGAGAGACAAGAGTGGAAAGTTCGAGCGTGCGAATATCTTCCGTAAAGTGCATTGCTTCTTTATGGTTGCTTGCGTGTGAAGAGATTGCGTTTTTATCGTGATTAACGCAAGCAATAACCTTTGCACACTTTCTACCGTCAACTTTTGCCAGTTCAACGCCAGTGCTTGTTCCTCCTGCACCGCAAAATAAGTCTATGTATAACAACTGTCTCATTTTTTTAGAAATTGTTTTATGAGTTCTGGTATTGCAAGTCCGTTGTTAAGTAGGAATTGCACGTATTCGTTTTCTACGATTGGTTTTAGTTGTCGGTACAATTCTCTGTCGAGTGCTTTTAGCACGTTTAGGTAGTTGTACACTGCTTCTTTTATAGATATGTTTTTTTCTTGTCGCTCGGCTTCGAATATGTTGTGTACGGCTTGTCGCTTACGCTTGTCGGTAATAGCGTCGTATTCCGACTTGATTTCACGCCAGAGCGTATCGTCGTCGTCGGATTTTCGAGGAGCGTGTTTCACGGCATATTTAATGTATGCACGATGCAGTTCTCGGTCGGTGCTGGTTTCGTCGAAATACTTCATACTTTACTTTTTGAGCGGATAACCGCATATTTCACAAATGATTTGAACCTGTTTTTGTGTTAGATACTGTTGCTCTGGAGTGTAGCCTGTTGGTTTGAGCTTCTCCATAACTATTTGGTTGTGGTTGACACGTGTACGGAACATATACTTGCTCCAGTTCATTTTTTCAATGAATTGAGCCTTGCCAATAGTATCAAGTTTCTCAAATTCCCAACATTCTTCTACATTCTCCATAGGTCGTATTATTTTTTTTGTTCGTCGAATTCTACTTTGAACGTGTAACCACAGTGCGTGCAACAGTAGGTGTCTTTTTGGTCGGTTACGGTAGCCAAAAGCGATTGACGTATCATTGGCAAGTGCAATTCTGCTTTTTGTTTAACCGTTAAAACGTCTTTTGGAGTGAGTTTTACAGATGAAAAATTCTCACGTATGTACTTTTCTAAATTAGGTTTCTTTTTGTCTGGAACTGATTTGTATATGCGCTCGTATCGCTTTGTGAGTTTTTCACGACGTAACTGCTGGTCGTATATGTATGTGAAGAATTGACCTTTCCACGATTGACCGCATTGTGGGCAATCGCCGTAGAATAATTCTTCCACTTGCTTTTGAACCGACGTTTTTTCTTGCTCGTGCAGTTCCTCAACTGAATTTTTTGTTGTATCCATAGTTAATAATTTATTGCGTTTGCCTTATTCATAAAAAAGTGTATTCCATTGGAACATTCTTTCCAGCGATTTTCATTGAATGAATCTGGATAGACATATTCACCAACTATATATTTTGTTTGTGGTGAAAAATTAGTATTCCGAATTGCTTTATAATGTTCCGTCTCTTTGATGTTGGTTATATCTATAACTTTGGCATAGCTACATCTACATTTATATGAGGTCGCCGAAGAACGCTTAGCATCTTCTGGAATTAACAGCTTTACAAGAAAGCTTTCATCATTATTTATTACCTTTTTCCAGCCAATAAATTCCCCTTCTTCTGGACAACTCAAACTTAAAAATAACGTACTCTCGTCGCTTGTAATACCTTCCAAATTCGCACCTTCCAAATTCGCACGATGCAAATTCGCACCACTCAAATTCGCACCTTCCAACTTCGCACCACTCAAATCCGCACCCCTCAAAT
>JAZRXD010000035.1:0-4905 GCA_045600045.1 Bacteroidales bacterium
GCGAGGCTATTGCGGCCACGAACATTGGCAGGAGTTTGGTTTGATTGACATGAACGGCCGAATGTACGACCCCGTGATTGCACGTTTCCTTAGCCCCGACCCGTTTGTTCAGGCTCCCGAGGATTTGCAGAACTACAACCGATATAGTTACTGTCTGAATAATCCGCTGAAATATACCGATCCGAGTGGAGAGTCCATAATTGCGGCAGCAATAATTGGGGCTGTCGTAGGTGCCTATATAGGAGGTTCTTATGCAAATAAATCGTACAATCCAGGAAAATGGGAATGGAATTCAAGTGATACATGGAATAATATGTTTTGGGGTTCTGTTGTAGGAGGAATAAGTGGGGCTTTGGGAGGAGCTGTTGCAGCAAGCGGTATGCCGTTTGCAAATACTGCCTCTATAACATGTTCATCTTTATATTCTTCAGTAGGGACATCTCTCTATACGGGTGGAGAAACTCCAGTTTCTATTAGTTTGGGCTTTGCATCCTATGATTTCTCTAATAACGAATGGGGATATTTAGGCAAGAAAGGAAATAAAAAAGTGGAAAACTTTTGTTATGGTTTAGGTGCAATGGCGAATTTAGGTGATATTTTGGTTGGATTGCATCCTGAACAAGTTGATTTAGTTACCGAACATTCTGATGGTATAGGACATTCTGCTATTGTAGAACATGATACTTGGACAGGAACTAGAGGTGCTAATGGGAATCCATTAGAAAAGGACCCTCATGGAATAATCTCAGTTGGTCCTAATAGATTTAAAGATCCAATGGGGAATTGGCTTAATATGAAAGGCACAAATTATTGGGACACTCATTCTAGAAAGGGAGAAAAAATTTGGCGAGAAACACTTAATGTAAATAATAAAACGATGACAAAATACTCTGACTGGCTAAATACGCGTACGGGAGTTGAAAGTCTAACATATAGTGTATGTTTTAGTAATTGTGTAAATCATGCATCAATTGCATTGAATCTATCAGGTGTGTTTAACATTGGTATTCACCCATTTGCGTTGCAAACTCAAATGTATTTACGAAATTTAGGTTTACGTCCTTCTTTATTTTCTTATAATGGGTTAAATAATAAATAACGATGAGAAGAATAATTTTATTAATAATTACATTGTTTACAATGAATTTCTTTTTATATGCACAGGAAAAAGCAGATTCTGTTCCCGTTGATATACTGAAAAATCTATCAAAAATTGGAATAGATGATAACCCGTTGTTAAATCAATATGAAAGTCAATTTCTAAATTATTATTTTTCAAAAGCAGGATATGTTGGGACAGTTAAAAATATAGATTTTACAAATTTGCGAGTAGCTTTTTTTAAAGGTAATATTGGAACCATTGAGTATAGCAAAAAAGATTTTTTTGCTGAAGATATTAATCTTTTTTCACCAAGTGACAATCTTTTTCAGATAATTATCTTTTCAAAATATAATGTTGCAAAAACAAATTATGATGCTACAATTATATATTGCAGCAAAAGGTATAATACTGAAAAACAGATGGTTAGGATATTGAATAAAAATCATCATAATTGACGATGTATTTCCTTTTTATACCCTTCCTCAAAAATGATATGAACCCCCAAAGCTGGACATAACAAAAAGGAATATGTCAAAATATTATGTGCAGGAGGAACTTAGAATGAAAATCGTAATTCTGTAATTAAACTAAACTTGTTACATTTGCCTAGCTTTAGGCTGTTTTGGAGAAAGGAAATATACAGATCCGCTTTAATTGATAGAATACAGGAAAACATATTCCTAACGGTTTCCCGAAAATATTGGAATTTAATACTCGTTTGATTGTGTTGCACAAGTACTATTCCAACGACCACTCAACTTTGAAGTTGTCTTTGAAATTTTTGATAGTATCGTTTTCTATTAAATTTGACATGATTGAAATTGACGAATCGGCAACCGAGCATTTTGACGTTAAATAATTCTGCAACAAGGAATTTCTCCACGACATATCCTTTTCAATTATTGGTTTCATATCGGATTCGTACAAAAGCACGGCTTTTTGTTCGTTTGTCAATTTACTTTTGCTTGTTAAACCTTTTGCAGCAAGCATTTGGTCGGCAAAAGCGGTTAATTCAGGTGATTTTGTTTGAATGGCGCAATATTTTTCTTTCACAAGCAAATCGTTCGCATTGTATTCGTTTACTAAACTTGTGGAATCTTGGATAGCCATGTTTTTCTTTAATTCCACCACGCAATATTCGGTGATTGCGTGTGAGTAAAGAAGACTTTGCGTTAAGCGTAATTTCAATTCTGGTTTTTCGTGCAAAAGATTGCCTAATTCTGCGAATTGAGCATATTCTTCGTCGGAAAATTCCGGTGTTGTTGCCGTGAAATAAATTTGTTCAATGTCAGAACTTCCGCTTTTCAACGCATTGAACGGCGAAGCAGCAACTTTAACCAACAAGTTTCCTAATGTTTTGATAATGATTTTGCCGTATGAAAAGTCTGGAGAATCAATATTGCCGGAAACGGGCAAATCAAGGTCGACTTTGCCATTTTTGTCGGTCAAAATATATATTCCCATTTTTAAAGGAATGTTGTATTCCGCTTTGACAGAGTTGTCTTTATCGCCAATTTTAGGATTGAAGATATTTACTTTGTTTGTGCCTCGTAGATTATTGTTGACAATTATATTTTGGCTTTGGATGGAAATATGTCCGTCGGTGATGGGATTGCCGAACAAAGCTAATGAATAAGGTGAGAATTCGCGTATTGCTAGATTGTTCAACGTGACGGTTATGTTTTGATTGGAAATGTCCTCAATGCTTCCAATCCATTTGATTTTCAGTTTACCTGTGTTTTCGAGAACAGCAGTGATATTTACGTTGTTTTGTTTGTTGAGGTCGAAATCTTGGGCGGCAACGCAAATGTCATCAACATTGAATACAAATTTTTGTGGCAAAGTGTTGTCGGCATAAATGAATTTTGCGTTGTTGACTTTTAAATCGTTGATTATGATAGATATAGGCTCTTCCGAAGCGTTGTCGTTTGTGGCAACTTCTATAGTGTCGCTTGTAGCATCTTCTTTGAAAAGTTTAGAAAAATTGTCGGAGTTGTCTTTGAAAATTTCGTAGCTTGCGGTTAAACCATCAATGTGTAATTTCTTGAGTTCGAATTTGTTGTGCGTCATATCAACATGGTTGATTGTTGTTGATATGCTGTCGAACGACGCAACCGATTGATCTTTTGCATCTGTTATGTTGAATTCGGAAACAAGAATGTCGCCATTTACGTCGAATTCCATAATGTGTTCTGTGGAACCTTTCACCGTTAAATCGGTTGAAAAAGTTCCGTCAAGACTGTTAACAGCAAGAGATTGCTGCAAATAGGGAAGTATAGGCGACAATTTGAAATTTTGAATGTTTAGGTACAAATCGTACAATGATTTTTCGGTGTCGTATTTTACTTTTGTCATCAATTTCCCTCCATTCATAAAATCAAGTTGCAAGCCCATATCGGCCTGAATGTCGGATAAATCGATTCCTGGAATTTGAATGGAAATATCTTTTAGATTCCATTCGCTGCCAACTTCTTGGTCTTGATAGTATAAATCGTTGTGCGCCAAATTTATATCGTTGATAATGACATCCCACGAACTAGGTTCTTCGATAGTATCGGTTTCGGTCGTATCGGAGAAAAAGTCGATAATGTCGTTGAAGTTGAAATAATCACCTTTTTGAATGACGCGGATGTTCGCATTGGAAAGCAACACGTGTTCTATTTCGATTTTGTTTGTGAGAAGTCCTTTCAAGTTTACGTTCACGTCAAACAAGTTGAATGTTACGAAAGGTGTGGTTTCGTCGGCTTCGAACAACGTAAAATCTTCAATTTTCAATCGTCCGGAAAGAATATTCAGCGAAAGATTTTCCATTTCAACTTTGCGGCCAATTAAGTCTTTTGAGTTTTTTTCAATAAAACTTTCGGCAATCGGCGAAATGAGAAATGCGATGGCTGCAATTAAAAGAACGATTGCCGCTCCGATGATTAAGAGAACTTTTTTCATTTGTTTTTCTTTTCGATTTTGATGGTAAGTTTTTCTCCTGCTTTCATATTGTATTTCTCACCGTAGATTTCGATGTTCGAAATAAATCCCTTTTCGGTTGAAAGTTCCACTTTTGTTCTTGAAACAGTTACGGTAAGAATTGCGTCGCGGTATAAAATTGAGAATGAATACGATTTCCAACTTTTTGGAATGTATGGAGCGAACGAAAGATTGTTTTGTTCGACTCTCATTCCCGCAAACCCTTTCACAATTGCCAACCACGAGCCCGACATGCTGGTGATGTGTAACCCTTCGTGAGCTTCTTTGTTGTAGTCGTCCAAATCCAAACGGGCAGTACGTAAATAAAGTTCGTATGCTTTTTCTTCGTTCCCGATTTTTGAAGCGACAATGGAATGTATGCACGGCGAAAGAGACGATTCGTGGACGCATCGGGCTTCGTAGAAATTGAAATTCTTTTCAATCGTTTCGGGCTCGAAATCTTTTTCGAATACGTATAGGCCTTGCACAACATCGGCTTGTTTGATGTATGGCGAACGTAAAATCCTATCCCACGACCAGTGTTGGTTTATTGGACGTTGATCGGCAGGCAGGTCGGCTACAGTCAAAGGCTCTTTGTCTAAATAGCCATCTTGTTGCAAAATAAGTCCGAATTTTTCATCGGTTGGCAAATACATGTTTTGTACAATGTCCGACCAACGAGTGATTTCCATTTCTTCGAACGAAATTTTTTGTGCCAATTCTTGGAATTTTTCTCTTGCCACACGTTTTGCCCAGCTGATTGTTTCCATTGTATAGCTCAAGCACCAACGAGCGTAATAGTTGGTGTACCAGTTGTTTGAAACATTGTTTTCGTATTCGTT
>JAZRXD010000036.1:0-18077 GCA_045600045.1 Bacteroidales bacterium
GAAGTCTATGCAGTTAATCATACAATTTTTGTGAAGAACGCCGAAGGCAAAAACATAACAATTTATGACAATACAGGTCGCTGTTTGTCACAAATGAAAAACGCTCGATACGAAAATAAATTCTCAATTCTTCTGGATGGAATTTACTTCGTAAAAGTTGGAAACGAGTCGTTTAAGGTAATCGTTAAATAATGCACAATGGATGGGTAATAATGATTAAATGAAACTGTCATTTCGTAGCGTAGAAATCTGCTAACAAATACAAAAATGCTGAATCAATTTTGGTTCGGCATTTTTTTATACTCATACCCTATCCCTTAATCATTTAAATGCTTCTTTTAAAATGAATTGCTCTTTATAAATAAATCTCTATTTTTGTAAATAAAATTAAGGCAGATGGCATTAAACTATATTTGGGTTGCTTTTTTTCTCATTGGCTTTGTCGTTGCCTTAATTCGTCTCATTTTCTTTGGTGATACAGAAATATTTTCGCAAGTAATGCAAGGGATATTCTCCGATGCCAAAAACGGTTTTGAGATTTCCATTGGACTAACCGGTGTTTTGGCTCTATGGCTGGGCTTTATGAAAATCGGTGAACGAGGTGGAATCATCAACTTGCTAGCTAAAATTATAGCGCCATTTTTCAGAAAAATTTTTCCTGAAATACCCAAAGACCATCCTGTTTACGGCACTATGATGCTGAATATTGCAGCAAATATGCTTGGCCTTGATAACGCTGCAACTCCAATGGGGTTAAAAGCAATGAATGAAATGCAAGAATTCAATAAAGACAAAGACACTGCATCTAATGCACAAATAATGTTTTTGGTTTTAAATACTTCCGGGCTAACACTTATCCCAACAACCATAATGGTGTATCGAGCTCAAGCAGGCGCTGCCGACCCAACCGATGTTTTTCTGCCAATTTTGTTTGCAACTTTTTTCTCAACTTTAATTGGATTTCTCACGGTAGCCATCGTACAGAAAATCAATTTATTCAATAAAACCATTCTCTTATATTTAGGAACAATTTCAGCACTCATTTTTGGTTTGTTGTTTTACCTAAAAACATTGCCAGCCGAAGAATTGAAAATAGTTTCAAGCGTATTGGGAAATGTTATTTTGTTCTCCATAATCATTTCATTTTTTGTGGCGGGACTAATCAAAAAAGTTAACATTTGGGATGCTTTTATCGAAGGTGCAAAAGACGGTTTCGGCGTTGCCATAAAAATAATTCCCAACCTTATTGCAATTCTCGTTGGTATCGGCATTTTTAGAACGGTCGGCGGACTGGACCTTATTTGCAACGGATTGGCTTGGTGTTTCAATTCTCTTGGCATCGACACCGATTTTGTTCCAGCTTTACCAACTGCATTTATGAAACCATTGAGCGGCACCGGTGCACGTGGATTAATGATTGACGCAATGAACACTTACGGTCCAGATTCCTTTGTCGGTAAACTTTCGTGTATTTTCCAAGGAGCAACCGACACAACGTTCTACATTATTGCAGTGTACTTCGGTTCTGTTGGAATACGAAAGACTCGCCATGCTATAGGTTGTGGTTTGATAGCTGATTTCGCAGGAATTGTCGCCGCTATTTTTATCGCATATTTGTTCTAATATTGTTTTTTCTAAAAAAACACAGTAGAACACTCCTTAAGTCAATTATTTTACTACCTTCGTTGAAATTTTTCACGATGAAACTTAAACGACTTCTACCCATTTCGGTAATTATCATAACCTCTCTTCTTTTAGGAGCATTTTTCGTTTACGAAAATAACGAACCTAAAGAAAAGCTGATTGTCAATTCAACCTACGAAATCTTAAAATCATTCCACTATAATCCTCAAAATCTTGATGATGGATTTTCGGAAAAAGTATTTGATCTTTATATGAAAAGTCTTGACTACAACAAGATGTATTTCACAAAAGACCAAATTGACATTCTTAGCACATACAAAACAAAAATCGACGACCAAATCAGAGGTAATTCATTGGAATTCTTTAATTTATCTATCGAATTAATAGAGGCTCAAGTAAAAAAAATCATTGATTTGTATCCTGAATTTCTTAGTAAACCAATCAACTACACTACAATAGAAACAATAAACCTCAACCGTGACAAACGCGATTATTGCATTTCGCAAACCGACTTGGAGGAATATTGGAGAAAATATATAAAATATCAAGTCCTCACCGAAATTATTTCGTTGGAAAACGATCAAAAAAAGAAGTTGGAAAGCGACTCCACGTTTGTTGGCAAAACCACCGAGCAACTCGAAGATACAGCCCGTAGCATCATTCTTAAACGCTATGACACCCGATTCAAACGAATCACAAAAATTTCGAGAAACGATAGATTTTCTTCATACGTGAATGCAATCGCCGGTGCTTTTGATCCACACACGAACTATTTTCCACCTACAGAAAAAGAAGATTTTGACATTTCCATGTCAGGAAAATTAGAAGGTATTGGTGCCACACTTTCTGAAAAAGATGGCTATATAAAAGTTGTGGAAATTGTTCCTGGTAGTCCATCCTGGAAACAAGGGGAATTGAAAGCCGAAGATATTATTTTAAAAGTTGCCCAAGGCGACAACGAACCTGTGGAAATTGTTGATATGCGTCTGGACGAAGCTGTTCGTCTTATCCGTGGCCCCAAAGGAACTAAAGTTGTTTTGACCGTAAAAAAAATCGACGGTTCTATCGTTCAAATTCCTATTATTCGCGATGTAATTGTCCTCGAAGAAAAATATGCGAAATCTACTATTCTAACAACCAACGACAAAAAATCGTATAGAATTGGTTACATCTATTTGCCGCAATTTTACACCGACATGAATGATTCTCACGGACGCAAATGTTCCGAAGACATAAAAAAAGAAGTTACAAAATTAAAAAATGCAAATGTTGACGGTATTCTTATCGACATAAGAAATAACGGTGGCGGATCTCTTAACGACGTTGTTGAAATTGGCGGACTATTCATCGATAAAGGACCAATCGTACAAGTCAAATCAATGAACGAACCTGCACGAGCATACAACGACAATGATGGTAAAGTGCTTTATGACGGTCCAATGGCAATTATGGTTAACACTTTCAGTGCATCGGCATCGGAAATACTTGCCGCCGCTATGCAAGACTACAAACGTGCCATAATTATAGGAACCGAATCAACCTACGGCAAAGGAACTGTTCAACGAATCATAGATATTGACAGACTTGTATCGCACGAATATCACGCACAAAAACCTCTGGGAGCTGTAAAAATTACCATTCAAAAATTCTATAGAATCAATGGTGGAACGACTCAATTCCAAGGTGTTAAGCCAGATATTATTTTACCAGACATGTACGACAAAATCGAAATTGGCGAAAAAGAGCTAGACTATCCGTTGCCTTGGTCGGAAATTAAATCTGTTCCATACACAACTTGGAATAAAGCACCAAACATCAAAGATTTGTCGAAAAAAAGTGCCAACAGAACACAAAAAGATTCATCGTTCGTGTTGTTAAAAGAAGCCGCAAAATGGCTAGCCGACACAAAAGATGAAGAATCCATTCCTCTTGAACTTTCAGAATTCAGAAAGAAAGATGAAGAAGATATTGCATTGTCCAAGAAATACAAAGATGCAGGCAAGCGCAACGTCCCATTCGAAATCATAAATTGGGAAATTGCATCAAACGAAAATGCGACATTGGATTCGGTGGAAAACAAACGTATTGAGGACTGGAATAAATCTATCAAAGAAGACGTTACACTCTACGAATCATATTTGATTCTTTCCGACCATATCAAAAATCTTCAAAAATAGCATAACGTTCCGAATATCATCTTGTTACGATTTTTTTGTCAAAAAAAGAAAATCCTTACTTTGTTTTTTTGTTTCGCAAAAAAAACGTACATTTCGGTGATAAATATTTTTAATGAAAAGACAGATTTTTTCAATAGTAATTCCCGTTCTTTGCTTGCTGATTACCTCATGTGGTAAAGCACAAAAAGACACTGCATCCAACACTATTGAAAAAGCAGCTCTAACGGTTCAAGAAGTAACGACAAACAAGAATCTAGTCGGCATGATTAACGGTACAATTTATTGTGTACCATCTCCTTACGAAATCATGAGCCACGTACGGGAACTTGACATTCAATACAATCAAACTCTTCCTAATTCCGTTATGAATCTCAATCTATATGATTCCCAATTCAAGAAACTTTTGAATATGGGTATTTACGGTATTGACATTTCATACATGACTTTATACGACCAGGTTTCCGAAGCACTTAATTATTTTGCCGCTTTGAAAACCTTGGCAAATCAAATTGAACTTTCCACCATTTTCGATGCCACAACAATGGAACGACTTGAAGACAATATGGCAAATTTGGATTCACTTCTTGTCATTCTTACAACAAAATTTCAAGAATCGGACAAATTGCTAAAAGGCGAAAATCAAATGGCAGAAGCTTCATTGATAATGACAGGCTGCTGGGTCGAAAGTTTGTATTTACTGACTCAAATCCAGAAAATGCAATCCAATCCGAAAACCATTCAAAAAATAGCAGAACATAAATTTGCCGCCGAAGCCATTCTGAACATTCTCCGTCCGTATTACGAAAAGAATTCGGACTATAAAAACCTCATAAACGACATAGTTGATATTTGTTACGAATTTGACGGAATAGACTATCATTATACTTATAAGCCACCCACAACCATAGCCAGCAAACAGTTAACAATCATCAATAGTGAATCACAATTGGATATTCTGCCAGAGCACATCCAACTTGTCACTAAAAAAATCGAAGCATTAAGAAATAAGATTATACAATAATGAAACAATTTCATTTCGCAGCAACAATTTTATTCGTCCTTGCCTCACTTACGTCGTTTGCACAAGAACCTTGCGCCGACCTTTTAACTGATGAATATGTCTCGAACGGACAATATTACACAACACCAATCAATTTCAACGAGACAAAAGATTGTGAAATTACATTCATCGGAGGCAACGAATACAGAATTATTACTTGCACAAGGAATTCATCGAAAATCCACATGCAACTAATTGACAATCAAGAAAATTTATTATTTGACAACCAAAAACATTCCTACTCAAACTTTTGGAACTTTCAAATCAAAAAAACAATAACCTGTACCGTTAAATTAACATTGGTTGAAAACAATGTGGAATCCGATGAAATTATTTTATTGGTAGGTTTTAAAAAATAGTACATTTGCACACAAAAATAACAAAACATGAGTGAACGAATAATAGAAGCTTTATTGAAGCTATTTGCAGTTTTTGCAAAAACCGATGGTAACAAAAGTGATAAAATAAAAATTGTAGAATTATTTCTTGCCGCACAATTAAACAAAGAATTGGCAAAAAAATTTCTTCCTACATTCGAACAGGAATACGACGAAGTGATGGCCGACGTCAATCGTATTACTGAAAAAGCCGCTAAAAAAGGTGAAGTTGATGCTGAAGCATTAAAATATAAAATCGAAGCAAAACTTTCTGCTCGTATCCACAAAATTGGCAACAACATAAACCAAGAATTGACTCAACGTCAAAAATTGTATGTTATCATCAGTTTGTTGGAATTCGTTTCTACAGATAATTCAATAACCGACACTGAAAAAGAATATTTGAATGCTCTTGTTGAAGATTTGAACATCGACACTGAAGAATACAACCAATTGTGCGAATTCATTCTTCACGAATTTTCGGAAATTCCAGATTCCGAGAATTTGCTGGTAATCAACAACACACAGGAATCTGGTGAAATGTTGGCAAAACACATTTGCTCTCCTCACCTTTCCGGTATGATAAAAGTTTTCTATTTGCGTGCATCCAACCTATTGATATTCCGTTCGTTCCAAGTTGGCGAAATTACATTGAACAGCCAACCAATTTACGAAGACAAGGTTACGATTCTGAATATTGGTACTGCAATCAGAAGCATGCAGATGAAGCCAATTTACTACAGCGAAATTTTGAATACATTCAACGCCGGCAGTTCTAACGAAGGTGTTGTGTTCAATGTTGACGACATCACATACAAATTCCGTGGCGGAAATATTGGTCTCCACGAATTTTCTATCGAAGAAACTTCAGGAAGTTTGGTCGGAATCATGGGTGCGTCAGGTGCTGGCAAATCAACATTGCTGAACGTTTTGAACGGAAACTACATTCCAACAAGCGGAAAAGTTACCATCAACAATATTGATCTTCATCACGACACCGAAGGAAAATTAAACGGACTTATCGGTTTCGTACCACAAGACGACCTTTTGATTAAGGAATTGACAGTTTACGAAAACCTTTTCTACAGTGCAAAACTTTGCTTTGACAACTTAACTGACGAAGAAATCGCAGAACGATGCGAAAAAGTTCTACAAAGTTTAGGATTGTACGAACGAAAAGACAATGTTGTTGGTGACGAATTGAAGAAAGAAATTTCAGGAGGACAAAGAAAACGTTTGAATATCGCATTGGAGTTAATCCGTGAACCTGCAATCTTGTTCCTTGATGAACCAACTTCCGGTTTGTCTTCAAAAGACTCAGAAAATATTATGGACCTTTTGAAGGAACTTGCTTTAAAGGGCAAATTGGTGTTCGTTGTTATTCACCAACCATCTTCCGATATTTTCAAAACATTCGATAGATTGGTTATTTTGGATACTGGCGGTTTCCAAATTTACTATGGTGCTCCAGTTGATTCAATTATGTACTTCAAACAATGCACAGGCCAAGCCGATGCAAACATTAGCGAATGTCCAACCTGCGGTAACGTGAATCCGGAACAAATCTTCAACATTACCGAAGCAAAGATTTTGAACGAAGACGGAACTCCAATGTTGAACGAAAGACGTCAGGAAATTCGTAAACTCGCTCCTACCGACTGGTTCGAAAAATATAGAGAAAACCGAAAAGAGGCAGAGAACAAGCCTATTCCTGAAAAATTGCCGGAAATCACATTCAAAATTCCTAACTGGTTCCGTCAGTTGAAAGTATTCATAAAACGAGATCTTTTGTCTAAGGTTTCGAATATGCAATATATGCTTATCAATGGTTTGGAATCGCCAATTATTGCAGTATTCTTAGCTTTTATCATTAAATATTGGAACGTTGACGAAAACGGAAGTGTCGGCTATTGCTTGATGAACAACGCAAATATTCCTGTTTACATTTTCATGTTGGTAATTTGCGGTTTCTTCGTAGGTTTAACAGCCAGCGCCGAGGAAATCTTCCGCGATCAGAAAATCCGTAGCCGAGAATCGTTCCTACATTTAAGTTGGTCAAGCTACTTGATTTCAAAAATCATCATTCTTTTGTTTATTTCGGCAATTCAATCGTTTATGTTCGTGATTTGCGGAAACTTGATTCTTGGACTTCACGGATTATTCTTCAAATATTGGTTAATGGCTTTCAGCGTTTGGAGCTTCGCCAACATTTTGGGACTAATTATTTCTGACTCATTTAACGACATTAAGACTATCTACATTTTGATTCCATTCCTTGTAATTCCACAAATTATCTTGAGTGGTATCATCGTAAGTTTCGACAAATTGAACCCAACAATTTCAAATCCACAGGATATTCCGTTCTACGGCGAAATTATCACATCTCGTTGGGCATACGAAGGTTTGGCAGTTGAACAATATGCAAATAACAAATACGAAGCTCCGTTCTTTGATTTGGACATGAAAATCAGCGAATGCAGCTATCGCAAAGGTGAATGGTCAAACCAATTAAATAACAAATTGAACGACTGCATCCGTTTCCAAGAATACAACGAAAATCAAGAGCAATTCAACAAGAATCTTATATTGGTTTCCAACGAAATCAAGAAAGAATTGAAAAACACTGGAAACATTATCAAAATTGACCAAAACGTCGTTGATAATTTGGCTTCAGGAAATGTTTCGAAAGAAAATTTGGTTACGGCACGTCAATACATTGCAGACGTAAAACAATATTACATCAAACAAAACAACAAATACCGCTCTCAAAAAGACAAATTGACACATTCAATCATTGTTGAACTTGGTAACAAAGCTTGCGAAGAAATGAATCTTCCAACAATTGAACGCACACCACACATGATTGACAGTCTTGGTAATGCGGCATTTCTTGATATTAAGAAAAATTACTATAACGAGGCGTTGGAAGACTTCTGTAAAAACACAAACGATTTAACTGTTTTGATTGAATACAAAGGTAATTTGGTACAAAAAACAGATCCTGTATTCATTACACCTACGTCTCCTCTTATTCGTGCCCATTTCTACGCACCAAAGAAACCATTCTTCGGTTCGTACATGAGTACCTATTGGACAAACGTTGCAATGATTTGGATTATGTCAATAGCTTGCTACTTCATCTTGTATCTAAGATTACTTCGCAAAGGAATTGAAGGTTTGGGAAATATTAAATTTTCTAAAAAATAATGAGTACAACACGTCAAAATAAAATAGCCCGCCTTCTTCAAAAAGAACTTGGCGACATATTCCAAAAGGAATCAATGAACATGTTTCGTGGCGCATTGATTTCTGTAACAGTTGTTCGCGTTGCGCCCGACTTGTCGTTTGCAAAAGTATATGTAAGCATTTTTGCACCAAGCAAAGATGAAAAACAATTATACGAAAGCATACAAGACAAAGCCAAAACAATTCGCCAAATGTTGGCGCAAAAAGTTGCGAAACAACTGAGAATCATTCCGGAATTAGCATTTTTTGTTGACGATTCTATTGAATATCAAGAAAATATAGAAAGACTTCTTAAATCAAGCGACTCAAAAGAAAAGGAGAAATGAACTACGATCCGATAAAATTCTCATTAGGTACAATTTTTAACCGAAATCCATTTCTTCGGAAAGTATTCTATATACTTCTTGATATTTTATTATTACGTGCTTGGCACATCAAAAAAGTCATTTCTAATTGGGAGAAAACCGAACCTCAACAAAGTTCAATTCTTGACGCTGGTTCTGGTTTCGGACAATATTCCTATTTCCTTGCCCGTAAAAATACCCGACGTTCCATTCTCGGAATTGACGTAAAAAAAGAACAAATTGAAGACTGCAATAATTTTTCAAAACAAATAGGATTTGAAAATCGTATGATGTTTGCCGAAGGCGACCTCACAAAATTTGTGTCGCAAAAACCTATGGATTTAATTCTTTCGGTTGACGTGATGGAACATATTCTTGATGATGAACAAGTTTTCAGAAACTTTTATTCGTCATTGAATGAAAATGGACTTTTACTTATTTCAACACCATCAAACCTTGGCGGTTCCGACGTTCACGACAATAACACAGAATCCTTTATTGGAGAACACGTACGCGACGGATATGGCATAGAAGAAATAACACAAAAACTAACAAATGCAGGATTCAAAAACATTGAAGCAAAATATTCATACGGATTACCAGGACAAATTTCATGGATACTATCTATGAAACTTCCGATTAGTCTTTTGAATATTACAAAATTATTCTTCATTCTTTTACCATTCTACTACATTGCAATATTCTGGATTTGTTTGATTTTAAATACATTAGACGTTATTTGCGACCAACAAACAGGAACAGGATTGATTGTTAAAGCGTACAAAAAATAATGTCGGTTTCTTTTTTCTTTGCAAGACGATACTTGTTTTCCAAAAAAAGTAAGAATGCCATCAATTATATCACGATGGTCTCGGTTGCCCTCATCACGCTTGTGAGCATGGCTCTGATTATTGTGATGTCGGTTTTCAACGGACTTTCCTCCGTTATTTCATCAATGTACAACATTTTCGATCCAGAAATCAAAATCATCGCACAATCAGGACGAGTATTTTCAATGGATTCCGTAGAAAAAAAATTACAGCAAAATCCTGATATTTATGCCTATACACCTATTCTCGAAGATGATGTATTGTTCACCTACGGCGATAAGCAAATGATTGGGAAACTCAAAGGTGTTGGAGAATCCTATGCCAAAACCTGCTCCGTAGATTCTATGGTTGTTGCAGGAGAATTTAAGTTGGAAGAAAACGGAATTCAATATGCATGCGTTGGGCAAGGCGTGGCACATAAACTCTCGGTGGGATTGAGATTTCGAGATGTCTTATATATCTATGCTCCCGAAAGAGCAAAAAAATCGGCATTTGTTCCAAGCGAAGAATATAACAAAACGCATGCATATGCACGAAGCGTTTTTTCTGTTCAAATGGACATTGACAACGAATATGTTATTGCTTCATTAGGTTTAGTGCAAGATTTATGGAAATATACAAATAACGAAGTGTCATCCATAGAATTAAAAATCTGCGACAATGCAGATATACAATCCGTTGTGGAACAGTTAAAAAAAGACTTAGGAAATAATTTTTATGTTAAAGATCGCAATTCACAACACGAATTCATGTCAAAAATAACACAAGGTGAAAAATTCATTACATTCCTAATCATTTCACTTATTCTCATTATTGCCTCATTCAGCATTGTTGGTTCGCTTTCTATGCTAATTATAGACAAACAACGCGACATCGAAATACTTAAAAGTTTAGGTGCCGATTCAAAACTCATAAAACGAATTTTCACATTCGAAGGTTGGCTCATTTCAATTGTTGGTGCTATACTTGGAATTGCAATAGGCGTCATAATTTGCTATTTGCAAGAAAAATACGGATTGATAAAATTACCAGGGGCTTCGGACAATTTTATCGTACAATCTTATCCCGTACAAGTGTTTTTAAGCGATATTTTTGCTGTACTTTTCATAGTTTTACTTGTTGGATTTTTTACAGCATATTTCCCTGTTAGAAAAATTTCAAAAACACAACAACAATGAATTTCTTAGATATTATCGTAATAATCCCCGTTCTATGGGGTGCATTCAAAGGATTCAAAAATGGATTGATTTCGGAAGGAGGAACCATCGTTGCACTCATTTTAGGAATTTGGGCTTCGGTAAATTTTTCAGAATTTATGACGAAATACATTCAGGAATATACATCTATATCTCCTGATTATCAACAAATCACCGCTTTTGGATGCGTATTCGTTCTTGTAATCGTACTTTGTTTCATCATTACAAAAATTATTTTACGATTCTGCAAAGCAATCAACATTTTGTGGTTAGACAAACTGTTGGGAATTATCTTCGGAATGTCAAAATATTTAATTATCCTGTCGTTTTTGTTCTATTTAACTAACACATTGATAAAAAGTTATGCAACAAAACCAATTGAAACAATCGAGACATCTGTATTTTTCAAACCAATGGCCGAAACAGCAGAATCAATTGTTGCTGGACAGATCAATGCTCCGCAGATAGATAAAACGACAATTATCAACGTTTTAACACCATCGAAAAATGAAGATTAACAAAACAAACGCGGCTAGATTTCTCGACAATCTAAAAATATCATACGAATTAGTTCCTTACGAAGTTGACGAGAACGACCTAGGTGCCGAACATATTGCAAGCCAATTAAACGAACCTATCGATCAAGTATTCAAAACGTTAGTCTTACGTGGCGACAAAATAGGTTTATTTGTTTGTGTAATACCTGGAAATTTAGAAGTTGACTTGAAATTGGCCGCCAAAATTTCGGGCAATAAAAATTGTGACATGATTCATGTTAAAGAACTTCAGCCACTTACGGGTTATATTCGAGGTGGATGTTCTCCTCTTGCAATGAAGAAAAAATTTCCTACTTTTATACATCAATCTGCCTTGGAGCAAGAAATCATATACGTCAGTGCCGGCATTCGAGGTTTACAAATTAAAATAAAGCCCGCCGACTTGATTTCCGCAGCACAGGCAACTGTAGGAGAAATAGTTCGTTAAAAATACTTGTATGGGATTTTTCAACACATTAGGCAAACCCTTCCGTTCTTTACGAAATCGATGCCAATCGTTTTTGCACAATAATTATCTAAAGGAAAAACTTAATTCAATAATTTTTGGTTCCGACACTCCCGCCGGCAAATTATTCGACATTATTTTGTTTGTCTGCATTTTACTTAGTGTTGCTATCATTATTTTGGAAAGTATGAATTTCTTTCCTCCTTCAATGCGTTTTGTGCTACGCATTTTGGAATGGATCTTTACTGCTGTATTCACATTTGAATATCTTGCCAGAATATACTGTATGGAAAAACCAAGCACCTATATTTTTAGTTTTTGGGGAATTATAGATTTATTGGCAACTTTGCCAAGCTACTTAGGTATATTTTTCGCAGGAGCACAAAGTTTATTGGCAATTCGAATATTTCGTCTTTTGCGAATTTTTCGAATCTTCAAACTATTCTCATTTCTCAACGAAGGGAATCTACTTCTTCTTTCGCTCAAACAAAGCAAACAAAAAATCATCATATTCTTCTTATTCGCTGTTATTTTGGTCGTTTCAATAGGAACAATTATGTACATAGTTGAAAATGGCAGAAATCCGAATGGATTCGAAGACATTCCGAACAGCATTTATTGGGCAATCGTAACAATGACGACCGTTGGTTACGGAGACATAGCACCATGTACCAGTGTCGGACGATTTTTATCTGCTGTAATTATGCTGCTTGGTTACACTGTTTTAGCGGTTCCTACAGGTATTTTCTCTGTTTCGTTAATCAACGAGGAGAAAAAAAGACGCATAAAAACTTGTCCACATTGTCACGAACACACGCACAACAGCGAAGCTAAATTTTGCAGCCATTGCGGAAAAAAATTCGATATTGCGGAATCTGCAGAATTACATACCGAAAACAATGAATTTAGATAATCCAGACTTATGAAAAAAAATCTATTTCTTACATTTTTTTTGCTTACTATGAGTTTATCAAAACTCACAATTGCACAAAATTTCATATGGAATGCAGGCTACGATTTTATTGGCGATAACAGAGAATTCACCACATACTATGGTTATCCCGAAACGATTTTAGGCTCAAGACTTTCGGCAACAATCGGCTACCAAATCGACACAAATCAATCATTTTACGGTGGTGGCAGCTATATGGTCGAACATGGCGAAAAAATGTTTGCGCACGAACCTGTTTTGTCATTTTACTATCAATACAAAAACAACTTTTTGGATTTTCAACTCGGCTCATTTCCTATTGAAAACGCCACATATCCAAAAGTTCTCTATACCGACTCCTTGATATACTATCGTCCGAATTACCAAGGTGCACGAGCTGTTTTTCATCACAAATTCGGAGAGCAAACTCTTCTATTTGATTGGCATACACAGGTAAATGCCGGCTATTGCGAAAAATTCATAACTGGTGTAAGCGGAATAACTCATCTTAAAAATTTCTTTTTGACCGATATGTTCTACTATCGACATCACGCCGAAGGCGAACGAGGTAAAAAATCAGTTGCCGACAATGGCGGTTGGGGATTAAATCTCGGTTTCGATGTAAAAAACACATGGTTTGATTCTTTATCTGTCTCTACAGGATTTATAAATACATGGTATGCAAATAAAAAAGATACAACAATAAATAGTCCCTTGCGTTCTCTCGCTTCGTATTCAACATTCTATATCCAAAAGAAATTTTTGGCAATTGACGCAATTTATTATTATGGCGAAGGAACTCATTTACCTTGGGGCGATCCATTGTTCCGATGTGGAAATTATGCGAGAATTGACGGTGTGCTCTACGTTTTGAACACCAAAAATGTAAAAGCAAGTTTCCGTTGGTGTATGCATTATGTTGACGGTGTATGGGACAATTCCCAACAAATATATCTACGAGCAAGAATCGGCGGAAAAATTAAATAATGAACGTTCTCTACGACGACATACAATTTTTGTCGGGAGTTGGTCCGAAACGAGCCGATCTATTAAAAACGGAACTCAATATTTTTACGATCAACGACTTACTAAATTTTTTGCCGTTCCGATACATTGACAGAAGTAAATTCTATACGATTGCCGAACTTGTTCCTGCCCATGCTGCTGTTCAAATAAAAGGACGATTTGTTTCAAAACAACTTAACGGAGTTGGGGCTAAAGCTCATCTAAAAGCACTTTTCACCGATGGAACTGGTCGAATCGAACTCACATGGTTTAAAGGAATCAAATGGGTAGATCCTATGATTAAACCCAACATCGATTACGTCGTCTTTGGTAAAGTTTCTGAATTTCACGGAATGTTGTCAATGACTCATCCCGAAATCGAAGAATTTTCAAAATTTGCTTCGCGTCCACAACAAGATTTCATAGGTGTTTATCCCGCTACAGAAAAAACACGACAAGCAAATCTTAATGGTAAAGTTATGCGGGCCATTATGGAAAGTGCATTCAATAAAATCGGCACGAATCTTATCTTGGAAACGTTACCAAAATACATTTTAGACGAATGCCAACTACCCAACCTAGAAACAACACTTCGAACATTACACATGCCTTCGAATCTCAACCAAGTTTCGAAAGCACAATTCCGAATCAAATTTGAAGAATTATTTTGGGTACAACTGACTATGGCTATTCGCAAACAAGCGAATACTCAAGCAATAAAAGGTTTTAAATTCTTTAGAAACAATGATAATTTATTACCAAAATTCTACAAAGAATTCCTTCCTTTTCCTCTTACTAAAGCCCAAATTCGTGTCATGTCGGAAATACGTGCCGACGTTGAATCTGGCAAACACATGAATCGACTTATTCAAGGTGATGTCGGTAGTGGAAAAACACTTGTAGCTGTTCTTGCAATGCTTATGACCCTAGACAACGGTTATCAAGCCTGCCTAATGGCTCCAACAGAAATTTTGGCTCAACAACACGCAAAATCATTACAAACCTTATTGGCTGGACTTCCTATTGAAGTAGCCTTATTGACTGGCTCAACAACAAAAAAAAGACGTGCTGAAATTGCCGAAGGTCTTCAAAACGGGACAATCAACATGATTGTCGGTACACATGCCCTATTGGAAGATTCCGTTCAATTTCAAAACATCGGCCTTTGTGTTATTGACGAGCAACATCGTTTTGGCGTTGCACAACGAGCAAAATTATGGGGGAAAAACCAAACTCAACCACACGTACTTGTAATGACAGCTACACCCATTCCAAGAACATTAGCAATGACTTTATATGGCGATTTGGATGTTTCTGTAATAGATGAACTTCCCCCTGGTAGAAAACCAATCCGAACAGCAATGCTACGCGATTCCCAAAGACAAAAGATGTACGATTTAATGCGTGCACAAATCGCTCAAGGACGACAAGTTTATATCGTATATCCACTTATTCAAGAATCCGAAAGAATGGATTTCAAGAATTTGGAAGATGGATACCAAAATATTATAAAAGCTTTTCCCGAACCTCAATACAAAACAATTATGGTTCATGGAAAAATGAAACCTGCCGAGAAAGATGAAGCAATGCAAAAATTTGCATCAGGAGAAGCACAAATTATGGTTGCAACAACTGTAATTGAAGTTGGTGTAAATGTGCCTAATGCAACAGTCATGGTTATTGAAAGTGCGGAACGATTTGGATTGTCTCAACTGCATCAATTGCGAGGTCGCGTAGGACGTGGCGCTGATTTATCTTTTTGCATACTTATGGCTGGTAACAAACTCAGCAAAGACGGAGATATACGCTTAAATACAATGGTTGAAACAACCGATGGATTTCAGTTAGCCGAAATGGATATGAAACTTCGTGGACCTGGTGATATAGAAGGAACACAACAAAGTGGACTTCCTATTTCATACAAATTGGCAAATTTGGCAAAAGATGGTCAAATAATCAATTTGGCAAGAAACGTCGCATTTCGTATTGTTGAAAAAGATCCTCAACTTCAACAACCAGAAAATTCCTTACTTTTAAAGGGCTATAAAGAACGCAATAATCAACAAGTTTCGTGGAGGGATATCAGTTAAACCGTATCCATAAACGATTTCTCTATGCGATTGAATATGATTATTCCCACAAACAATAGAATAATCATAAATACAAAACTATAAATCAAAGCATTCCACGAAAACACTCCAGCACCTAATGCTCCGTATTTAAACGTTTCTACAATCGATGTCATTGGATTCAATTGGAAAATCCACTGTTTCTCCACAGAAATTGAATTTAAGGGATAAATTACCGGCGTTGCATACATCCACAATTGAACACCAAACTGCAACAAAAAGACTAAATCTCTATATTTTGTTGTCAACGACGAAAAGATAATTCCAAATCCCAAACTTAATCCCGCACACATAATAACCAACAACGGCAACAATAACGCATATGAATTAGGAACGATTGGAACATCCATTGTAAAATAATAATATAGATATAAAATGACAAAAACGCCAAATTGAATCACAAATTGAATAAGATTGGAAATCGTGGTTGCTAACGGAACAACAATTCGAGGGAAATAGACTTTCCCAAACACTCCCTGATTAGCAATAAAAACACCAGACGTTCCATTCAAACATTGTGAAAAATAATTCCACAAAATCAATCCTGAAAAATAAAACAATGCACCTGGTATTCCATCGGTAGAAAGACCCGCCAAATTACCAAAAACAAACATAAACATGATTGTAGTTAAAATCGGCTGAATAATCAACCAAAGCGGCCCCAAAATCGTTTGTTTGTATATTGTAACGACATTACGCTTTACATACATCCATATCAAATCTCTGTAATTCCAAATTTCTTTGAAATTTAACTGCAGCAAATTCGACATTGGTTTTATAACCGTGTACTCTGTTTGTTGATCCATAACATTTAACTCAACTCTTACAAAGATAGATAATTCTTTAAACCATCCATCATAAAAAAGAAGAGACGTGCAATAAAACACGTCTCTTCCTGAATTTTCAATTTAAAGTATTCTTATCGAACCAATGTTACATATCCGAATTTAACTTTCTTTCCATTTCCTGCATCAAAACCTTGCCAAGTTTGACCATCAAGGAAAGTTGCTTCCATTTTCCAAACATAAACATCAGATTTCATAAACTTACCATCATATGTTCCATCCCAGTAACCTACGAACTTACCATCGTCAACTTCGTCAGAATACCACAACAAGTTACCCCATTTATCGTAAACTGAGATTTCGCATTTTGCCAAATTGAAACCTTTTGGTTGGAATGTTCTTACTGCATGAGCCGGATTCGTTGGAGAAAATGCCGTTGGAACATACAACGAAGATACCAAGTTCACGAATATACATTCCGAATAAACATCCTTACACCCGAAATCATTTGTAACCGTCAAGATTGGACAGTTATATCCATACAAATAACCGCCTTCTTGAATTGGTTGTTTTCTCATATTGTATGGAATCAATGTGTCAATTTGAGATTCTGGAGTTCCTTGGTGTCCAAAGTTCCATGCCAATGTGTATTCTATTGGCAAAGCAAGAGGTTCACCATTCTCATCTGTTGTCCACAAACTATCTTGAACAGTACTGTCTGTTAATTCAATTACATTACCCGCACCAGGCATTATCCAGTTGAAACGAGCTATTGGAGCCGGAGCAACTTTAACAATCAAAGTGTCGAAACCTTCACAACCTGCCCAAGTTTGTTCATATACTGTCAATGTATCTATTCCTGTTTCCATCCAATCGATATAACGTACAGATGATGAACTTGCGTCTTTTGAGTAATTCAAATTGTCACCAGTTACCTTCCAGAAATATTTGCTCGTAGCTTCAAATTGAGTATAGTAACTTTCACCATTAGAACCCATACATACTGAATCACGACCAAACAATTTTGTATTTGCACCCGGAGCAACAATCATCATAACTGTATCACGAATACTTTCACAACCCAACAAATTCTCTTCGTCATACATGTTCATATCATATATTTCATAATAATATGTACCTGTATCCAAAACTTGTCCAGGTTGGAATTTGTATTTTGGTCCATGATAATCAGCAGGTAACGTTCCACTCAAACTCTTCCAAACTACATTTGGACTACCCAAAGCTTGTAAGTCTTGAATTTCCGTTCCCTGACAAATTGTTTTTGTAAATACGATAGGTTTACGAGCACGTTCTTTAACTTCAATATTCATCGAAACCTCATCGCTTTGAC
>JAZRXD010000037.1:0-58838 GCA_045600045.1 Bacteroidales bacterium
AAAAATCCGAGTTCATAATGGATTGTCTAAGCTAAATAGAATGAAATTTATTGACCAATACTTTTACAACAAAAAGTAGGTACTTTTTTGACCATTAAATAAAAATATTCAAATTTCAGGTACCGTTTTGACCATTAAGCCTTCAATTTGTTTTTTCAATATGGGCAAATCCGTTTGAATAGTTTGCCATAAGATAGATGAATGTATTTGATAGTAACCGTGAACAAGTACATGTCGCATTTTTATAATTTGCCCCAGTTGGTATCGGTATGTTTTTCTCTAAAATCCAATGTTAACATATAAGCTACTTCGCCAATTATTTCAATATTTTTGACGATAGCATAGAACAGGATTTTTTCAGTAGAAATGTTGTCTTGGGATTTATCTTTTATAAATTCAAAGATGTTGTTTGTTGCATAGAGGATGTGTTCAAGTCGTCCTTTGTCTTTTATGACTTCTCTCATAGATCAGTATTTTATCATGGTTTGCGGATTCTTGGGCAAATGGCAATAAAGAATCTTCTTGAACTAAATCGATTTTTCGCCCAAGTTTTTTTCTAATGTTAAATTTATTTCGGCATATTTCATAAGCGAAATTTGTGCATCGAGTGTGAATTGTACCAAGATGTCAATGTTGCTTTGTGGTGTTTCTTCTCCTCGCGAATAGGAACCAAATATCCATGCTTTCTCTATTGGGTACGGCATCAGGCAATTTTGTATTGTATGTAGGATTTTCGGTTCCCTTTCTCAGTTATTTTCAACAAATATATATGTTCTTTTCCATTATTCAAACTAAAAACGAATAGAGCGATGTCATGTGCGACATTGCTCTATTTTTGGGCATAAAAAAAGCCGATTCAAACGAACCGGCTTTTTATTTGTTGAAAAACAACTACTATTCAGCAACTTCTGGTTTTTCAGTTGCAATCCAAACTTTAAGAGTCAAATCTGTTTTTGTTTCATCGAAAGAAACGATTTCGAAGAAACCTTGGCATTTTGCATTTTTGAATGCAACTGCATTTTTACCATTCAAAACTTTTTTGTCAATTGCAAAGCTTGTTGTTGCGTTTGAGAAATCAGCTTTTTCGAATTTTTTAGGTTCTGCGCTACCAATTTCTACGAATTTTGTAACAGAGTTTTTGCAAGCTTCTTTTACGATTTCATTTGTAGCTTCTGAACCAGAAATGAAGCTGATTTGATCAGTAAGTGTGCTGAAACAGAATACTACGTTAGCTTCAGCAGCGTTTTCTGTTAATTGTGCTTTTGTTTGAGCACCATTAGAGAAAGTGTAGAAAGAACCGTAAGCAGAACTTGCACCACCCATGAAAACTTCTTCTGCAGCTGAGTAATTGTAAAGATCTGTTTCTTGTGGATCATCATTTTCACCACATGCTGCGAATCCGAATGCTGCTACTAAACCTAGAGCTAAGAATTTTAATTTTTTCATAATACTTTTTGTTTAAAATGTTAATTAATTAAGTTTTGTTAAGACAAATATACATTTTATTTTGGAACAAGCAAAGTTGGTAGTGTTTTTTTTACAATTTGCCCGAACAATTCTTATACATTATTATTACGTTTTGCGGTGCAAAGAATTTTGCGAGCTATTCACTATGGTTTTGTAAAATATTTGTACCTATTGGATGTTCCTTTCTTCCAATAGCTGAAGAAAGGAACCAAAGAAAGCCACCGCTGGACCTGCTTCGCTATTTTTTTGCTACGTTCGCTAAAAAAAGACTATGAGTTGCTCCGTAAACTCCGCAACAATCGTCTTTTTCTTAACGCATCGCTTCGCAAAAAATCTTAACGTGCGCGGCTCATGCGGGATTCGTCGTGTTTTTATACGAAATTCTTTTTTCAAAGAATGACACATTTCATAAGACGATTAAGATGCGGCGTCGCAGGCGTTTTTTGTTACTTTTTTGTCGCAGAAGACAAAAAAGTAAGGATGGAAGAGAGAAGATAACGTACAGGGTATCGATAATTTTTATTCCCTATCTTCAAAAAAACAAATTCTTTTTGTTTTTCAAAAACAATCCCCTATATTTGCGTAGTTAAAAAAAATATCAAAGTTTAATTAAAAACAAAAAATTATGAAAAAAGTATTTTTACTATTAGGTTCAGCCCTTTGCGGTTTGGCTGCTATTGCTGATCCTTGGACACTTGATGAATCAACTGGCGAGCTTGCTATTCCTTGGAACTCGTATGGAACGAAAGATGCTACTGGTACTTCAATCCAATGGCAAGGTGGTGAGGCTAATGTATTGCCAAATGCTGTTGACGAAGCAACAGGCAACACTTCATGGACTCCACAAGTAGGTGATAAATTTATGGTTACTTTGACTGGTGTTTGCGACCACACAGGTAAATTGCAAAGTTTTATAATTGACGAACGTAAAGAAGCTAACTATTGGTCGGATTTGACAGAGGGTGCTACTTGCGGTGAAGTTGACGTAGTTGAAGGCGAACCTTTCACAATGGAAGTTGTATTTAACCTTACAAATGTTGATCATCAATCTCAAGATGGTGAAGCTGGTGCAAAAGGTGATCCTGTAGAAGGTGGTTTGAGCGTTCCTGATTTGGTTTTCGGTTACGTATATCCAGGAACTTCTGAAGATGAAGGTTTTGCAACCACTCCTGTTATTATCTCAAATGCAAAACTTGAGATTCTTTATGCAGAACCAATGGACTATGAAAATCCATTTGAATTAGCTTACAAAGGTGTAGCTGATGATCCTGCTGCTGGTTACAAATATCAAGGAATGGTTGCTTCTACAGCTACAGCTGCTGCTGTTGGTCAATTTGTTAACGTAAAATTCGAAGGTACTGCAAGAGCTGATGTCAACACTCTTATGTATGCTTTGGTTGACGGTTCAAAAGATGCTAATTGGTGGACTCCTGTAACTGGTGAAGAAATGCCTTCAGTTAAAGCTAACATCAAAACTGGCGACAAAGTTTCTCTTGAATTTTCAGTTCCTGTAACTGTTGCAACTGCATCATCTACTCCTGCATTCAACGATGTATTCTTGGCTAATGCTCCAGATAAAGCTATGTCAGTTGTATTCGAAAACTACTCACTTACTTCTGATGTAACTGCAACTGCTAAATACGATGCTCCAAAATTAGCTGTAGAAGAAGTTGCTGCTGTAAACTTCGAAAACGGTGTAATCTACTCTTCTTCAATCGTTGTTTACAACGTTGCAGGTCAAGTAGTTGCAACTGCTGCTAACGAATTTGCAATCAACTCATTGGAAGCTGGTGTTTACTTTGCAAAAACTGCAGAAGGAACAGTTTCTTTCCAAGTAAAATAATTGAGATAAATTAAATCAATTATACGGAACCCTCGCCCTACGGCGGGGGTTCTTTTTTTATTTAAAATAAAAGCGTATGGCAAGAAATGTGAGATTTTATATATTGGCAATCCTGCTTGTGGTTTTGGGCGGTTGTAAAAAAGAATATATCTACAACACGTATGTAACCAATGTTGATAGTATTTATACAAGTTATTACTATCAAATGGTGTTGCTTGAACAACAAGAAATCACCGACGACATACGTCCTGTTTTTTTGCAAAAAGGCGATACCGTTGGTGTGTTTGCCATTTCCAATGCTGTTACCAAATCGGAAATGGAGTCAGGTATAGCAAAATTAAAAAGTTGGGGGTTGGAAGTTATTGAAGCCGATAATTTGTATAACAAAGATGGTAGATACGCCGGAACCCAAAGTGAACGAATTGCAGGTTTTCAGAAACTATTGGATAATCCAAACATCAAGGCATTGCTCGCCGCACGTGGAGGATATGGTGCCGTTCAAGTGCTTCCGTATTTGGATTTTTCGCCAATGGAACAACATCCGAAATGGATAGTTGGATTTAGCGATGTAACTGCTTTGCTTGTGGCTTTGAACAATCGTGGTTTCGAGACAATCCACGGACCTATGGTGCAGAATTTTTCCGATGCCGAAAGTGTTGAAAGTTTACGTAAGGCATTGTTCGGAGAATTGCGGACAATTTCTATTCCGAGAAATAAAAATTGTATTGAAGGAAGTGCCGAAGGCCGTTTGGTTGGAGGAAATTTGTCAATAATTTATAGTATGGGTGGCACTTTATACGATTTAAATGTAAAAAATGCGATTTTGTTAATCGAAGATACCGGTGAAGCCAATTATGCAGTTGACAGAATGCTTGCAAATTTGAAGTTGAGTGGTAAATTAGATAGCATAAAAGGAGTTGTAGTCGGTGATTTTAATACATCGGTCGGAAGCGACAGACCTTTGGACGAAATAATCCACACGTATTTCGACGATTTAAGAGTTCCGATTGTTTACGGGGCTCCAATTGGCCACAACACAAAAAATAACGCCGTATATTTAGGGAAAACGGTCCAAATAAAGGTTGATTCAGAAACGGCAACGATAGAATATTGAGAAATTCCAACTTCGCGTTCTCAATTAAAATAGTATTTTTGCGGCACAATCAAGTGGTAGGATGGGAAAAGAATTGTGCGAAGCAACCGATAATCGTGATGCGATAGATTTTGCAAATGAACCAGTGGGGCAATTGTTCCGCCGGATGCTTGTTCCTACACTTATAGGAATGGTTTCTATCGTTGTTCTCAATTTTACCGACGGAGCGTTTATAGGTCATGGTGTGGGTAGCGAAGCTCTTGCTGCGATAAATATAGCAGCTCCGATTTTTAATATTCTTACAGGAATAGGGCTAATGTTCGGCATTGGTTGTTCCGTTGTCGCGAGCATACATCTTTCACGAGGTAAGAAAAAGGCGGCAAACATCAACATCACGCAGGCACTTATTGGCAGTGTTGGTTTTGCACTTGCGGTGAGTATTTTTATTTTGACGGATTTGCCAAGAACATGCCGTTTGTTCGGAAGTAGCGAACGACTTATTCCACTTGCGGGCAGTTATTTAAAATGGATTGCCTGGGCTGAGCCAATTATTATGCTTGACATGGTTTGTCGGTTTCTTGTTCGTCTTGACGGCAGTCCTAAATTGGCGATGTTATGTTCTTTGTTTGCGTCGTTGCTTAATATTTTTCTTGATTGGCTTTTCATATTTCCTTTGGGATGGGGATTAGAGGGTGCTGCAATTGCCACAAGCTTTTCTTTTTCATTGTCAGGTTTGGTTCAATTTGCCTACATGATTTGGTTTAGTAAAACATTGAATTTGTATAGATTACGATTATCAATCAAATCTTTATTGCTTTCAATTCGAAACATTGGTTATCAAATACGAATGGGATTTTCGGCTATGCTTGGCGAAGTGTCGGTTAGTGGAAGTATCATTGTCGGGAATTATGTGTTTATCGATTACCTTGGAGAATCGGGCGTTGCTGCGTATAGTGTGGCGTGTTATTGTTTTCCATTTATTTTTATGATGGCCAATGCGATAGTGCAATCAGCACAGCCAATAGTTAGTTATGCTTATGGAGCAGATAATTATCAACGTTTGGGAGATTCGTATAGACAGATGATACTTTGGGCATTGGGAGCAGGAATTGTTATGAGTGTTTTAATGTATGTTGGAGCTCCATTTGTTACGCAATTATTTATGTCGGCATCGGAGCCTGCTTTTTCTATTTGTGTCGAAGGTTTGCCGTATTATGGAATAGGGATTTTTTTCGCCACAATAAACATTGTGTTGATAGGCTATCTACAAAGTATTGAACGATCATTTCAAGCAACAATTTATACGTTGTTGCGAGGTTTTATATTCGTAATTCCAAGTTTTATTGTTTTGCCAATTTTTATGGGAACAATAGGATTGTGGTTAGCTATTCCTGCGGCAGAATTGTTCACGTTATTCGTCATCGTCGTTGCTGTCGTCGTCAACCGTAATAGGATCTTCTTTTCCGGCAACAAGTAACACAAATTCGCCTTTTGGCTGTTTCTTTTGGAAATGTTCTATAACAGTGTCGATGGAGCCACGCACTACTTCTTGATATACTTTTGATATTTCGCGTACAACAGCCACATTTCTTTCGCCTATGAATTCCTTTATCTGCCCCAAAGTTTTAACAATTCTATGAGGCGATTCATAAAAAATGATAGTGCGAGTTTCGTCTTTTAGATTTACCAAACGGGTTTGGCGTCCTTTTTTGTGTGGTAAAAATCCTTCGAAACAAAAACGGTCTGTTGTGAAGCCACTCATTACCAAAGCTGGCACAAAAGCCGTTGCACCTGGCAGACATTCAACTTCAATTCCATTTTCAATGCAATTTTTTGTAATAAGATAACCCGGGTCGGAAATCGAAGGTGTTCCAGCATCGGAAACCAATGCGGTGAGAGTGTTTTCTCGGATTATATCGAGTGTTTTATCGAGAGTGGCGTGTTCGTTGAATTTATGATGCGCCATCAATTTATTTTCTATTCCGAAGTGTTTAAGTAAATTTCCTGATGTGCGAGTGTCCTCGGCAAGAATCAAGTCTGCAGATTTAAGCACTTCTACAGCTCGAAATGTCATATCCTGTAGGTTTCCCACAGGTGTTGGAACAACAATCAATTTTCCCATTTCTATAAAAATCTACGTTCAACTATTTGGAGAAATTCCTCAACTTCCTTCTTTTCGTAGTCCCAATCAAAATTTTTCTGGAGATAAGCTAAAGCATCTGAAAAACTTTTACAATCGTTCAAAATGCCGACTGTGCGGACAAACAATTCTTGGTCTTTGTTGAACAACTCCAAGCGAAATCGGAATCGGTCGTTTATGCCTATCGCACTCATTATTTCTTTGATAGGAGTCATTCCCAATTTGCTACCAAGATCGGCTGCTTGTTTTGGTGCAAAAATCTCTTGCTTGCGTTCCGGTTCGGGAGTTTCTGCTTTTTGAGGTTCTGTGGGAGTTTCTAATTGTTTTTCATCAACTTCAAACAGAATTTCCGGTTCTTGTGGAACTTCTTCCTCTTTTCCCTCTGGTTCCGAAATAGGTTCAGTAACTTCTTCCACTGTTTGGATTTCCTCGGTTTTTGGTTGTTCCGTTTGTTCTTCAACAACTTCTTCGACTTTACTTGGTGTTTCTTCTGGACTGTTTTTTACTTGGGTAAGTAAATCGTACAATGTGCTTGTTTTTTGGCGAAGAATATCCAATTCTATTGTTGGAACTGTTGAAAGTGAAGAATACGAAACTGTATAAGAATCAATTTCCTTCACAAGTTTTTGAATTTCGGCAAGAGTATTTTCCATAGAAAATGATTTTGTACAAATGTAATTTTTTAATTCGTAAAACGAAATTATGGACAAGGAATAACGAAACACTAAATATTGAACTTATAACTCAAAAAAGAAAAGCCCTTCCGAATTTCGGAAAGGCTTTCCCGTGGTAGCTGTTTTTTCAAGCTATTTTGTGAATTTGAGAGTTCCTTCTTGAGCAGAGATAAAGTAAATTCCCTTTTCCAATGAATTTACGTTGAATGCTTTTGATGCTGTTGTTACAACTTGACCAACAGCATTGTAAACAACAATTTCTCCTGCAGAATATACATATCCGTTTTGTATTCCGAAACTTGCTTCAACTTCGTTGATTGCAGTAATAGGTTCGTCACTGAATTCAATACTTTCAAGAGTTACGTCACCCGTTCCGCCACATTGTAAGTATAGTTGTTTTACATTTGCTTGTATTTTTGAAACATCAATAGTTGCAACAGCACCTTCGAAACTAAATGTATTTGCTTCGTCATTTACGTCCTTCACAACAATTTGTCCGTAATCGGCCCAAGTAGGGAATTCTGTCAAGGTAATAACAATTTTTGTATAAGCAGAAAGGTCAACTCCTCCATTATAATTTGCGAAACCGATACCTGAATCAGATGCAGCAAATGTCATAGTTTTTTCAGTTACAGTATTACCTTCGCCCCACAAACTTTGCAATTCGCCAAGAATTGGATCATAATATGGTTGAGAACCGATTTTTCCGTTTTCGTTAATTACAAATGAACTCAAACCATCAACTACGCCACTTGTTGTGTAAATTGCGCAAACAACGCCAGATCCTAATTTAAACGGAGCTTTGTCAAGTTTTACAGGGAATGATAAATTCACCTCGTCACCTGCTTTGAAATCTTGTTCAACTGCTAAAAAGTATTCTGATATTGGTTGCCACCAAGTTTGTCCATCGGCGCCGCCAGTGTTGTCAACAATTACAATATTTAAATTTTTGAAGTCGGCTGAAGTTTTTCCGTTAACTTCAATTGTTACATAATCTCCTGCTGTTGGCATTTCCGAGAAAGGAAGTGTTACAAGAGCTTGATAGTTTTCGTTATTATTTGCTTTTAATGTTAAATCATCGAAAGAGGCTGTTAAAACAGGAACTATTGCCGGTGGATTTATAGGATCTTCTTTTGTTGAAGAATAATATGCGGCAGTTACGGTAACTTTGGTTAAGTTTGTTGTAGGTTCCCAACCTGTTGGAGTTTCCACATAATTTCCTGCGGCAGACATTAAATAAACTTGTTGAATTGATTTTCCTGCCAACTCAATTGTTAATGTTCCCGAAGCTGTTGTACCATTTGTTTCTTGAGCATCTGTTCCGTCTGCATATTCAACTTTCAGCATTAATTCTCCATTTTCAACATCGGCATCTGAATATTCCACTACTACAGTTTTGAAATTTGAAGCATCGAAAGCTTCTTCACCTTCTCCGTACCATGCTTGAGCTCCACCGTTTGACCATGCAGCGTCAAAGGTAAAAGAACCAACTAATTGACTAATGTTTTGTGTTTCTGCACTTGCTGCAAAAGCAAACAAAGCACCACTTAAAAACAATAAAATTTTTTTCATAAGCATAAATTTTAATTTTAACTTAATTTTTCTTAGTGTAAAAATAACACTTTTATTTCAATAACAAAATTTGTAGCAAGTTTTTATGTAAGCATATCATTTTAAACCGATTAATTTCTACTTTTGTAAATATGATTACGATTACACAACAAGGTTTGGAGGAGGCTTTTCGTTTTAAGGTGAAAGCTTCATTGTCGTTGGAATATATTCCTGCTAAAGCTATAAAAAGTTGCGACGAAAAGACAGCTTTATTTTTCTCCACTCTTGTTTCTTCCATGGCAAATGCCAATGGCGGTATTGTGTTTGTTGGCGTTTTGGCTCAGCGAAAAATGCCAAAAACAATAGAATGTCTTCATAACGAAGAACTTGTTTCGTGGTTGCGTTTGATTTGTCAAACTCAAATTTTTCCGGAAATCCCCGAATGTATTATTGAAAAAATTCCTGTTTCGGAGGATGGATTTGTTATTGGAATACAAATTCCTAATAGTCATTTGGCTCCGCACATGTGTGTTGACAAACGTTTTTATAAACGTTCCGACAATAAAAGCGTGCTTCTTGAAGAATACGAAATCCGCGATTTATATACAAAAGGTAAACGTTCCGAAATAGAATTGTTTAGTGTGACGAATACAGGTGGAATACCAACAATGTCGGGCGGAAAATTCGAAAAAGTGAATTTTTATCCACGTTTTTTGGTGAAAAACACGGGCGGTTGTGCCGAACGTTTTTATAAGGTTGAACTGTCGGTTCCTTCGGCAATAAACAATCCGAATTTCAATACAATGTCCGAAAAATTTTCTCGTTTCGAAGATGGAAATTCAATCTATAGTTTTGTTGGTAAAAACATTTTATTTCAGGGAGAAATTGCTTCTATAGCGGAACCGAATTTTGTATTGGATGAAACTTCCTACAATACATTTGAAAATGGGGAAATTGTTTTGAAATTCTTTTTCTCGTCGGGTGTGCAGGTAAAAACGTTTCGTTGCAAGGAATTGCTTCTTTACCGTAACAAGCAAATCGAATTAAAGGATTTTGCGACGAATATTCTTGAATAGCAGTGAAACTTTAAACTTCTTGACATTAAAATTGTCAATTCGTCCTATTTTACTTCTTCCAAAAGTTTGTCTAAATCAAGTGTTTCTTGTTTTGTTTGCAATTTAGGATAGTTGATTTGATCCGAAATCAAATAAGAAACAGGGAAATCTGGCAAGAGTTGTTTGTAGAAAGAATAGGCTTCGTCTTTCGAACGGAAATCGCCCACGCGAATTTTGAAGAAAGGAGGTTGGTAAATTAAATAGGCGCCAACGTCGGGATATTTCGACAAGAATAGTTTTCGTGCATTTTGAGCTTCGGTGCGGGAGTTGGTTCCCGACGAATTGTAGATTTGAACTCTCCATCCAGCGACTTTTCCATTATTCGTTTTGTTGATTTCGATATGAGTGTTAACCAACTCTTGAATTCTTTGGTCTTGTTCAATCGTAACTGTTCCTTCTGTCGGTTCCGTTTGGGCAAAAACCGTTGTTGTAACAATCGAAAGCGCTATAAAAAAGAGTTTTTTCATAAACATATTCTGTTTCACAAAGGTAAAATTTTATCAAATTGGAAGGTGCTGTTTTTTTAAAAAATCACTTAAGATTCTTTGTATTATAGGTCTTTTCCAATTCCAATATGCTCAATTTGTTTGTGTAAAGATCTTTTATATAAGTTCGTATAATGTTGTATCGCTTGCCTTGTCCTTTTAGATTTATGACATTTGATTCTGAAATTTCATAATCCATATTTTGGGGAATTAATTCTAAAATTTTTGAAATTCTGTCGCCAGGAACAAGCAACATAACATCGATTTCGTCGCGTACAAACATTGCGATTGTTGAGTCCAATGAATTTACTCGTTTCATTGTGATTGTATCAAGGTAGGGAAGTTTACGTTTTTCTTCGTCGAATTTGTTATACAATTCGTTTTTAATGAATTTGAATTCCGTGCTGTCGCATTCGTAGCGGAATGGACCCACTCCAACTGTGGATTTATCGCCGTATTTTTCGACGGCTTCGTACGGAACAATTGCTGCCGCAGGATGTGCCAAATTTGCAGTGAAGTATGGCGATGGTTTATCGAGAGTTATTTTTAGTGTAGCGTTGTCCACCACTTTAATTCCTTCTATTCGACTTGTGTCGCGTACTTCTTTAGGCAAAGCAAAGTAATCTTTTGCTCCTTTGATATGGTAAACCGTATTTGTAAAATTTATCGTGCTGTAGCGAGGGTCTGCCAACAAGTGGAAAGAATATTTTACGTCGTAGGCCGTAACATGTCTTGTTTTTGTTCGTCCGAAACAATCGTTTTTGTGGAATTGCGCCGTTGTGTCGATGGTAAAAACATAAACTAATCCTGTGTTGTCTACATCCCAAGTGGTGCAAAGAGCATTTTCTACTTCCAAAGTAAACGGATTTATTTGAAATAATCCGGTGTAGAAAATACTTGCAAGACTTTTTTCTAATTCGTTTCCGATTGTAGGAGGGAAAATGTATTCGTCAAAATTGACGTCGTAAATTGCCATACGTAAATTTCCTCCCGATTTAATGTCGTTTTCTTGTTTGTCATGGGAGCAAGCGAAAAAAACAAAAACACTCAGCAGAAGAGTCACTATTTTTTTCAACGACATCATAAGTATTTAAATAACGAATTGAAAAGATTTAATTTTTGCTTTGTAAGTTCGGATGAATTGATTTTTTGAACAAAAAAGAAATCTTTTTGTTGAGAGAATTTTTCCTGAAAATCAACAAGTTGTATTTCATTAACAATAGGAGAGATTTTTACGAAAAAAGTGATTTTCCCGTAGAAATCAAGTAACGGTTCGCCTTCGTTTTGATTGTCAATCACTGTAATAGTAATATTGCTATTAGGAATCATTGCCGAAAAACACATAGGAAGGACTGTTTTTCCGTTCAACAGCATTTCTTTAGGTGCCTGCCCATGTAAGTCAACAGAAAACAACTGGTTTAATGTTCCGCAGAATTGAAATTCGTTGAGGTTCGTGCAAATTGCAAAAACTTCGAAATTCTCCGCTATCGAAGACATTTTTTTTATAATGGTTTGTTTTCCCATACTAAAAATCTTTGAGGAAAAATAGCAAACTTAACCAACATTCTTCACGTGATTCGGAATCCCACCAAAGAGTTTGTGCGCCGTGTAAACCTTCTGATTCTTCGGGTTTAAAAAGCACGAATTTTGTTGCTGCAATGCCTTCGGTAAGTTGCGTCATGTAGGGATATTCCTTTTGGGTGCAACCAACGTAAGTCGGAACACTCAATCCTTTAATATATTCGGCAATATTGAGAGAGCTAAAGAATTCACCTGGACTATATGCTATTACGGCTTTAATATCGCTCCTATCTTTTGCCACTTTTAAACATAGTGATCCCGAGAAAGAACTTCCCAGCAAAAATATTTGTGCGTATGGATCAATGGAATATACGTAGTTGATTGTCGCAAGAATATCTTTTTCGCAGTCCAAAAGCGTTACATTTAGTTTCATTTGTTTTGCGTTGATTGCAGTTTCGTTATTGATGTAGTTGATCTCTTTCCCTTGACGTAAATCAACAGCCAAGCAGTTGTAGTCCAATTTTATCATACGTTCTGCAATTTGTTGGAATTCTCCACGACTGTATTCTGCTTGATGAAACATAAGCATATATTTGTTTGATTCCGCAAATGTTTCGTAGTAATCTGCATAAACTTCAACTTCGTCCGACGATTCGAAAGTTATAGCTTTTTGTGCGAACAAATTTGAAAACAACAACAGACTGATTATTGCAGCAAAATATTTTTTCATTTCCGTATAATTACTAAAAAAGCCACTATTTGACTAGTGGCTTTTTTAAAGAATTTCAAATTATGTTATTCAACCAATACGATTACTTTGTTAGCTGATTGTTCCACAACGCCTCCACTGATGTCGAATATTTGTGGTTGATTTTGTTCGTCAACTATCACTACTTGACCTGCAGTAAGTGTTGCAACAATCGGTGCGTGATTTTCCAACATTTCGAAAGAACCGTTGCTTCCTGGCAAATTAATACGTTTTGCCTCGCCGGAGAACAATTTTTCTGTTGGTGTAATTATATCAATTGTCATATTCTCAATTATTTAGAGTTTTTCAACATTTCCTCACCTTTCGCAATTGCTTCTTCAATTGTACCAACAAGGTTGAATGCTGCTTCTGGATATTGGTCAACTTCACCGTCGATAATCATGTTGAAACCTTTGATAGTATCTTCGATGGAAACCAATTTACCAGGCATACCTGTGAATTGTTCTGCAACGTGGAATGGTTGAGACAAGAATCTTTGTACACGACGTGCACGTTGAACAACCAATTTGTCTTCTTCAGAAAGTTCATCCATACCAAGGATAGCGATGATATCTTGTAACTCTTTGTTCTTTTGAAGAATATTGATAACTCTTTGTGCAGTATTGTAGTGAGCGTCACCAACGATTTCAGGAGTAAGGATACGTGATGTTGATTCCAATGGGTCAACAGCTGGGTAAATACCTAACTCAACAATCTTACGGCTCAACACTGTTGTCGCATCCAAGTGGGCGAATGTTGTTGCTGGAGCAGGGTCAGTCAAGTCATCGGCAGGCACATAGATTGCTTGTACAGACGTAATAGAACCACGTTTAGTAGAAGTAATACGTTCTTGCAAGAAACCCATTTCCGTTGCAAGTGTTGGTTGGTAACCAACGGCTGATGGCATACGTCCAAGCAAAGCCGAAACTTCGGAACCAGCTTGAGTGAAACGGAAGATGTTGTCGATGAACAAAAGGATATCACGACCACCCGATTTTTCGTCACCGTCACGGAAGTTTTCAGCGATAGTCAAGCCTGAAAGAGCCACACGGGAACGTGCCCCTGGTGGTTCGTTCATCTGACCGAACACCATGGCCAAAGAAGAATCTTTCAAACCTTCTTTGTCGATTTTTGAAATATCCCATCCACCTTTTTCAAGGCTTTCTTTGAATTCATCACCGTATTTAACAATACCAGCTTCAATCATTTCACGAAGCAAGTCGTTTCCTTCACGGGTACGTTCTCCAACGCCAGCAAATACCGACAAACCATTGTGGGCTTTTGCGATATTGTTAATCAACTCTTGGATAAGCACTGTTTTACCTACACCGGCACCACCAAACAAACCAATCTTACCACCTTTTGAATATGGCTCGATCAAGTCGATTACTTTAATACCAGTATAAAGAACTTCGGTACTTGTAGAAAGTTTTTCGTATTCTGGCGGATTTGCGTGGATTTGGTAACCACCTTCTTTTGATATTTCACCAATACCATCGATTGCGTCGCCAGTTACATTGAACAAACGTCCACGAACTTTGTCGCCGACAGGCATTGTGATTTGAGCACCTTTCGCAATTACATTCATTCCACGAGACATACCGTCTGTTGAATCCATTGCAATTGTACGTACAGTATTCTCACCAATATGTTGTTGACATTCCAAAACGACAACTTGTCCGTCGGGTCTTGTTACTTCAAGAGCATCGTTAATGCTTGGAAGAGTACTGCCTTCTTGTTCAAAACTTACGTCCACAACCGGACCTACAATTTGAACGATTTTTCCAATATTTTCAGCCATACAATCTTTTATTTAGATTTATTTTATTTTGTACGTTACCACAAAATTACTTTTTTTTTGAATATCACAAAAGAAAACTTCTCTTTTTTTCGTGGGAGATTTCACAAAAGAGAGCCAAAATTCAAGAGGATGGAATTAAAAACGGATAATCACGTATTCTTTGTGTCGGTTGGTATGCAATAATGTATAAAGTGTTAGGAAATGTCAGTTTCTCCTAAATACTTTTGTCTTTTTTGAAAATGTAACTACAATTGGCAAATGATCGCTTATGCCACCTTTATAGAAGGTTCCAAGATATGTTCTGCGTGGTGAGGTTTCTCCATTTTTTTCATTCTTTTGAAGTAGAAAATCATTTTGCAATACGGTATAGTTTACTATATAGTTTTTTAGAAAAGCAGAACTGACTATTGCTTGATCTAAAAAGTTCCATTGACCTTGGAATTTGTAGGTTCCTTCGGCTTGTTTGTCTTCTAAATTGAAGAGACATTGCGAGCAGTTTGTTCCAGGTTTTTGTGCGGAAATACCTTCGGTTATGCTTTTGTCGTTTGGATAATCGTTGAAGTCGCCCATGATAATAATTTTAGCTTCGTTGTTTGCTGAAAAAATGCTGTCTATTTGATGCCGAACGGTTTGTGCCACTTTCATGCGGTAGGGTTCACTTGCTTCTTTTCCTCCTCGTCGTGATGGAAAATGACATTGAAATATATGTATTGTGTCGTTGATTGATTTTGCGAATCCTTTCACATACAACACATCACGGGTTTTTCGCGACAAATCTTCAAAAGTTATCCTGATTGGTTGATGAAAGAGTGGTGTAAACGTTTGCTCGTTGTAAAGCAAGGCTACGTCTATTCCACGTGGATCTTCGGATTCGTAATGAATATATTTATAATGAAGTTTATGCAAATTGGTGCGATTCAATAAATCGCGAAGACAAGTGTCGTTTTCCACTTCGCATAATCCAACAATGTCGGGATTGTGCCATTCGGAACCTGCGGCGACAATTACTTTGGAAAGGGCCGTCAATTTTTTTTGATAGCGGTAGGAATTCCAATTTCGTTCCGATGACGGCAAAAATTCATTATCGTTTTTAATGGGATTGTCAATAGTGTCAAATAGGTTTTCAACATTATACGACATAACAAGGAAATCAATTTGTTGCGAGAAGCAGAAATTGCTGATAATCAACAAAAAAGCAAGAAGATATTTTTTCATATAATGTACTAGCTTTAACTTTTCAAAGATATGAATTATTATGGTTTGTTTTGATGAAAAAAAGTGGAGCTATCTTGTAGATTAGTTAATTGTGTTACTTTTGCGAAAAACATTTTTCAACTTTATACATTTATGAAAAGATTTTCTTCACTTCTGATTGCGTTAATCATTACCACATTGGCATGTTTTTCGCAAAATGCTATTTCTTTAATTGAATTCGACACAACCGAAACGGCTGTGAATTTCACAATTATGTATAATGCTTCAGCCGACGAATCTTCCCATTTGATGGTAAGAGATACTTTGCATCTTCAAGAAGCTTATTACAATTCAACGTGGAGTGAGGAAGATTGGATTCCAACGGAGAACGAGAAGTTTACGTTCTATATGTCGGGAACTGCGGACTATACGGGAACTTTGTCGTTTTGGATTGCGGGCGAAGGAAACAACAATTTCTTTGTTGAATTGTCGGAGAAAGTTACAATAAACGTTGTTGCAGGAGAAAAATTCACTTACAATTATTATTTGACAACAAATAATGCTGGCGAAGGAATGGATTTCCTTTCCACAAATATTGTTTTTAGTGCTCAATCGAATGCGACGGAATCGGTTGCAATATCATTGTCGAAGTTTTCTGTAAATTACAAAGAGATTGATCCTACGGTTATAGGATTGGTTATTCCTGACGTAACAGCGGAATTGGGTGATCAAATTCCTCGTATAAAACTTTCCGATTACTTTTTGTCAGACTATAAGTTGGACTATTATGTAAGAATATCAGAAAAAGGACATGAACATGAAGAAAAAGATTTCTGCACATCGTGTTCGGCAAGTGTTATAAAAGACGAGTTAGGTATCGTAGCGTATAAAGCAGGTGAATACATTGTGATGATTGAAGGAAACGTGGTTTCAGAAGAAGATGTTTTTGGTTGGGCGTATTTAGAATTTATTGTGACAATAATTGACAAACCAATTATTTTTAATGGACAAGAAGTTACATGTAACATTCAATTAAATGAAACAATTACAAATGTTACTTGTATGGGAACACGTGACGGAAGTATTGTTTTGGAACCAACCGGCGGTGTTGAACCGTATTCTTACCTATGGAGTACAGGAAGAACAGACAATGGAATCTATAATGTGCCAGACAACACATACTATGTTGTTGTAACCGACTCGATTGGTTGTACGGTTGCAGGTTCGTTTTATATTACGTCTCCTGATTTTTGGTTGACGGAAGATATTATTTACCCATCGTGCGGCGAAGCAAACGGAAGTATTTCGGTGTATGTGCCGGAATATTATACAGAACCAGCCCAAGCGTTTAAATGGAATGTTGACAGCACGACGGCTACTATCACAAATTTGGAGGCTGGATTTTATTCGGTTGAAGTAACGTATGCAGATGTTTGTTCTATGAAAAGAGAATATCATCTTAATCCAACAGATGGTCCTGGAGTAGCGGTTAGTGGTTATAATACAGTTTGTGGCAAGGAAGAGGGTGGTTTTTATATAGATGTTAGTAAAGGATACAATGAACCATACACATACACAATCAATGGTGAAGTTATAGATCAGGAACAATTTGATGATTACGGATGGGGTAGTTATTATTTATATAAAAATGAAATAGCAGCAGGTCGCTATTTGATAGAAGTAACTAATTCGCTTGGTTGTAAATCGGCAAACGAGATTGTTGTATCGGATGAAACATTCTGGACAGCACCTGAAGTGTATGGTGTAACATATAGCGAGGATTCAAAATCAATTGTCGTAATGTGGACTTTTGATTATATTTCCGATATCGAAGCTATAGATTATTTCACGGTTTATCGTGAAACAGCCGAACAAAAAGGCGAGTACGATTCTATTGGATTTGCAAGACCTTCGTTCCCATTGTATCAAGATTACGACCTTGACGAGCCGAACGCTTCGTATCGTTACAAAATTTCCGCAACAGATTTTTGTGGAAATGTTTCAGAAATAGGTTATGGTGAAAACAAATCAATAGGATTGGATTTGGCGGTGCAAGATGTTGATGGCAAAAAAACAGTCGAACTTTCGTGGACATCATACGAAGGAGCTTTCTACGACCATTATTCTGTTTACCGAATCACGAAAAATGGTAATTTGGAAGTGGCACAAGTTGCTCCAAACAAACTACGTCGTTATTCCGAACAAATTCCTGTTGGTACGCAAGGTTATTTCGTTGGAGTTGATTTTCCTGACACATTGTTCCTTTCTTCCAGCAATGTCCCTATGTTAAAAGCCGAAAGCGGTCCATTCTCGCTTGCTATTAGCAACATTGCTGAGGTTGAAAACAATGGTGCCCAAACTTTCGATGAAAATCCGGTGTTTGCTTATGTAAATGGCAAAAACATTATTGTTTCTGGTGCACAATCAAACATTAAAGTTTATGATCTTCAAGGTCGGTTGATGTCTGAGAAACAGGTCTTGGCCGATGTAGAAGCAGTCCCAATGGCAAAGACAGGAGTGTATTTGATTCTTGTTGACGGAAGAAAAGTTTTTGAAGTGCTTGTAAAATAACAATAGACAAGAAAATAAAAATAGGCTGGTGATTTCGCCAGCCTATTTTGTTTAAATAGTATCGTTAATTTTTATCTTTTTTCTCTTCGTAGAAATATTCCAAAGCACCAACATCAGGTTTCTCGTCGGCAACTCGCGAATGGTTGTTCAAATCATTAGGATGCATATTCGCATATTCCATATTGCCAATGTTAATTGCTTGTGACAGAGAATCTAACGCATACGAATCAACATCTGAAAATAACGTTTTGTTTTTGTCGTAATAGGTATTGCTTTCGTAATAGCTGCTGTCGGCTACAGTAAACGAATCGCGGAGAAGACAGTTTTTGAATTTGCATTTCAACGTATTGTCGCCGTTTGTTGCAGTAAGCTGAATTTCGTTCGACATTGTTCCTACAATTATCGAATTGAAAAAGTTTGCTTGTTCCACAAGAATCGATTTAGTGTCGGTTTGATAATCGGAAATCGACACGGTTGGTTGATATTTTCGTCCGTTCGGTGTTCCCTCGTTGTAGATTGTGTTGTGGATTGAATTGAACCAACCACCTTGCAGATTCAGAACGTTGTATTCGCAGTTTGCAAAAATACAGTTATAGCTGTCGATATGAGCGTTGATTGCATAGATTCCATAGCCCGACATATTCGAAATTTCCGTATTGTCGATGTTGCAGACAAGTTGATTTTCAACTTTTCCATAACATACCAGTCCGTTCACCCCGTTTTTTATTTTCGCATACGAAATGGAATTGTTCGTACTTGTTGAGTCAAAAATAATGCTACCCCATTGTCCTGGCAAAAGTTGATAGGTTTCTTCCAATCTATCGGCCCAAAGTGTAACTGGTTGATCTTTGGTTCCTTGGATTTTCAACGTTCCTTTCACAATCAGATTCGCGTTGTAATGGAAATAGACTTTTGCACCAGCTTCTATTGTGAGGGTTTCTCCTTCGGCAACCACAAGCGAATCGTAAATCAAATAGGGTTTGTTTGCTGTGAACGTTGTTGTCCCGACTACATTACCTCTGAAATTAACGGCATCTTGTCCCCAAACCGCAAGAACAATTTTATCTGTCCGTCCGTTGTAATCAATATTCAGATAATCTTCGTGGAATAAAATTGTATCGACATCTTGTGCCTGCAATTTTATTTGGAAAAACACAAAAATACTGTCGCCGGCGTCTATGTCAATGTTTTCAACACAAGGGCCTGGTTGTCCGTTCACGTTTATAAAAAACTCCGATTTGGTGGATTTGTTCAAATAAATTTTATTGATTTTGACAGTGCCGTCGCAGTTGTTTTTTATTCGAATGTATTGTGTTATGCTACCTTTTTCGGTGAAAATGGTGTCGAACAGCACCGAGTCGGATGAAAAAGTAAGTTTGTCATTGACGGAATCCGAATAGAAATCTTTTTTGCACGACACGAACGAAAGTCCGAAACTTACGATTACCAACAAATATGTGAAAAATTTTTTCATCGTAAAGACAAACGAAAGCAATTAAATTTTATTTGAATGCAAAACTAATAAAACTCGTTTAATGAAAAAATTGATTTTTATCATCCCAAATCGTTGGCATTTTCATTGGAAAATCATACCTTCGCAAGGTAAGTCTTTAAAATGATTTATGAGACAAGATAAAATTGACAGACAATTTGACGAGTTGGCTTTGCTAGAGGGGCTTCAACGCGAAGATTTAGTTTATATCTATCGTGGTGTATTTTCTCAAGTTATTACCGACAGCATTATTGCTTTGACGGAAAACAATCTTGATTCTGTTGGTGAATCATCAAAATTGAAAAAACGTGTTTTCTCCATCATGGTTGAATGTTTGCAAAACATTACTCGTCACCAATTTATCGATGGCCACGAAGATATTAATGGCTTATTTGTTGTTTGCAATAAAAACAAATCGTATCAAATGACTTCGGGGAATGTTGTGGATAACGCAGCGATTCCTCATTTAAAACAGTTAATTGATAAAGTAAATAGTCTTGATAAAGATGCATTGAAAGACTATTACAAACAAGTTCTTGAAGATGGAAGTATTTCAAGCAAAGGTGGTGCAGGACTTGGTTTGATTGAAATGGCAAGAAAATCGGGGAATAAATTGTTCTATACGTTTGAGAATATAGACGATGAAATTTCTTACTTCTATATGAACACGTCTATTTCGCAGCAATTGGATGAATGCCCGATAGATTTTGTTGACATACAAGATATAGTTGATTTACATAAGTTCATTCTTGATAAGAACATCATTTTGATTTTCAACGGAGGCTTGAACCAGAAGAGTCTTTTGGATATATTGTCGTTGATTAACGAACAAGCTTTCGGAAAATTGGAACGTAAAAAGAAAATGTACAACGTTATGGTGGAGATGTTGCAAAACGTTGTGAAACATGGTTCCAAAAACGACGAATCAATTCCGGGCGGGAATCCGGTATTGTTCTACATTGCTCAAGACGGCGAAAATTTCAATTTGAATTCAGGAAACTATATTTCTAAAGATTCTATAGAAAAAGTTACTTCGAAAATCGATCATTTGAATTCGTTGAACGACGACGAATTGGATGAATACTATACTAAATGTCTTCTTAATTTTGACATAGACAATAGTAAGGAGGCTGGTTTAGGTTTGGTTGATTTGCGAATAAAAAGCGGACATAAACTCTCGTATGAGTTGACTCCTGTAAACGATGCGATTTCTTTCATTTTAATACAAGTTACGATTTAATATGGAAACTTTACACATAGAAGAAACGGACGAAACTCCAGAAATCCTATTGGATGCTGCAAACAATAAATTTTCCATTTCCGGAAAATCGTTACCCGAGGATTCTATTGCTTTCTACGAGCCTGTATTTGAATGGTTGAAGAATTTCACCGAAGAAGCAGAAAACGATGTGGATTTTGAATTTTTCATGGAATATTTCAACACATCATCGGCAAAACAAATTGCTAAAATCTTTCTATTGTTGGAGAAATTGAGCGAGAAAACATTCGTTCAAATTATTTGGAAATACAAGAAAAGCGATCCTGACATGATGGCGTCGGGAATGAGGTTTTCAAAACTATTGAGTTTGGAATTCGAACTTCGAGAAGTTGATTGCTAACGGCATGGTCTCGTAGTTCAATGGATAGAATAGAAGTTTCCTAAACTTTTGATTCGGGTTCGATTCCCGGCGTGACTACAAAATCAAGTTTTTTTTACGTCTCTTTCGATAAAAAAGAAATCAATTGCCAGTAATTGTCTGACAACTGATTTCTGATAACTAAACAACTATTTCTTTATAAATCTTGTTGTTTTAACCGTTCCGTCGGCAAATGTAACTTGCATTACATAAACACCGTTTTTGTAGTTTAGAACAGGAATTTGAATTTCATTTTGTTCGATTTCAAAAATTGCTTTTGAGCCGTTTGCACCAATTATTGTTACCAACGAAATTTCATCGCTTGCTTGGATAGTTATATAATCTGCACAAGGATTTGGGAATACCGATAGAGTAAAATCTACATCGTCAATAGAAGTAATTACGGAATTCACATAAACATTATATGTGTACTTTAAATTACTTAAAAAATTATCAATAAGCATTTGTCGGGTAGCAGTTGCACGACCTGTTTTTGCCTTTGACAAGGCATCTTCTAATTTCTTACGTTTATCGGAAGGATATTGTCCTGGATTTTCTCCTACTGTGGTTTCAGCAAGAATTTTTGTAGCTAAATTTATGTATTCGTCAAGTTTTTCCGTATCCAAAATCAATACATAGATTTCCGATGCCTTGAATTTATCAATAGCGGTATTTAGGTCGGAAACAGCAAGTTGAACTTCGGATTCTATCGCTCCGTCTTTTTCGTAAATAATATTTGCCGCTATAATTGCATTTGACAACGAATCAACGGCTGTTTGTCGGTACATTCCGTTTTCTTCACCTACGACAGCTTTGCTTTTCAATGAATTAGCCGAAGATATCGCATTTTTCAATTTTGTTTTGTCGGCGTATGCTGTTGCTTTGAATGTTGTAATAGCATCTTTCAATGCCGTGTTTGCGGCATCAATTTGTGTTTGCGAAGCTTCTGGATTTTCGTATGTAACAAGAGCTTGGGTCAAATTATTTAAGAAAGTTGTGATTGCACTTTGAGGATGGTTTTCGGTGGAAGCCGAGCCATACAATGTGTTTGCCGAAACAATTGTTGTTTCAAAATCTTTTCGGTTAACATTATCGTCGGAAATTGAACGCCCAATAATTGAAAATTCGTCAATCCAAAACTCTCCGGAGCCTGAAGTTTCCTTCCATTGAAATTTTGTTAAATCCGAGCTTAGTTCATCCAAAACAAAATCCAATGACGAACCGGTTCCCCAATTTGTGGATTGAACTTGCGACCAGTTTACATTCACCAATGTCCAATCATTATGATATTGCACAGAAATGTAGTGATAGCTGTAGTCACTTACGGAAGCAGTACCAATTTCCAAGGTAGCCGCATCACCTTTGTGGTAGAAACTAAATCCTGTTGAACCAGCAAAATCATACGGTTCGTCGCCTTTTTGAATTGAGAAACCCATTCCTGCATAATCCGAAATATTGTTGTAAGTGAAATGTGCGGAATGGGTAGTTGCATTTGCTGCAGAATTTGAAACAATTTCATACGAAGCGGAGCCATTTCCTACGTATGAATACCATTCTCCACCTAAAAGTGTTTTTTTCTCGTTTTCACAGTCGGCAAGCAAAGTACTTCCTGCTGTGGAATAGATTTTATTCGCTACAGGGATTTTTACTGCTGAGTTAAGAGGCAAATCTTTTTGGCTCACAAGCGAAGTTCCGTTGTATGAAATAGAAACAACATCACCTGATTGAATATTTGTGGAATTTTGCAGATACAATGTGATTGTTGTATTGTCAACATTCATGGAACTGAATGGATTTGAGACTTCCGAACCATTTACGAAAAGTTTGAAATTGTTATAATTGCTAGATGATTTCATACTTTTCGAAATCGTTAGTTTCAAGGTATTTTCATTAGTTTCGGCGGCGGTTATCGATGGATTAGAAACAATAGCAGAGCCTCCCTCGCAGTCATAAAAATTAGCCGCATTTCCCGACATAAGCAACATATACAAAACTTGCAATGTTTGAGCGTAGTAAGCACCTCCTGTTGTACTTTTTAGTTGATTGTAATATGTGTCCAAATCAGACTGGCGAGAATCGTTAGTCATAAACGCACAACCGACACTTCCTGTCCACGCTACATTTCCTCCATATTGAGTTGTTTTTATAGAAGAATATCCGGAACCGTCTAAACCTGTCATATAACCAACAAGGTTTGGTTTTTGATTCCATCCTTTGGTGTCAAGAAGTTCTATAGTGTTGTCCATCATTTTCTTACTACTTTCATTTCCAAACCAAACATAGTCCCACGAAATACGCCACGGAACACGGCAGGCATCCCACCCAAAATTCATTTCGTCTTGTTGTTCATTGGCTTTTGTAATCCAGCTACGCCACGTTGGATTTCCGTTCCAATCAGACCAGTTTGGCCAAACGCCGTTTCTCTGTGTTAATTCAAGGTAACTATGTGCATCTTTGTAAATAGTTGCCCAGTCTTTTGCTGTAAAATCGAAATATTCCTGTGTTTGTTGGAACACACCAACAGAAGCTGTAGTGAAATAGCATGGATTACCGCAGTTGTCCCACGAATCACCAGGTTTAAACCAACGTTTTCCGTTTTTTGTAGTGACTTCATACGAAAAAATGTTTTTTAGGATTTTTTCCGCTTCGTCGGAATACACATATTTAGACGAAGAGCCCCATTGCTTGGCGGCCAAGCAAAGAGCCAAGGCAACATCTAAGTCGGCATCGGTTGCTGCGTTGTATCCACCATTTGGATCCACATTGTTAAAGCCTTGTATTTTCCAGTTCATCAAGCCTTTGCTGTCGCACCATTTCAAATAATAAGAATATAGTTTGTCAAAATGATCTTGGCATTGGGTGTTTTCGGAATTTGTCATATATACATAAATCAACATTCCGTAGGCAATACCTTCACTTACGGTGTAATTTCCATCATCGTATTTGATTCTTCCGTACTCACCACTTTCGGTGTACATTCTTGTTTCCCAAGCTAAAAATTTAGATTGGATGTTCTCATTTTCGGCACTGGATGCCACTATACCATACGGATATTCATATCCGTTTTCGTTCATCGGGAATGGGTAATTCTGACCGAAAACCGCGATTGCCAACACTGCATTTGCAATCAATAATAAAGTTCTTTTCATATTTTTTGTATTTGTTTCAACACTACTAATAAGACAATTTCAATGTAAAATAACCTTCTTGCGAAAGTCTGATTTTATTTAATGTTTGTCGATATTTTCTTCGCAAAGTCATCGAGATGAGGATCGCGGGCTCCCATAACAATCACTACATCGTTTGTTTTTACCAATTCCATGATTCGTTGGAATGATTGTTCTTTGTCGCCGACGTATTCGGCATTTTTCCCGTTTGCCTGCATTGCGTCGCTCACTATTGTTGATGAAATATTTCTGTCAACCGTTCCTCCAGCATAGTAAATATCGGCAATCAAGAAAATATCTTGCTTGCGAAGTGCGTCGCCAACCATTTGTGAGAGTTCTGCGTGCATAAAACGCATTGGTCCGTAGCCGTGGGGTTGAAACCACGCAATAACTCGTTCTCCGATTTGTTGGCAGGCTTTTATTACTGCCGCAACCTCGGCTGGATTGTGTGCGAAATCATCTATCACGTAGCAATTGTTTTTTGTTTTTCCCACTAATTGTGCACGACGGTAAATGCCACGGAATGTGGCCAATGCTTTGGTACTTTCTTCTATTGAAATTCCTGCCGCCGATGTTGCTGCAATTGCCGCCAGGGCGTTTTCCATATTGTGTTTCCCAATTGCAGGAATTGTACATGAAACACCATTCACGTCAAAAGAAATGGAGAATCCTTCTTGCTTGAAGTTAGTTCCTCGTATAGTAGCTCCGTCAACTGTTCCAAAGTTATAATTGTTGCTTTGGGAAAGTTTTTTCGTTAAAGTATAGTCTTGATTTGCTATGAAATACGATTTTGTATTGTCACGGAACGTAGAGAATAATTGCTCCAATTCATCGTATTCTTTATGATCGCGGTCAATGTTGAGCAACAATGAAATTTCTGGTTTATAGTTTACTATTGAACCATCCGATTCGTCCGATTCAATAACCAGCCAATCGCTATTGCCAACCCAGGCATTGCCCGGCAAACCTTTCTCCTGCAAAACGCTCAAGCCTGCTCCAGTAATAAGCGAAGGAGATTTTCCGCAATGTTCCATAATATGGAAAACCATTGCCGTAGTGGTTGATTTTCCTGAAGTTCCGCCAACGGCGATTGTCCGTACGCTATTCGAAATTTCTGCTAAAATTGCAGAACGTTTCATAATAGGAATATTGAGTTGCAATGCTTTTTGATACTCTACATTTGTTTCCTCGATTGCCGTTGAAACAACAACCACATCAACATCGGGAGTTATTCCTCTTCCGTCTTGAAAATAGCAGTTGATTCCCATTGCTTCGAATTGCGTTTCCGATAATAGTTTTTGTTCTTGACCGAACAATCTATCGGAACCGGAAACTTTCTTGCCTTTGCCTCGAAGATATTGGGCAATGGCACTCATTCCCGTACCGGCAATTCCAACAAAGAAAAAATGTGAATAAGCATCTAACATATTCCTAAAAATTTATAATTCTATATAGAAAACTTTTTGTCAATCTTTTTGTGAGTGAACGTTGATTTACCCGAAACGTAGTCGGCAACAATTTGTCCGTTACCTTTCAATTTCCATTTGTAGATTGTTAAGCCTTCAAGTCCAACAGGGCCGCGTGCATGAAGTTTATTGGTGCTTATGCCCACTTCTGCGCCCAAACCATAGCGGAATCCGTCGGCAAAACGTGTGCTACAGTTCCAGAACACATCTGCCGAATCAATAAGATTCATAAACGTTTCGGCTGCCTGAGGATTTTTTGTGATAATAGCCTCGGTATGGCGGCTGCTGTATGTGTTGACGTGTTCAATTGCATCTTCCAAAGAGTCAACAATTCGGATAGAAACTTTATAGTCCAACCATTCTGATTTCCAATTGGTTGCTGTTTCGCAGGAAATGATTTGTTTTGTTCGTTCACATCCATAAATTTCCACATTGTGGCTTTGTAGCGATTCGGCAAGTTTGGGTAAAACTGTTTGTGCAATGTCTTTGTGAATCAATATTGTTTCAGTTGCGTTGCAAACCGACACATACTGTGTTTTTGCGTCGGTGGCAACTCTCACAGCCATTTCCACGTCGGCATCTTTGTCGATGTATGTGTGGCAAATACCATCGGCGTGTCCCATCACGGCAATGTTGGAATTGTTCATAATGTATTGAACGAACGCATTCGAGCCACGAGGAATAATCAAGTCAATGTATTTGTCGAGTTTTAGCATTTCGTTCACATCTTCGCGGGTTTCGAGCAATTGAATCCAGCCCGCAGGAACGCCGCTTTGTTCCGATGCTTCGCGAATGACTTTTGCCAAAATTCTATTTGTTTCGATTGCTTCGCGGCCGCCTTTCATCAACGTTGCGTTGCCGCTTTTTAGACAAAGCGATGAAATTTGAACCAAAGCGTCGGGACGCGATTCAAAAATCACTCCGATAACGCCGATAGGACAGCTTACTTTGTACAATTCCAAGCCATTGTCAAGTTCGGTTGCAGCAAGTGTTTCGCCAATTGGTTCAGGCAATTGGATAAGACTTTTGATTCCTGCAACTACGTCGTTGATTTTTCCTTCGTCGAATTTCAAACGTTTAAGAAGTGGCGCGGCTAAATTTTCTTCTTCGCTTCGTTTTAAATCTATTTTGTTAGCAGCGATAATTTCACTTGAATGTTCGGTTAATGCCTTGGCGATATTGTTCAAGGCCTCGTTTTTCTTTTCTGTTGAAAGAGCGGCCAATTCTATTGATGCTTTTTTTGCCGCTGATGCTAAATCGATAGTTTGCATAGTATTAAATTATACGTGCAATATTAGGCAATTTATACTAGAATAGCAAAGCAAAGTGTATGAGTTACAACAATTGTATGCCAAACTTTTGCCAGATAAAAATCCAAAGAACAAACCGTAGAAAACGACCTATTAGCATCCAAAATGCACATTGTTTCCAATTGATTTTGTAGAAGCCGAGAGCAATGGCAAACACATCGCCCACAATAGGCAGCCATGTAACAAAGGCCAACAACGACCCCCATCGTGCGACAAGGTTTTGTTGCTGTTCCAGTTTCTCTTTTTTGATTTTGAACCATTTTTCAATGTAGTCCATATTGCCTATGCGCCCAATGTAGTACGAGGTGAGTCCTCCGAACCAATTTCCAATGGTTGCGAGAACGAGGCAAATACTTGTGTTTAGTCCGATTGCGAGACAACCAACCAACAATGCGTCGGCGCTAAACGGCACAACCGTTGACGCCAAAAACGAACCAACAAACAAACCAAAATATCCTAAATCAGACAGCATACAAGTACAAAAGTATGAAATCCTTAAATATTGTTAGAATTTTGGATTGGTTAGTGTTAAAACTATGCAGCCTTTGAATAATCAACAATAGAGATGTCTTGCATTAGTTTTTTGCCATAGAGATAATGATTTCTAAATGAGCAACAACATCATCGGTAAAAAATGTTTCGCCACATTGTTCACATTCCATACAAGGAACATTTTTTCTAAGTTGTTAATGCAAATATATAGTGTTTGCTCTCAAAAACAAAACATCTCAGCTGAACGGACGGTTGAAGAGTCTTTCTATTTTGCTCCTTTTCGTCGGTTACATTCTTTACAAAGCATTTGACAGTTTTCGGAAATTGTTCGGCCACCGTCTTTCCATGGGGTAATGTGGTCGGCTTCCATTTGCTCTATTTCGAAATGTTTGCCACAAATTTTGCAAATGCCGTTTTGTTTTTCGTACACTTCACGTTTTGTATTTGCGTCGAAAGCTCTAATGCCTAAGTGATGCTCATCATTATCGAGGACATACCAATAAATACCAGCTTTTCGTTCTACATCGCTGTCGCGCATTAGTTCGGCAATGCGGGTTTCGAGTTCGGTGGCATCGAGTTTGGCATCTTTGTACTTGTTGTAGATTTCTCCCCACGCAACTTGTTTCATTTCTTTGCGTTTTTTCGGAAATTTTGCCTTAACCCAATTTATTACATTTTGGAAATAAAGCCAAAGTTCATCGGCATTTGTGTCGTGTTGGTGAGCGGCCATATATTCTTCTATTTGGCCATTATTGAGCCAAGAAATGACAGTTTCTAAATAGTCTTGTCGGATGGGCGAGCCGCTCATATAATCGCTACTGAGTTTGTAGGCAACGCACTGCGATTTACTGAATTTTCGTTTGGCAGCAGTAACCCATTCGCCACTGTAAACGGCGTTGCGGATTTCTTGTTCCGTAAGCTTTTCGCCGGCAATGTTTATTGTGCGAAACCAATCAAGTTTTTCGCTGTCGCTGCCGTTGCGGCAAATGTACACCATAAGCTTGTAATCCAAGAACTTTGCACGTTCGTCGGGTGTAAGGTTGTCGCCAGTTTTTAGCGTGTCGTTCCAATTTACAATAAGGTTGCCACTCAAAAATTCGCAAATACTCATAGTGCGTTGTTGACCATCGAGCAGTTCGTATGTTCCATCTTCGTTTTCCACCCAATACATCACGTTGAGCGGAAAATCCTTGCGAATACTTTCTATTACGGCTTTTTGCTGTTTGTCGCTATAAACAAACTCACGCTGGTATTTTGGACGGATGTTCAGTTTGCCGCCGTAACCAAAAACGCCTTCTTCTTCGCTATTACTAAATCCTGCGAACAAATCGCCAATACGGATGGGAGTTAGTTCAATGTTCATATTTTTATTATTTAGAGTTCTTGGCTTCTTGAACCAATTAAAGTATTTATTATCCTTCAAATTTTCTTGTTCCGTGGCAATTAGGGAAATCGCTACATGACCAAAATGCCTTGCCTACATTTAGTCCTTTCTTAGCCATTCGTTTAATCATAGGTTTGTTGCAAATGGGACAAAGTGGCGCATTGGAATTTAGAGCTTCTTGTTGCTTTTGTGCAAGACGCAATTCTGTTAAGTTTTCGCTAAAGCCACCATTGAGTTTGAAATCTTCAAGTAAGTGTGTTAATTGTTTGTTTAGCATTGCAATCAAGCCACGAGTGAGAATAAGCAAACAGTTTGCCGCTTCTATTTCAGTTCCGTGCTCAATCCATGTGTCAAATTTTGCCTTTTGAGAAAGAATGTGTTGGCAAGCATCTTGTGCCCAATCTGTGCCGAAATTAGGTTTATCCCAAACTATATTGTTTACTGCCTGAAATTCCGCAGTGTTTTTCCCCCATGGAATTTGATTGCGTTTCATTAGGAAATTAAAATAATCTCCTTCGAGTTCGCAGAGACTGGCGCGTGCCACATCGGTAAGTTTCATTTCTGTTTCGCGGGAGGTGATACGTCTTGCGGAACCTTCGGTTATGTTTGCTTGTCCTGAACGTGCTGCCTGCACCATTTGGTCTGTCATTCTGCCACACGGATCTTGTTTGAAACCGAGAAATCGTTCGCAAAATCTTTGCGTTCCTAATTCTATTACATGCGCATGTATCCACGTATGCAACCAATAATAAGCTTGTGATTTTACTTCTAACATGATATTTTTATATGGTCGCCACAAAATTAGTTTTTTTCTTGATTATTGTCTTTTGCGAATTATTATTCGTTTATACAAACCGTTTCCATTAACAACAGGTGCATCATATCTTGTATGTGGAAGTTTAATATTATCAAGCATTCCATCGCCACCTCTATCAGTAGTCCAAATCAATTCAAATTGGTCTGGATTATATTTATCCATAAAAGTAATTGGTACTCCCATATATCCAGAATAATCAGCAGGTATGTTCGCTGTTTTACTTACTTCTATCGCATTATAGTTTTCATATTTTGGATATTCTTCTGGTGAGTACGTTTTGTACAAATCCAACCAATCGTGACGTTTATTGTGATCGAGATTGGTAAACCAATTCACGCCTGAAACTCGAATCATACCTTCACGATGGTCTCCTGCTGTTGCTGTATCTTCATAGATGCTTGTAAAATGTGCTGCCCCGCCTTTAAAACCAATGCCCAACCACATTTTGTTCTCTTTTATCAATTTGAAACATTCTTTGTAAGTAATGGCATTTTGATTTCCAACAATTAAGAACTTTTTGTCATATTGAACAAGTTGTGCCACATATTCACGGAAAAGCGAAAACGGCGGATTGGTAACAACAATGTCGGCTTCTTTGAGCAATTCAACACATTCTGGAGAGCGAAAATCGCCATTCCCTTCAAGTGTGGTCAACACATTTTTATCGTTTTTCAATAGCCATTCCACATCGGCAAGGTCGGTTGCTCCGTCGCCGTTCACATCGCAAACTTCGGTAATCACAATTTTATGGGGAACACGTGTTTTTTGCTGTTTGCCGTAAGGTTCTTCGGGTTCAAACAAACACATTTGTGTGTCGGCAATAGGCGAACCGTCGTAGCAGGTGGCAATCAGTTTTTTCAATCCTAAAACATTGAAATTGAGCGCAAAGTATTTGAAGAAATTGCTTTCGTACGGGTCATCGCAGTTGCAGAACACCGTTTTTCCTGCAAAGTGCTGTTTGTAATGTTTCAACTCGTTGGCAATGTCGGAGAGTTGCGTGTAAAATTCGTCCTTTTTCGCCCTGTTGGCTGCGTGTAGGTTGCTGTTTCCTGCCATAGATTGATAGTTTTTGCATCACTATCAATCATCTGCAATCGGGCAAAAAGAAAGGCGTGAACCTTTCTACTCACATTCACGAGGAGCGTAGGATGAACCCCGCCTAACTTCATAGATTAGTTCACACCTAAAAGGTGCGAACATTAGTATTTGAAGTTAGTACGGTCAGCCAAATGCTTCCGTGAATTGCTTTTATCCGATTATTCTAAACAACCAGTTTCCTACGCTTTTTGTTTGAATGTGAATAATAGCTAATGCGTATGTTATGTAAATCTTTTTATCTGTTTCGTATCAAATCAATTAATTTTCAAACGGATACAAAGGTATAAAAAACTTCTTTCGCTTTCGGTTCAAAAAGTAACAATCACTTTTTTTGTTTTTCGCAAAAAAGAGTTTGTTTTTTAAAGACCATAAAATAGTGCGTTTTTTCTACATAGTTAGGGAGTTTAAACTACATAACTATGCAGTTTGAACTGGTAGGCCTTATCGGTTTTTTTGCATAAAAATAAAAGAGAGTGAAAAAAGAGCAGTCATTTTTTCTGCATTTTTGGAAAAAAAGCTTGTTTTCGTGTGTGGTAATAAGTTTGGCTCAAATTTTGATATGCTGTATGCAATATTTTTTTGCAAAAAAAGTTTATGAGTTTGTTTAATTAAAAAGTAAGGAAGCATGAAAAAAATTCTTGTTACAGCCCTTACGGCTTTCTTGGGTGCGGCCTCGGCTGTTGCTATTATGTATGTAATCAACCCAAAAACTCTTAATTGTTCGGATTCTATTGCCCAAAATGAGCAATCAGGTTTTGTCCGTAGCGTTTCCTATTCGAATTCTTCCAGCGGTGGAGGTGTTGATTTTACCGAAGCTGCCGAAAAAGTTATGCCGACGGTGGTGCATATTGCTACAAAAACAACAGTGAGAACATCGGCTTATCCTCCTGGGTTTGACCTTTGGCAAGAATTCTTTGGCGAAAGCTGGGATTTGCCACAAAAAGAAAATGTGCAACAGGCAAGTGGTTCGGGGGTTATTGTTCAAAAAGACGGATACATTGTTACTAACAACCACGTAGTGAAAGGTGCTGATGAAATTTCCGTAACACTTCACGACAAACGTGAATTCACTGCAAAAGTGATTGGCACCGATCCCAATACTGATTTGGCATTAATCAAAATCGAAGCTGATGACTTAACTCCAATCTCATTCGCCAATAGCGACGATGTGAAAGTTGGGGAATGGTGCTTGGCTGTGGGAAATCCTTTCAATCTAAATTCCACAGTTACTGCTGGTATCGTGAGTGCGAAAGGACGAAACATCAACATCTTGAAACAAAAATATGCCATTGAATCGTTCATTCAAACCGATGCTGCAATAAATCCTGGTAATAGTGGTGGTGCGTTAACCAACGCTGCAGGCGATTTAATTGGAATTAACACGGCAATTGCAAGTCCAACGGGTTCTTATACAGGTTATGGTTTTGCAGTTCCTTCTAACATTGTTTCAAAGGTTATCAGCGATTTGAAAACGTATGGTGTTGTTCAGCGTGGTTTCTTGGGGGTTACAATCCGTGATTTGGATCAAAAACTTGCCGATGAAAAAGGATATGAAATCAAAGCTGGTATATATGTTGATGCGGTTGCCGACGGCGGTGCAGCAGACAAAGCAGGTATCAAGAAAGGTGATGTAATTACGTGTATCGACGACACAAAAATAACAAGCACAGCCGAACTACAGGAAATAATTGCCCGCCGTACACCTGGTGATGTCATTCGTGTTTGTGTGGTTCGCAATGGTTCAAAAGAAATGGTTTTAGATGTTTGCCTAACTAATAAGGATGGAAACGAGAAAATTGTGGGAAAAGACAATAGCGACGTTTCAAGCATTTTGGGCATTACTGTGAAAGATGCGGATTCTAAGACTTTGAAAAAATTGGGTCTTTCGAATGGTGTTGAGGTTACTTCGGTTGAAGATGGTGTTGTGAAAAAGCACACAAATATGCGTAAAGGTTTCATTATCACCAAGGTCGATAATGAAGTGGTGAAATCATCCGAGCAATTCATCGAAATAATGAAGGGAAAAACTGGCGGTGTGATGATTGAAGGAGTTTATACCGATGTGGCAGGAACGTTTTATTATGCATTTGGAATGTAATTGAATTTGTTAGGGTAACAACGTATTAACAAATAATATATCTTTGTCAAAAATTTTAAAATTGTAGTGATATGAAAAAAGTAGTAGTTCTTTTAAGTGCAATATTTTGTTTTGCAATGTGTGGATTCGCACAAGAAACAGAAAAACAAGAATCAGGTGTTGTTTTCGATAAGTTGGTTAATGACTACGGAACAATAGAAAAAGGCTCAGATGGAAAATGTGTATTTACATTCACCAACACTACGGACACTCCTCTTATTTTAACTAATGTTCAAGCTTCTTGCGGTTGTACTGTTCCAAGTTGGCCTCGTGAAGCAATCAATCCTGGAGAATCTAACGTAATCAATGTAAAATACAACACTAACAATGTTGGTCATTTTACAAAACGTATCTCGGTTTTCACAAACAAACAGGATACTCCTATTGTTTTGACAATTACAGGACAAGTTGTTGAAGCAACAGTTCCTGAAGCGGCTCCAGAAAAATAATAGTTCTCTTCGGAAGTAAAAAGCAATCAATTAAATTGGTTGCTTTTTTTTTGCCAAAAATTGGGATATCAAAGTGTAACTTTTACAATTAGATTTGTATCTTTGAAACCTAAATCAATGATTATGAATAAAAAGATATTTTTCGGAACGATTTTAAGTTTCTTTTTGCTGACTAACCTACAAGCACAAAATTATCCAAGTTACAATACGAATCCGCTTCCGCCCGACAAAACAGGTATGGAACACAATGCCGTTGAATTGGTTAAGAAAATGGGTTTGGGTTGGAATTTAGGAAACTCTTTCGAGGCAATTTTGTGGGTTCCCGATGAGAACAATCCTGGGAAATATCGTCCGACTTCCGCAGTGGAACGTCCTGATATGTCGTTTGAATCGGCTTGGGGGAATCCAGAAGTAACGCATTTGGTTTCCGACGGTGTTTACAAACAAGGTTTCAATGTATATCGTATTCCGTGTGCGTGGGATTTGTATGTTGTTGATACGGCAAATGCCAAGATTCAGGATTTTTGGTTTGCACGCGTGAAACAAACCATTGATTCGTGTATGAAACATCCCGACATGTATGTTTTGTTGAACATCCACTACGACGGTGGTTGGTTGGAAACAAACTGTAATCCCGACAAGCAGGAAATCAACAATAAAAAACAGAAAGCATATTGGGAACAAATTGCAACATATTTCCGCGATTACGATGAACGTTTGTTGTTTGCTGCCTGCAACGAACCGAATGTGCACAACGAAACACAAATGAAGGTTTTGGCATCGTACGAACAGACATTTGTTGACGCTGTACGTGCAACAGGTGGCCGAAATTATTATAGAACGCTTATTATTCAAGGTCCTTCAACCGATATTGACGAAACGATGAGATTGATGCGCGTTCAGAAGGACGACGCTGTTCCTATGAAAACAGCAGAGCGTTTGGCAATGTGGAAGGATTCTTTGAATCTTACTCCTGCTCAGTTGGAACAATTGTGGGCAATTGAAAAGAAATACAATCCTGAATTTGATGTGGAGGAACGCGATGAAATTTTCGATGCAAAGCGTGCCCGCGAGCAAACTCGTATAGTAAAAATCAAGGAGGTTCTTACCGACCAACAAAATGTAAAATTGCAGGAATTGGAAGTTTCCAATCAATTGACGTTGCCGGTTGATGTGATTCCAGACCGACTGATGATGGAAGTACACTATTATTCGCCTTGGACATTTGCCGGAATGACTGAGGATGCCGATTGGGGGAAAGAATGTTTCTATTGGGGAGAACGAAATATGAATCCGAAAGATCCTGAACGTAGTCCAAATTCAACATACGGAGATCTTAACTATTTGAAAGACCATTTCAACATGATGAAAGTTAGTTTTGTTGACAAAGGAATTCCTGTTATTTTGGGAGAATATGGTTGTAACCGCAAGGAATTTAACGATACGTTGGTACAACGATTACACCATCAGTCGAGAATGGATTGGCTGTACGAAGTAACGAAAAATGCTTTGGAATATGGCTTAGTTCCCGTGTATTGGGACAATGGTTATATAGGAACTCCTTCGATGGGATTGTTCAATCGTTTGAATGGAAAACCATGCGATCCGGAAGCTGTTGAGATAATAAAACAAGCAGCGAAAGATGCTGATAAATACTGGAAGGAATAGTTTCCGGAGATAGGAACCAAAAAAACGGGAACAATGTATAATTGGTTTTGAGTTTATTGATTATGGTTTATTGAATAAATCTTCAATCGTCCATTTTCAATTTCATTACGCATTATTTTAGTCCTCTTACGTTCTTTTCCCAATTCCAAGCCGAAAGCAGTACGTCGGCCAGTGGGGTTTTTGCAGTCCATCCAAGTTCCTTTTCGGCAAGAGAACTATCGGCCCACACTTGTTCTATATCGCCAGTTCTTCTACCTACAATCTTATATGGAAGATTTGCGCCTGTAGCGTCCATAAATGTGTGGACTAATTCCAAAACAGAGATGCCTTTGCCTGTACCTAAATTGAACACTTCCACTTCGGCTTTGTTTTGATTTGCAAGTAATCGTTGCATTGCTTTCACATGGGCTTTCGCCAAGTCAACCACGTAGATATAATCGCGGATGGCAGAACCGTCGGGAGTGTTGTAATCGTCGCCAAATACCGACAATTCTTTGCGTATTCCAGCTGCAGTTTGTGTTACAAATGGAACTAAATTGTTTGGAACGCCTTTTGGCAATTCACCAATTTTTGCAGAAGGATGAGCTCCAATAGGATTGAAATAGCGAAGTAGAATAGCTGTGAAATCGTGATACGAAACATTTGCATCGCGGATGATATCTTCGCACATTTGTTTTGTGTTTCCATACGGCGAAGTTGCTGGCTTGCGAGGTGCGGTTTCGTCAATTGGGAGTTTGTCGGCTTGGCCGTAAACTGTACACGAAGACGAGAAAATAATATGTTTGATACCATTCGCACGCATTAGTGTAAGTAGTTGAATCAATCCAAATACGTTGTTGCGATAGTAATCCAAAGATTTTTCCACTGATTCACCTACAGCTTTCGATGCGGCAAAATGGATAATGGCGTCAATTCCGTGATGTTTTGTCAGGCATTTTTGAAATGCTGTTTCATCGCAAATATCCAATTGCTCAAAAGCGGGGCGAATACCAGTTATTGATTCAATGCCGTCAAGGACATTGATTTCCGAATTGGAGAGGTTGTCAACTATAACAACTTCGTAGCCCGTTTGAATTAATTCAACAACAGTATGGGAACCAATATATCCCAATCCGCCAGTAACTAAAATCTTTGCCATATTATTTTTTTTGCCATTCAAAAGAACTAATCATTTCAACAATGTCTTCGCGGATAAAGTTTGCAACAGGAGCCAACGAGTCTTTGTTTGGTTGGACATTGAAGTACAAGGCTCCACGCACAAAGTTGTTGGTGCTGTCGGTCACACAGAATTGGAGCAACGACGCGGCGTCGCCTTTTATATCGAAAAGTAGTCCGTGAACATTTTTGTCATCGTAATGGAATTCTTTTGTATTGATTGCATCGGCGCGTACTTCGTGGTGAAAAGCGAGATAATGTACATCTTCCACAACTTCGTCCAAGTTGCCGTTCAACTTTCTGTAGCTTACGTGAACTGTGGCATTCATCGATGGAAACTGAACGTTAATCCAATATGGTTCTGCATCGGCATCGGTGTCTTGTTCAATCTTTGCGTAAGTAGGAATATTGAATGAGTAAGGAAATTCTTTTTCGGAGAATTGCGTGTAGTTACGTTCTGGTAAGTCAATGCGAAAATATCCACGTTGTTTCGGAACTTTTATGTCGCGTTCCTGGCATGCCTGAAAGGCACAAATAATCGTTATAAAAAGAAGTATTCGTTTCATAACGTAAAGATAAAAAATAAGGGAATGATATCTATCTTGATTGTAAAAAATCTTGCAGATACTTCTTAATTAGAAATCAAGAGTCAGAAGCCAGGAATCAAGGAATGCTTGACAACCGACTTCCGACAACTGATATCAATTACTGATTAAAATGGTAAATCGTCAACAGGTTGGTCCGGGGCGGAATAATCCACTTGCGATTCGGCAACCACGCTGGCAGCTGTTTGTTGTGGAATTACTTCTTGTTGTTGATTTTGCTCCAAAATGCCGCCGTTGTCTTGTTTACGGCCTAATTTGCGAAGTTCGTCAACTACAATTTCTGTAGAATAGCGGGTTTCGTTGTTTTTGTCTTGGTACTGGGAATAATGGAGACGACCTTCAACATAAACTTGGTCGCCTTTCTTCACGAAATTTTCGCAGAACTTTGCAGTACGTCCCCAAACGGTAAGTCTGTGCCAATCGGTGCGTTCCGGCACTTCTGTCCCGTTTTGACGTTTATAGCCGCCTTCGGAAGTGGCTATTCTAAGATGAGCTACCGGTTGGTCTTCCTTAATGTACTGAACTTCGGGATCGGCACCAACATTTCCAATCAAAATGACTTTGTTAATCATGGTTCTTTTTTATTAAATTGGTTAAACTGGCACAAAAATACACTTTTTAGATTGCGATGCAAAGAATCAAAATACTTTATTGTATCAATTCGGTACGACTTGCATCCAATTTCACGAATATGAAAAGAAGCAGTGTGAATCCCCACAACGAGGAGCCTCCATAACTGAAAAATGGCAACGGAATACCAATGACAGGCATTAAACCGATGGTCATGCCAACGTTAATAAGTAAGTGAAAAAACAATATGCAAGCTACGCAATAGCCGTAAATTCGGCAGAATGGCGTTCGTTGTTGTTCTGCATCGTACATTATTCGTAGGATGAGATATACAAATAAACCAATAATAAGGAATGTACCTAAAAATCCCCATTCTTCGCCAATGGTACAGAAAATAAAGTCGGTACTTTGTTCTGGTACGAAATCGTTTTTGGTTTGTGTTCCGTTCAAGAATCCTTTTCCTGTAAGATCGCCCGAACCAATTGCAATCTTCGATTGGATTACGTTAAATTCACTTCCTTGCGGATCTGATTCCAAACCAAAAAACACATTTATACGTGTACGTTGGTGGGCTTCCAAAACATTGGTAAATACGTAGTCAACCGACTGGGCAATCATAATGCTTCCGAATGCTATTCCAAATAGTATAAGGAAGAATGTCATACGTTTTTTGTAGGTATAAACAAGTGTCGGTACCAAAAGAATGCCAAAACTTATTAAGAATAGGATGAGTATGGATAATTTCAATTCAAAAATGAAGTAAAGAGCTATCGGAATTATGAATACAAGAGGCACAGCTATAAGTGATATAAGCGACAATCTATGGTTTTTTTGTATGCCATAGAGTATAAATGCAGCCAAACACAAACTAATGGCAATAATTGAAAGTGTTGTACCTCCCCAAATGATTGATAAAGCGAAAATCAATACAGCTCCAATACCAATTAAAAGTATAGAGAAAGGCATTCCTTCGCGATAGAATACCAAAAAGAATGATGCGAACACCAATGCGGAACCGGCATCGCCTTGTAACACAATCAATCCGGCAGGTAATCCCATCAATAGGAGTGTTTTTACTGCATCGGAGAATTTAGTGATTTTTACGCCGTAGGTTCCCAAATAACGTGAAACAACTATTGCTGTGGCAAGTTTTGCAAATTCCGATGGTTGTATCCGTAGTGGTCCAACCTCAAACCATGAACGTGCACCTTTGATTTCGGGTGCAAACAGATAAACCGCTATCAGCGAGAGTATTATGAACAAATAGAATATGTATGCAAAGGAGTAATAAAATCCTCCATCGATAATTAATATGCCAACAGCTAACAAAAATGCTGCACCAATCCAGATAAGTTGTTTCCCATACTTTTGCGACACATCGAAAATTGAAGACGCATTCTCATCGAATACGGCTGAATAAATATTTATCCAGCCGGCAAAAACTAAAAATATGTAGATAATTACTATCTGCCAGTCAATTCGATGTAATATGTTTGCTGTACGTTGAGCCATTAGTGAAGAAAGTCTTTTTCAAGTATTTGTCGTTCGCGCCATGTGTTCGAAACGGTGTCTTTCAGATATTTTTCTATCATAAGACTTGCAATAGGAGCCGCCCAAGTTGCCCCAAAACCTGCATTTTCCACGTAAACGGAAATTGCAATTTGTGGATTTTCACGTGGAGCGAAGGCCATAAATATAGAGTGGTCGGCTCCGTGTGGGTTTTGTGCCGTCCCCGTTTTACCGCAAATGGCAATGTCTTTTATTGCAACGTGCCAAGCTGTAGAACCAGGTCCGCCTTGCACAACTTGATACATGCCTTCGGTAACTATGTCGAAGTATTTTTTACTGACACTTGTTTCGTGACGTTGTATAAATGATTTGTCGAATACAGTATCGTCGATTTCTTTTACCACGTGAGGTGTGTAGTAGTATCCTTTGTTAGCTATTGTTGCCGCTATATTTGCCATCTGTAGAGGAGTCATGGCAATTTCACCTTGACCTATCGACAACGAAACAATTGTAAGCGATTTCCAGCGGTTGTATCCATATACTTTGTCATAATATTCCGCTTTAGGAATAATGCCAGGACGTTCACTTGGCAAGTCAACTCCTAACTTGTTTCCAAGTCCGAAGGTTTTGATGTGTGATTGCCATGTTAGGAAACCATCGCGTACGGAGGTATATTTCGGAGCATCGAGTATGGCTCTGAATTCGTTGCAATAATATGCGTTGCACGACATTTTGATAGATTCAATTAGGTCGATAGGAGATTGATGGTTGTGGCAACCCACGTGCAAGCCACCGGAATAGTATCCCATTTGGCAACCATACATAGTGTGCGGCGTAACGATACCTTCTTCCAAACCAATCAATGCATTCAATGTTTTGAATGTTGACCCAGGAGGATAACGGTCACCTTGGATAGGACGGTTGTACAATGGTTTTAGTGGATCGTTGGCAAGTTTGGTGTAGTTTTCGGATACCAGACGTCCGACCATGATATTTGGGTCGAATGTAGGAGCGGAGACAAGTGCGAGAATTTCGCCAGTACGAGGATCAAGGGCTACGATACTACCTTTTTTATTTGCCATAAGTTTTTCGCCATATTGCTGCAACTCAATATCAAGAGTTGTGGTAATATTTTTCCCCAATACCACTGGCTTATCATATTTCCCATTTTCCAAAGAACCTTTCACGCGGCCTTTCACATCTACTTGGTAGTAGTTTCCGCCTTTTACACCGCACAGATACGGTTCGTATGTTTTCTCTATACCGATTTTACCAATATAGTCGCCTTGCTCGTAGTAACTGTTGTTTTTTATATCTTCGTTGTTTACCTCACTGATGTAGCCTAATACCAATGCGCCGCAATGGTAGGGATAGTTGCGTACGGTACGTGTCTGCACGTAGAAACCAGGGAAGTTGAACAATTGTTCCTGCAACTGGGCGTATGTTTCGGCACTGATTTGTTTGATGATGGGATATGGGCGGTAGCGGTTCTTTTGGGCTTTTTTCAGTTCTGTTTCGAACGATTCTTTGCTCACATTTATAATGGAAAGAAGGGCTGCTGTATCCAAATCTTTTATCTGTCCGGTAACGACCATCAAATCGTATGCCGCTTCGTTTGCCACGATAAGTTTACCATTACGATCGTAAATAAGACCTCGTGCAGGATGATGTACTTCGAAACGACGGCTGTTGTTGAGTGCGTTGAGTTTGTAAGAATCGTCGATGACTTGGATATAGAACAATCTTCCTATGTATAGTAATGCAACCGCAATTACTAAAGAAGAAAGAAGTGCTCTACGATTGGACAAATCCATTGTTATTTCTTAATGACAAATCGTTCTGTTAGAATAATCACCAATATGGTAAGTAATATGTTGAGGATCATTCTAAAGAACAAGAATCCTACATCTTCGAACGTGAATGTAAAACAGAAATATAATGTAATGTGATGAATGGCTATGCAAGGAGTTATATATTTTAATGTCCAAGCAGTACCGAAGTTAGCAAGGATAGGAACATTGTACTTTTCGTAACCGATACGTGGAGCAAGCAGTTTCAAGAAATACGGGCGCGAAGCGGCCATCATCACTGTGGCGCAGGAGTGCACTCCCAAGGAACTGATTGACAAATCCACAATAAAGCCTGTGACAAATGCAATGAGCAGAAGTATTGTAGGCGAAATCGTCACCGGCAGAATAAGAATGAACGTAAGATACAAATACGGAGTAATTGTGCCGATTGCAGGAATATTGTTGAACACCAATATCTGCAACAATATTATGGGAAAGAAGATTATGATATATCGGGTTATTTTCTCCATTATTGAATGTCGCTTTCAATGCTTTCGCGTTCGTTTTTATATAAATCGCGGACTACGTACACGTAATCAATTCGTTTGAAGTCGGTTGAGAGTAGTACGTTAGCCGAGAAAAAGTTGTCGTTTTGATAGAAGGATTCAATTGTGCCGACCATTATTTCGCTTGGGAACAAGTTGGAGTAGGAATTTGTGACCAACGTGTCACCAATGTTCACCATAACGTGAAGTGGAATCTCTTCGAGGGTGGCAATTTTATAATCCTTACCATCCCATGTAAGGGAGCCATAGAATCCGGAGTTCTTGAATTTGGTACTTACCTTAAAGTGGGTGTTGAGTACCGTCATAACCAACGAGAAGTTTTTTGAAGTACGAACAACCACACCCACAATACCCGATGGGCAAATCACCGACATATTTTTGGAAATGCCGTGCTTCCATCCCTTGTTAAGGGTGATGTAGTTGTTGATTTTGTTGGTTGAATTGTTAAGAACCTTTGCTGCGATATATTCATATTGCTGGTCATAGACTGTATCGACCACTTTGCTTGTAGTTATGCTGTGATCGAATTTAGAGAATTCCTGATTGGCGTAAAGGCGTGCATTTTCTTCGACAAGACGTTTGTTTGCGAAGTCGAGATAAAAATAGCGGGTAACCTTTTGGTTAAAGGAATTTAAACGTCCTTGAAAAGCGTTCGAAACAACTCCGAAGCGACTTTTCTGAGGTTCGTTGAAGTTTACTATAAAGATAAAAGATACTATTTGCAGTAGTACAAAAAGCAATATAAAGCTATGCTTCTCTATAAATGCAAATAGTTCCTTCATCAGTATATATCATTATCGAATAAGGAATTGGTACCTATCGATATTCTTTAAAGCGATTCCTGTTCCGCGAGCAACAGAGTGTAGAGGATCTTCGGCAACTTTAAACGTAATACCGGTCTTTCTTGCCAAACGTTGATCCAAACCTTTCAACAATGCTCCACCACCAGTCAACCAAATTCCGTCGCGGGCAATGTCGGCGTACAATTCAGGAGGAGTGGCTTCCAATGCTGCGATAACTGCGTTTTCGATTTGGGTAAGAGGTTCTTCCAACCAAGCAGCTGTTTCCATGTGTGAAACCGGAATCTCCAAAGGAGCAGCGGTAACTTGGTGAGGACCACGTACAATATATTCTGCAGGTGGGTTGTCAAGGTCTGGAAGAGCTGAACCTACGTGGATTTTAATCTCTTCAGCTGTTCTTTCACCAATTTTAATGCTGTTGTTTGCACGAAGTGCTTCTTGGATTTTAGCCGTGAATACGTCGCCGGCAACTTTGATTGATTTATCGCAAACAATACCGCCCAAAGCAATTACGGCGATTTCGGTTGTACCACCACCTATATCAACAATCATGCTGCCTTGAGCTTCTTCCACGTTCAATCCGATACCGATGGCGGCTGCCATAGGTTCGTGAATCATATATACTTCGCGGCCTCCGGCGTTTTCGGCAGAGTCGCGTACGGCACGAAGCTCTACTTCGGTACAACCAGAAGGAATGCAGACTACAATTCTTAACGATGGCGTGAAGAAGTGAGATTTCTGTTCCATCATTTTAATCATACCACGAATCATAAGTTCTGCGCAGTTGAAGTCGGCAATCACACCGTCTTTCATAGGGCGGACAACTTTTAATCCTCCGTGGACTTTACCCATCATTTTGCGGGCTTCCGTTCCAATGGCTACTGCTTGTTGCGTTTGTGTGTCAAGAGCTACAATACTTGGTTCGTCAACTACAACTTTATCGTTTTGGATAATGATAGTGTTGGCAGTACCTAAATCTATAGCGATATCTTGAGAAAGAAATGAAAATAATCCCATGATTTAAGTTTATCTATTAGTGTTTAAAATGTCTTCTACCTGTGAATACCATTGCGATGCCGAATTCGTTGCAGGCATCGATTACTTCTTCGTCGCGGATGCTGCCACCTGGTTGCACAATGTATTTGATGCCGAATTCGTTGCAAGCTTCAACGCTATCTTTGAATGGGAAGAATGCGTCGGAAATCAAGACTGATTCGGAAATTTTACATCCACTTTTCAGGTTGAAGCGTGGAATAGTCAAACGTTGCAAGCTGTCGATACGGTTCGGTTGTCCCATGCCTGCACCAGTCAACCAATATGAGCCATCTTCGGCTTCGGATACAAGCGACATTGAATTACTTTTTAGGTATTTACAAGCTTGGGTTCCGAATTTTGCCAAGTCAATTTGCTTTTCGCTGAATGTTTTTCCAGTTACAGGTTTGTATTCCGTATCCATTCCTTCGTCTTCGTCTTGTACCAAAAGTCCGCCGTTTACGGAACGATACAATTTTTCGCCTGTTATAGCAGGTTTAACAGGAGTAACGAGTACGCGAAGGTTTTTCTTTTTTGCAAGAATTTCTTTTGCTTCGTCGGTATATGAAGGAGCAATCATTATTTCGATGAACTTGCCTGTGAACCAGTTTGCAATCTCAGCATCGACTTCGCTTGTGAAGCAAACAATTCCTCCGTAGGCGCTTACAGGATCGCCAGCCCAAGCCAATTCCAATGCACGCATTGGTGTGCTTGCTACTGCCAAACCGCATGGGTTAAGGTGTTTAACAACCGAAACGGCCACTTTGTTCTTGATATTGGATACAGAGTTGTAGGCATCACTTGCTGATTTCCAAGCGGCATCGGCATCAAGCATATTGTTGTATGATATTTCTTTTCCTTGCAAACATGGCGAGTTTGCCAATGTATGTTCCAATTTGGTATTGGCGAATTGATAGAACACAGCTTTTTGGTGAGGATTTTCGCCATAGCGGAGTACCTTACCGTTTGTTAGGCTAATCTTTTCGGAGGCGTCGTTGCCTTGGTTAAAATAGTTGAAGATTGCCGAGTCGTAGTGTGACGAAACGTTGAATGCATCGCAGGCAAAACTTTTACGGTCTTCAATTGAGCTCACGCCTTTCTTTTCCGTCAACAAAGTGTCCAATTTGCCATATTGTTGTTTCGAAGCAACGATAATTACATCCTTGAAGTTTTTAGCTGCCGCACGGATTAATGAAATACCACCTATATCAATTTTTTCGATGATGTCTTGTTCGGTAGCTCCCGAAGCAACTGTTTGTTCAAATGGGTAAAGGTCAACTATAACCAAATCAATTTCGGGAATTTGGTATTGAGTCATTTGGGCTTGGTCGCCTTCGTTGTCGCGACGAGCCAAAATACCACCGAATACTTTTGGATGAAGTGTTTTTACACGTCCGCCCAATATTGACGGATATGACGTTAAACTTTCAACAGGAGTAACTTTACATCCCAACGATTCCAAAAATGTTTGTGTTCCGCCAGTGGAATAGAATGTAATGCCTAATTCTTTTAATTTCAGTACAATACTGTCCAAACCATCTTTGTGGTAAACTGAAATTAATGCCGATTTGATTTTTTTATCTGAGCTCATTTGATTTGATTTTTGCTACAACAAAAGTATAATTTTCTATTAATTATTCCGACTTAAACGCATATTTCCTTACGTAAATATTTGAACCCGTTTCCAACGTGTTTTCGGGTGTTGCTTTGTTCAAACGTGCGAGTCGTGTGGCCTGCATTCCGTAGAGTTGCGATATGGTATAGAATGTTTCACCGTCGCGTACGGTGTGAGTGGTGTATTTACTTTCGGCACGTAGGGATTTTTGTTCTATATAGACCATTGCCCCTTCAGGAATGACTTGTCCGGCTTTGAAGTCGTTGATTGCGTAAAGTTTCCACATAGGGATAGAGAATCGGTGGGCAATTTGGTACATAGTCTCGTTTTTGTCGAGTATGATGAATTTCTTGCCGTTGTTCTTGTAGATTTTCTTATCGTGTTTTGTGGAGATTGATTCGTTGGTCCATGGAGTAGGAGGTTCGATTTTAGAGGTTGGGGCATCGCCTTTCACAATTACGTCGTTCTCCTTTTCCTTGCGTGTTTTTTCGCGGAACATATCGGAAGTCATGGAATCGTATTTGTAGAGTTCTCCGTCTTCGATGATTTTTATAAGTAGTTTAGGATAGTCGGGGTTGGTTGCGTAGCCGGCGCGTTTGAGTCCATAAGCCCACGATTTGTAATCTTTTGGGTCGAATTCAAACAAGAAAGCGTAGCGTTGTCCGTTGCGCAGGAAGTTGGAGTGATCGACGTAGGAGTCGTACACATCGTCGTACACACGGAAACATTCACCCTTGGCGTCGTCGTCGTGGTAGATGCGCTTGCCTTGCCATGAACTATGGCATTTAATACCGAAATGGTTGTTGGAAGCAATGGATAGTTCACTGTTGCCGTTGCTCGATTCCAAACAGCCTTGTGCCAACGTGATGCTGGCTGGTATGCCTACACGTTCCATTTCCTGTACGGCCAATTTTGCGTACTTGGTAACGTATTCCTCGCGCGACATTTTTGCATTTTGTGCAAAGACCGATGCAAGAGAAATGTGTAGTATTACAAGGAAAGACAGTATTCTTTTCATTGGAATGAATTGTGTAAAAATATTTTTGACGCATTCAAAAATACTCAAGCGGCGCAAATAAAAAAGGGGTTTTTAATAAAAGAATTTCACAAGTTATTATCAAGTTGGTTTATGAATGGATTGGAGAAACAGTTACGATGTTTTATGATTGGGAAAATAGTATTGGTTAGGGATGGTTTCGAAAAATCGATTCTTCATTAATCACTATTTTTTGTTTTTTCAAGAAAAAGACATTTATTTGCATAGAGTAAAGTTTTGCAATAATACAATCGTACTATAATTATAATGACTTGTATGGTTCGTATAGTGGCATCTAATATGTATTCTTCTTTGAAGAAGGTGGTCTTTTTATGCACAATGATGTTGCTTACGTGGGGAAATGTGTGGGCGGAAACAATGCTAAATACAGAGTATAAAAGTGGAACAACAACTATTAGGGATGATGTAAAAACTCATGAGCATACGGAAGGAAGTCTCCTTAAGCGTACGGTTTACGATGATTTAATTATTTCGGGCACAGGAACAGTCGTTATTATTTCAGGTGATTTGACTATGAATGGAAAATTAACTGTTTCAAAAGGAGCAACGTTAATTGTAGAAGGTGATTTGTTTCAAAACGAAGATGTTTCTTTAGATGGAGGCAAGTTGATTGTAAAAGGTGATTGGAAATCTGATGCATCAACTAATAGTATAAAGGTGACTGATGATGAGAATAGTCTTTTCGCTGTGTTAGGATCTTATAATAATGGTGGTTATGGTATTTTGATTGACCCGAAAATTCTTGTGGTGTATAATGGGGAAGAGACAGGTTGGCCCATATCAATACCGAAACAGACGGATAGCAAGTATGTCTATGTTCCCGAATCAATTAGTTCATATACCGATGAGTCAGCCGGAGCATATGAAAAGGCAGAACAAACGTTAACTGATTTTTCTTCTCTTCTCCCAATCTCCCTCAATTATTTTGTTGCCACCCAAAAAGGCGACGAAGTAGTATTTGAATGGCAAACGGCATCGGAGATTAACAACGATTTCTTTACTGTGGAATATTCCATAGACGGCGTACGTTTTTATGAGCTGTTTCGCGAAGATGGTAATGGAACAACTTCCGTAACGAATGATTACCATGCAACAATTTCTGTCGGAGAATTTGCAGCTGTCACTTATTTCCGCCTTAAACAAACAGACTTTGCCGGAGAATATTCATACTCCAATGTGATATTTATCCCAATAGAACAAGAAGTAAACGATTTATACGTGTTTCCTAATTCAACAACGGATTACGTTACAGTGTCGGGAAATGTAGGTTCTGCGTACGTAAGCGATAGATATGGCAAAAAAATGTCGTGTATGCAAATTTCCGAAAACACATTCGATGTTGCTGGTTTGTCTGTTGGAACATATTACGTGGTAGTCAATACCAAGAATGGAAAAATAGTTTTGCCGTTCGTTAAGAAATAAATGCATTATTCAAAAATTTCTATACGCCGCCCCATTTAGTCGGACTCGTTCTGCTTTTATATGAAATGATTTTTATAAAGTCACACTTGCTATTAGTGAGTTATATTTTTTTATTACTGTTTGTAACAGTTTAGATTTGAATGTTCAGCACGTATTTTAAACGACTCGTATTTTTATCTAAATACATATCTCTCAGATAAATACTAATTGTAATTTAAATATTTACGGTATTAAATTTTTATTAATTTTTAACGTCTAAAAAAGTTATGAGAAGTCTAAAATCCTTTTTAGCATTATTGCTAATTGTGGCTCTGAATGTTGATTCGTATGCCATGCAAATTTTTGTGGAGACTCTGACGGGTGAAACACTAACTCTCGATGTTGAGCCGTCGGATACATTTGAAAATGTAAAAACTAAAATCCAAGACCAAAAGGATTTATTGCCTGACCGACAACATTTGATTTTTGCTGGTAAATATCTTACAGACAATAGCACTTTAGCTGATTACAACATTCAAAAAGAGTCAACCTTGCTTTTGATTTTGTCTGATGAGTATGACGAAAACGGTTTCGTTACGATTGGTGAAACTTTGTATTATCAAGATCCTACATTTGTCGAAGGCGTTTATCAAATTGCTAATGCAGGAAACCTTTATTGGTTTGCTGAATATGTAAACAAAGGTGGCAAAAACACCAAAGCCAATGCCTTCCTTGTAAACGACATTGTTGTAAACAAGAACGTTTTAGATAAGGACGGCAATCTCAACACTGGCGATTTCAAGTCGTGGACTCCTATTGGATACAATTCAGATTTCAGCGGTACTTTCGATGGCAATGGCCATGCAATAAGCGGAATATTTTGCAATAGCAGTTCTAGTATAGGTTTGTTCGGAAAAACATCGGAGAATGCAATCATCAAAAACGTAGGCGTTATTGATTCGTATTTTGAAGGGGTTAATAATGTCGGTGGCGTGTGCGGAATTGGTTCTGCATCTATCATAAACTGTTACAATACAGGTACAGTAAAAGGCAATGATTATGTCGGTGGCGTGTGTGGATATGGTGATATGGGCAATAATAATTACTATTTAGAAAATTCAGCAAGTCAAGGCATGGGCGGTGGCTATTGCGAAGCTACAGCACAAACAGCGACACAATTTGCCGATGGCACAGTAGCGAAGAAATTACACAATGACGTAGATGGCTCTGTTTGGGGACAAAATACTTCAAAAGACTCATTGCCTAATTCCAGCGGAAAAATCATCTTCACGGCCAGTGTTTCTGCGTCAGAAAACGGAATAGTTTCAGGTACAAGCGGTGAGTATGAATACAACAGCAAGTTCGCAATTGAAGCCACTCCAAACACAGGCTATCACTTTGTGAACTGGAGCAATGGAAGTACCGAAATCAAGGATACAAAGTTGTAGTTAGCGATACCGCTCTTGTGGCAACTTTCGAGGCGCATTCGTTCGGCAACTGGGATACTACATTGGTAGCAACTTGCACTGAATATGGCTTGCGTACACATGTTTGCGCTTGCGGTGTAGAAGAAATAGATACAATTCCTGCAACAGGTCACAATTACGAATTTACAGGAATCACATGGTCGGCAGATACAACTTCGGCAATTGCAACATTCGCTTGCGTAAAATCAGACGATAGTTTCAACAGTGATTGTGTAGTGGAAATCGACACCGTTTTGGCAACTTGCACAGCTGACGGCTACATTAAATATGTTGCTACACTTGGTTCAATAATCGAAACAACCGACGGCGACACAATCATTGTGGTTCTTCCAGCAACAGGCCACGTATTTGGTGAACCAACATTTGCGTGGGCAGAAGAATACACTGCCGCAAAAGCAACATTCGTTTGCGAAAAAGAAGGTGCTACGGAAACAATTGACGGCGTGATAACAGCCGACACAACGGTAGCTCCAACAACCGAAGCCGAAGGCTTGTTGGTTTATACGGCAACATTCACATTCAACGGCGAAACCTATACCGATACGCAAGAAGAAATTTTGGATAAGTTGCCATCTACGGCAATCGATGACGTACAGGCAAATCAAGTAAAGGTTTGGGGATACAATCGCGTGGTGTATATAGAAAATGCCGAAGGAACGGTACAAGTGTTCGACGCAACCGGACATTTGTTGAAATCAGCAGAAATCTACGATGCACATAGCGAAATCACAATGGAACGTTCCGGAGTGTACGTTGTTGTGGTGGAAGGTAAGGCATATAAGATTTTCAATTAATATTTGAAAATCAACAATTGATAAAAAACCTTCGGGGCATAAGCTTCGAAGGTTTTTTTATGCATGACGCACAATGTATAATTCACATTTTTATATCTTTGAAGAAAAATTATTAATGTTAAATTATAACAAAACAAAGTAATGAAAAAGAAAATTTTCTATGCCTTAATGGTGGCAGTGGCAAGTCTTTCGCTTGCAAGTTGTGGTGATGATGAAAAAAATGATGATCCAACACCAAAAATAACGGTAGCAACCTATTCGGATGATGGTTCTAAAATCGTTGCAACACTTGATATCTGCGATGATATTGACGGAATTAAGTCTCCTTCGGAAGGCGTTGGTGAAGATATTTATTACTACAGCAACGGTATTGTTACAAAACACGTTCAAGTTGGATATTTTAACACAGTAGAACTTGCTCAGAAAAATTATAAAGAACTGTGTGAGGATCGTGATGGAGATAACGAAGATGGTATTAAAGATGTAAAAATCGAGGGAAAAGTTGTTACTGTTACGTATGATATTACAGAGGCAGATCAAATTTCGGTGAAATATGCAGAATACACTGCACGTATAGAAGTGGCTATTTGCAATGATAACAAAGCTGATGAAGAAAAATATTCCAAACTTTTATTTGAAGAAGTTTTTGGTGGCGAACTTGGTGGTTTTGGTGCATTGGAAGATTAAATAATATTGAGTGTGTTATGGGAAAAGCCACCGCAAAACGGTGGCTTTTCTTTTTTTCGGAACATTTTATTCAAAATAATTCGGAATAGTGTACGTCCGTCTTGTAAATTTTTTTCACGTACTTACTTTTTTGTCGCTGAAGACAAAAAAGTAAAAAAATGCAGGCACCACCGCATCTTCGTCGTTATGTGAGCAAAATTCTTTTGCCACCAAATGTAATGGAACAAAATATTTATGACTTTTCACAAGACTAAAGTGCATAGTACCGAAAAAGATTATAAAACTAAAGAATATGGTTTGGAATTTTTTATATTTGATATGTAAACTGTTGCTTTTAACTTGATTTGAGTTAGTGAAGAAATAGAAACTGTCAAAATTTATCAAAATATGAAAAAGATATTTACGTTTATTGCAACCCTGACACTAAGCGCAGGGATGTGGGCACAGACATATGACAACATCGAATATATCGATGCCAATGGTGTAGAACAAACCGCCAATGGTGTGACCGAAATTACCCCTACTACCCCCACCACTTTGAATGCCGGTTGGTATGTGGTGAAAGGTGCTGATGTACAAACAAGCACACTCGTCTGCAACGGTGCCGTTCACCTAATCCTTACAGATGGTACTACACTTACAGCAACGGGAAGTGATAACCAACCTGGTATCCAAGTATCGGGCGGAGGTAATTCACTTACTATCTACTGTCAAACGGCTCAATCGGGTCGACTTATCGCAACTGGCGGTAAAAATAGCGCCGGTATAGGTGGCGGAGATTATTTTCCCGGCTCTAATATCACTATCAATGGCGGTAAGATTACAGCCAATGGAGGAAGTCTGGCAGCCGGTATAGGTGGCGGAAAAAATACTAACGGCTCTAATATCACCATCAACGGCGGTAAGGTTACGGCAAATGGTGGAAGTGGTGGTCCCGGTATAGGTGGCGGAGAATATGGTTCCGGCTCTAATATCACCATTAACGGCGGTGAGGTTACGGCAAATGGTGGAAGTCTTGCTCCCGGTATAGGTGGCGGAGAATATGGTTCCGGCTCTAACATCACTATCAATGGCGGTGAGGTTACGGCAAATGGAGATGGGCAAGTTGCCGGTATAGGTGGTGGATATTTTGTTGGTTCTGGCTCTGACATCTTCGTGGCTACTAACTGTATCGTGAAAGCCGATAATAGCAATCCTCCTACCACGGTGATTGCCCCTACTCGCACAGACGAAACAGACCTCGCAAGCGATTTGGCAGGCAAACAATATGTAACTGTCAAATTAGACTTGACTCTTTACAAGATTGCTGCTATTGCTGAAATAGATGTTGCTATCGAAGGTGTTACCGACGAGACCATCATAGCCATTGCGACGGATGCTAAAACACGAATTAACGCGGCTACAACCGTAGATGATGTTAATTCCATCAAGATACAAGCATTGGCGGATATTGCTTTGGTTAAAGCCAAGATTGCTGCTATCACTGAAATCAATGATGCTGTTACCGATACCGACATCCTTGCTATTGCCACTGCTGCAATAGCGAATATCAATGCTGCTACAACCGAAGCGGATGTTAATTCCATCAAGACACAGGCATTGGCTGATATTGCTTTAGCCAAAACCAAGATTGCTGCTATCACTGAAATCAATGATGCTATCAAAGATGTTACCGACAAATATATCACAGACATTGCGGCTGAAGCTAAAACGAATATCACAAATGCTGAAACCACAGCGGCAATAAATGCTATCAAGACCTTACCTTTAGCCAAGATTAATGCTATCAAAGAAATCAATGATGCTACCAAAGATTTGACACTCTTCTCCGCAGAAGTGAGTTATATAAACTTAATAATAAAATCGTCTATTCAGCAAGATGATGATGCAAATTTAATCAACGGAGATAAACAATTGGGTCTGGACTATATCGCCTTGCACGATGATAAATTAGCCGCTATTGCAGCAGTAAAGCATGATATGGGTGACTATGCCGAGAGCGAAGCCATATACAACTTTATCGGTGGTCCGGCTATCGAAGGAGCCGTGGATGCCGTCGAAATTACAGAGGCGAAAAATGCCGCCATCGCTAAACTGGAAGAATTTAGTACGATATTAGGTGACGCTGCTACTGCCGGCTACAATAAAGGCAAAGAAGACGGCATTGAGGAAGTCCTTGGCGCAATGGGTGAGCCTTGCGATGACTGCACGGCGGTAGAGGTGACCGACGGCACTACCACCGTAACGCTCTATAACCCGAAAAATGTACAATTCAAGAAAATTCAACAACAAAAATAATCATCAATATGCGCAAACTAACTATTTTATTCGCCCTCCTGACGCTCAGCGCAGGACTGGCACAAGCAGATGATCCTGACCCACTCATTGAAGTCAAAGCCGCTGCCATTGAAGCCATCGAATCCGCTGCCACGACTGCTAGGGTAGAGATAGATGTGGCTTCGAAATACGCTGCCGCGGACGCTACAAAAGAATATTATAAGACAGAGGTTGGCAGAGCTGTTATCGTGGCTACGTCGGCTATCAATGCCGCTTCAACCGTTGCTGATGTGGATGCTGAACGAGCTAAATGTACCTTGGAAATTAATGCCATCGTGACGGAAGCCAAAGCCGCTATCGCTCCTATCGATGCATTAGAGGAGCATAGAGAAAAAGTGATTGGTGAGATAGAATACGCCCGTCTGCATAACCTACTGCCCGAACTCGATGAGGAGCAACAAGGGTTTGTCAATGAGACGATTGATGATGCCGTTAACGCCGTCAATGCCGCTACTACCACAACGCAAATGGATAGAGCAGAGGCGAAAATCTTTTTCATACTGAGCATGTACCCTGCCGGCAGAGCCGAAGGTATCGAGGAAGGCCAAGCCGAAGCCCTCGGCGAGATGGGCGAGCCTTGCACCGACTGCCCCGCCGTAGAAGTAACCAAAGGCAACAAGACCATCAAACTCTATGCTCCTGACAAGGTGGAATTTATCAAGAAATAAAACAACGAAATAAAAGTATAACGATATGAAAAGAACAAGTATATTGGTAGCGTTATTGATAATTTCGGCAATGGCAAGCGCACAGACGTATGTAAACGTAGAGTTGAAAGACGGGACTGTTCATAGTTACAGCGTAGAAGTGACAGAAAAGGTCTCGTTCGGAGCAAAGAAAGGAATAGAAGTGGCGGATGTTGCCCAGACAGTCACAGTCAATGGGCATACCGTGACGGTGAAGCTGGCAGAAGGCACTCCGGCAAACGATGTCGCACTCCATGCATACATTGAAGGGGATAATGTGAAGATAAAGGCATTTTCCATAACGAACAAGGAACTTATGTGTACATGGGATGACAATGAAGAAATGCCCAAGCCTAATGGTGGGTTCTATTACTTCACTATTTCCGACATCTCAAAGGATGTGGTTGCAACACTGAAATACTATCCCATCTACACCGTCAAGTTCGACATGAAAGGTCATGGCGAATCCATTCAGGATGCTAAAGTTATATTCGGTAAGACTGTCGCAGCCCCCGAAACTCCAACGACCGCCAACCATAAATTCTGGTGCTGGTGTACGGACGCAGATTGCACGACACTGTACAACTTCTCCAAGGGTGTGACATCAGACATGACCCTTTACGCCAAATGGACGGGCAGCATCAACGACCATCCCTACATTGAGCTTGCAGGCTATAAGTGGGCCACGGAGAATGTAGGCTATTGTAAAGACGTGACAGCAGTTGCCAGACCTGGAGCGGTTGGCAACGGATGGAGATTCTACTTTTATAAACAAGAAGGTAATGATGCCTTAAATGCAGCGCAAAGCTGGGGCAATGAGAGTGGTCACACATGGACGCTCCCAAGTGAGAAAAAGTGGAGCGCTCTCATAGGACAATGTTATTGGGAATGGACAGATTCGTATAACTATTTAAACAGCCCCTACAATGGAATGTCAGGCTATATTGTTTACGAGGCGAAAAGTGCTAATGACAAAAATCAGTTAAACAAAGCAGACAGTGGTTACACACCTACTACTGTCACCCATATTTTCCTCCCTGCCGCTGGTATTTACTACGACAGCGTCAGAGATGTCATCTACCAGGGCTACGGCGGTTTCTATTGGTCCTCAGGCCGTGCGAGGTATCTCTACTTCAGCAATGGCGGCCGTAGCATGGACGACAATGGTTCGAACGACGGTATGGCTGTGCGCCCTGTGGTAGAATGATTGAGCAAGGCGAACGCAGTGAAAATCTGTTCCCCCAAAAGCAGAGTGTAGCAATGAACAATCATCATGGTAGTAGTGGCAGTCCCTTTACTATCGCTCAAAACAACGACTTTACAACAGCATTTTTTTGTATAGGTATCTTTTGTAATTTATAGATTATCATAGTTACATTTTTTATAAAATACGTTTGCTTATTGTAAGAATAAGCGGTATTTTTATACTCGGTTTGAATCAAAAAGGAATCCTTTGCTGAATTAGATATCAGGTTCTGCTGATGAAGTGAAGTAATAGAAAGAAACTGTTTAAATTTATAAAATATGAAAAAGATTTTTACATTATTTGCAGCCCTGACGCTGAGCGTGGGACTGTGGGCGCAAGCTCCTGCCAACAACCCTGGAGTTATGTTGCAAGGATTCTACTATGACTCATACAACGCCTCTAATGCTATAGCGGCGAATGGAGAGAGTTACGGCACCACCAAGTGGACAGACCTTACATCTCAGGCACAAGAGATTGCTGAAACATTTGATATGATTTGGCTACCGCCTTCAGCTAGATCTGAGGAAGGTACAGGCTACCACCCGAAACAGTGGTCTAACCAAAGCGGTGACTGGGGTTCAAAGGCTCAGCTTGTTGCCTTGATTGGGAAATTCAAGGAGATTAACCCTAATATGAAAGTTATTGCCGATATTGTCATTAACCATAAGTCCGGTAATAGCTGGATAGATTTTGATAATGAGGATTTTGGCACATACGGTAAATTCACTCTTTATGAGTCAGGACACACCAGCAGATATGTCTGCCAAGATGATGAAGTCTCCAAACAAGCGGGTTGGAAAGCCACAGGTGCAAAAGACCAAGGCTATGACTACCAATGTGAATCTTCCGGTGGCTACTGTGCCGCACGAGACCTTGACCACTCTAACTCATACCTAAGAGATGCTATTAAAGCATACCTTAAATGGATGAAGGGGGAGATAGGCTATGACGGCTGGCGCTATGACTATGTAAAAGGCTACCTTGGTAAATATAATAAGGAGTACAACCAAGCCGCAGGTGCATATTTCTCTGTAGGTGATTTTAAGGATGCAGACGATACAGCTCTTACACATTGGATAAATGAGACCGGCAAAACATCTAACGCATTTGACTATGCCCTCAAATCTATTGCTCTGAATGACGGTTTAGTTAACAAAGACTATGCTAAACTGGCAGGGGAAGGAGCAGGATGTGGATTGGTTGGAGACAATACTTACAAACAATATGCTGTTTCATTTGTAGATAATCACGATAGTTTCATAGATGACGATACCAAATTTAAGGGCGATTGGGCACAAGCAAACGCATATATCATTGCTATGCCTGGAACTCCATGCGTGTTCTATCCCCACTGGGTACAATGCAAAGAGGACATCAAAAAGATGATAGCTGTGCGGAAAGCCTGTGGCATAACCAACACATCTGCTGCTGTTTGTTCTTCTACCAGTTCCTATTTCAAAGGAATGGTTACTGGAACTAAGGGAAATTTGGTAGTCTTTATTGGTGATAAGGGAGCTTGCCCCGCAGGTTACCACTACGCTTGCTCTGGTGATGGCTGGATATATTATACCAACCTCGCTGAAACGGCTTCTATCACAGCTGATGTTGAAAAAATCGAATTTGAACAAAAGAAATTAGAAGGTACCGTTACTGACGAGAAAGAGATTGTCATTACTGGTGAGGATCTTACGGATCCTATTAAAGCGGAAATGAAGGGCAAGTCTATCTTCAGTGTAACAGGCACATTCTCGACAGAAGGTGGTACAATGACTGTTTCTTATGACGCAGAAGAAGTTGGCGATTATAAGGATACCATCATCTTAACAAGCTTTGGTGCAAGTCTTGAGATTCCTGTTAGCGTCAGCATCGTTATTCCTACTGACCCTGCTGAGTACATGTACACCGAATATGAGAACTGGCAAATTAAGTGTGGTCCTAATTGGGAATGGTCTGATAACATGACCAAGGTTGAGGAAGGTCTCTTCAAAATGGAAATAGAATGGAACGGAACAGGTTTCAACATTAAGAGTGATGAGAATCCTATCAAGAAAGATTGGTATGCTTTAGATGATTCCGATATTACTATCGGAGAAGAACTAATGCCAGGTCCTTTTGTTGATGTATATTTGAAGGTTATTGACAATGAAACGGTGGCTATAGGTGTTGGTGTTGATCCTACTGTTTCTACAGATGTTATAGATGTCATCAATGCAGAAGATGTTCCTAATGGAGCAATAATCAAAGACGGTAAAGTTTATATCATCCGTGATGGTAAGGTATATAACTTACAAGGTTCCGAAATAAAGATTGCTGACGAAATTTTGAAATCAGTGAACTTCTAAAACATAGTTGCAATTTAATACGATTACCAGCCACAAAGTGGCAAGAAATTGCATAAAATTCCAACAATTACAAGTGCAGAATTCCAGCAACGGGGTTCTGCATTTTTTGTATGGTTTTCTTTTGTAATTTATAGATTATCATAGTTACATTTTTTATAAAATACGTTTGCTTATTGTAAGAATAAGCAGTATTTTTATACTCGGTTTGAATCAAAAAGGAAGCCTTTGCCGAATCAGATATCAGGTTCTGCTGATGAAGCGAAGAAATAGAATGAATAGGACCTATTTTAATAATTAACTATTATGAAAAAATTATTTGCTTTTTTTGCTGCTGTGTTGATGAGCACAAGTCTGTTCTCCACTCCTGCATCTGTTCCTACAGTAGCTGACGTGACTTCCGCTGGTTTTGATGTAACCAATGCGCGTGTGATTGTTCTCTATTTCGATGAACAAGTATGTAATGACATTGTATGGGCTGGCTCCTACAATGAGTGGGTTACTGCACCCGAAGACATGTTGCAATTTGAACCTCTCGAAGGTTTCGCAGGTTGGTATGTGTTAGAGTTGTTTGATTCCTCTGATCCGTGTCAAGGTAGACCCGTTCAACTGAAAAAAGACGGTTCTTTCTCTTGGGATTTCCAAACAGGTGATCCTGATGCATGGATTAACATGGCTCAACCTGGCACTCAAACGGCTTCTATTGAATACGGTTACACTGGTGAATCAGATATTACGTTGTTCAATTTAGGTGTTTACATCTATGAGGTTGCATATTTCAAATTTCACAACACTCCTTGTGGCGTAGATCCTACTCCTATTACAGTTAATGCTGTCGTTCCTGCGGGAACTCCTGCTTGCTATTTCTATGGCGAGATGTCTGGCAACGCGTTCGTTGAAATGACAAAATTGGATGATACTCACTACACCATTGATTTTCCTGATGCTACCACCATTGGTTGGGGTTACAGGTTCGTTTGGGAAGTAGGTAACTGGTCTACTGCCAATAGTGACCCAGAGGGTGATTTCCGTGTAGAACCTGTTAATAGCGTTATCGATGTAGAAGTTAGAGCTTGGGCTACAGCTCCCGCTCCGACACCTATAGTTCCTGAATTAACTGCTCCTCAAGTTCCGACTGTTTCCGATGCAAACGTACGAGCTATTTCGTGCGACAAGTATGACAGCGATCTTGGGTGGTATGCTCAAGGATGGGGTGGTTGCAATTGGGTTGACACCTGCAAAGCTGGAGTGAACATGTTTTATGCTAAAACCATGCATTGGGATTGCTTCGCTTCCGATTGGGTTAGCGGCGCTGGTGTAGCTGATTATGCTAACCTTCATTTCGATATTTGGTTTGAAACAGACGGAAATAGTCCTATCATTAAACTTGAATTCGTTGACGAACTTCCAACCGAAGAGATTACTATCCCAGGCGAATATAAAGCTGGTTGGAATAGCGTAAACATCAATATTAAAGAAGTCTATGGTGAACAACCGATGGATAATCTCAAATGCCTCACAGTTAAAGTTGCTAAAGAGGGTGAAGCTGTTGCTTGGGCAAACATATTGTTCTTTAATGGAGATTATACATCACAAGAGGCTACTGGATATTGTGGCGATGCTCCTGCTGAATGTAAGTACACCGAATATGAAAACTGGCAGCTTAAGCCTGAGGGAAGTGATTGGTCTGATAACCTGATTAAGGTTGAGGATGGTCTCTTCAAATTAGTAGATGTTAACTGGACTGGTTCTGGTTTCAACATTAAGAGTGATGAGAATCCTATCAAGAAAGATTGGTTTGCTCCTGAAGAACTTACTGTTGGCGAAGAAGTGATAGCACCT
>JAZRXD010000038.1:0-19406 GCA_045600045.1 Bacteroidales bacterium
ACGTAAGGCGGGGAAAAAAATTGTTCTTGTTACAGGCAGTGGTCAAAAGAGTCTTTTGGCTAAGTTGAATGAGGTTTATCCTGATATTTTTTCTGAAGATAATATGGTGACTTCATTCGATGTGAAAATAGGAAAACCAAATCCTGAGCCATATTTAATGGGGTTGAAAAAAGCGGGAGTAGAGCCAAATCAAGCTGTGGTGGTTGAAAATGCTCCGTTAGGCGTTCAGGCAGGTGTCGGTGCGCAAATTTTTACTGTTGCGTTGAATACTGGTATATTGGAAGATAAAATTTTGTCTGACGCAGGAGCTAACGTGATTTTCCCATCGATGAAAGTGTTTTATGAAAATCTTCATTTTTTGTTGGAGTAATTATGCAAGATTTTATAGAAGTCCGTGGGGCTACGGAAAACAACTTAAAGAATGTTTCTTTAAAAATTCCCAAAAGACAAATAACAATTGTTACCGGTGTTTCTGGTTCAGGAAAATCTTCGCTTGTGCTTGATACAATTGCTGCGAAGTCTAGGCGTGAACTAAATGACACATTCCCTTCGTTTACGCAACAGTATCTACCGAAATATGGCCGTCCGCATGTGGATGGTATTGAAAATCTGCCGATTGCGATTGTTATAGAACAACGTAAACCTACGGCAAATTCCCGTTCTACGGTAGGAACGTATACCGATATTTATGCGTTGCTTCGTTTGCTGTTTTCACGTGTTGGAAAACCATTTGTGGGCTATTCCGATGTGTTTTCGTTCAATCACCCAATGGGAAGTTGTCCGCGTTGTTCAGGCTTGGGCGAAATTCGTGAATTGGATATTCATAAATTGGTTGATTTCAATAAATCGTTGAACGATGAGGATACAATTCATTACATTGCATTCGGAAAGGGTGGATGGCGTTGGATTCGCTATGCACATAGCGGTTTGTTCGATTTGGATAAGAAAATAAAAGATTATTCTCCCGAAGAATTGGAGCTATTTTTGAATTCTCCACAAATTAAGTTGAAAAATCCACCGAAAAATTGGCCCAAAACTGCAAAATACGAAGGTTTGATTCCACGAATGTATCGTAGTATTATCAATTCGGAAGAAGGTTTGTTGCATGCCGCAGTCTTGAATCCTATGTTACGAATGGGCGTTTGTCCTGATTGTGGTGGCTCTCGTTTGAATAAAACGATTTTGTCGTGTCGAATCAACGGAAAGAATATTGCCGATGTTTGTGCAATGTCTATTTCCGAAGCGAAAGAGTGGATGGAAACGGTTGACAACCATTTGGCCGAAGATATTAAGCATAACACGATTGAACGTTTGGCTGCGTTGGAAGAAATAGGTCTTGGTTATTTGACTCTTGATAGAGCTATAGGAACTCTTTCAGGAGGTGAAGCACAACGTTGTAAAATCGCAAAATATATTAATTCGTCGCTTTCGGACGTGATGTACATTCTTGATGAACCAAGTGTTGGTTTGCATAATCATGATATTTTATTGATGCAAAAATCTGTGCAAAAACTTAAAAATCATGGAAATACGGTGATTCTTGTGGAGCATCATAAGAATATGATTCAAATTGCCGACCACGTGATTGATATGGGACCAGGTGCTGGTGCGGCAGGTGGAACAGTGTTGTTTGAAGGTTCGTATGGTGAATTACTTAAAAGTAAGACGTTGACAGGTACAATGTTGAGCGTTTCCAAACCAATGAAAACAAATGTTCGTAAGCCGAAAGATTGGTTCTTGTTGGAACATGCCACTAATCACAATTTGAAAGATATTTCGGTGAAATTGCCTATGGGCGTAATGGCAGTGATTGCAGGTGTTGCTGGTTCTGGAAAATCATCATTGATGGAATGTTTTAGAAATGCTTATCCTGAACCTGGAGATATCGTTTATATCAGTCAGAAAAATATTGGTATCAGTCTGCGTTCTACGCCAGCAACATATTTGGAGGTTGCCGATGACATACGAAAATTGTTTGCAAAAGAAAACAAGTGCAAGGTTGAATTGTTCTCGTTCAATGGAAAAGGCGGTTGCCCTGTTTGTCAGGGAAAAGGTGTGATTGTTTCGGATATGGCGTTCATGGATTCGATTGAAACCGTATGTGAGGCCTGTGGCGGTTTACGCTATTCCAACGATGTGTTAAAATTCAAAGTTCGCAATATGAATATTGCCGAAGTAATGGATTTGTCTGCCGAAAAAGCTTGCGAAATATTTGCCGGAAGTGTGATTGCCGAAAAATTGGAACCGTTGTTAAAAGTAGGATTAGGATATGTGCATTTAAATCAATCATTATCAACGCTTTCGGGAGGCGAATTGCAACGTGTGAAATTGGCGTCGTATCTTCGTGAAAAAGGAAAGATTTTCATTCTTGATGAACCAACCGATGGTTTGCATTTGAAAGATATTGACCGTCTTATTGCGTTGTTCGATACTATGGTTGATGCAGGAAATACAATTTATTTGATTGAACATAATCTTGAAGTTCTCAAATCATCCGATTATGTTGTGGAACTAGGTCCAGGTGGAGGAAACAAAGGCGGAGAAGTGTTATTCGTCGGCACGCCAAAGGAAATGACGCAATGCAAACAGTCGGTTACCGCACCATATATTTCTGAATGTCTATGATTCAAACGTTAGATTTTTCAAAATCGGTTCGTTTGGCTCCCATAGGAAAAAATTATTTGTTTTCGTTGGGACAGGCGGGGTTTGTCATAAAAACTAAATCAGGGAAATATATTGGTGTGGATATGTATTTGTCTGATTGTGTGGAACGTATGGAGGGTTCGCTTGGCGTTAAGCGTTTGTTGCCGAAAATACTTGCTCCTAAAGACATTCTGTTTGACTATGTAATTACTACGCATCCGCATCGTGATCATTTTGACGAGGATTCTATTTCACAATTAATGGAGAACGGAAAAACAAAACTATTTGCTTCTTTAAATTGCGAACAAGACGTTGAAGCTTTGCAAATTGATAAAAATAATTGTCGTTTTGTTAAGCCTGGCGAACAATTTACCGACGGTGAAATTGTTTTGCACTTTGTGCTCTGTGATCATGGAAAAGGTGCTCCAGATGCTTTTGGTGTTGTTGTTGAGCTAGATTCAATGAAATTGTTTTTTGCTGGCGATACATGTTTGAGAAAAGATAAAATCAGTTATTTCAAACAATTTGGTGACATTGATATTTTGATAGCTCCGATAAATGGTGCATGGGGAAATATGGACGAATCGGATTGTGCGGAATTTGCAAAAGAATTACAGGCAAAACTAACAATTCCATGTCATTATGGAATGTTTGCTTCGCATGGCGGAAATCCTGGTTTGTTTTGCGAATTTATGGCAAAAAAATGTCCAAACAACAAGGTTTTGTTGATGGCACAAGGCGAGTGCTTGAAACTTGAAAATCTTTAATTGCTGTAGTTCGAATCGAAATTTAAAGAAATTTCGTAGTTTGGAAGTATGGTCAGCACTTCTTGAATAATTTCGTTATTCAATGCGTCCTTGTCTTTTACAGTAAAATCAATTAGCGTATCAAAAGAACAATATTTCATTTCATCGTCAATGAAAATTCCGTGTGTTCCAAGAACGCCGCTGTGTTGCATTGCAAATTCGTTGATTTTTTTACGTTCTTCATTGTGCTTATCATCAATTGCATATATGCCGACAGTTAGAAATACGTGGAATTTTTCTATAATGGAGAGTTGAATTTTCTTCGTCAGTTTGTGAATTTCTTCGGCATTCATCGTCGCGGGAATCTCAATATGTATTGACCCCATTGCTTTGTCTGGACCATAGTTGTGCAAAACTAAATCGTAAGCTCCATTAACGCCGTCGATTTCTTTTACAAGAGCTTTTATTTCTTTCGTGATTTCGCTGTCAGGGCGTTTTCCTATTACATTGCTTACGGAGTCCAGAAGCATTTCAACACCGGCTTTGCAGATGAAAATAGAGATGATTGTGCCTAAAATTCCATCTATCGAAATGCTGAAAAATATTGTGATGAGTGCACCAGCCAATGTTGATGCGGATATGATTGCGTCGAAGCTTGCATCGGCTCCAGATGCAATTAGAGCATCCGAATTGTATTTTTCACCTTGTGATTTTACATATTTCCCTAAAAATATTTTTACGATAATTGCAACCGAAATGATAATGAGCGTGAGCATATTGTAATCGGGAATTTCATAGGTGAATATCTTTTTTATCGACTCAACAAGAGAGGTGATACCAGCTGTTAAAATGATTGCCGCAATAAGAATTGCGGCGAAATATTCGATTCTTCCGTGGCCGAATGGATGGTCGTTGTCGGGTTGGCGCTTAGCTAATTTAATGCCGATAATTGTTATTATTGAAGAAAGAGCATCTGTAAGGTTATTTACTGCGTCAAGTGCGATGGCTATAGAACCGGAAATTATACCGACAAGTGCTTTGAATCCTGCAAGAAAAGCGTTTGTGATAATTCCAATAATGCTTGTTTTTGTGATTTGTTTTTCGCGTTGAATTGTATCCATAGGTATTTGTTTTTTGACACAAAACAAATGTAAGAAAAAGATGACATTAATGCTTTTTTTGTAGTGGTTAAAAAAGTATGATTCCTAAAATTCCCGAACAGCCCAAAACCCATATTGGATTAACTTTGAAAAAGTATAAAGCTATGAAAGATGCAACAAAAATTAATGTGGTCATGTTATGTTCGCCCCAACCAAAATCACAAAATGTTTCGTTGTTAATTAGTAGTAAGGCGGCTGCTAAAATCAAACCGGCAAGCACTATTCTCATTCCGGAAAAAACGGATTTTATGTAATGCTTTTCTTTGTTTTTCATTAAAAAACGAATAACGAAGTACATTAAAATGATTGATGGCAAGCAAAGGGAAATTGTTGCGACGGCAGCTCCCCAAAATCCTTCAACGGTAAATCCTACGTATGTGGCAATGTTTATTGAAATTGGACCTGGCGTCATTTGTGAAATAGCAATGATGTCGGAAAATTCTTGGACAGTCATCCACGAAAAATGTTCCACGCATTCAAATTGAATCATCGAAAGCATTGCATATCCGCCACCGAATCCTAGCAGGCCGATTTTGAAAAATACATATATCAGTTGTAGGATTGTCATTGCTTGTTGATTTTTTTGTAAGAATAAAATTCAAATAATAGGGCACAAATACAGGCTATTACTATTATTAGGATTGGTGAAATTTTGAACCACCATATTGCAAATGCGGCGGCAAATGGAACCCACGCGATTTTCCACGTTGCGTGTAAATTCTTGAAAAGTCGGATTGCGGGAACGAGAATGAGTGCTACCACGCACGGACGAACGCCTTTGAAAATACTTTCGACTATTTCATTGTCTTTGAAGTTTTTGAAAAAAATGGCAATGAGCAGTATTGCTATAAACGATGGAAGCGATGCTCCAAGGGCGGCAATTATTGCGCCTCGTTTGCCTCGTAATTTATGTCCGACGTATAAAGCAGTGTTTATGGCAAAAACTCCAGGTAGAGTCTGGACTAATGCAATTAAGTCCCAAAATTCCTCTTTGGCAATGTATTTCCGTTTTGTGACGATTGCCATTTCCACCATGGAGAGCATGGCATAGCCACCACCTAAAGTGAATGCTCCAATTTGTAAAAAAATAAGAAATAAATCTTTTAAACGCACCATTTCGTGTCAATCGACAAGAAAAAGCTTCGAATTATTCCGAAACTTTTTCTTCTTTCTTTATTCTTGGTGGAAAATTTGTCTCGATGATTGCGCCAGTTGGGCATTCTTCAACGCATTTTCTACAAAGTTTACATTTATTTACATCAATATATGCCAAGAAATCTGTAACGGTTATAGCTTCGTTAGGGCAGATTTTTGTACATTTTCCGCAACCGATGCAGGCAGCAGAGCACGCTTTGCGTGCAACGGCTCCTTTATCTTTGTTGGAACAGCCGACGTATATTTTGAAATCCTTTTTGTTTGTTTTTCTAATTTCAATCAAATGTTGTGGACAAGCATTTGCACATTGTCCGCAGGCAGTACATAAACTTGTTGTAACTGCAGGAATCTTTGTGTCAGGATTAACTTTTATAGCTCCAAACTGGCAGGCAGATTCACAGTCGCCAAGGCCAAAGCATCCAAAAGAGCAGCCTGTGTCGCCTGCATAAAAACTTGCAGCAAATGCGCACGACGAAATACCTTCGTAATTGTTTGTTTTAGGTCGTTTGTCGCACGAACCAGAGCAACGTACAACGGCAACCTGCATGTCTTTTTTCTCAACGTTTTTGCCTAAAAAAGTACCGATTTTATCCATTGTTTCGGCTCCTCCAACAGAACAATACAAACCTTCCAATGTTGGAGAGTCAACCATGTTTTCTGCAAGTTTTCTGCATCCGGGAAAACCGCATCCACCGCAGTTTGCACCAGGTAACATTGCTTCCACTTCGCCATAGAGGGGATTTTCGTCAACTTTGAATTTTTTTGCCACAAAATACAATGCGAAACCAGCGACTACGCCGATAATGCAAAGAAGTAGGATTGTGTTAAGTATCGTCATAGCTTATTGTATTATTGAGAACGAAAATTTCCGTTCAAGTTTGTTCTTGTTTTTATGTAAAATCAAAAAATGACAGGCAACCAAAGCCAATGCAATCGTTGTTGCTAATATGTCAGTTGTAAATTGTAACAAAATGAACAGCGTCGCTATAAGAATAAAAAGCGGTATTATGTATGCCAATAATACCGCTTTTGTTCCTAATGTAGAATCCATTGCTACTTTAATTTCGTCGCCAACTTGTACATGGCGTGCGGAATTGTTTTGCACGTGGACTAATTTTTCCGAAATTTCCGAAAAACCACAAATTGTTTTTGCGTGACAATCTCCACAAGCCGATTCCGCTGCTATTGCAACGGTAATCATATCATCCGAAATTGTGCGGACGATTCCTTTGTGGGCGATTGCGCAATTCATGGTTTCATATTATCTGAATATTGTTTTGTCTCTGTCTGGACCAACTGAAACGATTTTTACAGGAACGCCTGTTTCTTTTTCAATGAATTCAATGTATTCCTTGATTTCTTTTGGCAATTCGTTAAAGTTTGTCGTATTCAATTCTTGTTTCCAGCCTTTGAATTCTGTGTAGATTGGTTCCGCATTTTCCAAATCGTTAGGCAAGTAGTTGATTGTTTTGCCTTTGTATTTGTATGCCGTACAAACTTTCACTGTGTCGAAATCGTTCATTACGTCAATTTTCATCATAAATAATTGCGTAACGCCGTTCAACATAATGGCATATTTCAATGCTACTAAGTCTAACCAACCACAACGGCGGGCGCGACCGGTTGTTGCTCCGAATTCGCCACCATTTTGACGAAGAAGTTCGCCTGTTTCGTCAAATAATTCTGTTGGGAAAGGACCGCTTCCAACACGTGTGCAGTATGCTTTGAAAATACCAAATACTTCGCCGATTCTGCTTGGCGCTAAACCAAGTCCAGTGCAGGCTCCAGCCGTAATTGTGTTAGATGAAGTTACGAAAGGATATGAGCCGAATTCTATGTCGAGTAAAGTTCCTTGGGCTCCTTCGCACAACATTGTCTTTCCTGAATTTAAAGCTTCGTTTACGTAAAACTCAGTGTCAACAATTTGTAATGATTGGATTAGTTTAATGCCTTCGAACCATTCTTTTTCGTAGGCATCAATGTCAAATGTGTATTCGTAGTTTTTAAGAATGTTCAAGTGTGTTTCCTTGCAGTTCTTATATTTTGCTTCAAAATCGTTCAACAAGTCGCCAACACGCAAACCAGTTCTTGCAATTTTGTCGGTGTAAGTAGGACCGATACCTTTTTTCGTAGAACCGATTTTATTTGCGCCTTTAGAATTTTCGTATGCTTCGTCCAATGCTTTGTGTGAAGGTAGGATGATGTGTGCGCGGGTAGAAATAATCAATGTCTTCTTTACATCTATGCCTTGCTCTGCAAGTTTGTCGACTTCTTCTTTGAAAATAAAAGGATCGATTACCACGCCATTTCCGATAACGTTGATTGCGTTTGGACGGAAAACACCTGACGGAATCGTGTGAAGAACGTGTTTTACGTTGTTGAACACCAATGTGTGACCTGCGTTTGGTCCACCTTGAAAACGAGATATTATGTCGTATTTTGGAGTTAAAACATCAACAATTTTACCTTTTCCTTCGTCGCCCCATTGCAAACCCAACAACACGTCGGCCTTCTTAGCATTATTATTTGTATTCATTTGTATGTTATATTATTAAACTCAAAAACCTTGTAAATATAGGCAAAAAAATCATTCAAATCACACCTGATTGGGAATGTTGATAAGTATTTGATTTGCTATTCTAACTGTTTGAATTTGAAGAATTAATAGTGAATGAAAGTTGTTCAATTCTTTGAACTTTTTCTACTCCTTTAATCTTTTGGAGGCTCATCATTATTGAATTTAGTTGTTGACTGTCGTGAATATAGAGGTCGAAATAAGCTCCAAATTCATTTTCCATTGTTTCTATATGTACGGTTCGGATGTTCACGTTCAATTGTTTTGCAATCGCACTGGTTATTTCGTTCAGCATGCCGATTCTGTCTTTCCCTTTGATTTGTATTGAAGTAAGGAAAACCTGCTCTTGGCGGCTAATCCATTTGATTTTTTGAGCTGTTTCGGTTAACTGTAGTTCAATAGCTTTGGGACAATCGTGTTTGTGGATTTCGTATCCGTTTTCTGTCTGAAATCCAACAACTTCGTCTCCCGGAATAGGGTGGCAACAGTCTGCAATTGTGTAATTTGTAGAGTGAAGCAGGACTTTTACGTCTTTATCTTCTTCTTGTTCTTTGGCGTCGTCTTTATTTGGTTTTAAAGTCCAGAATAAAATCTTTTTACTCTTACGTTTTTGTGTGGCGTATTCAATGATTTTTTCTTTGTCAATGTCTTCGGAACCTAACTTTTCAAATAGTTCGTTTTTGTCGAGTACGCCGTAGCCTCGTATTAATTTTTCAATAATTGTGTTTGAGATTGGCAATTCTTTTCTTTCCAATGTTTCGGCAAGAATTTGTTGCCCGCGCATCAAATTGCGTTTCTTTTCGTATTTAAAGGCTTGTTGCAGTGCGTTGTTTGCTTTTACAGTCGAAATGATTTTAAACCATTCTTTCTGTGGCTTTTGCGATTCCGACGTGAGTATTTCAACTTGGTCGCCACTTTGGAGTTTGTAGTCCAGTGCAACGATTTTTTGCTTGTTGATTCGTGCGCCAATTGCATGATGACCTATTTCCGAGTGTATATCGTATGCGAAATCCAATGCTGTTGCTCCGATAGGAAAACGGTGCATTTCTCCTTTAGGCGTGAATGCGAATAAATCGGTCGAGTACAAATTCATCTTGAATTCATCGAGGAATTTCAAGGCGTCTTCGTCTGGATTTGTCAATGATGCTTGGACGCGTTTCATCCAAACTTCCAACTGACTTTGCTCAAATCCGTCGATGTTTTTGTATTTCCAATGTGCTGCAAATCCGTTTTCGGCAATTTCGTCCATTCTTTGTGTTCGAATCTGAACTTCAACCCAGGTTCCGTCTGGTCCCATTACTGTTGTGTGAAGTGCTTCGTAACCATTATCTTTTGGGGTGGAAATCCAATCGCGCAATCGTTCGGGATTTGGTGTGTATTTGTCTGTAATATAGGAATATACGCGCCAACACATGGCTTTTTCTTCTTCCAATGGAACGTCTTGCAATATGATTCTTACGGCAAAAACATCGTACACGTTGTCGAATGTGACGTTCTTTTTCTGCATTTTCGCCCAAATGGAAGATATTGATTTAGAACGACTTGTTATGGTGTAATTTATTTCGTGCTGTTCCAATGTCATCATAATTGGAATGCAGAAACGGTTCAAATAGTGGATCCTTTTCTTTTCGCTACCTTTTAATTGATGTAGAATGTCGTAATAAACCGTCGGATTGAGGTATTTTAAGCATAAATCTTCAAGTTCCATTTTTATGCGGTAGAACCCCATTCTGTGGGCAAGCGGTACAAATAGCGTGTTCGTTTCTTCTGCTATACGGATTTGTTTTTCCGGTGGCATAGAATCAAGCGTACGCATATTATGAAGACGGTCGGCTAGTTTTATTATGATTACGCGGACGTCTTCGGAAAGTGTAAATACGATTTTTTTGAAGTTTTCGGCTTGTCCTTCCTTGTTTTTCAAAACGCCACGGATTTTTGTAAGTCCGTCAACGATTTGCGCTATTTTAGGATTGAACATTGATTCAATGTCGTCAAGCGTTATGTCGGTGTCTTCCACAACATCGTGCAGAAGCGCGGCAATGACGGATTTTGATCCTAAGCCAATTTCGTCGGCTACGATTCGTGCGACGGCTATAGGATGGAGTATGTATGGTTCGCCGGAACGTCTTCTTGTTCCGTAATGTGCTTCGTTTGCTATCGTGAAGGCTTTTCTTACCATTGCGGCAGTTTCCTCGGTTTTACGACATTTGGGTGCTCCAGCAAGCAAGTCTTCGAATTGCTTATTTATATAGTCTTTTTCTTCTTGCGAAAATTCAGCCATTATTCAATTTGTTTCATTCTTTACAAATGTACGTTTTTATTTAGAAAATGGTATGATATGTTTTTGTTTTCTGACATTACTATATATGCAAGTGTATTGCATTTTGCTCTTCTTTATAAATGTGAATGACAAAAAGTAAAAATATGTACATTTACCGCCGAAAAATTGTCGGTGCTATATAGAAAAACTGACAGAATGGCGAGTTTTTTAACTTGGCAAAATAATTGACAACTCTTTCGAAAATTTTTAACAATGGATAAAGACACAAATATAGAGAAAGAATTTGAAAATCAAGAAAATGCAAATGCTGCAGAAACTGATTCTGAATCAAATTCCGAGCAAAATCAAGAACAAACAGTAGAACAAAACGAAGCGGAATCTGCCGAAAATCAATCAAAACAAGACGAATTGTCAGTTGATTCCAAGGAATTGGAGGAACTGAAAGACAAACATCTTCGTCTTCAGGCAGAATTCGAAAATTATCGTCGTCGTACGTTAAAGGAAAAAGCTGATTTGATTTCCACAGCAGGTGAAAAAGTCTTGGTTAATTTGTTGCCAGTGATTGATGATTTGGACAGAGCTTTGGAATCGACTGCTTCTGCTCAGGATGTGAATGCTGTTCGCGAGGGGTTGGAATTGATTGTTAATAAGTTCCAAAATTTTTTGAAAAATAATGGCGTTGCTGAAATAGAAGCAAAAAATCAGGACTTTGATGCCGATAAACACGAAGCTGTTACGAAATTTCCTGCTCCGAGTGAAGATATGAAGGGTAAGGTTGTCGATGTAGTGCAAAAAGGTTTCACTATAAACGGAAAAGTAATGCGTTATGCGAAAGTTGTTGTAGGTGAATAATTTATAAAGCTATGGCAGAGAAAAGAGATTATTATGAAGTTTTGGGTGTTCAAAAAAATGCCACAAAAGATGAGTTGAAAAAAGCTTATCGTAAATTGGCTATTAAGTACCATCCAGATAAAAATCCGGGCGACAAGGAAGCTGAAGAGAAATTCAAGGAAGCTGCCGAAGCATACGATGTGTTGAGCGATGATACAAAACGTCAGCGTTACGATCAATTTGGTCACGCTGGTGTTGGTGGAGCTGCTGGTGGTGCAGGATTCTCCGATGTTAATGATATATTCTCTCATTTTGGCGATTTGTTTGGTGATTTCTTTGGCGGAGGAAGTTTTGGTGGCGGTTTTGGTGGTTTTGGCGGAAGTCGTGGCCACGCAGTCCGCAAAGGTTCCAATTTACGTGTGAAAGTTAAGCTGAACTTATCGGAAATTGTAACAGGTGTTGAAAAGAAGATAAAAATCCGTAAAAAAGTTACTTGTACTGCTTGTGGTGGTTCTGGTGCTGCTTCATCAAACGATGTGCAGACGTGCCCCGATTGTAAAGGTTCGGGTTACGTTGTTCGTATGGTGAACGGAATTTTTGGTAGAATGCAGCAACAGTCTGTTTGCCCACGTTGTGGTGGCGAAGGCAAAATCATTACACATAAATGTCCTAATTGCGGTGGCGAAGGTGTTGTTGATGCTGAGGAAACGGTTACGGTAAAAATTCCTGCTGGTGTTGCCGAAGGTATGCAGTTGAATGTTCAAGGTAAAGGAAATGCTCCTCGTCATGGTGGTGTGAATGGTGATTTGTTGGTTTTGATTGCCGAAGAGGAACATCCCGATTTTGACCGTGATGGTAATGATTTGATATATGATTTGAATATCAGTTTCCCTGATGCTGTTTTAGGTTCAACGGTTGAAATTCCTACCGTTGAGGGAAATGTTAAGATTAAGATAGAAGAGGGCACTCAACCGGGAAAAATTCTTCGTTTGCGTGGAAAAGGAATCCCCGATGTGAATGGTTACGGTCGCGGTGATTTGCTTGTAAATGTACAAGTATTTGTGCCAAAAGACGTAACGAAAGACGAACGTAAGGTCCTTGAAAAATTACAAGAATCCGATTCGTTTAAACCAAAAAACAAAAGCGGTTTTTTCGATAGAATGAAAGATTTCTTCGATTAAGAAAGTTCTTTTAACATGAAAACGCTGGGTAAATTTTCTTCGGCGTTTTTTTTTTCCAACTGCTGGTATCCGTGATGATTCGGATTGTTCATACGTGTTTTATGATAAAATTCATAACACCTAATTTTTTTGCTTTCGATGATGAAAATTTGTATATTAGCCAATGATTGATTTAATTAAATTTTTATTGTTATGGCAAAATTTATTATTAAAAGTGCCAAAGGCGGCGTAGCGTTCGATTTATTGGCAGGGAACAATCAGGTGATAGCAACATCTGAGGTTTACTCAACTATGAGTGCTTGTAAAAGTGGTATTGAAAGTGTAAAAAAGAATAGTGTTAAGGCTAATCTTGAAGATCAAACCATTAAAGGTTTTGAAACTGCAAAGAATCCTAAATTTGAGGTTTATACAGATAAAGCTGGAAAAACTCGTTTTCGTTTGAAGGCTACAAATGGTGAAATTATTGCAATAGGTGAAGCCTATGAATCAAAAGCTGGATGTATGAATGGTATAGAATCTATTCGTAAAAATGCTCCAGATGCAGAAATTGTTGATAAAACAACCGATAAATAATTCTTGTTTTTATCTTTTAAACGGATGGTCTTTTGGCTTCCTTTTGAAGAATACCAAAGAATATAAATATAACTAAAAAAATGCAGGATTCAGAATGTGTTCTGCATTTTTTTATTGAGTTGAAATACTTTTTTTGATTAGTATTCGAGTTTGCTCATTCTTATGTATGAAGCATAATATTTTGATCAATAGATCCAAAAGTTTTACTGTAAAGTAGTTTAGAAAACAAAATTCCAATGTGGCTCTTTGGATTGATGTATTGAGAGTTTTGTGGTTATAAATAAAGGAGCTTTTGCTCAAAGTTCTCATCCCTAAAACGACCAATTTAATGTGTGAGAGTTTAGCAGGATGTCTGTGTCTGTGGGCTTGAATTATATGTGATAAACAAGTAATTCGGCCCTTTTTTATTGCCCAAAGTTTTGCAAGCCTAGCAAATGTAGCGATTGAAAAATCAATCTACGATACATTCGCAATGAAAAAGAAAAAAGAGGTGAACGGAGATATTCATATCATTTTGGGGAAGGGTACACATATTCAATTTTTTCAAAAAAAAATCCCGATGATTTCTCACCGGGATTTTTTTTGAATTAGAATACTTTTTGATTAGTATTCTAGTTTGCTCATTCTTACGTAAGAAGCATAGCGTTTTTTAGCCATATCTTCTGCAGCATTGAACAATTCTTGAGCTTCTGCTGGATATTGTTTCATTACAGATGCGTAACGAACTTCACCTTTCAAGAAGTCTTGGAATCCTTCCCAAGCAGGTTCTTTGCTATCAAGAATGAATGGGTTTTTGCCTTCAGCTTCCAATTCTGGATTGAAACGCCACAAATGCCAGTAACCGCATGCAACTGCTGCAGCTTCCTCAGCTTGTGATTTACCCATACCTTTCTTCAAACCATGGTTGATACATGGAGCATAAGCAATGATGATAGATGGTCCGTGGTATGCTTCAGCTTCGCGGATTGCTTTCAAACATTGAGCTTGGTCAGCACCCATAGCGATTTGAGCAACATATACATATCCATAAGTTGTCGCAATCATACCAATATCTTTCTTACGAACTCTCTTACCTGAAGCTGCAAATTTAGCGATAGCTCCAAGTGGAGTAGCCTTAGAAGCTTGACCACCTGTATTTGAGTAAACTTCAGTATCGATAACCAAGATGTTTACATCTTCGCCAGAAGCGATAACGTGATCCAACCCTCCGTAACCAATATCGTAAGAAGCACCATCACCACCGATAATCCATTGAGAACGTTTTACTAAGTAATGGCTCAATTCTTTTAATTGACTGCAAGTTGAACAACCGCTAGCAGCAGCTTTTTCAATCATTGGATTCAATTTTGCAGCAGCAGCTTTTGATGCAGCGGCATCTTCCATACCGTCAATCCATTCTTGAGCAGCAGCTTTGAATTCAGCTGGAGTTTCAGCAGCAGCAATAGCACCTTCGAATAATGTTTTGATACGGGCACGCATTTTCTTGTTTGCAACATGCATACCAAGACCGAATTCGCAGAAGTCTTCGAACAATGAATTAGCCCATGCTGGTCCTTGTCCTTTTGCGTTTTTAGTGTATGGAGTAGAAGGAACCGAACCAGAGTAGATTGAAGAACAACCTGTTGCATTTGCAACGATTTCACGGTCACCGAACAATTGAGAAATCAATTTAACGTAAGGAGTTTCACCACATCCAGCGCAAGCTCCAGAGAACTCGAACAATGGTTGAGCGAATTGTGAATTCTTAACATTTGCAGCAACGTCAACTAAATCTTGTTTAGAAGTTACTTTTTCAACACAGTATTGCCAATTTGCAGCTTCTTTTGCAGCTGATTCGGAATTGTCATCGTAAGGAACCATAGTAAGAGCTTTTCCTGTTTTTGGATTTCCAGGACAAACATCAGCACAGTTTCCACAAGCAAGACAATCTTTAACTCCAACTTGCATAGTGAAGAACATTCCCTTCATTGTTGCAGGAGCTTTCATTTCGATTGTTTGACCATTGAAACCAGCTTTTTCTGCTTCTGTCATTACGAATGGACGGATACAAGCGTGAGGACAAACGTAAGCACATTTGTTACATTGAATACAGTTGTCTGCATTCCATACAGGAACGAATGCACCTACACCACGTTTTTCAAATTTAGCTGTACCTGCTGCCCAAGTACCATCTTCAATACCTTTGAATGCTGATACTGGAAGCAAATCACCATCTTGAGCGTTGATTGGACGAACAACTTTGTTGATGAATTCATCACCATCGGTGTATACTTTTGGTTGTTCAGCAAGGTTAGCCCAAGCTTTGTCAACAGCCAATACTTTGAATTCGCCACCACGGTCGATTGCAGCGTAGTTCATATTTACAACATCTTCACCTTTCTTTCCGTATGATTTCAAAGCGAAATGTTTCATTTCTTCAACGGCTTTTTCAACAGGAATAACGCCAGTGATACGGAAGAATGCAGATTGAAGGATTGTATTAGTTCTATTTCCTAAACCAATTTCTTGAGCAATCTTAGTTGCATTGATGTAGTAAACTTTAATGTCATTCTTTGCGAAGTAAGCTTTTACTTTTGCAGGAATATTGTTTGCCAATTCTTCACCGTCCCAAATTGTGTTCAAAAGGAAAGAACCGCCTTTTTGCAAACCACGAGTAACATCATACATATTTAGGTATGCTTGTTGGTGGCAAGCAACGAAGTTCGGAGTTGTTACCAAATATGTTGAGCGTATTGGTTCGTCACCGAAACGTAGGTGAGAGCAAGTGAAACCTCCCGATTTTTTAGAATCGTAAGAGAAGTATGCTTGACAATATTTATCAGTTGTTTCACCAATAATTTTAACCGAGTTTTTGTTAGCACCAACGGTACCATCAGCACCAAGACCATAGAATTTAGCTTGGAACATGCCTGTAGGAGCAACAGAAACTTCTTCGCCAACAGGAAGAGAAGCGAATGTCACATCGTCGTCAATACCAAGTGAGAAGTGGTTCTTTGGTTGCGGAAGGTTCAAGTTGTCATAAACTGCAATGATTTTTGCAGGAGTTGCATCGTTTGAACCAAGACCGAAACGGCCTCCAACAACAGTGATTTTAGAAAGAAGACCAAGTTCTGAAAGTGCATCAACAACATCCAAATAAAGTGGTTCGCTGTTTGCTCCTGGTTCTTTTGTACGGTCAAGCACGCAAATACGTTTTGCTGAAGCAGGAATAGCTTCTTTCAAGTATTTTAATGAGAATGGACGATACAAGTGAACAGAAATCAAACCAACTTTTTCGCCTTTTGCTACTTTGTAGTCGATTACTTCTTTGATACATTCAGTTACAGAACCCATTGCGATGATGATATTTTCTGCGTCTTTAGCACCATAGTAATCAAAAGGACGGTGTTTACGACCTGTGATAGCGCTGATTTTATCCATATAGTCGGAAACAATGTCTGCAACAGCATCGTAGTATGGGTTACAAGCTTCACGGTGAGTGAAGAATACATCTGGGTTTTCTGCCATACCACGCATTTCTGGGTGTTCTGGAGAAAGGGCGCGTTGACGGAATGCTTTCAAAGCTTCTTGGTCAACTAGTGGAACCAAGTCTTCTTGGTTTACGACTTCGATTTTTTGATATTCGTGAGATGTACGGAAACCATCGAAGAAGTTTAAGAAAGGAACGCGGCTCTTGATTGTTGCCAAGTGAGCAACACCAGCCAAATCCATAACTTCTTGAACTGAACCTTCAGCCAACATTGCGAAACCTGTTTGACGACAAGCAAGAACGTCTTGGTGGTCACCGAAAATACAAAGTGCGTGAGATGCAAGAGAACGTGCTGATACGTGGAATACACAAGGGAGCAATTCGCCTGCGATTTTGTACATATTCGGAATCATCAACAATAAACCTTGTGATGCTGTGAATGTTGTAGTTAATGCACCTGCTTGTAAAGAACCGTGAACTGTACCTGCGGCACCGCCTTCGGATTGCATTTCTTGAACTAAAACAGTCTCACCGAACATGTTCTTACGACCTTGTGCTGCCCATTCGTCAACATTTTCAGCCATAGGAGACGACGGTGTGATAGGATAGATAGCAGCTACTTCTGTAAACATATACGCGATATGTGCAGCAGCAGTGTTACCATCACACGTTAAAAATTTTTTGTCTGCCATGATATTTGTTTTTTTTAGTTTATAAATTAAAGCGTGGCGAATTTAAGAAAATTTCACCATTATTTAAGAATAGAATGGTGAAATTTTTAATTAAAAATGGAATTGCCGATAAACAAAAAAAGTTGAAACTGCGCTTCAACTTCTTTTGTCTAAATTAAAATTCTATTTTTTTTATTTGCCCATAGAAAGAAGAAATTCGTCGTTGTCTCTTGTAAGAGGCATTTGCTGATTTAAGAATTCCATAGCTTCCACAGGAGTCATATCCGATAAGAATTTACGGAGAACCCAACATTTGTTCAAACGAAGTTTGTCAACCAACAAGTCGTCGCGACGTGTGCTTGATAAATTAACATCGACAGCTGGGTAAATACGTTTGTTTGCAATTTTTCTATCCAACTGCAACTCCATATTTCCTGTACCTTTGAATTCTTCGAAAATAACATCGTCCATTTTGGAACCTGTTTCCGTCAATGCGGTTGCAATAATTGTCAAAGAACCGCCACCTTCGATGTTTCTTGCTGCTCCGAAGAATCTTTTTGGTTTGTGCAATGCATTTGCGTCAACACCGCCCGAAAGGATTTTTCCTGAAGCTGGTTGCGCCATATTGAATGCACGTGCCAAACGGGTGATTGAGTCCAAAAGGATGCATACGTCATGGCCACATTCTACCAAACGTTTTGCTTTTTCAAGTACGATATTTGCGATTTTTACGTGTCGGTCTGATGGTTCATCGAAGGTGGATGAAATAACTTCGGCTTTTACGCTTCGTTTCATATCGGTAACTTCTTCGGGACGTTCGTCAATCAACAAAATCAACAGGTAAACTTCAGGATGGTTGTCGGCAATTGCATTTGCAATATTTTTTAACAAGGTCGTTTTACCAGTTTTTGGTTGGGCTACTATCAAACCACGTTGACCTTTACCAATAGGAGTGAAAAGGTCGATGATTCTGGTTGACAAATCATTGTGTCCGTGACCGGTAAGATTGAATTTCTCGTCAGGGAAAAGTGGCGTTAAATGGTCGAAGTGAACGCGGTCACGAACCTCGTCAGGCGTTCTTCCATTGATTTTTTCTACGCGTACTAGTGGAAAATATTTTTCTCCTTCTTTTGGTGGACGGATAGGACCTTCAACTGTGTCGCCGGTTTTTAATCCAAATAATTTTATTTGTGATTGGCTCACGTAAATATCGTCAGGCGAATTTAAATAGTTGTAATCACTTGATTTTAGGTAGCCATGTCCGTCTTGCATAATTTCAAGAACTCCGCAACCTGTGATTATACCATCAAATTCACTAACTTTTTGTTGCTGATTTTGTTGTTGGGGTTGTGGCTCTGGCTTTTTTTGTTGAACGTTTTCATTCGAAACTTCAGTAGTCTTAGGTTGCTCTGTTGCATTTTCAACGGGAGTTTGAACTGCACTGATGGTTTCAACTTTTGGCTCTTCCTCAATTTGAACAAGTTCAGCTTTTACGACAGTTTTACGAGGTCTTTTTGCTTTTTTTACAGAATCTTTTTTTTCGTCAATAGACGATTTTTCGGTTTCGTTTAGGTTTTCCGAGTCCATTTAAAATTTAATTAAAATTAGGGTTGTCATTATTATAATGTGCAAATGCACAAATATTTTAAAGGAGATATGTTTGTATTTTTTCAAAGTTGAAGGATTTTGGTCTTGTCTGTTTCAAAACCGATGCAATAATACGGAGTTTTGTTGAATTACAAGCGATTTTAAGATTTTTTTTGAATCGAAATTTTTGTTTTATCGTCATGTGATTGTATTTCGGATTTAATTTTTGATTTTTGAGTGAAAAAAACAGATGTGAAAATTGCATTTGAGAGAGAAGTGTGTATATATTTGCCACGAGTTCAAAACCAAGGATGTGCCAGCGTAAAATGTTGATTTTCAGATAAAAGCAGAAAACCAGTTGAAAAAAATTTGTTGTCATATATTGAAAAATTCATTCTGTAGAATATTGTTTTTGTTTTTTGTTGGTGTAGCATTTTCATTAAATGTTTTTGCCGATGTATTGATAACTAATAATATTTCAAGTAGTTGGGATATAAATGGCGCAGCAAAAATTGAAAAAAATATCTCTGTTTC
>JAZRXD010000039.1:0-5429 GCA_045600045.1 Bacteroidales bacterium
TAAATTTTCAGTATCGGAAGGAAAGCAGGTTTATTTCTCACAAGGCAACTTGCAGTACCAAGCAAGTACAAGTACGTGGCGTTTTGCCGAAAAGCAATATGATATGATTGGCGAAGACAACAAATACGTTTCTTCTACTTATGACGGTTGGATAGATCAATTCTGCTGGGGAACAAGTGGTTGGAACAGTGGAGCAATAGAATATCAACCATATGCGATAAATGAAGATAGTAATAATAAGTACTATGTAGGAGGAGCGAATTCTAATAATCTTACAGGAGAATACGCCAATGCCGATTGGGGTGTATATAATAAAATCTCAAATGGAGGAAATGAGGTAGGACAATGGCGTACATTAACAAGTGCAGAATGGGATTATATAATTAATGGCAGACAAAACGCAAAATCTTTGTGTTCTTCTTCCCGTGTAAATGGTGTAAATGGTATGGTATTCTTGCCGGATAATTGGAGTGCAACTACAGGTATTGCTTCATCTTACACTGCAGAAGAATGGATTACGATGGAAGTTAATGGAGCTGTATTCCTTCCTGCTGGTGGATATCGTCTTGGACAAGATTGGTTTTATGAAGTAGGTAATCGTGGATACTATTGGACTGCAACTTCCAAAGGTGATGTTGCATATTATCTATATTTTTATGCTGGTGGCAGTCCGGATCTCATGGATTATGCTCGTTATATGGCACGAACTGTTCGTCTTGCACAGGATGTTAAATAATTGAAATTTGATAATTGAGAATTGAAAAACCTTCGGGGCTGGTGCTTCGGAGGTTTTTTGTTTTAGAGGGGGCTGTTGTCAGAAGTCTGTTTCCAGAATCTGATACCTGACAGATGAAATCTGATACCTCTTCTACAGACATGAAAGCCCGGTTGGCTTTAAATAATGCGTGATGTTTAATGTTCAATGCGTAATTATTTTGTGTACCTACGGCACATAATTGTGAATCCATTAAACAAAAAAAGCACTTACAAAATGTAAGTGCTTTTTCGTAGCGAGAGACGGGCTTGAACCGTCGACCTCAGGATTATGAATCCTGCGCTCTGACCAGCTGAGCTACCTCGCCATTGCTGATTGCTTAAATCGCTTGCAAAAGTAGAAATAATTTTTTGTTCTGCAAGTCTATTACTGTTTTTTTTGGACGTGATTTTATTCGTTGAGTTTTTTTAGGTAGAAATCAAAGTCGAATCCCATTACAATCACGTCGTCAACTTGTTCCCAATGACTTTGCCAAGTAACAAATTGTTTTCTTAGTTCATTTCCTTGTTTAATCAATGGCAAATGTTGTATTGACAATATATTGTTCTTGAATTGTTTGAATTTCATTTTTTTGCCTTTCGGACCCCCAAATTGGTCGGCATATCCATCGCTAAACAAATAGAATCGATCGCCTAATTCTACGCGTATGATTGCCGTGGTGAACAATGTGTCTTGGTCGTTGCTTAATCCTACAGGGTTTTTATCACCTCTGTAAATGATTGCTTGGTTGTTTCGTACTATTAACATTCGTGTTAAGGCACCCGCAAATTCCAGAATGCCAGTGTCGGTGTGAAATACGCAGATAGAAATATCCATACCATCTTTCACGGCGCTTTCGTCGTCAAGTTCGTTTTTGGAGAAAAGTTCAATCAACGATTTGTTCAAATAGTCTAGAATTTCCGAGGCTTTGTAAATATGTCGGTTTTGGGTGATTGTTCTCAAAAGGTTGTTCCCGATGATTGACATAAATGCACCTGGAACGCCGTGTCCCGTACAGTCGGAACAAACTATAAAGATTTTACTTTCAATACGTGTAATCCAATAAAAATCGCCACTTACAATATCTTTCGGCATATAGAGAATGAAATACGACGGCAATAATTGTTTGAATCGTGCACGGGCTGGCATAATAGCCGATTGGATTCTTTTTGCGTATGTGATACTATCGGTAATGTTTTTGTTTTTTATTTCCAGTTCAGCACGCCAGTTTTCAATCCTGTCGGCCCATATTTGTTTTTCCATCAAACGGCGGTTTTCGGCCCTCAGTTTACGTGCGCTTAATTTTATGATGAGAAGCACTAAACATATTAATATGAGAATTTCAATCACATAAGCAACGTCTGTTCTCCAGAAAGGAGGTGGAACTTCTATATCAATACTTTGTTCTGCCGACCAAATTCCGTCGTCGTTTGCGGCCATTACTCTTAATGTGTATTTCCCAACGGGTAGTTTTACTATGTTGATGTAGTTTTGGTTGTTTAGATCGATCCAATCGTTTGTCTGACCTTCAACATAATATTTGTATTGGTTCAAAAGTGGTTGTGTGAATTCTAATGCTACGAACGAAATAGTTATGTTTGAATTGTTCCATGGAATTGTGATTTTTTGTCCGTTTTTGATTTGAAGTTCTGTTCTTTCGTCATTTATGGTGTATTCAACCATGAGAAATTCCAAATTAGGGACGACAGCCGATGTTTTTATAGAATCGGGATGGAAGATGTTTATGCCTTGTGTCCCACCAAAAAACATGTAACCGTTCAATGTTTTAAATGCAGCGTGTGGCGAAAATTCATAATCTTGTATTCCATCTTGTTGCGAGAAAGTTTTGCAAATGTCGGAATCGGGGACAAATGCGTTCAATCCGTTGTCGGTTCCAATCCAAATATCGGCTCCGTTTGACAAAACCGAATATATTTCGTTTGAAGAAAGTCCTTCGGATGTTGAGTAATAGGAACATTTGTAGCTTGAAGGATTACATTTCACAAGACCGATGTTTGTCCCTAACCAAAGATTTCCGTTGTAGTCCTCGGTAATGTCGTAAATATGTTTTTGTTTATTCGATGCAAATTGATTTGAAAGAGTTATGGTATGGAATGAATCGTTTTTGTAGTCGTACATGCAAATTCCGTTTTCAGTTCCAATGAAAATTCGGTTTTTGTAATTTTCGTAAATACAATTTATTTGGTTCGAAGGTAGTTTGTTCGCATCGTAGTGTGTTGTTTGGTTTGTTGATTTGTCGTAGTGGATTATGCCGAAATTTGTTCCAATCCAAATGTTTTTCCGCGAATCTACAAGCAGACATTTTATCCTTTTTTTTGTGATGCAAAATGAATGAAGTTCAGGAATTTGTTCGTCGATAGAGTTGAAAGATTTGTTTGTTGTGTTGTAAATCATTAAATATCCATCGCCTCCAATCAGTATTTCGTTGTCGGAATATTTTACGATAGAAGTGATGTAGTTTGTTGGAAAGTTTCCTTTGTCGGCAGAAAATGATTTCTTTGTGTGTTTTACAAGGTCATAAATTTGAAGTCCTCCGAATTTTGTTCCGAAGAAAACAAGATTTTTTTCAATGCAAATCGCCGTTGTATAATTGTGTCTGATTTCATACAAATCGTCGTCGTTTCCTAAAAGTTGGAATCTGTGTGGTTTTACGTCTAATTTGTTTAGCCCATTTTGTGTTCCAATCCAAAGAATGTCTCCGTAACTTTTGGTGATACAGTTTGTTTGATTTGTCGAAATGTCTTGTCGTTGTGCTGTATGTGTGTATTGTTTGAAAGTCGAGGTGTTTGTGTTGAAACTATACACACCATTACTTTCGGTTGTAATCCAAAGTTGGTCGGGTGTGTAACCTTCGGTGATGCCGTTTACGATGGATTTAGAAATTGATGAATAATAGAAGGTTTTGAACGATTTTGTTCTTTTGTCAAATAAATTCAATCCGTTTTGGGTTCCAATCCAAAGTCTATGTTTTGAATCTTCGAAAATGGATAGAACGTGGTTGTCGCTTATTTTGTTTTTGAGAACTGCGTCGGCGCGAAAGAAGATAAAATCATCGTTAACTGGTTCGTAATACCCCAAACCATTATCGGTTCCGACCCAAAGAATTCCTTGTGAATCTTGAAAAATAGGATAGGAATAAAGGTCGTATTCTTCTTGAAAAATGTCGGAATCTAATTCGTAGGTTGTGAATTTACCAGTTTTTAAATCAAATCGTGTAATGCTATTTTGACATTTGAACCAAATGAAACCTTCGCTGTCGCACAATACATTTTGAATGTTGTTTTTTACATTTTGTTCATTGGTTGTATCAACAAAAAATCGGTTGCATTTGTATGTTTCGCGTATGATTTGCGTAAGGCCAAATTCGGTTGCAACCCAAATGTTTTTGTTGTCGTCTTCGCAGATTCCAAAAATATTGTTGGATGAAATCGTTTTTGTGTCGCGAGGATCGTTTTTGAAAACGAGAAAATCTTTACCATCAAATCTATTTAATCCGGAATTTGTTCCAATCCAAAGGAAACCTTTCGAATCTTGATAAATGCAATGGATATTGTTGTGCGAAAGCCCGTCGGCATTGGAATAGGTCTCGAATGTGAGATTTTTTTCAATGACTGGAGAATCGGCAAGACACGGTATGTGTATTGTCAGAAAAAATATGAGAAGTATCGAAATTAATCTTTTAATCATTCTTCAAAAATACGAAAAAATCCATATCACGCTTCGATTCAGGGCTTTTTTTACTTGTTGAGCCAAGCAGAATCTACATCGAATAGTTTTTTGTATTGTAAAGATGGTGAAGGAATGAATTCCCCAATGTTGAGAGATTCCCATTTTTTGTCGATTTCGTCAATCGTTTTTTCGTCGCTTGTAACTGGTGTAGGCCATGCTCGAAACTGTTCTTCAGGCTTTTTGGTTGTCCCGTCGATTATAAGGCAATTTTGTTCAATAATACAATCTGATTTTGGATTGTAGTTGTTCAACACATTCCAGATGATTGCCTTTTTGTTGTTTGTATCGAGTGTGTTTTCGTGAAGTATAATACAAGAAACAGATGGGTTTTCTTCTAAAAATTTTTTTGCGGATGCAATTTGTTCTTTGTGGCTTTTGTGGCTAGTCGGAAGGAAAACGAGTTTGTTTGTGTATGTTTCGTTTTTCTTTGTTGCGTCGATAGCCAATTTACTTCCAAAACCTATTTTCGGACAAGAATGGTCAAGAACATCAAGTGGTCCGCTCATTATTGTTGTGTCAGTTTCGGGATTAAAGTTCATTTCTATTGTTTTGCGAACGGATTCATGGTTGTTTATATCGCAATCTTCGTCAACAATCACCAATGTTTTGTTGCTTGCCATTTGACCGGCACCCCACAATGCGTTTGCTACTTTTTGCGCTTGTCCTTCAAACGATTTCCGAATTTGTGCAATAACCAAATTATGCGAAACACCTTCGAAAGGCATACAATAGTCAATCAATTCTGGACAAATGAGCATTCGGATTGGTGCAAGGAAAATACGTTCGCTGGCTTTCCCAATCCATGCGTCTTCCATTGGCGGAATTCCTACAATGGTTGTGGGATATACTGCATTTTTTTTATGTGTGATGCATGTAATGTGAAATTTTGGGTAATAGTCGGGAAGTGAGTAAAATCCGGTGTGGT
>JAZRXD010000040.1:0-7346 GCA_045600045.1 Bacteroidales bacterium
CGGTATTCTCCATGATTTTTATTCGTTTTTAAATAAGCCAAATAATTCTGCGTCTATTTTATTGATGATTTTACTGAAATCTTCTGGATTATCGATAAAATTAATAGAATCGGTGTCTATAACGAGAATTTTTCCTAAATCGTATGATTTTACCCATGTTTCGTAACGTTTGTTCAAACTTTCCAAGTAATCAATACGTATTGCATTTTCGTATTCGCGGCCTTTGCATTGAATGCGTTTTACCAATGTCGGAATTGATGCTTTTAGGTAAATCAACAAATCTGGAGCTTGCAATAATTGCTCAACTTGACGGAACAACGAAAAATAGGTTTCAAAGTCGCGTGTTGCCATCAATTTCATTCCGTGTAGATTCGGTGCGAAAATATAGGCATCTTCGTAAATCGTACGGTCTTGAATTACATCTTTTCCGGAATTTCGGATGTTCATGATTCTTTGAAGACGGCTGTGTAGATATGAAATTTGAACATTGAAAGACCATGCTTTCATGTCTTGATAGAAATCGTTCAAATAAGGATTGTCGTCAACAACTTCATAGTTCGCTTCCCAACCGTAATGCTTTGCTAACATGCTAGTTAGGGTTGTTTTACCAACTCCAATATTTCCTGCTATTGCTATATGCATATTTGAAAATTTTTTAGTTCGCAAAAATACAAAAGTCTATTCTATTTGAAAAAAATTCAGATTGGAAATGTTCATTAGTGAAACATTTGTGTAATAAAACTGTAAAATGTCTCGATAGGAATAGCCTTGCCGTGCCATTTCCATTGCTCCTTCTTGAGACATTCCTACTCCGTGTCCAAATCCTTTGCCGTATAAAACAACTTCATTTTCTCGAGAGTCAATACAGAAAAATGTTGATTTGAGTTTCCAATCCTGACGTACTGTTGTGAGTAGGAGCAACGAGTCGGCACAGTCTGTTTCTAAATATTTTTTCCTGGAGAATTGGTCGAATGAAAGATCTGAAGAATCGGAAATGGGGTAACCTTTTTTCTTCAAATAATTTTCCCATTCGTTTCTGGCGATGGTTTTTGTCCATTCGTAGCCTGGTTGTCCAATGCTAAAAGGGTCGGTTTTGCTTCGTAAGTATGAAATTGGTTTGTTCCAAACATCTTCGCTGTTGCTTGTTTCTCCGCCGGAATTGGCGTAAAACGTTGCTTCAATTAGGTTTTGTTTTTCGTCAACAAGTACCAAACCTTGGGTCGCTTTTGTGGCTTCCACGATTGCTTTGCTGTAGCGACATCTTCCTAAATATGCCTGACAATGAACTGCATCGCAGAGATTGTAACCATTCGTTAAATGACGGGTGTAGAATTTGGCTGCGTATGTCCTGCAAAGAATAGCCTGTGCTTTGTAGTAGGCTATGTTTGCTTTTGCTCCGCCTTCCGATTCCACAACTCCGGCAATGTATTTTTCAAAATTCACATCGTTTATCAATACAAGTGAACTTTTCGATGTTTTTACATACAAATCGTTGTCGTATTCACGGGCTTTCGGTTTCCCATTTTGAAAACGTATTTGAAAAATATTGTCTTGTGTGGTTCCTCTAATTAGAAGGAGTGAATCTACTGAATGAGTTCCTGTTCTTGTGCTTACAAATAGTTTGTGGCTTCGTTTTGTGATTGTTGCCGATTGACCTTCGTTTATTGAACAAATAAGTTGATTGTTTGCAATAAAATCGTATTTCCCTGTTTTGGCGTAAAATACAAATGTCTCTATTTTATTTGTCGAGAATATACGGACGTTAATGTTTTGGCTCACACCAAGTAACGAAAAAAATACAAAAAGTATTGTGAGCCTGAACTTCATTTTTATAGTTCTTTGTAGATTGCTTGTTCTCTGTGATTTACAATAACATTTACCGGGAATGTCTCTTTTACGAAAGTTGCTGTTTTTTCTGCAAAATAAACAGAACGATGTTGACCGCCGGTACATCCGAAATTTATCATGAGATGTGAGAAATCTCGTTCTATGTATTTTGTAACGCTCTGAGAAACAATTGCATATATGTGCGAAAGAAATTCTTCGCATTCTGAATAGGGCTTGAAAAAATCAATCACAACTTGTTGCGTGCCATTAACGTGCTTGTATTCTTCGTAGCGACCAGGGTTTGGTAACGCTCTGCAATCAAAAACAAATCCGCCGCCGTTGCCGCTTTTGTCTTCGGGAATTCCTTTTTTAAAAGAAAAACTGGTGATTTCTACTGTAAGCATTGTTGTCGTTTAAGTTGTAATTCAAATATTTTGATACAAATATAGTGTTTTTGTTTGTTTATAATAAGAAACAAATCCTTGTGGATTATAATTCTTTCAGTTGCTCTATCAATTGCGATAAATATGGAATTTCAACGATTTTATTGATGTGTGGAGTTTGTTCTTTTAGATTCGCCAATGCTTGTGGAATACTTTGTAGAAAATGCTCTTTTCGTTGGATGTATCCGCGGAAACCATATGCACCAAGAGTTTGTAGAATTCTTATAAATATAAATCCTTGGTATTGCTTCTTGAATAAATCGGTATCAATGGTTATTTCTTTTCGTAGTTCCGAAATGTAAAAATCAAGCAATGTTTCACGAATAGTTGAACTTAGATTTGCTTTTGCTTGAAATAACAACGAAACTAAATCGTATTGCAAAGGTCCTTGCATACCACCTTGAAAATCAATATATCCTAACAGGTTGTCTTTCAGTAATATATTGCGTGATTGGAAATCTCGGTACATAAAGAAATTTTTGTCCGCAGAATCTAAAAAATCCAATAATTTGTCGAAATCTTCTTCTAGCTTTTGTTCGTTGAATTCTAAACCGCTGATTTTTAAGTAATAATATTTGAAATAATACAAATCCCATCGCATTGCCGTTCTGTCAAATTGTGGTCGAACAAAACATTTTGAAAAATCAATGTTTTTTCCGCCTTTGAGTTGTATTTGAATCAAATCTTGAAGGATTCTTTTATATAGGTTTGTTGTTTCTGCTTCTGATAGGGCTTGTTTTGCAGTCAGTACGTCGGTTTCTCCTAAATCGGTGATAAGGTAGATTTCGTTGTTTTTTTCTGTTGCAAGAATTTCGGGGACATTCAAATTGTTTTTCCTAAAAATTGAACTGAAATACATAAATGTTTCGTTCTCGTCGGTATTGTTGCCGTAACATGCCAAAATGGAGTTTTGTGATTCCAAGAAAATTCTATAGTAACGACGTGAAGAGCCTGCTCCAGGTAATAAATCTATTTTCAAGATTTTTTCAGAATATTTCGATTTGAACAAATCTGTAATTCGTTGTATTATAAGGGAATCATCCATGTCTAATTTGTTTTATTTTGATTGATACCTTCCAACATGGGGACAAATTTACATTCTCCATGATTGGTTTGCTCGAAATCGTTTTCTCCTGTTTTTGTTATGCGTATCATTTCTTGTCGCCCATTTATTTCAACAGGTGAGACCAAAATTCCTCCAATTGCTAATTGTTCAAGTAATGTTCTTGGTATGAAAGGCGCTGCCGCTGTTATAATTATTCGATCGAAGGGTGCGTAATTCGGAAGTCCTTTAAATCCATCTCCAAAAAATGTATTGATGGAGTAGTTTAGTTGTTTGAGTAAATTGTTGGTTTTGACAAATAAATCTTGTTGACGTTCAATTGAATATACAATGGATCCCATAGTTGCAAGCACAGCTGCTTGATATCCGGAACCAGTCCCGATTTCTAGTATTTTTAATCGTTTGTCAATGTTGAGCAGTTGTGATTGTAATGCAACCGTATAGGGTTGAGAAATGGTTTGTCCCGATTCGATAGGAAATGCTTTGTCAACGTATGAGTATTTTTCCAGTGCATTGTCAAAGAAAAAAAGATGTCGCGGAACTTTGTTTATTGCATTCAGAACATTTTCGTCGGTTATGCCTTTTTGTCTTAATTCCTGAACTAGTTGATTTCTTTGGCCTTTGTGTACGAATGAGTCAATCATTATTTCATTAATGTGTGTAATACGCCTTCTTTTAATGAATAAGAAGACTGTATAAGTTTAGGAATATTGTATTTTGTGATGATGAAATTCGCAATGAATCCGGCAATAGGTAGGAGTGGAGCACGTGGAATCGACATGCCTTTCATAGATTCAATTTCGTTGAGTTTGTGTGATGTAAGAAAATCGAAAATTTCAAAGAATTTTTGAAGTGGAATTTCTTCTGCAACAGTTGATGGATTTTCTTTCCCAATTTGTGCGAAATAAATCGAACGGAATACGTCGAAAGCTCCTGCTGAACCAATCATTAAATCAATTTTGTGATTTGATAGTTGTTGCGTCAAAAGTTCGAATTTTTCGTTCAAATAGTCGTAAATACCAGCTTGTGTTTCTTGTTCAAGAGGATGGTGTAGTGGAAATTTTGAAATTACTCGTTGCATACCGCATTCAAAACTATGTTTCCACAGAATTTTATTGTGGTTGCAAATGATGCATTCATTGCTTCCGCCACCAATATCCAAAATCAATGCGTTTTTCTCGCCCCAATCAAACGCTAAATTATTTCCAAGAAAAATGTATTCTGCTTCTTGCTCTCCTTGTATTATTGTAATGTCGAAATCAAAAAGTTCTTTTACTTTCTGACAAAAAACAGGCGCGTTTTTGGCGTTTCTCAATGCTGATGTTCCAATTAATTTGACTTTCTCGCAGTTATACGGCATGATTTTTTCTTTTATAACACGCAAAGATTCAATGCCGCGTGCCATTGCATCGTCGGAAATTAGTCCAAATGCAACGCCGTTTTCTCCTAAGCGAGGATATTCGTGGAATTCCAATAAAACATTAAACGCATTGTTCGATAATGAAACAACACTACAATTAAATGTGTTGGTTCCTAAATCAACAACAGCAACAATCATTGGATTTATTTAAATGACTCAAATGTTGGGTTTTTTAGGCGATTGCCTTTATCATCCCATAGCTTTTGGTCTATGTTTTTGTCGTTGCGGTAAGTTATTTCTTTCGCAACTTGACCATTTTGATGCCAATAGTAAGTTGTACCTTCTTTTTTGTTATCGTGATATGTGGATTCTCTTTTCTTTTCTCCCGTTGAATACCAATAAGTCCAAGTACCTTCTTTTTTACCATTTTGGTATTCGCCAATCAAACCGATTTTGCCATTTGGATGTTTGGCGAAAACTTTGCCTGTGTATGGTTTCCCGTCAAGATATGAAATCTCAATATCTTCGCGTCCTACAGTTACCCATTGGGTAGTAAGTTTCGACACTTCCACACTTTGTGCGAAAGTACAAACTGAAACAAAGGAAACTATTATCGCAAGCAAAAACTTTTTCATTTTTCTACTTTTAGTTTTACAAGTGCAAATATTAAAAATAAAAATTGATTTTGTATCGTTCTGTTGTAAAAATATCAAGATAAGTAAAAACAATTCTCTATTTTTGTATGCTAAATATACAAAACTCAAACGATGGATGCAACAATTTTATTTGGAATTATTATCGCAATTATAGTTGTGGATTATGTTTTGGAACGAATTCTCGATGCGTTGAATGGAAGAATGCGCGGGGCGGAAATTCCAAAAGAAGTCGCTGACATATATAATATTGAAGATTATAATAAGCAACAACAATATGAATGGGCAAAAACAAAAATTGGTTATTGGATAAGTACGGTTAGTTTTGTGCTTATTATGGCTTTGTTTGTTTGTGGTGGTTTTGGTTTGTTGGATAATTGGATATCTTCGTATGGATTCCATCCGATTGTGTCAGGTTTGTTGTTTTTTGGAATTTTATTTTGGGTTTCCGATTTGTTGAGTATTCCTTTTGAATGGTATAATACCTTTGTAATCGAAGAAAAATTCGGATTTAATAAAATGACTCCAAAAATCTTTTGGCTGGATAAAGTTAAATCGTGGATTTTGACTGCAATAGTTGGAGGTGGCTTGCTTGCTGGGTTGATGTGGCTTATATCAATTTTTAACACAAAATTTTGGATTGTGGCTTGGGCTGCAGTTTCGGTGTTCTTGGTTTTTGTGAATATGTTTTATTCCTCATTGATTGTGCCTTTGTTTAACAAACAAACACCATTGGAAGATGGTGAATTGAAGGATGCAATTTTTGCGTTCAGTCAAAAAGCCGGTTTTGAGTTGGATAATATATATGTGATTGATGGCTCAAAACGTTCAACCAAAGCAAATGCGTATTTTAGCGGACTTGGTTCCAAAAAACGAATAGTGCTATATGACACTTTGATTCAGGAATTAACAACGACGGAAATTGTCGCTGTTTTGGCTCACGAAATCGGACATTATAAAAAGAAACATACTTATATGATGTTAGGTGCTTCGGTTTTACAAATGGGTATGATATTATTTTTGTTTGGTTTGTTCTTGTCGGAACCTGCATTTACGCAAGTCCTTGGTATAGAATATTCCCCAGAAAAAAGTTATGCTTCTTTTTATGTATTTAGTATTTTGTTCACGCCGATTTCCTTTTTTATTGGTTTGTTGGTGAATATGCTTTCACGCAAAAACGAATATCAGGCCGATCGCTTCTCGGGTGAGATGTACTCTGCAAAAGAATTGGAACTAGCGTTGAAAAAATTATCGAAACAAAGCTTGACAAACTTGACTCCTCATCCTTGGTATGTTTTTTGTTACTACTCACATCCAACGTTGTATCAACGAATTGTTGCGTTAAGGAACTGTAAAAATGAGTAGTTATGGAAAATCAACAAAATTTCAAATCGTGGTCTTCGGCAATGAACAATGTTCGGAGGCAAAAGAAGACATTCGATGAGAATCGTATAGTGATTCATCCGAGTGTATTCATTAAAATGGACGAATTTGCAGTAAAGCAGAAATGGAAGGAGGTAGTAGGTCCTTTGTTTGCCCGTTCGGCAACGGCAATTTCGTATGCTAATAATATATTGTGTATAACAATCAATTCTTCGGCAATTAAATCGGAACTAATGATGAATAAATCAACAATAATTAATAGGATTAATCAAGAAATGGGAAAAATAGCTGTGAAAGATATATTCTTAAAGTGATTTGTTACAAAAGTGTTAATATATTTGGCATACATCGTATAATTGAATTAAAAATTTGAGTACATTTGACCACTTAAAAAAGAAAAGAAATGAAAAGATTAGTTAGTGTTTTATTCGTAGCAGTGTTAGGGCTAATGAGTTCTAATGTTTTTGCACAGAACAATTGCCTTAATTTCCACAAACAAAAATGTCAATCTTATGCATCAAAGGGCTATATAATGTCTAATGATTCACGTAGTGCCATAATGCGTAAAGGACAAAATTCTGAGTTTAGAATTACAATCTATCAAGGTAAAGATTACA
>JAZRXD010000041.1:0-26716 GCA_045600045.1 Bacteroidales bacterium
GGATTACATTTTGCCCCTTGCAATAAAAGCAGATTTTTACTCATTTTCTTAAAAATGCTGTAAATATATAAATTTCAATTTATTACAAGGTTTTTAGGTACTTTTTTGACCATTAGACCGAATTTTCATATACACCTAACAATTTATTTGAATATCACATTATAACAATATGTAAATGGTGGAACGTAATACCACTTTTTTCTTCTAAATTGGAAGAAAAATACAATTTTGAAGACTGAAATATATCTTCCTCTCCACCGACAAATAAATACAACATCTTTTTCACCAATTCTTTTGATTTCCAGCGAATAATTGTAATTTTGCCCGACTTAAAGCAAATAGTAATGAATAAGATTATTGACAAAAAAATGCTTTCCGAGAATGTGGCTCAGCTAGAAATAGAAGCTCCACTTATCGCGAAAAAGAGAAAAGCCGGTCACTTTGTAATTGTTCGTGTTGACGAAAAAGGTGAACGTATTCCTCTTACAATTTCAAGTGCAAATATTGAAAAAGGAACAATCACGTTGATTCTTCAGAAAGTTGGTGTTTCAAGTAGCAAAGTTGCTGCCTTGAATCCTGGCGATTATTTGCACGACGTTGTTGGTCCTCTTGGAAAAGCTACTCACATCGAAAAATTTGGTACCGTTCTTTGTTGTGGCGGTGGTGTTGGTGTTGCTCCACTTTTACCTATCGTTCAGGCTATGAAAGCAGCCGGAAACAGAGTTATTTCCGTTTTGGCTGCCCGTAACAAAGATTTAATCATTCTTGAAGACGAAATCCGTAAAAGCTCCGACGAAGTTATCATTATGACAGACGATGGTTCTGCTGGTCAACAAGGTGTTGTGACAGTTGGTATGGAACAAGCTATCAAGAAAGAAAAAATTGATTTCTGTATGGCTATTGGTCCTGCAATTATGATGAAATTTGCAGCATTGAAGACAAAAGAATATGACATTCCAACATACGTAAGTTTGAATACCATTATGGTTGACGGAACAGGTATGTGTGGGGCGTGTCGTGTAACTGTTGACGGAAAGACTAAATTTGTTTGCGTTGATGGTCCTGAATTCGATGCACACAAAGTTGATTTTGCCGAAATGATGATGCGTATGGGTGCTTACAAGGCTGAAGAAAAAGAAGCTTTCGAAAAATATTTACAGACTACAAAATAAGACTTGCAATATGAAAGATCTAGAATTTATAAAAGAACAACGCGCACAAGCTTGGCGTGAAGAATTGCGGAAAAAAATATCTGCAAAGGATCGTGGAAATATTGAAAGAATTTCTATGCCAGAGCAAGATCCTATTGAACGTAGCAAAAATTACAAGGAAGTAAATATGGGTATCACCAAGGAAATGGCCATTCAAGAATCTCATCGTTGCTTGGATTGCCCAAATCCTACTTGTATGGACGGTTGCCCAGTTGGTATTTACATTCCTGGATTCATTAAATGTATTGAAAACGAAGATTTCTTAGGTGCTGCAAAGGTTATCAAACAAACAAGTGCATTACCTGCAGTTTGTGGTCGTGTTTGTCCTCAAGAAAAACAATGTGAATCACAATGTACATACTTGAAGATGAAAAAACCTGCTGTTGCAATTGGTAACTTGGAACGTTTTGTTGCCGATTACGAACGCGAATCAGGAAAAATGTCGTTGCCTGAAGTTGCACCTAAAAATGGTTTCAAAGTTGCCGTTATTGGTTCGGGACCTGCAGGACTTGCTTGTGCTGGAGATTTGGCAAAAGCAGGCTGCGATGTTACTGTTTTCGAGGCTTTGCACGAAATTGGCGGTGTGTTGAAATATGGTATTCCAGAATTCCGTCTTCCAAATAGCATTGTTGACGTAGAAATCAACAACTTGGAAAAAATGGGCGTTACATTCGTAAAAGATTTCGTTGTTGGTAATACAGCAACAATCGACGATTTACGTGCCGAAGGTTTCAATGCATTCTTCGTAAGTAGCGGTGCCGGTCTTCCACGTTTTATGGGTATTCCAGGCGAAAACTACACAGGTATTCTTTCTTCTAACGAATACTTGACTCGTGTGAACTTGATGAGTGCAGCAAAACCTGATTTCGATACACCAACTTTCTTCGGTAAAAACGTTACCGTTATTGGTGGTGGAAACACAGCTATGGACTCTGTTCGTACAGCAAAACGTCTTGGCGCAGAAAGAGCAATGATTATCTATCGTCGTTCTCTTGACGAAATGCCAGCTCGTAAGGAAGAAATTCATCACGCACAGCAAGAAGGTGTTGAATTCCTTTGCTTGAACAATCCAATTGAATATTTCGCAGACGAAAAAGGTCACGTAAATAAAGTAAAAGTTCAAAAAATGGAACTTGGCGAACCAGATGCATCAGGACGTAGAAGTCCAGTTGCGGTTCCTGGTTCTGAATACGAAATTGACGTTGACTTGGTTGTTGTAAGTGTTGGTGTATCTCCAAACCCACTTATTCCAAACAGTGTTCAAGGATTGGAAATGTCTCCAAAACGTACAATTGTTGTTAACGAAGAACAACAAAGTAACATTTCCGACATTTTTGCCGGTGGTGATATTGTTCGTGGTGGTGCAACGGTAATTCTTGCAATGGGTGACGGACGTCGTGCTGCCGCAGGAATTATGAACTATTTGAATTCAAAGAAATAATCGTATACACGATTATATAGCAAACCTCCCGGTAAACATTGTTTGTCGGGAGGTTTTTTATTTTTAGTGTTCAAACTTCTACCACTCTTCCTCAGGATTGATATTGTTTATGTGAATTCCTTCCCAATTAAACGACCTCACACCTGCATTTTCGTATATTGAAATTGTATGTGCATATTCTGGCAAATGGCCAGGAAACACAACGAAGAAATCAAACGAACGGGAAATTTGTTCTTCACCGTTTTCATCTTTATAGATAAATGTCTTACTTGCAAATTTTGAATTTTCGGGAGCCGAACATTCAAACCACGAATTAAAAGGTAAAATTTGCTGTGCACTATCGGATATTACTCCAAATTTTTTAATGCCACTTACAAATGAGCCACATTTCAATGTCGTTGCTGAACTCATTGAAACTTTGTCGTTTCCCTGTATATTGTACCTAAATATAACATACACTTGACTTGGTTCAACAACAACTTTCATTATATAAATATTGTCGTGACTTTTTTTATCAACTTTGGGATAATACGTTGTAATTGACTGTCCTTCAACAGATAAAAATGAAAACAAAAAAATGCAAGGCAATAAACCTACACGAACTAATTTCAACAAAGATTTTATCATACAACAAATATGATTATAGATATTAATGTAAAGATATATAATTTCTATGAAAATCTTCTTTACATAAATTAGTAAAACACACCATGTTAAATCGTTACCTCTATGAATTTTAAGAAATAACTCTTATCAAGGTTGAAAGTATTTATACCTTTGTCATAAAATTTTGATAATGAAAATTCTTACGGCAAAACAAATGCACGAGGCTGACGCCTACACAATCAAAACCGAACCTATCGATTCTATTGATTTAATGGAACGTGCATCAAATCGTTTATTTGAACATATTTCACAGAAATATCCCAATCTTGAAAAATATTGTATTTTTTGTGGGAAGGGAAACAATGGCGGCGACGGCTTGGCATTAGCAAGAATGTTGCTTTTGAACGACAAAGAAGTGTCTGTTTTCATTGTAAATTATACCGATTCCGCTAGCGAGGATTTCATGACGAATTACGAACGACTCTTAGAAATACAAAACGAGAATTGCGAAATCACAGAATTATCTGAATTTCATCAAATTACAATATCAAATGACGCAATAATAATCGATGGAATTTTCGGTTCTGGCTTAAATCGTCCCATCGTAGATTTTACTGCGCAATACATATCCTTTTTAAACACTTTGCAAAACACAAAAATTACAATAGACATACCTTCTGGGTTATATGCCGACAAACCAATTGAAACAAATGCAATTGTATTCCACGCTGATGAAACAATCACGTTTCAATCTCCGAAATTGCAATTTATGTTTGCAGAGAGCTCCCAATATATTGGAAATCTTACAATTGCAGATATTAATCTTTTAAATCCATTTTCGGAAAATGAAACTCCTTTTGAATTTCTAACGACAGAAAATATTCAACTGAAAAAACGTGACAATTTTTCACACAAAGGAACTTTTGGACATGCCTTACTGGTTTCTGGCTGCTATGGGAAAATGGGTGCGGCGGTTTTAGCTTCCGAAGCTTGTTTGCGAACAGGTTGCGGTTTGTTAACAACACACAGCCCCAAATGTGGCTACGAAATTCTACAAATTTCTATACCCGAAGCAATGGTTAGTTTGGACAAAAATCAAGAAACAATTACAAACATTCCGAACGACGAAAAATATTCCGCAATTGGCATTGGTCCGGGAATAGGAACCGACGAACAAACATGTAACGCACTCAAAAACTTTCTCAAACAAAACAACAAACCATTAGTTTTGGATGCTGACGCACTTAACATTTTGGCTCAAAATCCCGATTTGTGGCAATACATAAAACCAAACACAATTTTAACACCACATCCAGGAGAATTTGATAGATTAACGCACAAACACACAACTTGTTACGAGCGTTTTGAAACACAAAAAGAATTAGCAAAAGAACATAATTGTATTGTAATTCTCAAAGGACATAATACTTCAATTGCAACGCCAAACGAACCTATTTTCTTCAATAGTACAGGAAATGCAGGAATGGCAACGGCAGGAAGCGGCGATGTTTTGACAGGTATTATCACTTCGTTGTTGGCACAGCATTACGAACCAATCGAAGCAGCTAAAACCGGCGTTTTTCTACACGGATTTGCCGGTGATTGCGCCACAAACTATCAAAACGAACCAATTTTAGCACGCGACATTATCGAAAATATAAGAACAGCCCAAGAACAAATCCATTTTTATTCAAAATAATTTGTACTTTTATCAGCGAATTTTTCACAAATGGAAACTCTAAATTCTACACAGCAACCAGAGGAACAAACCACTGAGGAACAAGTTCCTGAAGGTTTAAAAAAACATATCACTCAACGCAATGTGATTATTGCGATTTGCGTGATTTTTGCCATTTGGATTTTATTCTGCGACAGAAATAGTTTCATTAAACGCCATCAATTAAACAAAGAACACGAAAAATTGATGGAAACAAAACGCGACTATCAACAAAAAATTCAAAAAACGCAAAAAGAAATCGATGCGCTCAACGACGACGAATATATTGAGCGAATTGCACGTGAAAAACATTTGATGAAAAAAGACAACGAAGACATTTATATGGTAACAGATTAATATTATGGATTTTAAACAAATATCACCATTAGAAATACAAGAAAACGCAAGTAAAATAATCGGTAAGGATTATATGCTTGTTACTGCGGGAAATAGCATAAAAAGTAATTGTCTTACAGCAAGTTGGGGCGGATTGGGTTTTATGTGGGGAAAACCGGTAGCTTGTATCGTTATTCGTCCACAACGTTACACAAAAGAATTTATCGACAGAGAGGACTTCTTCACGTTATCTTTTTTCGACGATTCATTCAAACAAATGTTCGCATTCTGCGGCAGCAAAAGCGGACGCGATGTCAACAAAATAAAAGAATGCAACCTAACACCTTTCGAAACACCAAATAAATCAATTGCTTACGAGCAAGCACGCTTGGTTTTGGAATGCAAAAAAATGTATGCCGCACCATTTGTAAAAGAAGGATTTATCGACGAAAATCTTTTATCAAACTACACAGCTGGCGATTTTCACATTCAATACATTGCCGAAATCACAAATTGTCTAATCAAATAACAGATATAAAATGAAAAAAATAATTACCGTTTTAACTCTTTCGTTGGCAGCAATGCAAATCGTTGCTCAAACAACATTAAAAGACGAGAAAGACAGCGTTGCCTACGCATTGGGCGTGAACACCGCAACAAACATTGTTCGCGAAATTGAAAGTATCGGTTTGTCAACCGAAATGTTTTTCAAAGGATTCAACGAAGCAAGCAACAGCATTATTCCAAATTCGGAAACAGAAAACATTCTTCGCAATTATTTCCAAAAAATGCAAGCCGACGCCGAAGCAAAAGCACAAGCCAACGCACAAGAGTTATGCTTAGCGAACTCTGAATTTTTAGCAAAAAATAAAGAAAACAAAGGCGTTGTTGTACTAGAAAACGGACTACAGTACAAAGTAATCGAACAAGGCAAAAGTAAAGACACACCAAGCGACAACGATCAAGTAAAAGTACACTATAAAGGTAGTTTGATTGACGGAACCGTTTTTGATTCGTCTATCGACAGAGGAGAACCAGCAACATTCCCTGTAAACGCTTTGATTCCTGGTTTTTCACAAATTCTTAAATTAATGACCGTCGGCTCAAAATACATTGCCTACATTCCGTCTGATTTAGGTTACGGAATGGCCGATATGGGAACTATCAAACCTTGTTCAACATTAATTTTTGAAATTCAATTGTTAGAAATCGTTACAAGCAATGAAGCCCAAGTTGTAGCTCCTGTTGAAGAACAAACGACTGACAAAAAGGACAAAAAGGACAAAAAAAAGTAAGAAGCAAAAATTAAGATATTTGTAAAGACGCCACAATGTGGCGTCTTTTTTTATGTCGTAGAAACACGATTAATTACTTCGAACCATAAACTATAATCTAAGAAAATAGTTTTAAGCTTTGAGCCTCACCCATTTAGAAATGCCCAACCTCTACGTTCTCTCAACGTACTCTTTCACAATTTTGGGATAAAACTGATACTCCAAAGCGTGAACACGCACAGCAAGAGAATCAGGCGTATCGTTTTCGAGAACCGGACACGTAGCTTGGAACAAAGGTTTGCCACTATCGTAAATTTCGTTCACCAAGTGAATCGTTATCCCACTCTCCTTTTCGTTGTTTGCTAAAACAGCCTCGTGTACATGATGGCCGTACATACCTTTACCGCCATATTTCGGCAGCAACGACGGATGAATATTCAAAATCTTGTCGCGATATGTATCAATAATATTTTGTGGCAACAACATCATAAAACCAGCAAGAACAAGAAAATCAACCTGATCATCCTGCAAAAGATTGAAAACACGATTGTTTTCCAACAAATCAACCTTTGAGAACAACGTAACCGGCACGTTTAACCGCTCAGCGCGAGCAATTACACCCGCTTTTTCATTATTACAATAAACACGGGTAACAACAATATCTGAATTTTTAAAAGATTGAATTAGATTTTCGGCATTTGTACCCGAACCCGAGGCAAAAATTGCAATTTTCGGCATAATTTTGTTAATATCTATTTGATAACTTTTCGGCGACAAAAATATAAATATTTGAGTTTCAACGCAAAAACTTTTTTTTGTATAAAAGATTGTATCATTTTTCTTTTTAGTCTAAAAAAAAAGACCTTTATTTGCAGTCGAAAATGTAATTAATAACTAAACTTTAAGACTATGTCAGAAATTGAATCAAAAGTAAAGGCTATTATTGTTGAGAAATTGGGTGTTGACGCATCTGAAGTTACAAACGAAGCAAACTTCACAAACGATTTAGGTGCTGATTCATTGGATACTGTAGAATTGATTATGGAATTCGAAAAAGAATTCGGTATTTCTATTCCAGACGACCAAGCTGATACTATTGCAACAGTTGGCGATGCTATAGCATTCATTGAAAAAAATCAAAAATAATAAAACCGCAGTAGGTCTTCTATGGAATTAAAAGAAGTAGTTGTTACTGGTATTGGTGGATTTTCCCCTATAGGTAATTCCCTAGATGAGATTTTTCGCAATCTAACAGCAGGAACGAGTGGTAGTGGACCTATCACTCGTTTTGATGCTGCAAATTGCAAAACAAGATTTGCTTGCGAGGTTAAGAACTTCGACCCGTCCTTGTATATGGACAAAAAAGAAGTTCGCAAAATGGATCTTTTTGAACAATTTGCCGTTGCTGCTGCAACTGAATGTTTAAAAGATTCAAAACTTGATTTAGAATCAATCAACAAAGACAGAATCGGTGTAATTTGGGGAACTGGAATTGGAGGTTTAGGTTCATACGAACCTGAAATCCGTGATTTCTACACAAGCGGAACCAACATTCCTCGATTCAGTCCTTTTACAATTCCAAAACTTATTCCTAACATGGCTGCCGGTCAAATTTCCATCAAATTTGGCTTACGCGGTATTAGTTATGCGACATCATCTGCTTGTGCATCTTCTTCACACGCAATAATAGACGCTCTCAACTACATTCGATTAGGAAAAGCAGACATGTTTGTCACTGGAGGTTCCGAAGCTCCAATCAACGTAAGTGGTATTGGTGGTTTCAATGCGATGAAAGCACTTTCCGAAAACAATGAGGAAATGCTAACAGCTTGCCGTCCATTCGATGCAACACGCGATGGTTTTGTAATGGCCGAAGGTGGTGTTGCCCTTCTTCTCGAAGAAAAAGAACACGCAAAAAAACGTGGTGCTAAAATTTATGCCGAAATCGTTGGTTGCGGTCTTAGTTCCGATGCGTATCATTTAACAGCTCCACATCCAGAAGGATTGGGAACTATTAATGTAATGAAGTATGCGTTGGAAGATGCGGGTATAAAACCAAACGACGTTGACTACATTAACGTTCACGGAACATCAACTCCTATCGGAGATATTGTTGAATTGTCATCAATACAAAAATTATTTGGTGATGCAGCATACAAGCTTAATATTAGTTCAACAAAATCAATGACAGGACATATGTTAGGAGCTGCCGGAGCAATGGAAGCAGTCGCATCAATATTTGCTATACAAACAGGCATAATTCCTCCTACCATCAATTTCAAACAATTGGACGAAAACATCGACAGCAAGCTTAATTTGACCGTAAACGAGGCTCAAAAAAGAGATGTCGTATATGTATTAAGTAACACGTTTGGGTTTGGCGGTCACAACAGCACTATTATTTTCAAAAAATATAGTGAATAAGCTTCTTTTTAAAATAAAACTATTCTTTGTCGCACAGGAAGACAAGGATTTTTTTTCGTATCTATACCACACGTTAGGATTTTATCCTAAAAATCTCAATTTATACAAAACCTGTTTCGTACATCGTTCGTCAACACAAGCACTAAAATATGGATGCAACGAACGTTTGGAATTTTTAGGTGACGCAATTTTAGGAAGCGTTACCGCCGATTATCTTTTCTCGAAATACCCGAAAGCAAAAGAAGGAGCACTTTCTGAGATGCGTTCTCGTATAGTCAATCGACAAACAATGAATTCCGTCGGCATTGACTTGGAAATGCACCGACATATTCTCGCTCGAATTCCTCGTTTGAAACAAAACGACGCAATTGGAAACTGTCTGGAAGCATTCATTGGTGCTATTTACAAAGACAGAGGCTACAAAAAAGCCAAAGAATTCATCATCAAAAAGATTATCACTCCGCATATAAACCTGAAAAATCTTCCGTTAAACAATACCAACTACAAAAGCATTGTATTACAATACGGACAACGGAAAAAACAACCCATAGAATTTCAAACCACGCAAATCGACAGCGACAAAGCACCAACGTTTAAAGCTGAAATTGTAATCAACGGGAATATAATTTCCAATGCAACAGGTTCATCCAAAAAGAATGCGGAACAACTAGCAGCAAAAGCAGCAATAAAAAAATTGCAGATTGCTTAGCAAAACACCTCTATTCGGCTACCTTTCGCCATATCTTTCGTCACAACAATCTGTTTATCAATTTTTTTCAATGCATCCACGTGGGAAATTATTCCAACAAGACGATTCCCTTCGGTCAAATTATTGAGAGCCTTCAGTACCTGCTCCAAAAATTCGCCATCGAGCGTACCAAATCCTTCATCGACAAACATTGTGTCGAGTTTAATGCCGCCAACCGACGACTGAACCTCATCGGCAAAGCCAAGAGCCAACGACAACGAAGCTATAAACGATTCTCCGCCCGAAAGTGATTTAACATCGCGAATCGTACCATTATAATGATCCACAACATCCAAATCGAGTCCAAATTGCCCACGATTAGAATTCGCAGTCTTTCGACGCTGCAGTTCATAATGGCCGTTCGACATCACCATAAACCGCGTGTTTGCATAACCGATAATTCTATCAAAATACGCCATCTGCACGTAGGTTTCCAACATGATTTTTTCCTGCCCTGACAATTTACCATTTGCCGTATTAGCCAAAACCAATTTCCATGTATATTCTTTTTCAAGAACATCTAAATTTCCGGAAGACTGTTTTATGTTTTTCAACGCAGATGTATTGGCGTCTATTCTGGAACTAATTATTCGTTGTTTTGCTTGTACATCTTTCAAATCTGTTTCCAACATCTGACGTTTGGCAGACATTTCATCTTTGTTTACAGAAACACCCTCTTTTAGTTGCTCCGTCAGCGTCTGCATTGAAGATTTCAATCCAGAAATCGCATTTTCGCACTCATTATATGCTTTCGTAGAATCCTCTATAGCTTTTGTCATAGATACCTTTTGCAGCGTAAGAACAGAAATCTGTTTTTGTGCTTCTGCTTTATTTGCATACTTCAAATCCAATTGTGTATTCTTGAGATTCTGTTTCCAATCCTCAATATTTGCCTGGAGTTTTCCAAGTTCAACCTTACTAGAACTTACTGTTTCATTTAATTCCTTCTGCTTGGCATCAGCAGAGGAAATCAATGTTGGCAACTCATTTTTACGGGCATAATTCCTTTCCTCCTCTGAAATTTTCAATTTAATTTCCGAAATTGATTTTTGAATTTCTGAAACTTTTTGTTGTATTTGATTTGGAGCATTTTCTATAGTACAATCGCCCAACGCCGCCACTATAGACAATTTAACGCTATCTTCCAATGTTTCGCAAGAACCCTTTTGAGTATTGCAAACCTCAACTCCGTTATCACGTCTCCGCGTTACTTCTTCCAGATTTTGCTTTAATGTTTTCAGTTCCTGTTCTGTCGGTGCATTTTGAGACATTACAGCCTTATTCGGATGATGTATAGAACCACAAACTGGACATGGCACACCCTCAATCAACGAAGAAGCGATAATACCAGCCTGTTCAGCAATAAAGAGGATGTTTTTTTCTTCAAATTCATGTTGAGCTATTGCATGTTGTTGAACAACCTCCTGCAACAATTTTTGATATTTTGCAAGTTTTTTTCTTGCAGTCTGCAATTCATCAAGCTGTTTTTTCAATGTATCCAAAGCCGCATTTGTGTCTTGCAATTTTTGATATTCGTTTTTCAAAGTTTGGAGATTTTCCCCTGCATGTTGCAAATTCAAGCTTTCATCTTGTAGTTTTTTAACTGTTTCCTGCTGACGCAACAACAGAGAATTTGAATCTTGTAATTGTTTTTCCCTTTCGTTCAAATCCCTTAATCCATTTTGAATTTGAGCATTCAAAGAATCCAACGCAACATATTTCGGCAAAATCTGCTCAATTTGAGCAATGGAAGACTGCAAATTGTCTATTTCCGACTTACGTGATTCTGCATCAATTTTTGACTTTTGCAAGCCAACTAATTTATCTTGATTTTCAATCAGTTTCTTTTTGTATTCCTCCAACTGTTGCTGTGCTTTTTCGTAATTTTCAACAACTTTGAGAGACTCCACAACTTTTACCCGTTCCTGATCTTTTTCATTGTACTGCTGTTGTAATGTTTCCAAATCTTTTGCATCCTCATCAAGCAACAACCGAACAATCTCCAGAACTTCGTTTATCGGCAATGTACCATTTTTTGCTGCTTCAAAAACAACAAGATTTTTGGATGTTTCGTTTACCTTAATTCCTTGTATATATTGCTGAACACTCTGACGAGCCTTCTCACAATCGTTGTGTAAATTATTTGCTGCCGTTGCAAGTTTTTCTTGCAAAATTGCAAAAGGTTCCGTCTTAAAAATCTGACGATAGCATTTCTGACGTTCCTTCGTGTCGGTTGTAATCAGTTTATAAAAATCACCCTGTGCAATCATTGCAATCTGCGAAAACTGATTGAAATCAACACCAAGAATTTCTTGTATTTTTTTCTTTGCATCGTCATTAGTCAACGGAGAAGAATCAGGCATTTGCAACACAACCTTTTCCGATTCCCGTTTTGTTCCCGAACCTCGTTGTTTTTTGACATCGTGGGCTGGTTCGCGTCTTATCGTGTATGTTTTATCATCATATTCAAACTGAAGCTCAACAAAACAAGGCGTATCTTCACTGGCATATTTCGACTGAAACATTTCCACGCTTCGATTTTCGCCACTTGCCTGACCATACAACGCATACGTAATAGCATCAAAAATCGTTGTTTTTCCAGCTCCAGTTTCGCCACAAATTAAATACAGCCCCTTTTTACCAAACTGGGAAAAATCTATCGTCGTTTCTTGTGCGTACGGTCCAAACGCAGACATTGTCAATTGTATCGGTCTCATATTATTTCTCCCAAATTTGTTCAATTAAACCTTCCACAAACGAAGTTTGTTCTTCTGTCAATGGTTGACGATATTGTTGTTCGAAGAACTCTGAAAACAATTCTCCTGGAGTTTTGGATTCAACAACCTGTGTACTTTGCAAACAAGAACCGACAGAACGAGTACGTTTGTTATCGTAACGCAACTCCAGTAAATTATGATAAATCGTACGTAATTTACCAATTGCATCGGGAATATCATCTTCATCAGTCAACGTAATGCGAACAAAATCTTCCTGCATTTTCGTGCCATCGTAAAACGATTTTGCCGTCACCTCGCCGTACGTACCTCGTATATCGTGCCAGTCGTGCAATGGGATTAACGGTTCAAACGAAATTTTCACATCACCTTTAGCTCCCATCTCAACTATTGTAACTGATTTATCATTATTAACTTCTGAAAATGAATATTTCAATGGACTACCCGAATACCGAACAGTTTTTCGTCCACACGATTGCGGACGATGCAAATGACCTAACGCCACGTAATCGAAATCATCAAAAACAGAAACATCAACATTATCAACGCCACCAACCGAAGTTTCCTCGGAATCGGAACGTTCCGCACCTGTAACAAACTGATGCGAAAGAATGACATTTCGACGTGTTTTGTCAACATTCATTTTTTCTATCGAAACACGAACGCAATCGGTATATGAATCAATTTGTTCTTCGGGAAAACAATGACGAACAATAGCCGGTTTCAGAAACGGAAGCATATACACGGCAATTTCGCCAAATTCATCGTGCATAACAATCGGAGAAACTTCGCCTTTAAAGACAGGAGAAACAAATACTCCACACCGACTCATAATAGCAGAACCAAAGGCAATTCGTTCGGCTGAATCGTGGTTTCCACTCGACACGAACAAATTTGCATTGTGGGGCAACATGCTCGACAAATCCGACAAAAATTCATCGCACAACTGCACAGCCTCGGCCGACGGCACCGATTTATCGTAAACATCCCCCGCGATAAACACTGCATCCGGTTTTTGTTGTTGAACAACACTAAGAATTTCCTTCAGTATGAACCGTTGCTCATCGTACATCGACTTACCATTCACTTGCTTACCTATATGTAAATCAGAAAGATGGATGAATTTCATATTTGACGTTTTTTATAAATATACCGAGTTTTTCTTTTTTGTCAACGTGCTTTAAAAAAGAAAGGTCGAGGATTCTCGACCTTTCATTTTTGCCAAAACCAAATTACTACTCCATTAACTTTGCTATTTCCTTCAATGTAATTTTACCTTCGTAAATAGCTTTGCCAGTTATAACACCGTCGATATTTTTATCGTTCAATTTAAGAATATCATCCATTGAAGATATTCCACCACTAGCAATTACAAACAAATTCGGAAATTGTTTTTTTATTTTTACATACAAATCAACATTGGAACCTTGTAACATTCCGTCTTTGCTAATATCGGTACAAATAATTTTCGATACACCTTCAGAAACATATTCTTTCAGGAAATCGAACAGATTTAAGCCTGTTCCTTCCTGCCAACCACTCACAGCAATTTTTTCGTTCATTGCATCGGCACCTAGAATAATTTTTTCGTTTCCATATTTTTGTAACCACGACAAAAACATAGGTTTATTTTTAACCGCAATACTTCCACCTGTAATCATACTTGCACCTGACTCAAACGCGATTCGTAAATCTTCATCGGTTTTCAAACCACCGCCAAAATCTATTGTAAGATTCGTATGAGAGGCTATATTTTCCAAAACTTTATAATTTACGATTCGGCTACTTTTGGCGCCGTCCAAATCAACTAAATGTAGTCGTTTTATACCATTCGCTTCGAATTCCTTTGCTACTTCCAACGGATTCTCGTTATATACTTTTTTTTGAGCATAATCGCCCTGCGACAAACGAACACATTTTGCATCAATTATATCTATTGCCGGAATAATTTCTATCATATCGTTTCTATTTCAACCTTTGCGAAAATACTAAATAACACTTGAAAATCACGGGAAAACAATGGAAGTTTTTCAACATAGTACAAAAAGGAAAGCGATTGGCAGAAACCCACCAATCGCTTTTTTATGAATAATTCCTTCTGCTATTTTACAATTACGCTAAACGATTCGTTTCCAACTTTTACGAAATAAACGCCCGACAAACGGACAGAAAATTCATTTTCTGCTTCCGCATCGTTTCTCTGCGATATGCAACGACCATTATTGTCGTAAATAGAAACATCTTTTCCTTCTGCGTTGTTCACGAAAATTGTTTTTTCGATTGCATAAACCTCAACGTCTGATTCCGAAATACCATTGATTGCGGTTTTATTTTCGGCTTCCGCAATATTTGAAAACGCCAACGAGAATGGTCCCGATTCTGCCTTCAAAAATTCCAACGGACTGATTACCGCACCCAATTTAATTCCGACATAGAATATTGATTTTCCGACCGAAGGAAGCTCGGCACTGTATGAAGTTAATGTTGATGGAACCGTCGTTATGGTATCTATGAACGTGTAGCCGTCCACCTTTGTTTCGCGGATGATGTAGAATGAAGAATAGTCAATTCCGACGTACGGCTTCCAGATTAATTCGGCTGTGTTATCGCGTAAACTTGGCATTGGTTGCAAATGAAGCGTTGTGTGTGGTGCGCTCATACCTGTTTCGTTTCCGCAGTAGTCTGTTGCAGAAATCTTGTAGCTCCACTGACGATCCGCAACATCTGCTTCCTCGTCCTCAAATACACTAAGTTCATTATAATCAATGGTTCCGATTGGATCCCAAGTACCTGTTTCTTTCGTTTCGCGATATACAGTGTAGTAGTCGATTTGGTCGGTTGCTTCGCGAATCCAAACAATCAAATTATGACCAGTTTCCTTGCTGACTGTTACCAAAGCAATTTCTGGCTGTTTGATTGACATTTCAAGAGATTGACTCAATGTGATTGAACAGCCGGTTGTTGGTTCGGTAACGATTACCTCGTAGTCACCTATTTCAGCTCCAATCAAATCTTTTTCGGTCGAGCCATTGCTCCACAAATACGTGTAGTCGCCCTCGGCCTTCAAAATAATTCGACTTTCCTTGTCGCAGCGTGGATTTTCAACCGTGTCGATTGAAACAATGATTTCGTCAGGTTGGGCAACGGTATATGTTTCCATAACCTTACAGCCTCTTTCATCGGTAATTACAACAGAATAGTTTCCTGCAGGAATGTTTTGCAAAACCATGGAATCATTATTTTCATTCACCCATTGATATTGATAGTTTTCTTCAGCCTTCAATTCAATTTTTCCATCGGACAAGCCATAACATGAAACATTTTTGATTGTTTCCGAAACTTGAATATCGCAATTGTATTCAACTACCGCATCGGCTTTCAAAACTGCCTTTTCGCCGTTTTTCAATTTTGCAGTTACAGTGATTGTTGACTTCCCTTGAATTCCCATTGTTGACAAATACAATTTGCCTTCGTTAATTTGAGCCAAAACAACATTTGGCGCCGAACTTGAAACCAAATAACTGATTTCGCCGTTTTCACTTGATGCAAACAGTTCATCCAAATTTATTGGCAAAATTTCAGTTTCGGTTTTCAATGTATCAAATACCAACGAACCAAGAGCATAAACAATCTCTTTTTGCTTGAATGTGGCAGTCAAAACAGAATCGGCAGTTACATTGATTTTTACGATGGAATCGGTTTCGGTTTGTCCTCCAAATGTCCATTCCACGAATTCGAAACCTGCATCGGCTTTTGCGACCAATGTTGCTTCTTCACCGTGTTTATAGAAACCAGTTCCTTCAACTGTTCCCATTGCTTTGTCGTATTCTACCGAAACTTTGTAGCTATTGATTGTCCATTTTGCATAGAAATATTTATTGCCAAAATCAACGGTATCAATACTTGTGATTGCAGAACCGTCGTAATTTGAATTGCTATACCAACCTGCAAATGTGTAGCCATCGCGGGTTACATCGGTCGGCAATTCAACTGTAGTTCCATATTCATACGTTTTAACATATTCACCATTGATTTTACCTTGATTTACCAAATACGTTATTTCATATTGATTTTTATTCCACCAAGCGTAGTAAACTTTATCGCCGAAATCAGAAGCAAAAATCTGTTTGATTGATTCGTATGACGATGTAGTTTCCTCTTCTTCAATTTTAGCATCTTCGCGTGCAACCGAATACCAACCAAGGAACGTGTAACCTGTTTTTGTAACATCTATTGGTAAAACAACCACATCGCCTGTTGAATATGCAGAGACAAGTCCCGAATTGATTATTCCTCCATCAGTTTCGAATGTAATTATATTCAATGCAGGAATCCATTTTGCCCAAAATTCTTTGTTATCCAAATCTGTTGAAGTAATAACCGTTTGTGGTTCCCCCAAATAATTTGAATTATTGAACCAGCCACCAAATACATATCCTTCGCGATTTACAGAATCAGGCAATTCTACAGTAGTGGTACCATACGTATAATACGAAGGTACTGTTTCGTTCAGCACAATTCCACCATTGTTGTTAAACGTGATATTATACACATTTGCAATCCATTTTGCATAGAATGTGGTATCGCCATAGGCATTTGGCGAGATATTTATGACACTGTTGCTTTCGAATTGAGCATCGGAGAACCAGCCAAGGAACGTGTAACCTGTACGAACCACATCGGTTGGCAAGATTGCACCCGAACCGAATTCGTAACTCGTAACCGATTTTGAATTTATCGTTCCGCCATTTGTTTGTAATGAAACAGAATACGTATTTACCTGCCATTTAGCCCAGAACGATTTGTTTCCGTAATCTGTTGCCGAAATTGACGCAACTGGCGAACCATCAAAATTAGAATTTACATACCAACCTTTGAACGTATATCCAACTCGTGAAACATTAGTTGGCAAATCAACTTTTTCGCCATACGTGTAACTTTCAACATTTCCTTCGGCAATATAACCTTCGTTCACATTCAAGGTAACCAAATACATATTTCTATTCCAATGTGCGTAGAAAGTCAAATCATCAATATCGTTTTCGGTAACACGAGAAACAGCGTTGCTATCGGCATCGAACCAACCTGCAAACGAATAACCAATTTTGGTTACATCAACTGGCAACGAAGCACCGTAACCGTAGGTATAACTTTCAACATTTCCCGAATTGATTGTTCCGCCATTCGTTTCCAACGAAATAGAATATGTATTTACGAACCATTTAGCATAGTACACTTTGTCGCCCACTTCGTTATTTTCGATTTTGAACATACGTTCGTTTGTAAAGTTTGAGTTATTGAACCAACCACCAAACGTATAACCAACTCTTTCTACATTTTCAGGAAGCGTGATTTCTTGTCCTAATTGATATGATTCAGGAATTGTTTCGTCCAAAATAGTTCCTCCATTGATATTGAATGTAATATCGTAAGTTACAATTTCCCATTTCGCCCAATATTCTTTGTCGCCATAATCAACTGTAGTGATTAACGAAATCGGACTGCCTTCGCATTCCTCATTATTGAACCAACCAGCAAAAACATATCCAGTTTTAGTAACATTTGTTGGCAAGCTTGCTCCAACTGAATACGTGTAATTTTCTACTTTAGAATTATTATTAATGTCACCACCATTCGCATTCAACGTAACCGAATACGTATTTTCCGTCCATTTTGCCCAAAATGATTTATTGTCAACATCAGTTTCCGAAATTTCGGTTGTTGGAGTACCCGTACAACTTGAATTTTCGTACCAACCTGCAAATGTGTAACCTACTTTAGTAACATTTGTAGGCAACACAGCACCTGTTCCAAATTTGTAACTCACAAAATTACCTTCGTTGATTGTTCCACCATTGGTTTGGAAAGTAACAACATAACCTCCTTCTTCCCAAGCAGCCCAAAATTCCTTACTGCCAAAATCAGTAACCGAAATAGCATTCACAACTTCTCCCGAACAACTTTCGTTGTCGTACCAACCAGCAAACACGTAACCTGTACGTTCCATATTTGTGGCTGTAGGAAGAATTGCTCCCGTTCCATACGTATAGGTAGTAACATTTCCGCTCTTAATTGTTCCCGATGTTGGATTCAACGCAACCGAATAGCTTTTCGGAATCCATTTTGCATAGAAAACTTTGTCGCCCCAATCGGTTGTTGTTATTGATGTTATAGCAGAACCCGAACAGTTTGCATTGTCGAACCAACCGCCAAAATCACAACCTTCACGCTCTATCGATGGCAAAGCAACCGACGTTCCGTAATTGTATTGCGTAGCATAATTTTCTGTTGTAATTGTACCATTATTATTGTTGTATGTAATGCTATAAACTCCTGTTTCCCAGTATGCATACAATGTTGCGCTTGAAGCAGTTGACCACGAATACGTACTTGTTCCGTCGGCCTTGTAATATTGTGTTCCCGAACCATTTGTTGAAGAATAATATCCTGCAAATGAATTTCCTACTTTTGTAGGAACCGTTATTTCAGGTAATTTGTCTCCATAATAAACCTCAACACTCTTTGTTCCAGTTGTAGTGGCACTTTGGTTGTTCAAAGTGATTGTATATTTATTTTTCTCCCAAATTGCATACAATGTAACTGTTCCGCTTGTTGCCAAATTGCTTACCGTAGCACTATTGCCGTAGGTTGCAGAAGTTGCCGACGACGAAGTAGCCCAACCTTTAAACGTATAACCAGAGCGTGTATATGTGCAACTTGGCAACGAATAAGATTGGTCGTAACAATATTTTCTATTGGTCATTGCTGTTCCAGAACCTCCATTTTTGTCGAACGACACAGTGTAGGAATTTGCAGTCCACATTGCGTACAATGTTGTTGGAATAGTTTGAATTGCCGAGAATGTCCATGTACTTCCAACTCCCGAAGAAGTGTAGAATTGTGTTCCATTCAATGAACTTGTAGTTTGGGATAATGAACAATCACGGAAATTCACTTCGGTATAATAACCACCAAACGTGTAACCTGTTCTTGTTGGCAAATTACTGCTAATTGATGGCAAAGTCGAGCCGTATGTTGCCGTCACGCTTGCTTTACCTGGAGTTGTGGCATTTTGATTATTCAAAGTAACAGTATACGTACAAGGAGTCCATTTTGCATAATACGTATTGTTGCCCGAAGCAGTTGTGGAAATTGATGTAACTTTAGTTCCTGTACATGCCGAATTATCGTACCAACCTGCGAATTCATAACCTTTTTTCGTCACATCGGTTGGCAATGTTGCTCCTATGCCATATACGTATGATGTTATTTTTCCACCTTCTATTATGCCCGAATTTGTATTGAGTGTTACAGAATATGCTGTATTCAACTTAATGCTTGCTGTTTTATTAACAGACGACACATTAGCACTATTGCCTGCAATATCTTGTATGGTACCCATTATACTTGCAACAGTAAGCGTTGTTCCCGTTGTTATTGGTGTTCCCGTAAAACACAAAACATTTGTTCCCGAACCACCACTATAAGTAAATGTATAGTTTGCAGAACCAATTTTTACTGCTGCCGTTGGATTAGAACACGTAACTATCTCGTTGAAACGGACAGCCACTGTCATTTTATTTCCAGAAGTTTGTATAGCGGAACTATTCACCATTACGTCGGTAACCGAAGGTACAATGTCATCGAATAGTTTTATATTAATGAAAAGCGAGCCGATATACTCTTTTTCCTTAGAGCCACTTCCTCCCGATCCGTCAAACGTAATACCTACTTTTCCTTGGGCAGCCGTTTTCGTTATTGCAAAATAACCATCCGAAGTATATGAATAATCCGTACGACCTGTATTAAATTTTTGTTCATGGAGATTTGTGTTATTATTTCCAAGATTCCAATACGATGATGAATTCCAGAAAAATTTATCCCCAGCATATCCATACGTGCTATAATTACGAATCGGCCAAATAGTGTTAGTAAAAGCTTTATATATATATGAATCCCATACAGAATTGTATAAGTTATCGGTTGCTCCTGTTAAAGTTTTACAACCTCCATGTGTTGCCCAAGGCTGCGATGCCTTTCCTCCGACATTGATACCGATATAACGCCAACCTTCTTTATCAGTAAACGTATGTGAAGTATAATGAACATTGAATTTATACTTGTATGCCTGACCAATATTATCATAATAAGTAATAGCATCATTAGTACCATACGCATCGGCAACTGATTTTTCACTTAAAAGTTCATAAGGCGTTGCATAAAATATAAATTCCGCTTTTCTAATATCATATGACAGTTCTTCCGTTGGAAACGTTACCGAACCTTTTGAACTCGTAATAGTAGCCTTCTCCGAAACTATACCCATTTGAGTATTGTAGATATACATATAATACTCACGGTCTGAACCATACATATCGGCACCTGTTGGGGTAGCCAATGCTACTGACACACTTTTGATGGTTTCACCCTTTGCAAAATTCAAAGTTCCATACACATGAGTGAAATGTTTTCCTCCAACGGCAGAACCATTTTGAGTATAGTAATACACAGAACTTGCCGCAGAAGCATCGGAACGTGAGATTGTGAACGACGACGACGACATTGCCGTAATGGTAAACATATCGGGATTAGCAAACAATTGTACACAAACACTCGCAACCGCAATCGCTGTCGTTATAAGCTTTTTAGAGATTTTATTCATACATTGTATTTTTTAACTTGCACTATTTTTTCGAGTGGCAAAATTATATATTTATAGCAATTAGAAAAGGAGATGACATATTATTTATCAACAAAAAAATATGACAATAACACACAAAATCAATTACGTTTTTTATTCTTTACAAAATTCCAATTAAATCGTATTTTTGACAACTAAAAAATGAAGACGCTTATAGTCATAGCTGGTCCTACTGCTGTTGGAAAAACAAAAATTGCAATTCAAATTGCACAGTTTTTCCAAACCGAAATCGTATCGGCCGATTCACGCCAAATCTTCATTGAGCCTAAAATCGGCACCGCGGTTCCTTCCGATGAAGAATTGGCCACGGCAAAACATCATCTCATTCAAACAAGACACGTTACCGAATACTACAATGCGTGGATTTTCGAACAAGAAGCATTGGCAGCAATACAAACAATTTTCGAAACACACGACATCGCAATTCTCGTAGGCGGTTCCGGTCTATACATCGACGCCGTTTGCAATGGAATTGACGAAATTCCCGACATAGAACCGGAACTTCGACAGAAAATCAACGAACAATTTGAAAACGAAGGAATTGAAAGTCTCCGACAAACATTGCGGCATCTCGATCCTACTTACTACGAATCGGTTGATTTGCAAAATCCTGCCCGACTAAAACGTGCCATTGAAATATGCATCCAAACAAGAAAGCCGTATTCTGAACTTCGCAAAGAATCAAAATCAGAACGCCCGTTCAATATTATAAAGATTGCGTTGAATATGCCACGCGAGGAATTGTACAGTCGAATAAATTCTCGTGTTGATGCAATGATTGACGCCGGCTTGGAAAACGAAGTGCGGAGTCTTGAATCTATGAAAGACTGTGTGGCCCTCAAAACGGTAGGATACAGAGAGTTTTTCGACTATTTTGACGGAAAATGTTCTCGCCACGAAGCCATAGAAAAAATAAAGCAAAACACTCGAAGATACGCAAAAAAACAAATCACGTGGTTCAAACGTACCAACGAGTATAAATGGTTTTCGCCTAACGAAATTGATTTAATTTTGAAAGAAATACAAAATGTAAATCTTGATTAGCGGAATCAGAATTACACATTGAACATATCAAACTAAACATTCATATATGTTTGCACGTGTTCAGCCACGCGACGAGCAGCTCCTTCGTTCCCCAACTTATCGCGAAGTTTCGTATAATTATCCAAAATGTCATTTCGGAATTTTTCATCGTACAAAATGGAATCCAACGCTTCCGAAAGTTTTTTCGAAGTCATATCGCTTTGCAGCAATTCGGGAACAATCTGATGTTCCATTATCAAATTCGGTAAACCAAGATTATTTAGCTTCACGAATAGTTTTCCTAAATAGAACGTAATCGGACTCGTTTGATACACAATAATTTCCGGTACATTCAGTATAGCTGTTTCCAACGTTGCGGAACCAGAAACAACAATTGCAGCATCGGATTTCTTCAACAATTCGTAGGTTTGGTCAAACACAACCGAAAGATTATTTGCTGTAATATATTTTTTGTAAAAATCTTCGGAGAAACGCGACATTCCCGCTACAACGAATTGATAATCAACATATTTTTCCGAAATCGACTGCATTGTTTTCAAATTCTCACGAATTTCGTATTCACGACTTCCTGGCAAAACAGCTATCAATTTCTTTTCCGGCAAATTATTGGCCTTACGGAACGAATCCAATGTATGTTTTTCTTGAAACTGAGCTATAGAATCAAGTAACGGATGTCCTACAAAATCAACGTGGTAATTGTGACGAGTTTCGTAAAAAGTCTTCACAAACGGCAACTCAACAAACATGTGATCAACATTCTTTTTGATTGTCTTCACACGATTTTCCTTCCAAGCCCAAACAGTAGGCGAAATATAGAAAAATGTAGGTATGCCGAGTTGCTTTGCAAATGGTGCTATTTTCAAATTGAATCCAGGAAAATCAATAAAAATGATAGCATCTGGTTTATGTTCAGCAATATCCTGTTTGCAGAATTTCATATTATTCAAAATCAAACGGGCATGCTTCACAACCTCAACAATTCCCATATAATCGTAGGTACGATAATGTTTAACCAACTCAACACCTGCGGCTTTCGCCATTAAATCTCCACCCCAAATTCGGAACGACGCATTTGCATCGCAATTACGTAATTCTTTTATTAAATTAGCTCCGTGCAAATCTCCCGAAGCTTCTCCTGCAATCAAATAATAATTCATTATTACAAATCGAGAATGAGTAACACAATTGTATAAATCATAGTTGGGAACACCACACCCTTCGCCGCTCTATCGTAATGCAAGAAATAGAACAAGGCAAACACAAATGCGATAGGCAAAATACACCATAAAAACACATCAGTTTGCACGCCCCAAACACCAAGTTTTTCAACAAATTCCATAAACGAGTTTGTTCTGTTCACCCATTTGTACACACCAAACAAAGCAATTGGCGGAATAATCATTCCAAGCACCAAGCCTATCCAAAAATTATCTATTTTTTCTTGTATTGCACTCATAATCAACAATTTAAAATTGACAACATTTGCATTGATTTTTCATCGGACGACTCAACTTTTATAGGGACAACCGCCACATAATCGTGGGCAAGACACCATTCATCACTGTCGGGATTGTCAGGTTCTTCGTTGTGATAATCGCCTGTGAGCCAATAACACGTATTATTTCGAGGATCTTTTTCCGAAACAAATCGTTCTATCCACAAACCTTTGGTCATGTGACAAACACGCATTCCTTTTATATTTTTGTCGGGACGAGGGAAATTCACATTCAAAAAAACATGTTCCTCCAAACCATTTGCCAACACAAAATCCACAATCTTTTTGATATACGGACGATACGGCTCAAAATTTATTTTTGATGAATAATCCAAACTCGAAAAAGCAATAGAAGGAATACGATTTATAACTCCTTCACGAGCACATGCTGCCGTTCCCGAATAAATGGAACTATTTGCACTATTCGAACCATGGTTGATTCCAGCCACGACTAAATCAGCTTTATGATTCGGCAACAGTTGGTCCAGGCCAAATTTCACACAATCAACCGGAGTACCATTCAACGAATACACATGCAAATGTTCCGACTCTTTCACGCACGTTGCACGCAATGGAATTTTAAATGTAAGCGCATGAGCCATTCCTGATTGATGTTCTTGTGGGCCAACAACATACACGTCGCCAATTTCGCACATCATATCAGTTAGAAATTGTATTCCCTGCGCATTGATTCCGTCGTCGTTCGAAATAAGAATTGTCGGTCGATTTTGTGCCATAGCAATGAATTTATGCGAATATACAATTTTTTAACATTGGACTATTCCGAAAATCAACTAATAGAATTTTGGAAAATCCTCCGTGGCATCGGCACGATCCGCATTAAGGTAATACGAATATAAATTCACGAAAAACGGTACCGCTTTCTGAGCCAACACATTTGGCGAATTCAGCAACATTGCCATAGCAATTTGCCGATTCGGCCAAACCAAAATCTCCGCTCTGTAACCTTGCACAAAACCACCATGGTACAACAATTTTTCACCTTTATACGTAAACACACGCCATCCTAATCCATAATCACGAGATTCGAGATTTGTACCCCAATATTTCGACGCTGCTTGCGAAACATGAATGTACGGCGTGCCGATTTGTTCCAACACACCAGGCGAAACAACCTGCGGAGCGTATCCCATTATTGCTTTCAACCATTTACCCAAATCATAAATACTTGCGTTCACTCCGGCTGCCGGTGCTGTTATGTAATATCTGTCGTTCAAATCGCAAACTTTATATGTAAGCATTTTTGCCGACAACATTTTGTGTGGATATGCGTAATTTCTCGACGCAACAAAACCGTCAAAACCAACCGAGGCATCTTTCATTCCCAATGGTCGAAACACATTCTCCGTCATTAAATCGCCGTAGGTCATTTTTGTTCGAAGCTGCAAAACCGTGTCCAACAAACTAAATATCACATTTTGATAGGCATAGCGTTTTCCAGGCTCCGCGTCGATTTTTGCTACATATAATTTTTGATAAATCTGGTTATACGTCAAACCACTTTCCACATACGGATCAAACGAATATCCCAACAATCCCGAAGTATGACTCAACACATTTCGAAGGGTGACTGTTTCCTGATTCAATGTCTTTGATAAATGCAACGACGGAAGATATTGAATAATTGGCGTATCAAGACTAATGGCTTCCCGTTCCTGCATTTTAGCAGCAAGAACACCGGCGAATCCTTTTGAAACCGATGCCAAACGGAAACGCGTATGAATATCAACAGAATCGTGAGTACCGATTTTTTTTACGCCGTATGGTTTGCACAACACGACCTGACCTTTGTAAACGATTGTCAACGCTCCACCAACCGACTTTAAAGAGTCGAATTTGCTTTCAAAAAAATCGGAATATGTCTTTACGAAACCAGCAACTTCCGCACTATGATCGACTTGATCTTCAACCTGTGGAAGTTCCACAAAATCATGCACATAAGCCCCCTTTTGTGTTTGGATGGTATAGCCTAAATAACCAACCAACAAAATCGAACACAATGTAACTATATGCCTAACTTTCATTTGATTACAAAATTCGCATGCAAAGTTCGTAAAAAAAATCAACGTGCAAACGTTTCTGTATCAAAACTCTGGCTATTTTTCAACAAGAAACAAACATATTAAGATTTGGAACGTAAGAGATTGAAAAACTAACACCCTACAACTAATTATGCATTATTTATTAACACCCCTATTTCACCTCGTTTTTACTTGTATATTTGTGCGTCAAAAAATTTTGAACTATGATATACTTCTTCGAAGACAAACAGCACAAAATCCTTGCTGTACAGTCTGATTCTCAATTCGATGCAAAGACAACGGAAAAACTTTCTTGGTTGTTCGGAAATGCACAATTCCTTAACACTCAAACTCTTGAAGGAAAATTCATCGGTCCACGCCGTGAAATGATTACGCCTTGGAGTACCAATGCTGTTGAAATCACTCAAAATATGGGTATCAGCGGTATTAAACGTATTGAGGAATATTTTCCACAAACAGAAAAAAGTGCGTTCGACCCTATGTTACAACGTAAATACGAAGGTCTAAACCAAGACATTTTTACAGTAAATCACGAACCTGACCCTATTGTATTTATCGAAAATCTTGCCGAATACAACAAACAAGAAGGTTTGGCATTGAACGAAAACGAAATTGCATATCTCGAAAGTCTTTCTAAAAAATTAGGAAGAAAACTTACTGATAGTGAAGTATTTGGATTTTCTCAAGTAAACTCAGAACACTGCCGTCACAAAATCTTCGGTGGTAGTTTCATCATCGATGGCAAAGAAAAACCAGTGTCATTGTTCAAATTGATTAAACAAACCACGGAACAAAATCCTAACCGCGTTATTTCGGCCTACAAAGACAATTGTGCGTTCATTCAAGGTCCTATGATTGAACAATTTGCTCCTGAAACGCAAAACAAACCTGATTACTTTACAATAAAAGACTACGAATCGG
>JAZRXD010000042.1:0-7676 GCA_045600045.1 Bacteroidales bacterium
TGCATCGGTTTGTACTTCTTTATAGTTATAGCCGCGTTGTGTTACTTTGATTGTAACGCCTTCGGCCGGTGAATTTACGGCTCTGATTTTTCCGTAGATTTTGAATTCGTTTTGATTTTGGGCGAATAGTCCCAATGTAAGAGCCAATCCTATGATTGAAAGCAAATATTTTTTCATTTCATTACTAATAATCCAATGCAAAAATATCTGTTTTTTTACAGATTTGAGATGTGCCGTAAATCTTTTATAACAGAGTTTTCAACCGACTAATTGATTGATAAACAGTCGCTTATTTTGTGTGTTTGTTTTCAACAACAAGGTCTGGATTGTTGAATCTTAGTTTTATCCAAGTCTCAAGGTTTGTGGCTGTATTGTGGTCAGGCAACGATTTCCAATAAAGTGTGACAATAGGAGTGTTTTGAACGGTATCTTTGGCAAGCTCAAATAACTCGGAATCGCCCATTGTGATTTTTTCAATATTTGGATTTAATGCTTGAAGCTCTTTAGCTATTTTCATCATGTTTGTTTTTGAATTAACCTGTAATTCAGATAGTTGGAGTTTCAAATCGGAGATAAGCGAATCTTTTTGTGCCAAATCAATATCTTTTTTGTCCAATAAATCTTGTATAAGTTGTGATTGTTGATTCAAGTCAAAAGTAGGGGATCCTGCTTGTTTGATGCTTAAGGAAAAGTTGCCTAGTCCGCAGTCAATCAGATGTTTGTGTAGGTATTGTGTTTGTTCGTCGGTTAGTTGTTTTCCTACAAAGGCAAGTTCGATTTTCTTGTGTTCGTAATCACGGTTGCTTTTAATGATTTGTATATCGGGAAACAATTCGCTTTGTTCTATATCGGTTATGTATTTTCTTGAATATGAATTGAATGCGGTTTCTTTTACTACGTTTATTGCCATGAATACGCTTGGAATGATAACTATCAAAGAAAACAGTGCAATTGTTCTGCGTACTTTTTTCCGTCGTTTGTCATCAACGTAAACCCGTTCCGGAAAATTCAAGTGTTTTACTATGAGAAAAGTGGCGAGTGCAATAAAAAATGAATTGATGAAAAATAAATAAAATGCGCCCCAAAAATAAGTGATTTGTCCAGTTCCTAGACCATAACCTGCGGTGCAGAGTGGTGGCATCAATGCGGTGGCGATAGCAACACCGGAAACTACGGTTGTCATTTCTTTTTTGCGCGACGAAGCCACTATTCCGGCAAATCCACCAAACGATGCAATTAGTACGTCAAAGATTGTTGGTCGTGTTCTTGCTAATAATTCTGATTGGGCGTCACTAAGAGGGGAAAGTGTGAAATAAACAGTTGAAACTAAAAGACTTATCAATGTCATTATGAAGAGATTCTTCAAAGATTTTTTTAGTAGTTTTATGTCACTTATACCGATAGCCAAACCGATTCCCATGATTGGCCCCATGAGTGGAGAAACGAGCATGGCTCCGATAATAACAGCCGTAGAGTTTACATTGAGGCCGATAGAAGCGAGGAAAATGGCAAATACAAGAATCCAAACGTTTACACCCTTGAATTCTATATTTTGTGAAATATTTTCTATCGTCGCTTCTGCATCACAGTCATGCTTGATATTGATGAGACTTTTAAAATATTCCGATATACCAGTGAATTTGTTCTTTTTCATTCTGACAAGGATTTTGAGAATCTTCTGCAATGTAAACAATTTTATTTTATGAAAAAAGGGGCTTGCATTCTTTAATAACGTGATAAACAATGTTGTTTTTATTTTTTTTGTAAATTGCCCAAAATAAATTTTATGACTTCATTTGCATCTTTGTCGGCTTGGAGCTGGATGATTCAATTTTTCATTCTCGTTGTAGCTCTGATTGTTGCCAATCTTATTCGTTGTAATGTTCCATTGCTCAAACGGAGTTTGTTGCCATCGGCTCTGGTTGCGGGACTTATCATTTTGTGTCTTAAACCATTTGGTTTCTTTGCAAATTTTGTTGACAAGGGAACTATGGAAATTATCACGTACCACGCACTTGGCTTGGGATTCGTTGCCATGGCATTGAAAAACAAGAAATTGAAAAGCCATACAACACCAATCAAAGTTGTTGAAACGGGTATGGTTACGGCCGGCTCGTATGCGGTTCAAGGTATAGTTGGATTGTTGGTTACGGTTCCTTTGTTTTTGTGGTGGAGTAATGGTGAGGTTTTCTATGCGTCAGGGTTGCTTTTGCCAATGGGATATGGGCAAGGACCGGGACAGGCGTTGAATTTTGGTATTACATACGGTAATTGGGCTGAATCGCAGGGGTTTGTTTTCCATGGCTCCGATTTTGGATTGAGTATCGCCGCTGCTGGTTTTATTGTGGGAAGTATTGTCGGAGTGGTGTTTATGAACGTACTTCGTAGAAAAGGAAAATTGAAAATAAAAAGTAGTGATTTCAAGGAAGTATATACGTTGGAAGATTATGAGTCGGAGAATGAGATTCCACATGCAGAATCAATTGATAAAATGTCGGTTCAGTTGAGTTTGGTTTTGTTGGTGTACGCCTTTGTGTTTTTACTTATGTACGGCGTTGAACAACTCGATATGGGAATTTTTGGAGAAAAGACTGTAAAACCATTGTTTTGGGGGTTCAATTTTTTATGGGGAACAATATTTGGCTCGTTGGCGAAATTGGTGATGAACAGATTGCACAAACACAATCTTATGCATCGTGAATATATTAACAACTATACACTAGATCGTATCGCTGGTACTTGTTTTGATTTTATGATTGTGGCAGGAACTGCTGCTATTGATTTCAACAATCTTCGTGGTATGTGGTTGCCATTGGTTTTTGTTTGTACAATAGGGGCGATTATCACGTTTGTATATGTATTATGGTGTTCAAAATATCTTTTCCCAGATTACACATACGAAGGCTTTTTTTCTTTGTTTGGTATGTTGACTGGAACTGCAAGCAACGGTATGATTTTGTTGCGTGAAATCGACCCGAAATTTGAAACACCAGCGGCAAATAACTTGGTGCTTCAAGCAATTCCTGCTATTGCATTTGGTTTCCCCGTATTGCTTGTTGTGGGTTTTGCACCGCAAAGTCTTCATAATTGTATGATTTCATTGACTATTTTGTTGGTTGGTTTTTCTGTATTTACAATGTTTATATTTAGGAAAAAACTATTTCGCAGAAAGAAAAACGGCATAGATACTATAAATAAATAGATATGAAAAAGACATTTACTGTAATTGTTGCATGCGTTGTTTGTTGCATTTTTGCTCAAGCGCAAGATAGTACCAATACCGAAAATATACGAAAAGGATGGACATTCGGCGTGTTGCCAAGTTTTGCCTACGATGCCGATTTGGGATTGCAATTAGGTGCGCTTACTAATGTTTACTGTTTTGGCGATGGGGCAATATATCCGGAATATTACCATTCGTTTTATGCTGAAGCTGCTACTACATCTAAGCATTATGGATTGTTTCGCTTGGCATACGATTCAAAATATTTGATTCCAAATCATCGCTTGAGCGTCGATCTTACATATCTTCCAGATCAAATGTGCGATTTTTATGGTTATAATGGTTACGAAACTGAATTTGTTGACGCGTATGTTGATGACGATAGTCCAGAATACATAACTCGTGCTTTTTATAAAATGAAACGCGATATGTTTCGTTTTAGTGCCGATTTGCAGGGAACAATAAAGAAACCGTGGTATTGGAATGCTGGAATAGGGCTGTTGTGGTACAATGTGGGTAGTGTTGATGTTGATCGTCTCAATAAGTACACAAAAGATGACGATAAAAAATTACCCAATGCCACTACATTGTACGACGAATATGTGGCAAATGGTTGTATTTCTAATGATGAAGCAAATGGAGGTGCTCACCCATATCTACACGGCGGTATTACGTTCGATACTCGCGATCGTCAGCAAAATCCACGTAAAGGTATTCACGCCGATATGTTTTTGACGTATTACGCAGGATTAGGGGATATGTCAAGTTTTAATGATTTGAAATTGAATGCAACGTGGCGTCAATATATACCATTATTGCCACAACGTCTGACGTTTGCGTATCGTATTGGTACACAATTGAATTTGGCAGGCGATAGTCCGTTCTATCTTAACACATACATCAATCAGTTGTATATGCAGCGTGTGATTTATGAAGGTTTGGGCGGTGCAAATTCCATTCGAGGAATTATGCGTAATAGAGTATTGGCAGAAGGTGTTGCTTTCGCCAATGTTGAATTTCGTGTACAAGTTGCTCATTTCCGAGTAGGAAAAGAAAATTTCTACATCGGTTTGAATCCATTTATGGACGCAGGTATGGTTGTTCAACCGTACGATGAATATGATTATGCCTACAATCCTTTAGACCTCACAAAATCATCAGAAAATCGTATGCACGACCTTCATTTGTCGGCTGGTTGTGGGTTGAAAGTCGCTATGAACGAAAACTTTGTGTTGAGCGTTGATTGGGCTACCGCTCTCGACAAGCAAGACAACGGCAAAGTCAGCAACTTGTATATCAAGATGGGGTATATGTTCTAAGAATCAGTATGCTCTATTGATGGTAATATTTTCTTTTATTTTATTGTAATCCAAAAATATTATAAGATTTTAGGATTGCATTCCAAAAATATTATAAGATTTTTGGAATAATGTAGTTTTTTATATATTTGCTTTATAAATTAAACTAACGAGTTTCAAATATATGATAACAAGGATTATTCATACAAGCATTCAAAAAGGCCTTGATAAAAGAAAGGCTATTATCGTTTTGGGAGCTCGTCAGGTTGGGAAATCCACATTACTACAACAAGTTCTTGAGAATCAAAAAGATGTTCTTTGGCTAAATGGAGACAATTTAGAAACCATAGAAATTCTATCCAACGCAACATTAGCAAAAATAAAAACTATTATTGGCAGGCATACAACCATAGTTATTGATGAGGCACAAAAAATACCCAACATTGGATTAAAGTTGAAACTAATTACCGACCAAATAGAAAACGTGCAAGTATTTGCTTCGGGAAGTAGTTCGTTTGAGTTGGCTTCTAAAGTAAATGAATCCCTTGCTGGTCGAAAAAGAGAATTTCATCTATTCCCGTTGTCATTTGCAGAAATGGTGAATCATAGCAGTTATTTGGATGAACTTTCTATGATACCGCATAGACTTATTTACGGATATTATCCAGAGGTTGTTACTAGTTACGGAGAAGAGCAGAATGTTCTTAAGGAATTAGTAAACAGTTATTTATATAAAGACATCTTAACATTTGACGGCATACATAAATCGGATAAAATTGTATCGTTAATAAAAGCGCTTGCTTTACAAATAGGAAGTCAGGTTTCATATAATGAAATTGGAAACCTAATTGGTTTGGATTCAAAAACAGTAGAAAAATATGTTGATATTTTAGAGAAAAGTTTCATCATATTTCGTTTGCCTTCGTATGCCAAAAATGCACGAAACGAGTTGAAATTTAGCAGGAAGATTTATTTCTGGGATTTAGGTGTTCGAAATGCAGTAATAGCAAATACAGCGGAACTTGAAAACAGAACAGATGTCGGTGCGCTATGGGAAAATTTTGCAATTGTCGAGAGAATGAAACAAAATGCGTATGGTGATATGTTCACGAATTCTTATTTTTGGAGAACTCAGCAACAGAAAGAAATTGACTATATAGAAGAAAGCAATGGCGAACTACATGCTTTTAAATTTAAGTGGAATAATTCGAAAAAAGTAAAGTGTCCTGAAGTATTCTCCAAAGCATACCCGAATGCCACTTTTTCAGTAATAACGCCCAAAAATCTGGAAGATTTTATAAATATCTAAAGTTCGAACTGAGTGTCTTATCTTTGTTGGAAATAAGAGGAAAAGCAAGACAACGGCAAAGTCAGCAACTTATATATCAAGATGGGGTATATGTTCTAAGAAACAATATATATGCTCTATAGGTGGTATTATTTTCTTTTATTATACCGTAAACCAAAAATATTATAAGTTTTTGGGATTATAGAGGACTAATCAAACCGCAATTCGCAGTCCATTGTTTCCTGAGCATTATCAAGGTGTACGGGTGTGATAGTCAATTTCCGGTCAGTGTAAGTCCACTTATCTTTAGAATCTTCAATATTGCTTATTACCGAGTAGTTTATTGATGAATACTGTTCGCCTAACATAGAGCAAGTTCCAGTTCCTGAAAAATGAAACATATAACATTGTCCCTTGTTGCTGTATCCGATAGTGAAGGTTCCTTGCAGATGGTGTTGCACCGTGTAGTTCTTCAACATACAATCAGGAATTTCTGCGTTTGAATTGCCAGTTGTCAACCTCCATAAGGCATCAAAGCAGTCGGCTTCGCTTAAAGGATTGCTGTATTCGGTGGTGGCTTCAATAGTGAACGTTCCCGAACCTGTATGTGACACCACGTCAATTGTCCCGCTGATTGTTACGCCTTCGGCTGTTATTTTAAAGGAACCGTCTTGGGCTGGCGTAATGCTACGACAGTAGGCAAGTGCATTTTTTATTCCGTCCCAAAGGCGTACAGAGTCTGCCGTCAGAATGTGTGAAGGCTTGTCGTCATTGTTGAGTGCGTATTCAGGATTGATCCCGAAGTTCCAACCGTCTTTTACAGGAATGTCAATGCCGCCACCAGCAAGGTCGATTTCTGCAACAATCTTGTTACCACTGTAATCCATAGTGAAAGGATAGCGAGCCAACTCTTCATCGTCAAGTGAAACCAGAATTAGTTCAGGACTGAATCCAGCATCTGTGTAGGCAAATACACGATATTGAATGATTCCTTTGCCCAACGAGTCGAGTGTGCATTGCCACAATTCAGGGTCAGTGAGGTCCTCGCTTATAGATGCAAACTTCATAGTTTGACCTGCATACTCCGATTTTTCCTTTGCACCGCTATCGCTAATGCGAATGGTTACAATGGTATTCATTAGTTTGCAATAATCGTCGAAACGCATTCTGGCTTCTTCGAATGCTTCGTTCTCCTTGTGCTTTTTGATGCTTTGAAATACACTAACCAAGGTGCCATTGTAAAGATTTGCACGTAACTCGTTTGACAGTTCGCTTTTTATGCTTGAATTCAACCCACCACTATAGGTAAAACCCATGTTTGTTGCTTCGTTGGTACAAATAGCTTGCGCATCATCGTCGTACCAATATTCCCAGCAATAAGCGGTAACCATTGAGTCGATAACAGATTTCATACCGTTCTCGTCAAGGTCTGTGCGAGAGAATATAGGGTAAAGTGCATTGTACCAATCAACAGCAGTACGGAATCCTCGGCCTTCGCCAGGATTGACGGCATTTCGTCCAGCCTTGCTATAATAGTAGTTGAAAGCGGCTTTGTACAAATCCTTGCGTCCGCTCCAAGCCTCTTCTGCATAACGGTTGATTGCATAGTCGATGAAAGCTACGGATGCCATTGATGCGCTCATCACTTTTGACGACAATGTGTTGCTAAGAGCCGTTGTTGCTTGTCCCAGCATAATCTTCAAAGTTCCACCAGCCACCAATTCATCATTGCCTTGATAGGCTGCGCGTGCAATCTGATAGGTGCTGAGGGCTGTTCCAAAACACCCAAGATTTTCGCTGAACTTGTCGAGAAATTCGCTCTCGAAGCCGAAACCTTTCATAGCATTGAACGTGAAATCGTTGCCTA
>JAZRXD010000043.1:0-5546 GCA_045600045.1 Bacteroidales bacterium
ACAAAGATTTTAAGCAATTCATAGAATGTTGAAAAAATTTATTAGTTTTGCCTAATAAAATTATTAGTTTAACCTAATAAAATTTCAAAACAATATGAAAAGGTCTTATTATCAAACAATTACAAGTAGATTGTTAGAAAAGAGAAAATTCATTCAAGTGTTGTTTGGACCTCGTCAAGTAGGAAAAACTACGTTAATCAAACAAATTCTTCACGACATTTCTATTCCATATATTTTTGTTAGTGCAGACAACACTTTGGGTGTTGAGGAAACATGGCTTCGAAACACATGGAACCAATGTCGTCTTGAAATCACCAAGAACAACTATACCGATTTTATTCTTATTGTAGATGAAGTTCAAAAAATTGCTAACTGGAGTGAAATTGTAAAAAAAGAATGGGACGATGACACATTTCATGATGTACCACTCAAAGTAATTTTACTTGGTTCGTCTTCACTTCTTATCCAGCAAGGTTTGTCGGAATCGTTAGCTGGACGTTTCGAACCAATATATATTCCACACTGGTCGTATGCCGAAATGAAGGAAGCATTTGGTTTTTCTGTTGACCAATATATTATGTATGGTGGTTATCCTGGCAGTGCCGATTTTGTCTCTGATGAAAAACGATGGAAAAACTACATTTTGCACTCACTTATCGACACCACATTGTCAAAAGATATTCTTATGCTTACAAGAGTTGACAAACCGATTCTTTTGCGAAGACTTTTTGCCATTGGATGTTCGTATTCTGCTCAAATTCTTTCGCTTACGAAAATTCAAGGTGAATTACAAGAACGGGGAAACTTAACTACTTTGAGTAATTATTTGAATTTATTAGACACCGCAGGACTTTTGTGTGGATTGGACAAATATTCGGGAAGTGTGGTTCATCAACGAGCTTCAAAACCAAAATTTCAGGTCCATAACAATGCATTGATGAGTCTTCAGTTTGAAAATGATTTTGTTTCAGCAAAAAATAATTCTACTTATTGGGGAAGATTATCGGAATCGGCAGTTGGCTCACATTTGTTAAACTATTCTAAAACAGAAAATTTTAATTTGTTCTATTGGAACGAAAATTCACGGGAAGTTGACTTTGTACTACAAAAAGGCAACAAACTTGTTGCATTGGAAGTTAAGAGCGGTGTAAAAACAAAAAACGAAGGAATGGAACGTTTCCACAAAAATTTTTCTCCTACTGCATCTTATACGATTGGTACAAATGGTATTTCTTTTGAGGAATTCTTTTCGTTGAATCCAATACAATTGTTTTAAGCAACTTGTCTATCAAACTAATTCTTATAGGATAACATTTTTTGTTCTAATTCATCCTGCAAGAGATATTTTAGCTTACCCAAAGCATTAAACATCTGAATATTATCGTTCGCATATATATGTATAACACTATCCGTAACGCGCTCATAGTCTTGAAGTAGTTGAAATTTCAACACGTTCCTACTAATAGTATCATTCGTTGAAATTATTTCTTTATACTTTGCTTCATATTGTATTGACAGTTTCTCAAAAAAAATAGAGTCTTTCTTATATAAAGACGAGTCTATTGTTCCATACAAAATCTTCATAGCTTTATCTATAATACTATCAACCGCTGTTTGTGTATCATTTTGTACTGTGTCAACTATCTCTTGATGGTTATGAACATGTATAATTTCTTTTTTGATATGATAGGTTGTGTCTATATTAGTTGTGTCTACCGAAATTAAACTATCATTCTCTACTACAACAGGTACTTCTTCTTCCATATTGGCAGATTTATTATACTCTGTCTGTTTTTGTTTATTTATGAAAAAAATAGTCATTACTACTAACATAAGAACAATCCCAATAGACACAAAAATCAATTTCCAATTAGTTCGTTTTTGCATCACTTGCAATGCAGTACGTGCGTCTAATCTCTTTTGCGGATCTTCTTGAGAACACAATTGCAATATCTTTTTCTCTACTCTTGACAATGCAATCTGTTTCTTATCGGCAAATGCTTTCATCGTTTTTGAAAACGAATACATGTCTGTTTTCGATGAAACCCTGCTGTAATCAGTGTGTTCTTTGGTACGGTATTGCTTAGTTGAGCCAAGCGATGTTTGGTAGGTATCGGTATTAGAAACACCAAAATCTATCAATTTGGGAATATGTTCTTTATAGGTTATTACAATATTTTCCGGCTTTATATCAAGATGATAAATCTGACGTTGTTGCAGATAACTCAAGGCAGAAAGCAATGCGGAAAAAATCGAATCAAAGTCTTTTTGAGTACAAACTTCATCTGACTGCATATACTCATGCAGATTCATTCCATCTACATATTCCATTATAATGTATGGAACACCTTGCTCAGTTTTTCGTAATTCTAAATAGCGAACAATATTTGGATGATCTAATTGATATCCGATTTCAAATTCTCTTTCTAAAGAACTTCTTTGAATTGGTTGAAATTCGTATTCTGCTGTTAACCGTTTTTCGATTCTCCATTTGTTGAACAAACGTATTTTAGAAACAATAAAATACTGAGAACGATATAGTTCTACCCGTTCATCGCCTATTTGTTTTTTGTCAGAGACAAATTCAGAAGAATCTTCAATCATATAAGTCAATTTATACAAATGTACAAAAATGGGAAATGCATCACATCAAAGATGTCACCTCTCATAAAAAAGTTCACTTTGTCCATTCATTTCATTCAATTCGTTCATTTAGTTCATTTTGAAATTCATGCTTTTTAATTTTGTATTTTTGGCATATAAAAACAAAAGCACAAATGGTTTCAAAACATATTCGTTTTAGTATAGAGCAAGTTTTCGGAAAAGAAATTCGATATCCACTTGACTGTGAAGCATTAGCAATCGACATTATGCAAAAATGCAATGAACGTGTTAGTGCCTCAACGCTCAAACGATTTTTTGGATTTATTGCTGGGACGGAACCACGAACATATACGTTAGATGTTATTGCAAAATATATTGGGTTCAAAAATTGGGATGAATATTTAGACTCATTAGCTGGCAAAAACGAGAGCAGCGAATTTGTATCAATAGAAGAAATCAAAGCATCCGATTTATCAGCCAACGATACTATTGAATTTTGTTACGAACCTATGCGTAAAGTTGTTTTTCAATATAAAGATTCTCAATGTGTTGTATTGGAATCTATCAATAGCAAACTACAAAAAGATGATATATTCGTATTCTCCTCTATTGCAAAAGACTACCCTTTGTTGATTTCATCGGTCATACGGAATACGACAATTTAGGCGCGTTAACATTGGGAAAAGTTAGTGGCATAACATCAATTAAAAAAGTGTAAACTTGATAGTATTTTGAGAATGGTTATTGAATACAAAAAAAGGCTATCAAACGATAGCCTTTTCTTGTATTTAGTATTTTGAACAATTATTTCTGTTCTTCTGGTTTTGCAGGACGTGGAGGTCTTTCTGTCAATACTTTCTTCGACAATTTGAATTTACCTTTTTCAATACCGATTAATTTAACCTCGATTTCGTCGCCTTCTTTCAAATAGTCGCCAACTTTTTCTACACGTTCCCAAGCTATTTCAGAAATGTGAAGTAATCCGTCTTTTTGTGGCAAGAATTCGCAGAATGCACCAAATTCAACGATTGATTTAACTTTTGCTTTGTAAACTTTGCCAACTTCTGGTTCTTGAGAAATGCCAAGGATGTATTCTTTTGCTGCATCCATTCCTTCTTTGTTGTTACCAGAAATTTCAACAATTCCAAATCCGTCAACTTCTTCGATAGAAATTGTCGTATTTGTACGAGCTTGCAATTCTTGAATGTTTTTACCACCAGAACCAATAACAGCACCGATAAAGTCTTTACCAATCTTCAAAGTTTCAATTCTTGGAGCGTGTGGTTTCAAATCAGCACGTGGTTCAGCGATTGTTTCTGTGATTTTACCAAGAATGTGTAAACGACCTTCTTTTGCTTGATTCAAAGCTTTTTCCAAAACTTCGTACGACAAACCATCAACCTTGATATCCATTTGAGTAGCTGTAATACCATCTGCAGTACCAGTTACTTTAAAGTCCATATCACCAAGGTGGTCTTCATCACCAAGAATATCAGACAAAACTGACCATTTAACGTTTCCTTTGTCGGTAATCAATCCCATTGCGATACCAGCAACTGGTTTCTTAATCTTAACACCTGCATCCATAAGTGCAAGAGTTCCTGCGCATACAGTAGCCATTGATGAAGAGCCGTTAGATTCCATAATATCGGAAACAACGCGAACGCAATATGGATAATCAGCTGGAATCATTCTCTTAAGAGCTCTCCAAGCCAAGTGTCCGTGACCGATTTCACGACGGCCAACACCACGTTGTGCTTTTGCTTCTCCAGTTGAGAATGGAGGGAAATTGTAGTGTAACAAAAATCTTTCGCGACCTTGCACCAACACTTCATCTGTGATTTTTTCATCTTGTTTTGTACCAAGTGTAACACTTGTCAAAGATTGAGTTTCACCACGAGTGAAAATTGCTGATCCGTGAGGGCCTGGTAAATAACCAACTTCGCACCAGATAGGACGAATCTCAGTTGTTTTACGACCATCAAGACGTTTTCCTTCATCAAGAATGCAACGACGCATTGCTTCTTTTTCAACAGCATGGTAGTAACGGCTAACCATTTCTGCTTTTGCTGCTGCTTCTTCCGGATCCATTGCGGCAAGATACTCTTCCTTAATGGCAGAGAAGTTTGCTTCGCGTTCGTGTTTATTCGTATTTTCTGATGCAGCAACTGCGTATGCTTTGTCATAGCATTTGTTCCAAACATCTTGTTTTAAATCTTCGTCATTTTCTTCGTGGCAATATTCACGTTTAACAGTCTTACCAACTTCTGCCATCAACTCGTTTTGAGCAAGGCACATTGGCTTGATTGCCTCATGAGCGAATTTCAAAGCTTCAAGCATTTCTGCTTCTGAAACTTCGTTCATTTCTCCTTCAACCATCAAAATGTTATCGTATGTAGCACCTACCATGATGTCGATGTCGGCGCGTTCCATTTCTTCGAAAGTTGGATCAATAACCAATTTTCCATCTACACGAGCAACGCGAACTTCAGAGATAGGACCTCCGAAAGGAATGTCTGACACAGCCATAGCAGCCGATGCCGCCAAACCTGCTAATGCATCAGGTTGATTCTTTCCGTCGGCAGAAATCAATAACACGTTGACAAATGTTTCAGCGTGATAATTGTCTGGGAACAATGGACGCAAAGCTCTATCGACCAAACGCGCAGTTAAAATTTCATAATCCGAAGCCTTTCCTTCTCTCTTTGTGAATCCACCCGGAAATCTTCCAAACGAAGCGAATTTTTCTTTGTACTCAACAGTAAGTGGCATGAAATCAGTACCTGGAACAGCATCTTTTGCGCTACAAACTGTAGCCAAAAGCATTGTGTCGCCCATTCTTACGACAACTGAACCGTCTGCTTGTTTTGCCAACTTTCCAGTCTCGATTTCGATAGTACGACCATCACTTAATGTGATTACTTTTTTAAAAACTTGTAACA
>JAZRXD010000044.1:0-75572 GCA_045600045.1 Bacteroidales bacterium
GGTGACGCTTCTGTTGCTGTTGGAAATCAAATAGTAGGTTCAGGAACAATTGTTTTAACAGCAAATGGGAACGGAAATAAATCTTCTATGTTGTCGTCTTTTGGTGGTATGGCTAATGGGGCAAATATAACTTTCAACACAAATTTTTCGGGAAATACTGAAACGATAGCTCCAGAGTTATTTTATATAAAAGATTTTGCTATTCCTAATGGAAAGAAAAAAACAGTGGAGGTTTCCGATGAAACGTCTGGAGCATATTTGCATGCAACTGAACAATTTCATAAATATGCAGGATTTCTTCCTATTGAATTGACCTACTTTACTGCAATCGAATCGAATGGCGAAGTTTTTTTTGATTGGCAGACGGCTTCTGAGGTAAATAATGATTTCTTTACGTTGGAATATTCCATTAATGGTGTTGATTTTATGGAATTAGCAACGGAAGATGGTAATGAAACTACTTCACTAACCACAAATTATAGCGTTTCGGTTTCTTCGAATGAATTTGACGGAATTACATATTTCCGTTTGAAACAAACAGATTTTAACGGAGAATTCTCATATTCGGATGTTGTTGTTGTGGATGTGGAAAACGGTGACGAGCGGTTGTTTGTGTATCCAAATCCTGCGATGGAGAAAATAACTGTTTCGGGTACTTTTGACAATGTTTCAATTTTTAATTCTAATAGAACAATTGTTCTTGTTCAACGTGAAAATAAAAACACGTTTTATGTTGAAACTCTGCCCAAAGGTACTTACTACGTGGTTATAGAAACCGCAAATGGCAAAAAGGTGTTGCCGTTTGTGAAATTGTAATGAGAAAATTTGTTGATTGACAATTCCTGTGTTTCGGTTCAAAACTCCTATTTCGCTGTAATAATCAACTCTGTTCTACGGTTTTTAGCACGATTTTCGTCGCTTGTGTTTGGTACGCAAGGTTTTGTGTCGCCGTATCCTTTCCAACTCAATCGTTGTGCTTCCACACCATATGTTTTTATCAACTCGTTGGCGATATATGCGGCACGTTTTTCTGAAAGATTTTGATTATATGCTGAACTTCCGACATTATCGGTATGTCCGCCGATTTCAACATGAACGGTAGGGTTTTGTCGCATAAATCTGCCGATAGCTTCCAATTCTGGTTTTGATTCTTCTTTGCAGATTGCTTGATCAGTAAAGAAGTAAATGTTTTTCAGTACAACGTAATTGCCGACAATGATTTGTTGCAATGGAATTTCAACTTTGTCTTGTCCTTTGAAATTTTCTAACGAAACATTTTCCGAATAAAATACGTATCCTGGTTTTTCAACCGCCAATGCATATTGGTGATCTTCAATGAAAGGAACAATACATTCGCCGGTTGTTTGGTCTGATTTGTTAATGAAAACGGTTTCGTTTGTTTTTAAGTCTGTTAATTTGATGTTTGCGTTAAGTTTGCTTTTGGTTTGAGAATCAAACACAATGCATTGAACATACGTCACCGCGTTTGGCTTTACCTTGAATGTTTCGTCAATAGTGAATTCGTAGATGTCGAATCCTCCGAATCCGCCAAAACGGTTCGATGCAAAATATCCTTTTGTGCCTTCGGCGTTAATGATGAGATGTGATTCATCTTCGTTTGTGTTGATTGGATAACCAAGATTTTCTGGAGTAGCCCAACCGCCTTTGTCTAATTTTTTTGTTGCAAAAATGTCCTTTTTGCCCATACCAGGTTTGCCGTCGGTAGAGTAGTAAAGTGTTACGCCATCGGCGTGGATGTAAGGCGATTCTTCGTCGTATTTCGTGTTGATTTCAGTACCGAGATTTTCTGGTTTTGACCAAAGTCCGTTTGCTTGTAATTTCGAAACCCAGATGTCTTTTTTGCCTTGTCCGCCTTGTCTATTTGATGCGAAATAGAGTGTTCTTCCGTCAGCGGAACACGAAGGTTGTGATTCCCACGATTTACTATTGATCGGTTCACCAAGATTGATAGGTTTTGTCCATGCGTTACCGATTCTTTTAGTCATATAAATATCGCAAGAACCTAAACCGTCGGGAGCGCCACAGATTGTGAAGAACATAGTTTTTCCATCTGCTGTGATTGATTGTGCGCCTTCGTTTGTTTTTGTGTTGATAGGTGTAAGTGGAACGCTTTTATTCCATGCGTCGTTTGTCTTTTGTGCTAAAAATAAATCTTCTTGTTTTATGCGTGGATTTGCTGTAGGTAGGTTTGTCGTAAAAATGATTGTTTTGTCGTCAACTGTAATAGATGGATGATAATCATCGAACGGGGTGTTTATCTTATCCGTCATGTTTTGGGGTGTGAAATTGATTGGATTTCGTTGTAGCTCCAACGCAGTTGTCGTTTTTTCGTATAAATCGTTGAAATTCATTTCTTCAATTTTGGAAAGTGTTGAAGATGTGTGCATTTCGTTTGCGCGTTTGAAGTGTTGTAGGTTGTCGAATGCATCTTTGTACATTCCTAAATTGTACTCTTCGTATGCTAATTTGTAGCGTGACCACAAATGTGTTCCTCCGCATTTGTCAACGCAGGTTTGTAGTGCATTGAGCATATTCGTTGTGTCTTTTTTCTGCGAATAAACGCCAGCCAAAAGGTAGTATGCTTCTACAAAATATTCGTCTTGTTTCAAGGCGGTTTTTAGATTTTCTTCAGCTTTGTCGTAATAGAGCAGTTGATAGTTTTGTAATGCCGATTCGTAAGCTGCAATAGCTTTCTTGTTTGACGAGGAATATTCTTGTGCAAAACAGCCCATAAAGGCGATAAGAAACGAGAGAAGTACAATTGCTTTTTTCATAGGAAAAAGTATTTGTTAATGATATTTAGTGTGGTATTAACGAGAAAAATTCGTCATATATTTTTTTTGCGAGATATTTTGAACCTTCTGTGTTTAAATGCACGTTGTCGGGCAAGTATAAACTTTTGTTGATTTTTGTGTGTAAATCAATTACAACAAGATTTTTTTCTATTGCAACTTGTTTTATGATAGGAATAATTTCTTTTTTTATGATTTTATCCCGAAGTCCCCATCTGTTGTCGTTGGAAAGTACTGGAACTGGTGTGCAAATGACGATACAGGGAGCTAAAGGATAAAACATGAATGTGTCAATCATTGTTTCCAAATCTTTTTGGAACTCGTCTTTATATTTCCAATTGTAGTCTTTGCTGTCGTTGGTGCCTAATTTTATAACAATGTATTCGGGAGCAAACTCCTTCAATTCACTGAATTGTGGTTCCTGCATCCACGGATAGTCGCCTTTTGACAAAACGGTACGGCAACTTAAACCGAAATTTTTAACTTCGAATTGATCGCCCAATAATTCGCCTAAAATGGCAGGATAGGCCTCCGTAGCTGGATTATTGAGTCCGAAACCTTCGGTTATGCTGTTTCCGACACAGGCAACTCGCAATTTAATTGTTTGTTCCGATTGACAAAACCCATAAGTCGATACAAACAGAATGAAAAAGAGTAATATGCCTGTGTGCTTTTTCATTAGATGAAGTTGAAATGTTCGAAATTGGTGGTTTTCTCGCAATATTCGCATTTTAAGCTTACGCTTGGCGTTGTGCCAATAACGGTGTATTTAGGCATAATATTTTGATGGTTTGTCACACATTTGGGATTGAAACATTTTGTGATACCTTGAACCTTGTCGGGACACGTAAGAACCTTTTTCTCAACAACTTGGTAATCTTTAATAATGTTTAGTTTTGCTTCGGGTGCCAAAATTGCGATTTTATTGATTTCGTCTTGTTCGAAGAATTTGTCGGCAATTTTAATGATTGCCTTGCTGCCCAAACGTTTGCTTTCCAAGTTTAGTCCGAATGTTATTTGGTTGTCTATGTTTTCTAATTTCAAAATGGAAATAACTTTGAATAGGCAACTGCTTGGTATATGGTCGATTACGGTGCCGTTTTTGATGGCACTAACCATCATTTTTTTACCTTGTATATTTTCCATGGAATTATGCGTTTAGGTTCAATAAATAACTAATGATTGCTTGACGGGTGAAAACTCCGTTCCGTGCTTGTTCGAAATAATATGCTTTTGGATTTGCATCCACATCAAGACTGATTTCGTTCACTCGTGGAAGTGGGTGAAGAATTTTCATGTTTGGTTTAGTCTTGCTAAGCATATCGTTTTTCAAGATGTATAAATTCTTCGTTTTTTCGTATTCCATCAAGTCGGAGAAACGTTCTTTTTGAACACGTGTCATATATACAATGTCGGCTTCGTTCAAAACCGATTGCATGTCGGTGTGTTCATAGAAAGTAATATTGTTTTCCTTTAAAATAGTTTTGTATTCATCCGGTAAAGCCAATTCTGGAGGAGCAACCAAGTGGAATGTGGGGTTGAAGTATTTCATTGCCATAATCAATGAATGTACGGTTCTTCCGTATTTCAAATCACCGATTAGCGCAATGGATAAATCGTTAAGCGAACCTTGTGTTTTTGATATTGAATACATATCGAGCAAGGTTTGCGTTGGGTGTTGGTTTGCTCCGTCGCCGGCATTGATAATTGGCACATTTGCTACTTCGCTTGCGAATTTTGCCGCACCTTCGAGAGGGTGGCGCATAACAATTAAATCACAATAGTTTGAGATGATTTTGATTGTGTCGTGCAATGATTCTCCTTTTGTGGAACTTGTTGTTTCGATGTCGGAAAAACCGATTACGCGTCCGCCCAAACGGTTGATTGCGCTTTCAAAGCTCAATCGGGTACGTGTGGATGGCTCGAAGAATAACGAAGCAATCACGCGTCCGTTTAATAGGTTACGGTAACTGTTTTTTTCGAATTTTGCGGCGAGTTCCAATATTTTTAGATACTCTTCCGTGTCGAAGTCGGTGATTGATACTAAACTTTTTATATCGCTCATGGTGATAGGGTAAAAAAAGAGCTGGTCAAATAACCAGCTCTAAAAATTAAAAACCAAATTCTGAATCATCTTTGTGTGATTCGCTTCGAGGAACAAAGTTCGGATTTTCGTTTGTGACGAATTCAACTGCTTCGTTCATTCCTGCAACGAATTTTTCAAAATCTTCTTGATATAAGAATATTTTATGTTTTTCATACGTTGGCTTGTCTTCCGAGTCAAAAACTCTTTTGCTTTCCGTGATTGTTAAGAAATAGTCGTTGTTTTTTGTTTTCTTAACATCGAAAAAATACGTTCTTTTTCCAGCTTTGACTGGTTTAGAGAACACTTCTTCTTTTTCATTAAAGTTATCCATATCGCTCAAATTTATCTTTCTATGTTCAAAAGTAGATGTTTTTGCAAAAACCTTCGTTTAAAAAACGTAATAGTTATTAACATCTTAAAAACTTTTGCAGAAACGATGGCGATATTATATTAACTGCAAATCGTGTAGTCGCTTATATGCTCCGTTGAGATTGATTAATTCTTCGTGCTTTCCTGATTCCACAATTCGTCCTTCGTTCATTACAATAATGTTGTCGGAATTTTTGATTGTTGAAAGTCGGTGGGCGATTACCAATGAAGTACGGTCTTTCATAAGGTTTGAAAGGGCTTCTTGTACCAATCTTTCCGATTCGGTGTCGAGTGCCGAAGTCGCTTCGTCGAGAATTAGAATTTCTGGATTTTTCATAATCGCACGAGCAATGCAGAGTCGTTGACGTTGCCCGCCGGAAAGTTTATTTCCTTGATCTCCGATGTTCGTGTCGTAACCATTGTCCATTTCCATGATGAAATCGTGTGCGTTTGCAAGTTTTGCTGCTTCAATCACTTTTTCTTTGTCGGGATTGTTGATACCAAACGCAATGTTATTGAAAACGGTGTCGTTGAATAATAGAGATTCCTGTGTTACGATACCGATAAGTCCGCGTAGGTCGGCCAATTTATAATCGTTGATTGATAAGCCGTCGATTGTGATTTCGCCTTGTTGTGGTTCGTAGAAGCGTGGAATCAAATTGGCGATTGTGGTTTTTCCCGAACCTGATTGCCCGACTAAGGCCACTGAAGTTCCTTTTGGAATTGAAAACGAAATGTTATTCAATATGGTTCGTTCGGAATTGTAGCCGAATGTTACGTTTTTGAATTCTATAGCATCGGAGAATGTTGTTATTGCTTTGGCATTTGGCTTTTCGTTGATTTTAGCATCGGCGTTGATAATCATTTCTATTCGGTCGATGCCGGCAGCACCTTGTTTTATATTGTAAAATGCTGCGGTGAACGATTTTGCCGGGCTTGCAACTTGCGTGAACGCAAGAATAAATGCAATGAATGCTTCGGCCGACATTCCTCCGTCTTTTGCGAGAACTAACGTACCGCCTATGTAGATTGCAACAGAAAGAATTATTACAATCAAAAAGTCGGTAAGTGGGTGAGCCAAGCTACTTTTTCGGTTTGCTCTGTTCATTTCGCGATAGTGCGCGTCGCTTCTCGATTCGAATTTCGAACGCATTTGTTTTAATCCATTGAAGATTTTTACAACTTTCAGTCCCGAAAGTGTTTCGTCAATGTAAACCAATATATCGCCTTGCAATTGTTGTGTGCGGTTTGTCGATTTTTTTAGACTTTTTCCGATTTTTCCCGTTACAATTCCCATAAATGGCAACAAAATGAATACAATCATTGTCATTTTGTAACTGATGATGACGATTCCGACAAAATATACCAATATGTACAATGGATTCTTGATTAGGTCGATGAACGAGTTCATACTAGTTCTCACAATTGTGATATCGGAAGACATACGTGACATGATGTCGCCTTTTCGTTCGTTTGTGAAGAAAAATACAGGCAAATCAAGAATTTTGCGGTAAGCGATGTTGTAAATGTCGCGTGGAACGCCGTTTACAATAGGAATGTTGAAATATTTACCGAAATATTCGAAGAAATCTTTGAGGAATGTCACAATTATTAAAAATAGACAAATGAAAATTAAAGCAACAGATTTGTTCCATCGTTCAATTACAAGTGTCAAATAGTAGTTGAGATAAAGGAGCAGCGTGTCTTTGCTCATTACAAACGTTTCCGGCAATTCGTGTACTTGCTGCGTGTTGTCGAAAAGTACGTTTAAAAAAGGAATAATGGCAGCTATCATTCCAAAAGAAAAGATTGCACCAAAAAGATTGAATATGAAAACTAATAAAAGATTCTTTTTATAATTTGATAGATATTTCCAGAGTTTTTTAAAATCGCTCATTGTTAAAATAATTTTCGCAAAAATACGATTTTCCTTGTATTTACACTTCAGTTTGGCGGCCTAAATAATCATTAAGGTAATTGTTTGTAATTCGTTCATAATTTAAAAATGTCTTTTTCTTGTTTGCTTTTATATTAGCAAAAGAAAAATTAATGAAATGATGCGTCGTAAAAAATCATTGCTTACGTTGCGTAAGTTGTTCGTTTTTATTGCTTTATCCGTTGTGAATACGGTTGCTTTTTCACAAAGTTTTATATTTCCGATGGACTTGCGTCCAGTGTATTTGTCGGCAAATTTTGGAGAATTGCGTCCGAATCATTTTCATTCGGGAGTTGATATGAAAACAGATAAAGTAGAGGGAAAAATTGTCCGTGCTATTGATACAGGTTACGTTTCGCGAATTCAAATTTCACCTTGGGGCTACGGACATGTGTTGTATGTGACGCATCCGAATGGTTATACTTCGGTTTATGCGCATTTGAAATCGTTCGAACCTTGCATTGATTCGGTTGTGAAAGCATATCAATACGAGAAAAAAGTGAATCAGTTTGATACACCAATAGAGGCTGGTAAATTGCCTGTTTCGCAAGGACAACAAATTGCTTTGTCAGGAAATACAGGCGGTTCGGGTGGGCCTCATCTCCATTTTGAAATTCGAAAAACCGAAAACCAGCACTCGTTGAATCCGATGATTTTTTATGATTTCCGTGATAATGTTTCTCCGAAAATCCAGCGTATAGGCGTGTATCCAATGGATAGCAATAGTTTTGTGAACCACAAACAAAAAAAACAAATGTTTGACGTTGTTTCCAAAGGAAATGGCGTGTTTGTGATAAATTCTCCTGTTACGGTTTGGGGAAACATCGGTTTCTCTGTACAAGGTTACGATTATATGCCGGAAACAACGAACATTTATGGCTTTTATACCGTTTCGTTGAGTTGCAATGGACAGACAATTTATTCGCGTACGATCGACGAAATTGATTTTGAAACAACTGCAGATATCAATAGCTTGATTGATTACGAAGAACGTTTGGCGACAAAACGTATGTATGAACGTTTGTTTGTTGACGAAAACAACGAACTAGACATTTATACGAAACTTGTGAATCGTGGAATTTACAAGACAACCGATAGCGAATATGCAGAATGCGAAATTCGTGTGTCGGATTTTAAAAATAATATGGCTTCGGTTAAAATTAGTTTGAAACAGGATTTTGTTGATACACTTGATGTTAATAAATTGAAGTCGGAACAAAAATATAAATGTGCCGATTCGTTCGAATATTCAGCAGAAAAATTTCAATTTAAGGCAAAACCAAAGACTTTTTTCCGCGATTTCACGTTTAATGTGAATGTTGACACATCGAATGCGAAGAAACGATATTATTCGAACGTTTATTCGGTTGAAACTGACCAGGTTATATTCAAAAAGGCGGCGGAAATAATTATTCCGTATTCTTTACCTGACAATTTGAAAGAAAAGGGTATAATTGAAAATTGTGTGAAACGTACTCCAATAACTACAAAGTTTGATTCGGAAGGGTGCGCTCACGCATTTGTAAAAACGGGCGGAAAATTTGCTGTTGTGGTTGATACGGTTGCTCCAACAATAAAAATGACAATGGAAAACGGTGCGGATATGGGTGCAAAATCATATATTTTGTTTAAAATGGCGGATAATTATTCGGGGGTGGCAAAATATAATGCCTATATTGATGGACAATGGAGCATATTGGATTTTGATGGAAAATCTGGCGCTGTATTCCTATGGTTCGATAACAATAAAATAGAAAAAGGAAAAACTCATACGTTGAAAATCGTGTTGGAGGATTTGTGCCACAATGTAACGGAGAAAGAATACTATTTTTATAGATAGGTTTTAGGGTTTATGGTTTAGAGTTATTTGTATTGTTTAATTAAAAAATATTTTACTATGGATAAATCAAGAATTTTAGCTGCACTTTTAATTATGTGCGGTTTCATTGGGTTGGGTTCGTTATTGAAAGCCGGAATTGAGAATTATGCTACAAAAGACAGTTTTGTTTCTGTAAAAGGTCTTTCGGAACGTGATGTTATGGCCGATAAAGTTGTGTGGCCAATTTCATTAAAAGATGCGGGCAACGATTTGCTGGATTTGTATGAAAGTATGTCTACTAAAACTAACAAAGTTGTTGATTTCTTAAAACAAAATGGTATCGAACAGTCGGAAATAAGTCTTTCTGCAACAACAGTTTACGATCGCCAAACAGAACGCTACGTTTCCGATAACATTCAAACTCGCTATCAAGTTTCAAAAGTGATTACGGTTACTTCGAATAAAGTTGATTTGGTTCGTAATTTACTCTCTTCGCAAGAGCAATTGATGAAACAAGGAGTTGCCATAGCAGCAGGAGAGGCTTGGGAAGGAAATGCAATAAGTTATGACTTCACTGGTTTGAATGAATTGAAACCCGAAATGGTTGAGGAAGCTACCCAAAACGCACGTGCGGTTGCTGAAAAATTTGCATTGGATTCAAAGTCGGAATTGGGAAAAATTAAATATGCAAATCAAGGTCAATTTTCTGTTTACGATAGAGATTTCAACACACCATATATAAAGACGGTTCGTGTTGTTACAACTGTTGATTACTATTTGAATTAAGACTGTCAATGTTTGATTTGACTCGTTGTGCACTTTGTCCACATAATTGTGGCGTTGACCGAAAATCGGGGAAAAAAGGTTTTTGTGGTTTAGATGCGGACTTGCATATTGCGAACATTAGTTTGCACAAAGGTGAAGAACCGATAGAAGGAAGCGAAAACGGTGTTTGTAATGTGTTTTTCTCGCATTGTAATTTGCGTTGTGCATATTGCCAGAATTTTCAAATTAGTCAGCCTGAAAAACCAATAAAACATGAGATTACCGATTATGAAGAGGCGGTGGCGAGAATCATTCAAATATTGGATAGGGATGTTCATTTTCTCGGTTTTGTCTCTCCAACAAGCCATATTCCGCATATGTTGGAGATTGTTGCACGGTTGCATACTCGCGGATATTTCCCCAAAATAATATACAACACAAATGGATACGAAAATGTTAACGTTCTCCGCAGGTTGGAATCGGTTGTGGATATTTATTTGCCTGATTTTAAATATACTAACGATACGTTAGGTAAGACATTATCAGGTATAGAAAGGTATTCCGAGATTGCGATTTCGGCAATAAAGGAAATGTATCGCCAAAAACGAAATGTTATTTCCGAAACCAATCCTGCATTGATTATTCGTCATTTAGTTTTGCCGAATAATGTGGAGAATAGTTTGCGTGCGTTGGAATTGATAGCAAACGAATGTTCCTCGGATGTGTATATCTCGTTAATGTCGCAATATTTTCCTGTGCATAAGGCGCTGAATGATAACACAATAAATCGTACGTTGACAAAACAGGAATATGATTTAGTGCTGGATAAATTAGAAGATTGGGGTTTTGAAAACGGCTGGACACAATTGTTGGAAAGCAACGATTTTTATCAGCCAGATTTTGATAAGGACAATCCGTTTGAAGGTTGATATCAATTAGAAACGACGTTTCGCACGATCCATGTCGCGTTTAGCGTCGCGTTCCTTCATGTCTTCGCGTTTGTCGAATTGTTTTTTACCTCGGGCGAGTGCTATGTCAACTTTTGCAAATCCGCGTTGATTGAGATACAAACTCAACACTATAATAGTAATTCCCTTGTCTTTCAGCTTTTCCTCCATTTTATTCAATTCGCGGCGATTGAGCAATAGTTTTCGCTCACGGTCGGGAATGTGGTTGTTGTAACTTCCGAAAGAATATTCCGAGACGTGCATTCCTTTGCACCAAAGTTCATTGTTGTTGAAAAAGCAGAAAGCATCGGTTACGTTTGCTTTGCCGTCGCGGATTGATTTGATTTCCGTACCGGTTAAAACAATTCCAGCCGTATACGTTTGAATTGTTTCGTAGTCAAACGATGCCTTTTTGTTTTTTATGTAAATGTTTTTCTCTGCCATTTTATATCTTTGCAAAACGTTTGTTTGCGAGACAAAAATAGTATTTTTTCAGTTATTACAATAATGTCTGACAATCTTCAAATTCTACCAGTGATAATTGGTCCTACGGCAACAGGTAAGACTCGTCTTGCCGCTTTAGTTGCTGCTGAAATTAATGCGGAAGTGATTTGCGCCGATTCCCGTCAGGTATATCGTAATATGAATTTGGGAACGGGGAAGGATTATGAAGATTATCTTGTTGATGGTGAACAAGTTCCATATCATTTGATGGATATTGTCGATGCAGGAGAAAAATTTAATTTGTTTAAATTTTTCGATGCCTTCCAGGTCGTATATAAAGATATTGTAGAACGAGGAAAAAATCCATTAGTTTGTGGTGGAACGGGAATGTACGTTGAGTCAATCATCAAAAATTATAATATGCACATGGTTCCCGAAGATGCGGAATTTAGAAAATCGTGCGAAATGCGTGATTTTGATGATTTAGTTGCCGAATTGAAAACGTACAAAGTTTTGCATAATACAACAGATTTTGATTCTAAAAAACGTTTGATTCGTGCATTGGAAATTGCTCGCCACGAAGCGGAACATCCTGCTGAATATCAGCAAAATACGTGCGTATATAAACCTCTTACTATTGGTGTGTCTGTTTCTCGTGACGTAAGACGCAATCGTATTGCACAACGATTTAAAAAACGTTTGGAAGCTGGTATGACAGACGAAGTGGAGCAATTATTGAAACAAGGTGTTCCTGCCGAAACTTTGATTTATTATGGTTTAGAATATAAATTTTTGACGTTATATGTAACAGGTCAAATATCCAAAGCTGAAATGGAGGAACAATTGCTAACAGCAATATGTCAGTTCGCAAAACGGCAGATGACTTGGTTTAGAGGAATGGAACGACGTGGAATTGAAATAAAATGGATTGATGGTGAATTGCCAATGGAAGATAGGAAAGAAGCGGTTTTGGAGATTCTACGACAATATGGATTTTAAAATAGTTTGATATGATTTACACGATAGGAGAAACGGTAATCGATATTATTTTTAAGAATATGCAACCGCAAGCGGCAAAAGTTGGCGGTTCTGCGTTGAATACATCGGTTAGTTTGGGACGATTGGGGAATGAAGTATCGTTTATTTCCGAAATAGGTAAGGATGAGTTGGGTGAGTGGTGTAAATCGTTTTTGCATGAAAACGGAATTGATACAAGTCATTTAGTACAATATGTTGACAAAAAAACATCGTTGGCGTTGGCTTTCCTCAATGAAAAAAATGATGCGAATTATCAATTCTACAAGGAATTTACGGAGAATATGCAAGTTGATGATTTTTCGTTTTCTTCTTCTGATATTGTGCTATTTTCCTCTTCGTTTGCATTGAATGCCCGCGTTCGTAATAGTGTGGTGAATTTGCTTAAAAAAGCTGAGACAGCAAGTGTTTTGGTTATGTACGATCCAAATATGAGAAAATCACTTGATCCAAAATCGCAGAAATATTTGTTTTTGACTGAAAATTTGCATTTTGCCGATATTGTCCACATGTCTGACGAAGATGCTTCGGCAATTTTTGGAACATCCAATGTGGAGTCGGTTTATGCTGAATTAAAAAAATATGGCGTGCAGGTTTTGGTGTTCACTCAAAATAAGTTTGATGTGATTGTGAAAACTCCGCAATTTTCCGCTTCGTATCCTGTTCCTCAAATAAAACCTGTAAGTACGATTGGCGCTGGGGACACATTTAATGCTGGCGTGTTGCATTGTTTTGCGAAAGCCAGTGTCGATAAAAATAATGTGGCGCAGTTGTCCGAAGATTTTTGGAATCAAACTATTCAGTTTGCCATTTCGTGTGCGGGAAAAGTTTGCCAGTCATTTGACAATTATTTGACAATAGAAAGGTGATAGTTGAAAATTGACAATAGAAAAAAAAGCGAATCAATTATTTGATTCGCTTTTTTATAGCCCTTAATCACAAATCACGGTGTTTGTTTTGTTGCCAATTTTTACGAAATAAATGCCTTTGCAAGGGATTGCGTACGACGCAGTGTTAGTCGTTTGTTGTTGTTTGGCAATCAGTTTTCCTGTTACGTTGTAAATGGCAACGGATTCGTCGTTGTCTAAACCAGAAACGATAATCTCGTTGTTGCAAACATATACGGAAATCGTGTTGTCGGCAATTGTATCAACGGCAGTGTTTGTATTTATGAAAATGTTGTCGTTGCCTTTAATGTGTAAGCGTTGTACAACATTGTTGCGGACGATTATGCGAAGAACTGCATCGTCACGATTTTCTGCAGAGTAGAATTCTATGTCTTCTCCGGATTTTCTTATGATTAAATTGGTAAGTGGAGTTGTTTCGTCGTTTACGACAAGAGATTCAACACCATCAACGATAGTAAGTAATGCGGTTTCTTCGCCACATTGATATTCGCTTGCTATCATGTCCCAAACCGAAAGTTTCGAGAATACAATTTTATTGCTTGCGGTATCGGTCAATGTTACATTTTTAATTGTGTCGTTTGGGATAGCGAATGAGAATGAATTACCGTCTTTGAAATCAAATTTGATAAGATTACTTGTTGTGTAGATTTTTTCAATATCGCTTATTGGAGTTTTGTGATTGATTTCGTCGTTGCCCATATAGATGTAATCGTCGTTGCTGAATTCAACATAGAAATCCTCCAGTTTCTCAATTTCCGATTCACCGTTTTTAGATTCAAAATAGTATGCGTTTTTGATTTTATCTAATACATTGCTGTAAGTGATAGGGTGGTAAACAATGTTTCCTTTCGATGTGAATTCTGTTAAAGAAACGGCAACATTGTTTTGGATTTGCACAACAAAGTATTTGTTGTTCCATATTTTGTTGCTGAATGTGTAATTGTCGCCGATTTTTGATATTCGTGGATTGGTTTCGCTGAATGTGTAGTAACTATCAACGTTATTCATTCCATCCGTGTTTGCGAATTGGTTAACCCACATAAAACTTGGCGTGTCTTTGCCGGTTTCGAAATTAGTCATTGGGATTAGTGAGATAACTGTTCCGTCTTCTGTGATATAAGAACCTTTGATTATGTCCCAAATGTCCTCAATGGTGATGTTTTCTACAATCGTTTTGGTGCAAATGTACAATTGATCCTCTGCTTCGTTTTTCACAGTAAGCTTTTCGGCTGTTCCGTCTTCTCCAAGGGTGAAAGTGAATGTCGTGTTTTCGTTGTATGTTAAGTATATTTTGTCGTTCTTTTGGTGGATGTCGGTAAGAGCATTCGTCTTGATTTTCGTATATTCAGTTTTGCCAAAATATCCTAAAACAATGGAATCTGTTCCGTAGAAATCGAAGAATAAATCTTTAGTAGGTTCGGTTTCTTTGTCACCTTGGTAATAGCTTAGGCAATACGTTCCTTCGATAAGATTAAGAAGCATATCGTAATTACAAGAAGGGGCTAGAATTTTTTCTTTTCTATCGTAGTGTTTTTGTCCGTTAAAGTCAATAGCCACATAGTAGATGATTCTGCCGCTTTGTGTGCAAGTTGCGTTGGTTGTATCGGAAGTTATTTCAACAGCAAGAGTGTCGGCGTGGCTTTCATCGTCTGTACAAACCAATATAGCTGAACAAGATGAGAAATCATCAGCCCACAACCATTTGCTGAATTCAAAATTATGTGTATGGGTTGGAATTTCTGTCCATCCTTCAGGGAAAAAGGTAGTATAGTTTGTTGCTTCCTGTTCGTTGAGTGGCATGTAGTTGCCGGTTGCGGAAACTCCCGAAAGCCAGTTATTAAGATTTGAACTTGTCCAACTGGTTAGTCCTATGCTTATTTTATTCAAATTTTTGCAATCTTTAAACATGTTTGTATAGCAGTTGGTGGTTGTTTGTGTTGCAGGAAGTTCAGGGGCTGTTGTTAAACTTGTACAGCCAGAGAACATGCCGTTATAACAAGCCGTTTCCAAAGTTGTTGCAGGAAGTTCAGGGGCTGTTGTTAAACTTGAACAACCGGAGAACATGCTCTGATAACAATTTTCTGCTAAAGTTGTTGCAGGAAGTTTAGGGGCTGATGTTAAACTTGTACAACCGGAGAACATGCTCTGATAACAATCTTTTGTCAATGTAGAGGCTGGCAATTGTAAATCGCTTGCCGAAGTAAGTCCGGGGCAATTATAAAATAAACGACCAAAACAAGAAGAATTGTCGTTCATCGTTCCTAATGTAATCATAGACATGACATTGCCGCTTGCCGAAACATCACCAGTTATTGAAAAATATAAACCATCTTCGCTAGATGTGGATCCAATATTATTGATATTTGGGGTTGTGTTTCGAAAATAGATTTTTTCATTTGTGTTGAGGGTGAATGCGTCCGACGAGTTTTTATGTTCAATTGTGATTTCATTCCAATTAGTTCCGTCGGTACTATATGTAAATGTGTAATCTTCTGATGACCAATTGTTTACTAACTTTATTGTTGAACCGTCGATGTTTGAAGTGAAACAAATTGGTTCGTTGCCTTGTGCCGAAAGTTCAATAGCGCATACGAGCGCAGCAAAGAATACAAATGCTTTTTTCATAAAAATCTATTATCATTGATAAAACAAAGGTGTAAAAAAAACAATAACAATGGGTTACGAAATCAAAAAAGTTATTAACAAAGAGATTGCTTTGGTTGTTGTTGGAAACAATCCGTTGGAATTTTCAGTTGTCAATTATCAAAAATCAAATTCTTTCTAAACTCTAATCACTATTTTCTTATCTTTGCCGAAAATTTTTACGTAAAATGCAACAATTGAGCGAACAAGAACAAATCCGTAGAAATTGCCTACAAAAACTGCGCGATTTGGGTATCAATCCGTATCCGGAAGCAGAATATAAAGTTACTGCAAATTCACAAGAAATTCTTTCTACATTCAAACCTGAATCAGGTATGTTCCAAGACGTTACATTGGCAGGCCGTTTAATGGCGCGCCGTGTAATGGGAAAGGCTTCGTTTGCCGAACTGCAGGATTCTTTCGGAAGAATACAATTATATATCAGTCGCGACGAAATTTGTCCGGACGAAAACAAGGATTTATATAACGAAGTATTTAAAAAATTACTTGATATTGGTGATTTTATCGGCGTTTCTGGATATGCTTTCGTAACGCAGATGGGAGAGATTTCTATCCACGTAAAAACACTTACGGTGTTAAGTAAATCGCTACGTCCATTACCAATTGTTAAGGAAAAAGATGGAGTTGTGTATGATGCGTTTTCCGATCCTGAGCAACGTTACCGTCAGCGTTATGTTGATTTGATTGTGAATCATGGTGTTAAGGATGTTTTTGTGAAACGTGCAAAAATCCTTGATACAATGCGCCAATTCTTCAATTCAAAAGGATATTTGGAAGTCGAAACTCCTATATTACAAGCAATTCCTGGTGGAGCAAGCGCGCGTCCATTTATTACTCACCACAATTCATTGGATATAGATTTGTATTGCCGTATTGCTACAGAATTGTATTTAAAACGATTGATTGTTGGTGGTTTTGAAGGTGTTTACGAAATCGGTAAGAATTTCCGTAACGAGGGTATGGATAAGTTCCACAATCCAGAATTTACGTGTATGGAAATTTATGTTTCTTACAAAGATTACAATTGGATGATGTCGTTTACGGAACAATTGCTCGAAACTATTTGTATTGTCGTAAATGGAACTACCGAATCGGTTTTCGACGGAAAGACCATCAGTTTCAAGGCTCCTTTCAAACGTATCACAATGCTTGATTCAATCAAGGAAAAAACTGGATATGATTTGGACGGAAAATCGGAAGATGAAATCCGTGCAATTTGCCACGAATTAAAACTTGACCACGTTGATGAAACATTTGGAAAAGGTAAGATGATTGATGAAATTTTTGGTGAATTTTGTGAAGGAACATATATCCAACCAACATTCATTATTGATTATCCAATAGAAATGTCGCCATTGTGCAAGAAACACAGAAGTAATCCAAATTTGACCGAACGTTTCGAATTGATGGTGAATGGTAAGGAGTTGTGTAATGCGTATTCAGAATTGAACGACCCAATTGACCAATACGAACGCTTCAAAGAACAACTTCGTTTGTCTGAAAAAGGTGATGACGAAGCAATGTTTATTGATCAGGATTTTGTTCGTGCTTTGGAATATGGAATGCCACCAACATCGGGAATGGGAATGGGTATAGACCGTTTGTGTATGTTGATGACAGGTGCTTCAACAATACAAGATGTGTTGTTCTTCCCGCAGATGAAACCAGAAAAGAAAGTGGCAAAAGACGATATTTCGGTGTATGTTGCTGCTGGAATTCCTCAGGAATGGGCAGAAGTCATTCAAGCATTAGGCTATATGAAACTTGCTGATGCTCAGAATGTTAAATTTACCAAACTTCACGCGGAAATGTGTGGTTTCAATAAGAAAAACAAATTGAATTTAGTGAATCCAAAACCAGAAGATGTTAAATCTTGGTTGAATCAATAATAGTATGGAATCAGCAAAGAAAATAGCGTTATTAGGTAGTGGAAGCTGGGCTTCGGCAATTGTGAAGATTCTTCATATCAGTCAGAAGTCTGTTGCTTGGTATATACGCGAACCAGAAATTTTGGAAGGTGTTCAAAATCTAAAACACAATCCAATGTATGTTTCTGATATTGAGTTTAATACGAATAAATTGAAATTGTATGGAGATATTAATGAGGCAGTAAAAAATGCTGATATCATTATTTTCTGTGTACCTTCAAAATTTATCGATTCACTTTGTGGTGGCATTACTGTGGATTTGTCGAAAAAACAGTTGGTTACGGCTGTAAAAGGTATGGAACCCGAAAAGGTTATGCTGGTTTCGGAATATTTGCAGCAGCGTTTTAGAGTAAGTGCAGACCAAATGGCTGTTATTTCAGGTCCGTGTCATGCCGAAGAAGTTGCATTGGAACGTATGTCGTATTTGACAATAGGTTCTTCTAATCAAGAATTGGCAAAAGAAGTTGCCGATATTATGTCGGTTGATTTTATTCATACTTGCGTGTCGAAAGATATGGAAGGTATTGAATATTCGGCAGTTATGAAAAATGTGATGGCTTTGGCAACGGGTATTGCTCACGGACTTGGATATGGAGATAATTTTACTTCGGTGTTGATTACCAACGCAATTCAGGAAATGAAACGATTCTTGGATGTTGCAAAACCAATGAAACGCGATATCAATGATTCAGTATATTTGGGCGATTTGTTGGTGACTGCTTATTCACAATTCAGTCGCAATCGTTCGTTTGGAATGATGATAGGCAAAGGTTATTCAGTAAAAGCTGCACAACTTGAAATGAATATGATTGCCGAAGGTTACAATGGTGTATATTGTATTGTTCATGCAAATGAAAAATATGGCGTGGAAATGCCAATAACTCAAGCAGTTTACAGCATTTTATACGATCGTCATTCTGCTAAAAGAGAATTTAAAGCTTTGTCTGAAAAATTTAAATAAATCGTATGGCTTCGACCATTTTTATTCCCCAAAACTATTCTTCCTTATTGGATGCACAACAAACCGAGCATGCAATAAAGTTGATAAAAGATACATTCGAACACAATTTGTCTGTAGGATTGTGTTTGCGTCGCGTAACCGCACCTTTGTTTGTGCTTAAAGGAACTGGTATAAATGATGATTTGAACGGAACTGAACGTAAAGTTACATTTCCTGTGAAAGCGTTGAACGACCAGCAGGCGGAAGTTGTCAATTCGTTGGCGAAATGGAAGAGAATGGCGTTGGCTAAATATGAAATAAATCCAGGTTATGGTATTTTAACCGATATGAACGCAATTCGTCCTGATGAAGATTTGGACAATATCCATTCTTTGTATGTTGACCAATGGGACTGGGAACGCACGATTTCGGTTGAAGATAGAAATATGTCGTTTCTTCGCTTGATAGTGAAGAGAATCTACGATGTGTTGAAACATACTGAATATGTTGTTTCGGAAGATTTTCCTCAAATAAAACCGATTTTACCAGAAAAAATCACATTTGTTACGACAGAAGAGTTGTTGCAGAAATATCCGGATCTGACACCGAAACAACGAGAAAATGCAGTCACAAAAGAATTTGGCGCTGTCTTTTTAATTGGTATCGGCGATGAATTGTCTAATGGCGAAAAACACGATGGTCGTGCTCCTGATTATGATGATTGGAGTTTGAATGGCGATATTTTGTTATGGAATCCGGTTTTGGAAAGCTCGTTCGAAATTTCATCAATGGGTATCCGTGTTGACGCAAAGGCAATGGAATATCAGTTGAAAAAAGCAAATGCTGAAGATAGAAAGAATTTGTTGTTCCATAAAAAATTGTTGAACAACGAGTTACCTCTTTCAATCGGTGGTGGAATAGGACAAAGTCGTTTATGTATGTTTTTCTTGCGAAAAGCCCATATCGGAGAAGTTCAAAGCTCTTTGTGGGGCGACGAAATTATAGAAACGTGTAGAAAGAATAATATTCATTTAATCTAAAATAGATTCATATGTTTGATTTTGAAATCCGTTACAAATGTGACGGATTTCTTTTTCTTATGGCGGAAGTTAAAGAAACATATCGCGAAAAACAGATTTACAAAGTGACCATAATTGGATTTTTAGTCAATTTGTTTTTGTCTGTCGGAAAGTTGATTGCTGGCTTGCTCGGGAATAGTGGCGCTATGATTGCCGATGCGGTTCATTCCATTTCTGATTTCGTTACCGATGTGATTGTTCTTGTTTTTGTGAAAATTTCGGCAAAACCCAAAGATGAATGTCACGATTACGGTCATGGGAAATATGAAACGTTGGCAACTGTTTTAATTGGAGTTTTGTTGTTTTGCGTTGCTATTGGAATATTTTGGAATAGCATAGAAAAAATCATATTGGTTATTCGTGGCGAACAAATTTCTCAACCAACGGTAATAGCGTTGCTTGCGGCTGCCATTTCAATTGTTATAAAAGAAATTCTATATCAATATACTCGTGTCGTTGGAGAAAAAGTTTCGTCTTCGGTTGTGGTTGCAAATGCGTGGCATCATCGTTCGGATGCGTTTTCGTCAATTGGTACATTGATAGGTATAGCGGGAGCTTTTTTCTTGGGAGAGCGCTGGGTGATTTTAGATCCAATAGCAGCAGTGATTGTTTCAATTATGATTGGAAAAGTAGCTTATGATTTGATTTTACCAGGAATACAAGAACTATTGGAGCGTTCATTGTCAAAAGATGTTGAAAATGAGATAGTTGCTATTGTCTGTAAAGATCCGTTGGTAACTAATCCACATAATTTGAAAACACGAAAAATTGGAGCAAATATAGCAATAGAAATACATGTGCGAATGCCAGACGACACGACTATTGATGTTGCTCATCGCAAGACAGATTTAATTGAGCGGGATTTACGAGAGAAGTATGGCGAAAACACACAAATAAGTATTCACATAGAACCTTTATCACAACAAAAAATAAAGTCTTTTTGATAAGTCGGTAATTGCATAATATTTAGTACCTTCGCCCACAAATAAAAATATAACAATGAGTTTACCTTCACAATACAATCCTTCGGATGTCGAAGCAAAATGGTATCAATATTGGATTGATAACAAATTTTTTAGTTCAAAACCAGACAAACGTCAACCATATACAATAGTTATTCCGCCACCAAATGTAACGGGCGTTTTGCACATGGGGCACATGTTGAACAACACGATTCAGGATATTTTGGTCCGTCGTGCCCGTATGACTGGTAAAAATGCGTGCTGGGTTCCGGGAACCGACCATGCTTCGATAGCAACGGAGGCAAAAGTTGTGAATAAACTTGCAGAACAAGGTATTAAGAAGCTCGATCTTACTCGCGAACAATTCTTGGAACATGCTTGGAAATGGACTGACGAACACGGTGGTATCATTTTAAAACAACTACGTAAACTTGGTGCATCGTGCGATTGGGACAGAACGGCGTTCACAATGGACGAAACTCGTTCGGAAAGTGTGATGAAAGTCTTTGTTGACTTGTATAAAAAAGGCTTGATTTATCGTGGTCTTCGTATGGTAAACTGGGATCCGAAAGCTCAAACCGTACTTTCAACAGAAGAGGTTATTTATCGCGATGAAAAAAGTAAGTTGTACTATCTTCGCTACTATATCGCCGACGCCGATGTGAATCCTGTTGTTCCAACAAATGTAGAAGGCGAAGTTTTGCACAAAGATGCAAAAGGATATTACGCTGTTGTTGCAACTACTCGTCCGGAAACAATTATGGGCGATACTGCAATGTGTATCAATCCAAAAGATCCGAAAAATCAGTGGTTGCGTGGCCGCAAAGTGATTGTTCCGCTTGTGAATCGTGTGATTCCTGTTATTGAAGACCGTTACGTTGACATTGAATTTGGTACTGGATGTTTGAAAGTTACTCCTGCTCACGATGTAAACGACTACAATTTGGGTAAAACTCATAATCTTGAAATTATCGACATTTTCAATCCTGACGGAACAATTTCTGAAGAGGCTGGAATGTATGTTGGTCAAGACCGTATGGTTGTCCGTAAACAAATTGCAATTGATTTGCAGAATGCTGATTTGTTGGAAAAAATCGAGGATTATGAAAACAAGGTTGGCTATTCCGAAAGAAATCAGGATACAGCTGTTGAACCTCGTCTTTGTCGTCAATGGTTTTTGTCGATGAAGCATTTTGCTGACATAGCTTTGCCTCCAGTTCTTGAAGGAAAAATCAAATTTTATCCAACGAAATATGTAACGACATATCGCAATTGGTTGGAAAATATTCAAGATTGGTGTATCAGCCGTCAATTGTGGTGGGGACATAGAATTCCTGCGTATTTCTTGCCAACGGCTGAAGGCGAGGAGGAAAAGTTCGTTGTTGCTTTGACTCCAGAAGAAGCGCTTGCTGAGGCTAAGAAAATCAAAGGTTTTGAAAATATTATTATCGACCAGCTTTCACGTGACGAAGATGCGCTTGATACATGGTTCTCATCGTGGTTGTGGCCAGTTTCTTTGTTCAACGGAATCAACAATCCGGGCAACGAGGAAATAAAATATTATTATCCAACATCTGACTTGGTTACAGGTCCTGATATTATTTTCTTCTGGGTAGCCAGAATGATTATGGCAGGTGAGGAGTACATTAAAGATGTTCCTTTCCGTAGCGTATATTTTACTGGTATAGTTCGCGACAAACTTGGTCGTAAAATGAGCAAGAGTCTTGGTAACTCGCCAGATCCATTGATGTTGATTGAAAAATATGGCGCCGATGGCGTTCGTATGGGAATGATGCTTTCTGCTCCGGCAGGAAACGATATTTTGTTTGATGAGGCATTGTGCGAACAAGGACGTAATTTCAATAGTAAGATTTGGAATGCGCTTCGTTTGGTTAAAGGTTGGGAAGTTGCTGATATTGAACAACCTGCCTACGCAAAAATTGCTGTTGATTGGTTCAACGCAAAATTAAGCGCAACAATAGAGGAACTAGCCGATGATTTTGAAAAATACCGTTTGTCGGAAGCTTTGATGACGGTTTACAAATTGTTCTGGGATGAATTCTCTGCTTGGTATTTGGAATTGGTGAAACCAGCCTATGGTCAGCCAATCGACAAGACGACGTTGGAACAAACATTGGAATTCTTCGAAAAACTAATGCTGTTGCTTCATCCATTCATGCCATTCATTACCGAAGAAATTTGGCAGGCAGTGAAAGAACGCAAACAAGGCGAAAGTATTATGGTTTCGCAAATGCCAAAAGTCGATTATAAAAATAATGCGTTAGTTGCTGATTTTGAGACGGTTAAACAAATTGTATCTTCAGTTCGTACGGTTCGTTTGGAACGTAATATCCCAAATAAAAATACGTTGAATTTGGTTGTTGCAAATGGTTTGCACAATATGGCTTATGATGCGGTTTTGGTAAAAATTTGTAATCTTTCGTCAATTGCACAAGGTCAGAAAGATGCGACTTCGGCAACGTTCATGGTTGGTACGACGGAATATGCGCTTCCTCTTGGAAATATGGTAAATGCGGCTGAAGAAATTGCCAAAATGGAAGAGGAAATCAAATATCTAGAAGGTTTCTTAAATTCGGTTATGAAAAAGTTGGGTAACGAAAAATTCGTTGCCAATGCGAAACCAGAAGTTGTTGAAAACGAACGTAAGAAAAAAGCCGATGCCGAGACTAAGATTAAAACGTTGCAAGAAGGTATCGCTGCATTAAAGAAATAATATTCGTATAGACGCTATTGATGGCGTCTATACTTTTTTGAGTATATGTTCATGAAACGATATTGTTTATTCTTTTTTGTCTTATTTTCTTTTTTTGCTTGTACAGAAAAGGGAAAACAATTTTCTGTAACATCTTCGTATAAAAAAACAATTTACAGCGGCGATTCGTTATCTTTTGATATTTCTTCGAAAAAGGATAGAACTCCTGATTCTGTTGTTGTTTTGGTTGATGGAAAATCGTATTGCTTTTACAACACGAAACAATGTATGTTTCAAACCGAAGGCTTGCAAATGGGCGAGAAAACGCTTACGTTTCAGGTTTATTACAAAGGTAAAAAAGAGACAAATCTTCGTTCTATTCGTATCTTGTCAGACATAGAGCCTGCAAAACTGCAATATGAAGTTTTGGCTTCGTATCCTCACGATCGCGATGCGTACACGCAGGGGTTACAATACGAAAACGGATACTTGTACGAAAGTGCTGGTTTGTATGGTGAATCGTCGTTGCGCTATGTTGATTTAAAAACGGGAAAATCTATACGAAAGAAGGAAATTGATTCCATGTATTTTGCCGAAGGATTGACAATTGTCGGCGATTCCTTGTTTCAATTGACTTGGCGTGAAAATATGGGCTTTGTATACAATAAAAACACATTTGAACAAGTTGGTGCATTTACTATTCCGACCGAAGGATGGGGAATGTGTTACGATGGCAAATTTTTGATTGTGAGCGACGGTTCGGAATATTTATATTTTTACGAACCAAAATCTTTGACTTTACATCATAAAATAGCCGTGTTCGACAATTTGGGCGCAATTTCCCGTTTGAACGAATTGGAATATGTAGAGGGTTTTATTTATGCCAACATATACACAACAGATAAAATCATAAAAATCAATCCAAGCAACGGAAAAGTGGCAACGGAAATAGATTTTTCAGGATTGTTACCAGCACAATACAGTGAGGATGTTGATGTGCTGAATGGAATTGCTTGGAATCCAACCACCGACCACTTTTACATTACTGGAAAATTATGGCCTCGCTTGTACGAAGTGAGATTGTATTTTGAATAAATCAGTTATTCAATAGTTTCAATAAGAAAACTTACGGGACGAAATCCATCGTTACAAGAAATCATGGCGGAGTATGGATTTTTCATCCATCCATCATAAAAATTACAGCCGCCGTGGGAGAGTGTCATAACGAATGGAGCCATTGAACTCCAAGCACTTTCACAGAGCCCTTGAGGCTTTTGGCCGTCAATAGAAATAAATGTTTGTCCTTCGGATAAATCGCACGTGTGTTCAATTGGATTTTCGTATTTTTCGGACAAATCAGTGTAGTTTGCTTTACGAATTACTGTGATTTTGCATTTTTTCATTTTACGCTTTCCAAAAAACGAATACTACAGCTAAAATTAAACAGCCAAATGCTGCCAAATGGTTCCAGGCAATTTTTTCTCCTTGAAATAGAATATTTGCAATTACGCAAAATACAAAAATTGACAATGCTTCTTGAATGACTTTTAATTGTAGAAGTGAGTAGGGACCTCCGTTTTCTATAAAACCCATTTTGTTGGCTGGAACTTGAAAACAATATTCCACAAAGGCAATTCCCCAACTAAATAATATAGTGGCTATTAATGGCCAGTTGGTAGAGATTCCCATTTGATTTAGTTTTAAATGACCATACCAAGCCAAGGTCATAAATACGTTTGCTAAAAGAAGAAGAAGAATGGGTAAAAGGTAATTCATTGTTCTAAAAATAAAAACAGTTAAGGTTTTTACGCCTTAACTGTTTGGTTAAAAATTAATCTTCGTATTCGTCATATTCATCGAATTCCTCTTTTTGTTTCTTCGCTTTCGGAGATTGTGATTGTTCTTCCTCTTCATCGTAATTAGGAGCATAATCTTCGTAAGGTCTGTTTGCACGGAAACGTTCGTGATATTGACGTTTCAATGGTTCTCCGCCATCCTTATACATGTAAGGAGTTTCTTTCTTGCCGACATTCATAGTGCGTTTAGCTTCTTTCATATTGTGAACGGCTGTTACCATGTCAAACATACTTGCGTTTTTGTTTGTCGGGTCTTTTACATCCGATGTGACGAAGTACATTTCTCCGTGGTCGTAATGGAAGAAGATCCAGTTCTTTTTATCCAATTCGATGTAGCAAGTGAATTGGTCTCCGGAGTAAAGATTTGCATATTCAACAAAACCATTAACTGAACGGTTGACTTCGACATTGCCGATGCTGTAGATTCCAAGTTGTCCGACTGAACGATAGGCGTGTGCAGCTGAATCCCAAGCTAAATCAAGTTTCGAGAACGTGATTGTATGTTCTAGTTCTTTCGGTTTCTTTCTGATAGTTCCATACATGTTGAGATCGGCTAAACATTCGTCTGCTTTCGCTTTTCCAAGCAATTCCGTAAGTCCTTTCTTGAAGGCTGGAGTGGTCATGCTTACGCCTTTCAATGTTTGGCGTTTGTTCAATGTATCGGCAATTGCTTTTAGAATATTGTCGTCAAACATAAAGTCAACAGTGGTAACTGTTTCTAGAGTCACACGTCCCGAAGTGATGTTGTGCGTTACGGTTCCGTAAGTTCCAACTTTAACTTGTCCTAGGTCTAGTCCAAGATTGATAGAACCTTCGCCTTGTGTATTGCAATATTCGCGGTGGTACGTAATCAAGTTGCCGTCTTTCGTGTTGTCAAGAATTTTTTCTTTAGAACCAACTTTGTATTGACGAGTGGCTTTATCGTAGAACAAGTATCCGTTCGCACTAATTAACGGTATGTCCTGAGGATAGCGTTTGTGCGATGTGAATGCCGTATAGATGCTTGTGTAACGAGAATCTGTGTACATTGATGCACCAACAGCGACAGAATCCAAATCAAGCATATTGTCGCTTACAGGAATGAAGATTTCAAGAGGGTTGATGTCGCCTGCGAATTTGAACCACGTAGGTTTGATTTTAGCACATTCATTTGCAATCAATACATTACCGTTGAAGTTCAAATATTGGTGGTCAGACATCATTTTGTAATCGCCGTAATAGCTGAAAACCGACGATAGTTTGAAGTTTTGTTCTTCTTCCAATGTTCCAATACCGTATGTGTGTAGTGCTGTGTCAACTTTGATTTTTGTCAAAGGTAGAGGATGTTTTGTACTTGTTTCGTCAACATAATCGTACATACCATGTCCGGAGAAGTTGTTGCGTCCTTTTACAAAGAACGTTGCGTCGTAAACAGTGTGGTATTTGTGGATTCTGTCGGCGTATAATTTGGCATTACGAAGTGTGTCCATGAACGCTTCTTGGCGAATGGTTACTACGCTATCTTTGTTTGGTACTATTCGTGAGTCCGCAACGTCAATGTAAGGAACTTGTTCCGCACCAATGATATAGTTTTTCAAATCGTATGTAGCATAAGGTGATAGGAAGTTCAACGTATCTTGTTTTGGATGTACGGAATAGAAGTGAAGGTCACGTTTGTCGGTGTTCAAGTCTTTCGGATCACCCAAAGCGATTTGTTTCGTGTGTAAATCCCATGTGAATTTTGTCAAATAGCAGACGTACATGTTCTTTGGCAATTGAACCAACGACAAAGAATCGTTTGTCACGAAGTTCGCTTTTTTCGATGTGAAGTCAATGTTTGCTTTCACGTTTTTAGTTTTGAATGCTAATTCATCCAAAGCACCTCCTTGACTTTGCAAATCAAAGTCGGCAGAGTCGGCGTTCACGATTTTTTCTTTGAAGTCGAATGCGTTGGATGTAAGTTTTGCTTCACTGAAAATGTATTTACCCCATCCGCCAAGACCTTTTGGTGTGTATATCAAACCGCCGGAAAGAGTTGTTGAATCACCGTACATTTTGAATGCTTTTCCTGTTTCAACAGCCATAAGTTTGTTTTCGTATGGTTCCCAGTGGATGTTGATGTTTTCGCCTGTTACGCTTGGAGATTCTGGTCCGGAACTCTTTTGCTTAATGTTGAAATTCGTTGCGAAACCATTTGTTGAATCAGGGAAGAATGTGAATCCGTTAGGTCCCGATTCCGAACGTGAACTAAGGTAGTCCAATTTTCCGAAACCTTTCAAACCTTTGAAACTTAAGTTGATAGTATCGGTGAAAGTTCCTTTGCCTTTATAGGTTGGATAACCCGAAGAACCAGTAATTCTTGTGAAACCAAATGAATAATCAGGTTGAACAACAATGCGTTCGCGTATGTTTTCGAATATGTCGGCTGAAATTAATTCTCCTTCAAAGAACAAAGCGTCGGTCGAGAAGTCGTTCACACTGTCGATAGTAAATGGGTCAACTTTATAGTAGAATTTGTTTCTGTCGTAAACACCATCGTAAATTTTAGGATTGTCGTAGTAAACATACGAGATTTCCTTGCTGTTGAAAATAGGATATTGAGGGTAATCCTTGATACTTGATTTGTTGTTCGGATCGTCAATCAAAATGTCACCGGTTACGTGTTCTATAGAGTTCTTTATAGGAACGAATTCTTTCACACCATATTGATTTTCGGTGAAGCTTTTAACTTTGATTTTCAATGAATCGACATTTTGCAAGTTGATTTTGAAGTTTTCGTAATTGAAGTCGAAGCCTCGTCCGTAGAATGTGAACAAACCAGTTTCTATAATTCCGTCGAATTCAAAGTTTCTGTTTTTCGACATGGTAAGTTGGCTACCGCGAGGATAGAATACAACGTTTTGTGAATCGGAAACTTGGATTTTCGAAACACCGACCATGTTTAATTCCAAATTTGTTAAATCCAACGTTGCGTTCGACATGCCTTTCATGTCGTGTTCTGATTCGAATTTAATAACATCGTAGTCGATTTTTCCTACAACAGCGTCAAGATATTCGTAGGTACGTTGCTTTATCGTCAGTTTGTTGTTTTTGGCGTCAAAAGTGATTAAACCTCTGAATGACAAATCCAAACAAAGGTGGATTGCGTCAGCTTCAGGCATTCTCATATAAGCTGCGTATTCCGATACGGTGAATGTTTCGGTTTGTTTTGCTTTGCTCATACGACGAAGGGCAACCAATGGGTGTATTTCGTTGAACATACCAATTTCGCGGTATCGTGATTCGCGGAAATAGTTCGATGATTCAAAAGTCGCTTTGCTCAACGTGGTTCCCGACATTCCGCCCATTTGCATTTCTGGATTGTCAATTTGCCAAGTTAATTGTTGGAAATCCATATCGAGCATGTGGTATGAGTCGAAATATGGGCTTCGTGACAAGTTTTCGGTGTCGCCGTCGCGGATTAAGTTTACTGTTCGTGTGGCAACATTATATTTGAACATAAGTCCTGGATGGTAGATAGAGTCTTGTTCAATGTAAATGCTGACAGCGGCGTTACGACTGACGATGCTTTCCTTTTGGAATGTGTATCCAACCGATGAAGTCTTGAATATTTTTTTACCGTTGTTCGTGAATTCAAGTGTTGCAGGTTCTTGAATGGAACCGGAACCAATAAATTTGGAGCCATTCATACTAAAACCACCACGGTAGTTGATTCCTGGGTAAATATCTTTTATCACAAAAATGTTTTGGTACGATTTGAAACGTGGGTAGGTTACGTCGGCAGGATCTTTTACCGAAATTGTTTTGTCTTCCAACGAACCGAAGATTTTTTCGGAATAATATGTGTCGTTTGTAAACCAGACTGAATCGGCTTTGTAACTGGATTTAGTCATGTCTATGTCGTATTTGCTCAATTCAGCGAAAACAGATTCACTATTAAAGTTTGAACGTTCCCAAGTAACTTTTCCTCCGTCGCCAATCCATTTGTTGTCAAAAGGAAGGTAATAACCGCTTGCTTGGTAAATCACAAATGAATTGCCTGTTGACGTACATTGAATATTTGTCGGTGGCATTGTGATTTTTGCAACATTGTTTTCGAATGTGTATGTGAATGATTTCACGCGAAGCAATGTCCAAGTAACTGACGATGAAGCGAATATTTGATGTTCCTTAAGCAAGATGTATGCATTTTTACAGAATTTGTCTGAAAATGACAATGCTTTGGTTTTCAATAAATGGCGTAAGGCTTCGTCCCATGCATGATAGCTTGTCATTGAATGGTCGGTAGTGAAAAATGCTTCGGCTGTTTGCAAATAATTAAATAGGTTGGTTGCTTTTCCCGATTTTTTCAAAATAGCGTTCGCAGTTGCCACAATACGGCTTTTTTCTTCGCGGTCGATTGTTCCCGAATCCCAAGAATCTTTTTTGAATTGCTTCAAATATTTGATGTAGTCGGGACCTTGTGCAGATTTCGAGAATACTTCCTCCATTTGTTGTAGGAAAAGAACTTCATCGTCTGCAAATTGCTTTACCTGGGCGTTTGCCAGAAATGCCGCACTTAGGAATGTGCACAAAAGAATGAGTTTCTTGAATCGTGTAACCATAATTATTTGTGTGTAAAAGTTATTATCGTCCAGTTGTTTTTTGATTTTACTTCGTTGAGTCTCAAGCCGAATGATTTCGCAGCGTGTTCGATTGCCGGAACGTCTTCTTGGTAAAATCCGCTCATAATTGCTGTCCCGTTTTGATTTACGGCTTGTGCTAAAAATTGCATATTGTCAATCAAAATGTTGCGATTTATGTTTGCAATCACGTAATCAAATGTTTTTCCTTGTAAGACATCGAGTTTCGCCAATTCTACGTGGAAATCCGTACATTCGTTTAGCTTGATGTTGGTATTTGTGTTTTCCACGCAACACGAATCGTAGTCGAATGCAAATATTGATTTTGCACCTAATTTCTTTGCGAAAATTCCCAAAATTCCTGTTCCGCATCCACAGTCAACCACCGTTTTGCCGCTGAAATCCAATGTAGCCATTGTTTGTAGAATTTGCGAAGTCGTTTCGTGCGTTCCCGAACCAAACGACATTTGGGGAACTATTATGATTTCGTGTTGGTATTGTTTGGTAGGTTTGAAAGTTGGATTTCTTACAAGAATATCGTTGTTGATTTCAGCATATTCAAATGTTGATTCCCAAGTGCTGTTCCAATTTTGCGACGGCATTTCGCGAACAGAATAGGGGAATTTTCCTAATAGTGTTTCTGTGGTGGAAATCACTTTCTGCAAATTACTTGCATTGTATTGCTCTTTGGGAATATAAGCTTTGAAATCATTCTGTTCTTCAATAAAACTTTCGAATCCGCAATCGGCCAAGAATGCGGTTAAAAGTTCTTTCGCTTCGTTCGAAAGATAATTTGATTTACAGTTGAATTCGCAATAATCCATACAAACACTAAATTGTCCAAATTTCAGTTATTTTATTTTCTTTGAACAATTTAGAGTCTATGATTTATCAACAATTTTTCACGAAAAATAGGGTTGGGATTTTGTGGAAGATTGCTATTTCAGAAAAGATTCAACATTCTTGTAAGTTAGCTCCAGTAAGCTTTTCAAGGCTTTGTCGCTGACCCATGCAACGTGTGGAGTTATTAACAATTTGTTTTGTATTGTTTTGTCGAGAAGTGGTGATTCGATTGGTAAAGGTTCTTTTTGCATTACGTCAATGCAAGCACCTGCCAAATAGTTTTCTTGTAACGCTTGTGCTAAATCGTTTTCGTTGATTATTCCTCCGCGTCCGACGTTTACGAGGTATGCTGATTGTTTCATCAATCGTAATTGTTTTACTCCAATAAGATTTTTGGTCTGTTCGTTGAGTGGCGAATGTATGGAAACCACATCGGCTGTTCGTAAAAGTTCTTCTAACGAAACTTCCTGATAATCAGTTGTATGATTGTTGCCTGACGTGGAATAATATATGACTTTGCATCCAAAAGCGGTTGCAACTTCGGCAACACGTCGGCCAATTGTGCCTAAACCAATAATTCCCCACGTTCTGCCGTTAAGTTCCAAATAACCAGGTCCGATATGGGTAAATAGATTTTGTTTGGAATAGGTTTGCGACGAAACGTAGTTAGCGTAGTAGCTTGTATGTTGCAAAAGTGATAATAATATTGCAAATGTATGTTGCACAACGCTTTCGGTGGAGTAGCCGGCAACGTTTTTCACCGTGATTCCTTTTTCTTTCGCATATTCCAAATCTACATTGTTTGTTCCTGTAGCTGTAATGCAGATGAGTTTCAAATTTTTGCAAGCGTTCATGATTTCTTTGTCAATAATCACTTTGTTTGTAATGATAATTGACGCATTGCCAATGTGTTGCAATCGTTCTGCATTGCTCGTCGTCGCGAATACGGTAAGTTTTCCGAATGTTTTGAAAGAATCGAAGATAGAATTTTCACCAATTGTGGCTGCATCGAGAACTACAAGATTTTCCATTTTAAGAGTTGTCAAGTTTCAGTTGTAAGGTTTCATTTGTCAATGAAAACCTAAATCCTTTTACAAAATTATAAGTTTTGTGTTCTCTGAATATCGTTATGTCATGGAAAAAATACTACTTTTGCAAAAATTTATGGGTTGTTAATTGATGCAACTCAAATTGAGTCGGTTAGAAATGGATTTTCAAAAGAAATTTGAGCAGTTGAAACGGTTGGTGGGAAACACCCCGCTTATCAAAATAAATTATTGTTACAAAGGCGAGGTAAAGTACGCGTACATTAAGGCTGAATGGTACAATTTGTCTGGTTCCATAAAGGATAGGGTTGCGTATTATATTTTGAAAAATGCATACGAAACTGGCACAATCAACGAAAAAACGCCGATTTGTGAAGTTACGAGCGGAAATATGGGAATTTCGATTGCTGCAATTTCACGGTATTTGGGTAATCCTTGCACAATTTGCATTCCTAAATTTATGTCGAAGGAACGTTTCAAATTGTTGAAATTGTATGGTGCTCACCTTGAATTGACGGAAGATTTTGAATCGGCTTTTAAAAAGGCGGAAGAATATAAAAAACAAGGCTATTATTTGACATATCAGTTTGAAAATGAGTATAATATGATTGCTCATTATGAAACAACAGCTCCTGAAATTGAAGCAAAAATAAATGAATTTCCTTGTTTTATTGCTGGTGTTGGAACGGCTGGAACTTTACATGGCTGTGGCAAATATTTCAAAGACAAGCATAATGCGAAAATGTTTGCTTTGGAGCCGTTACAGTCATCAATTCTTACATTAGGTAAATCGCTTGGTCCACATAAAATTCAAGGTTTGTCTGATGAAATTATTCCGGGCTTGTATCCTGAAAAATTGGTTGACGATATTATCCGTGTTGACGATAACGATGCAATTGGCATGGCGCAACGACTTTGTAAAGAATTGTCGCTTGGTGTTGGTATTTCTGGCGGTGCAAATTTCTTAGGTTGTGTTTTATCTGGCTATAATGGTGCGATTTCGGTTTTTGCCGATGACAATAAAAAATATCTTTCTACGGCATTGGCCGATGAATCAATTCATTCTCAATTAGTTGACGAAATTGATTTGTTGGGTTTCGAAGTGTTGTAGAGTATGGACGTTCCGCCAAAGCAATCATTGTTAGTTCCTAAAATAGACGTTTCGGCAGTTAATGTTATTGAGGTTCCGATAACAATGCAAGAAAGTTGCATTAAGTATCATTCAATTGAAAAAGTTAATTGGAATGACTATCCGTACTGCCCACAAACGCAATTCGCTATTGCATATACGTTAGATTCGGTGCTGCTTCATTTTAAGATTAAAGAAGCGGATGTACGTGGATTTGTTGTTCAGGATTTGGGGCCTGTTAGCAGCGATTCGTGTGTGGAATTTTTTGCGTGTATGGGGGGCGACGATGTTTACTATAATATTGAATGTAATTGTCTTGGTTTCATTTCGATGGGAGCGCGGAAAACACGCAATGAAAAAGAACATGCTTCGCCCGAAATTTTGCAGCAAATCAAGCGATGGACTACATTTGGCTCTATTCCGATAGGAGAAATTCGTAGGCAAACCGAATGGCAGTGTGCGCTTGTGATTCCGTTTACGGCATTTTTCAAGCATTCAATACAAGATTTATCGGGAAAAAATATCCGTGCAAATTTCTACAAATGTGGTGGCTCCGATGAATATAAGCATTATGTTTCGTGGAATCCAATCAAATCAGATAAACCTGATTTTCATAGACCGGAATGTTTCGGACTGATTTCGTTTTGAATACGTTGGTGAAATAATTGGACAAATTTCCGCAAAAATAAAAATTGTTTTTTTTGAGCTGATTTTTTTATTCTAAGAACAACTAGAAAGACTTGTTCTTTTTTTCTAATATTTATTTTTTTTCGGAAATCTCTTGACTCGTCCCCAAGGTCATAGACTAACTTTGCCTCGAATTCAGAAATAACGTTATGGAGAATAAAGGTAATAAGTTAAAAATCAAGGAGTTTTCGTTGCTCTGCGGGGTTACGGTGAAAACGTTGCGGTATTATGAAAAAATTGGTTTATTGAAACCTTGTGAAATTGATGAAAGTACGGGCTATCGGTATTATTTGGTAAAACAAATGCAGACTATGGCGAATATTCGTACGCTCAAAGAGGTTGGCTTTTCATTGGAAGAAATTATTGATTTGTTTGAATCAGGAAGTATAAAGCCGACAATTCAGTCACTAGAACACAAAATTCGTAGCACCGAACATGAACTTGCCATACTTCAGCGTCGTTGCCAAATGCTTCGTGCAATGATTGACTCTCAAAACAAAATTAAAAACATGGAAAATATTAGTATTCAGTCTCTTCCAGAGATTATTGTCGCATCGCATCGCGAAGTTATTAAATCGTACAGCGAGATTGGTCGTCTGTGTTACGAAGTTATCGGTCCTGAAATGGCTCGTCTTGGCTGTAAATGTCCGGCGCCAGGTTATTGTTACACAATTGAGCATAACGAATATCGTCCTGAAAACATCGATATTGAGTATTGCGAACAAGTGGAAGAAATGGGAGAGGATTCAAAAATTATTCAATTCAAGAAGATACCAGCGGTTCCCAAAGCTGTTTGTATGAAACATTATGGTAGATATGAAAAGTTGTATGATAGTTATGTGGAAATCTTCAAATATATAGAAAAGCAAGGTTTCAAGGTTTGTGGTGTGCCACGGGCAAATTATGTTGATGGTATTTGGAATCAGGAAGATCCAGAAAAGTGGCTTACGATAATTCAAGTTCCGGTAGAATAGAAGTTGGATTGTTTGTAAATAAAAAAGGTCGGCTCGTTTTGAGTCGACCTTTTATTTTTAAGAAGAGTAGATTATTCTTCTGGTTTGATTGCACCAGTTGGGCAAACTTCTTCGCATGATCCGCAGTCTGTACAAGCATCTGCGTTTACTTTGAAAATATCTCCTTCTTCGATAGCACCTGCTGGGCATTCGCCTTGGCAAGCTCCACAAGCTATACAATCTTCTGAAATTTTGTGTGCCATAATGTTTAATTTTTAAATGTTTATAAATCTATATGCAATAATACAAATTTTATCGCTAAAAGCAAAGATAGATAACTCGTTTTAAGAAATAAAACTATTTATAATTTGAATAATCTACTAATCACTTGTTATGCACCAATATGCCGTTGGCAAAGTACGTGTGTTTTGTGGTTGTTATATTATAAACTTCCTTATTTTCTGTCGATATACGTAAATCAGTTATTGTTACTGGTTGCAACGCATTGCTTTTCCCATCGTGTACATACAATATGTCGTTTTTGCGCAATTCATCGGCTCGAAGCCATTGAGATTTGCACCAAAATGGATGATTGTTCGTACATTGTATGCTTGTCCCATTCGATAGCGAAAGCGTGACAATAGGATAGGTATCCACCGTATGTTTCATAACTCGTAACACAAGTGCCGTGTCAATCTTGTGTGTTTCGGTATCATACGCCATTATCACATCGTTTTCTTTAACATCTGCAATGCGTTTGTTTCGTAAATCCTGTAATTCAACCAGAGTGTTTTTGTCAAAACAGGTACTGTACATTTGAATTAACGTATTAGGCAACTCTTTGTTAAATCTATCGTGATAATATTTAAGTTGATCCTGACATACAATGAGCGATTTCAGATTATTTAATTGAAAAATGCCATCGGGAAGAATTTGCATTTCTTTTTGGATACATTGACCGTAATTTCCTAAATATAAGGCATCCAGTTGTTGTAATAAATGCATATTCGATGGTAATTCGTTAAAACATTCATAAAGAGCCAATTCTTTCAAGTTTTTAAGATTTGACAATAGTTTGATTGTTGCTTGTGGATTGGAAATCTTTGTAGAACGAATTATAATGTTTGTAAGATTTTGTAATTGCAATAATTCATTTGGCAAAGATTGAATAGGTTGTATGTCATTTATGAAAAGTTGCGTAACATTTTTACATAAAAAAATTTCAGATGGTATATTCTTAAATCCTCGACCACTAATAGTTATGGAACGTAATCTTGGTAATTGTGTTATTTTATGAATGTGTTTATTCATTATTGATCTATAGACACTATCTTCTTCATCATTATTATTGATTGACAAAGATTCTAGATTTATATATTGGTCAAGGTTACTGAAGATTGAATCAACTTGTGAGTAGTTTTTCTGTTTCCAACGGCAATCAATTTGTAGTTCATAGGTCGTTTCGTATGAGGAATTCTCAATTTTTCTTTCAGAAATCAAATTCCCTTGTTTGTAATATTCAACTTTTAGTGTATCGCCATTTTTGTTGATATAAACTGCATTCCCTTCAAGTTCATCGTCTTTATAATTACAAGTTACTTGTATGGTGTTGCGTCGTGTCCAATACGTAGTTTCTCCTTGTTTTAACCCATTTTTATAATGAAAAGTTCCATTTTTACCATCCAACCAATAATATGGATTGTCGTCATAAATCCAATTCGTAGTATAGTCACCATCAAGTTTATTGTGTACGTAATTGGTTTCAAGATATTTATGGCCATTTTTATTATATGAAATCCACGGGCCGTTCAATTCTCCGTTTTTATATACACACGATGTACGTAGTTGATGATTGTCATAGTAAGACTTCCATTCGCCAGAAAACTCGCCATTTACCACAGTACATTCCGCAGCCAATAGGGTAAAATCTGGATCGGCATAGATTTTAAATGTACCGTCTTTTTTCAGAAACGCATTTTCAACAATGGCATCCCAATAGTCAAATATGTCACCATAATGAACAACCCAACTTAAATCAGAAGGATTCAAACCATATCTTGATTTGGATATGTCAAAATATGCGGTATCGTAAAAATTGATTTTTTTTGTTTGCCCAAAAATGTTTACGGTACAAAACAAAAATAGAATGTAGAGTAGTGCTTTTTTCATTTTTTTGTGTAGAATTACAACCTAAATGATTGAATAATAACTAAACAAGACGCAAGACCTCGCGTCTCTATTAATTACTTTTCCTTGTATTTCTTGAATTTAAGTGCTTTCATCAACCACATTGGAAGCGGTTTCTTTGGATCGCGTCCTTTCATCGATAATGAATAGAATGGAAGAATAGGCAACTTGTATGTTTCTGTAAATTCAATTAATGTTCCACCCATATCTTCAATGTAGGCGAACATTCCAGCTGCGTCACCCATATCGAAATTGCCACCATTTAATAGTTCCAATGTGTCAACGGTGAACGGACAACCTTTTTCTTTACATACGTTACGTAATACGTCAACTCCTTGAACATCAAAACATAAGTGAATGAATCCACGATCGCCCCAGAAACGTCCTTCGAACATTTTCTTTGGTTCACGGTCAGTTACTTCTACAAGTTCAATTTCGCTTGGTCCGAAGATTTTACCAAATCCACCAATGCGTTCTTCTGAATGACGAAGCAATAAACGTTTGAATGAATTTTGTCCGCCTGGTACGAAACCAAAATCATCGCAAACTTTTGATTCTGTGTTATATACTTCAATATCGTAACCAAGAATTTCTTTGTATAAACCTTTGGCTTTTTCTATATCTGGAACGCCAATAACGGCACCAGCAGAAAGTCCAGTAATTTTTCCTTCATCTTTAAATTTGTAGGCATCAAGAATTACTTGGAAATAGTTGCCAAATGGGTCTTGTAACCAATAATATTTGTCGCCTTTGGGGTCGGTGCAAAAATCAGAAACCTTAGTTCCATCGGTTTTTGCTTTGAAAAAAGCTTGAGATTTTTCTAAATTGTCGGTGCGGATTTTTCCTGCGTAGATACCTAAATCACCTAATTGTATGTCGAACAATGGTTTAGTTGATTCATGCGATTTGTATTGCCAAATTTCAAAACCGCCGCCACCTTGCAAACTAATTGTTAAAATAGCGTGACGACGATGAGGAACGCCACCAGTGTAACGTAACATATATTTTGCTTCGGAGTCGTCGTCAAGAATTTTTACATCGGCACCGAAATTTTCGCGGTACCATTTCCAAGCAGCGTGAACATCAGTTACTCCGATGCCAAGTTGCTCCATTCCGTGTATGTAATAGTTGTTTTCCATTTATGTTGGATTTATTTTAGTTGCTATTTTATGAAATAGGCGAGGGAACTTTCTGTAAATGTGAACCATAATTAGTTCGCCCTTGCCAACCAATAATTCGTGTTTTTTCTTTGCTACGCCTTTCAAAATTCGTTCGGCACAAATGGTTGCGTCCAAACCTTTTGCTTGTCCAGGATCCATTTCTCCGTGTGGCGTTCCGTCTTTCGTAAGTGCCGACAAAGAAATGTCGGTATTGATTCGTCCTGGTGAAACAATCGTCACAGCAATGTTTTGGGAACGCATTTCAATGTCCAAAGCTTCGTAAAATCCGTAAATGGCGTGTTTGGCCGCACAGTAAGCGGAGCGTTGCGGGAAGCCGAAACAACCTGATATACTGCTTGTTACTACAATATGTCCGAATCCGTTTTGAATCATTTGCGGAAGAACAGCTTTGGTAATTATAATAGAACTGAAATAGTCGATTTCCATAATTTTTCTATCGTTTGCGATAGGAGTTTCTATGGTAAGGGAACGTTGGCTGATGCCTCCATTGTTGACTAAAACGTCAATTCTTCCCAATAGAGCAATTGCTTCTTTTGACTTCGCTTCAAGAGTTTCGGTTTGTTCCAAATCAAGCGGGAAGACTTTGCATTTTGCGCCGTTTTGCTTGCATTCATGGGCGACAGATTCCAATTTTTCGATTCTTCGAGCCGATAAAATGAGTGAAATACCTTCTATTTTAGAAAAAGCCAAGGCGATGTGTTTCCCTATACCGCTCGAAGCTCCAGTAATCCAGACAATTTTATTCTTGAAATATGTTGCTGTGTTTGCCATTAATAGTTGTTGTAAATCATTTCAAGCATTTTAGCTTGTTTTTCCTTCATTTTATAATCGCTGTCGAAAAATCCGTTTAGCATGATACAGAAAGAAACTGTTTTCCCTGATTTAGTTTCCATATAACCAGCCATATTTCTAACGCCCGACATCGAACCTGTTTTCGCATGGATTTTGTCAATCAAATTAGAATTGAACGGGAAGGAACGAAGCGTTCCTGTACGGCCTGAGGTTGGCAAACTTTTATAGAATGCAGAATTTTTTCCGCCAACGTTGTTGTATTCTTTAACCAAAAATTCAGACATGTGATTTGCGTTGATAAGGTCTGTTCTTGACAAACCGCTACCGTCGTACAAAGCTGCGCCACCGCATTTCATTCCTAATTTTTTGAAATATGACATAACGGTCAATGCACCGTCAGAGAATGTTCCTGAACCTTTTTCTGAATGTCCCAAATATTTTACTAAATGTTCAGCATAGTTGTTGCTACTGTAATAGTTCATTATTGCAACAATGTATTGAAGCTGAGGAGAATAAATCTCTTTTATAACTTTTGCATTGACATTTTTCTTGGAGATTCTATATTCATGAGTGTATTGAACGAATCCTTTTTTGAAGAAAATTTGGTGTAATTCCATGCCGAGAACATCAGGAGGAGAAGGCATTGCACTACGAACCACATATTCATTGCGGTTCGGTGGAATATAGCCGGTGATTTTCACTAATTGGTCGTCGGCATTTGAATGAAGCAACAATGTTGAATCACCAATAGTTCCGTCTTCAATTGAAACGCCAGTGTTTTCTGTGCTGTCGGTTAATTCAGGTTTTGTACCTGTTTCTCCGGTTTTAATACTGATTTGGAAAATGTTGTCTTGATAGGAAATAGGGAATACGCCGGCAGCGTAATCTTTTCCGTAATCATCGAATAACCAAGTTTTGGGAATAGATTCTTGTTCGTCTTTATATAATGAACAATCAATAACAACACGTCCTTTGATTTTTACGATTCCTGCATCGGAAACGGCTTTTACGATTGTGTCGATGAAAGATTTTGTTGAAGGAAAGAATTTAGATCCTGTTGTAGGGTCGCCACCACCTTTTATTACAATGTCACCGTTTAATATTCCGTTTTTGTCGATTGATCCAGTATAGCCAATTGTTGTTTTGAATTGGAAATCGTCGCCTAAAAATGCAAGAGCTGCGGCAGATGTGTACAATTTCACAATGGATGCCGGTGTCATGGAGTGGTCGCCGTTGTACGAAGCAATGACTTTTTCCGATTGAATGTCACGTACGCTCACCGCAACATTGGTGTAGAAGAAGTTTTTCTCATTCGTGCAATACGCATCTATTTCCTTTTGCATGGCGTTTTGAGCCAACGAAGTGAACGCACATTGAATAATCAATGTGAAGCCGAGTGCGATTTTAATAGTGTTTCTCATGGACTAAAAGGTATATGATAAACTATATTCAACAAAATCCGCTTGACCACAATTGGTTTGTACAAATAAACCCATTGCTAATCTTTGCGAAGCAAAAGAATTCCAAACAGGGTAGAATTTAAATCCGATTCTTGGGGCGAAAACAGCTTTGTACCAAAGCGAGCCGTCTTTTTCAAGGAAATAAGAACGATAGAACGGATCGATTACTTTGATGCCCAAATCGGTTACGAATCCAAATCGGTTGATTAAGAATTCGTGTGCAACGTGCAACGACCAAACTGTCGATGCAAGATATTGAAAATGATTGTAATAGTCTGTTAAATGAATGAACGTGTGAAAACTTTCGTAGTAAGCTGCAGAAATGCCAAATTGTATTTCGTTAATGTTTGTGAGTGTTTTTGACACACCCGCATAGATTTTGTAAATATTGTAACTTGGACCGTCGGTCGGATACGTGGAATAGGCAAGTTCGTGACGACCTAAAGAAATAGCGATAGATTTCTTCCAACTTGTGTCAACGCTTGGAAGATGTTTTGTTTTTGTTGTAGTTCCTTGTAATGTTCCTGGAGAATAGATAACTCCAATTTTTGCAGTTATGTCGTTCAAGCCGATATTGGGAATTGCCATATGTCCGTTTGAGAAATGTAGGAATGACGAACCTGCTTCGATTTTCCATTGTGGTAAAAATTTAAACCACACGTCAAGACCGATTTCCGTTGCGTTTGTCAAATGGGAACCAATCAATGTGTTTTGAGTGTTGTCGAATTTATCGTAAGGTTTTGAAAACCATGCAAATCCAGTTCCAAGTTTTATGTTCAATCCAATTGATTTTTCGTTGAACAACGAATAATTCCAAGTAGGATAGAATGCATACACGTTACCAAGAATGTCTTTTTGACCTAAAAATCCGACAAGTCCGGTGAATCCGACTTGTGGTTTGCGATACCAATTGAAAAAACTTCCAGATTGAGTACCTGTGTTTGTGGTAAACGAGAGTTGAATATAGTTTGAACCATTTTTGTCGGGAATGTCGTTTGCTTTGATTACGGAACCGTGAAGATAGTCAAGTGAAAAATGTGGCGTAATTAATCCTTGTTCCGAACCTTTGATTTCGTTGTTTAAATTATAATAAGTTTGAGATTGTGAAGAGTATTGCGTGCTATCGGAATTCTCACTTTGTTGAGCCATAGTGGAAGTCGTGATAATCAATGAAATAAAAATATAAAAAGCCTTCTTCACTTTGTTAAAATTTTGGCTAATATACAGAAAAAAATCCAACCCTAAACGATAATATTTCAACGTATTATACACAAATTAGAATTGTTCGGGGAAACGCATTTTTAGATAGCTGATAATGAATTCGATGGTTTTCTCTTCGCCTAATTTTGATACGTCTATCGATAGATTGTAGGTTGCTGAATTTCCCCAAATCTTGTTTGAATAAAAATTGTAGTAGGCTGCACGCTTTTTATCTTCCATAATTATTTTTTCTATCGCTTCGTTTTGGGAAATATTCAAGCCTTCGCAGATACGTTTGATTCGCTCTTCTTCCGATGAGTGGAGGAAAATGCTGACGCAGTTTGGATTGTTCCTCAAAATGTAATCGGAACAACGTCCGACAATTATGCAGGATTTTTCCGCTGCTAATTTTTCTATTGTGTCGGCTTGCATTTTGAAAAGCGAATCGGCCGAAAGTACGCTGCCTTGTTCTGCGTTCGATATGTTGTTTTCGAACCATTGAATTGCTTTTTCAAATATGTTCATGGAACGCTCGTCGTTTGTTTCGAAAAACTCGGGGGCTATGCCGTTTTCTTTAGCTGCCAAAATCATTAATTCTTTGTCGAAGTAATCGAAACCTAGACGTTTGGAAAGTGCCATACCTATGGAACGGCCGCCACTTCCGTATTGTCTTCCGATGCTGATTATAATGTTTTCCATAGCTCTTAATGTTCTATTCTGTTAATGTGAATGGCTTGTCTTCTAATTTGTTGAATTTCTTCATTTCTCGTTTGAGTAGGAAGAATGCCAAAATGGTTGACAATCCGTCGGAAATTGGCATTGAAATCCATACGCCAAGTGTGCCAAAATAGTTTGGTAGAATTGCAAGTAATGGAATCAATATCAATAATTGTCGCGAAGCCGATAACAATACTGCCATAGGTGCTTTACCGATGGATTGGAAGAAGTTTGACGCAACCATTTGAAATCCGACAACAGGGAATATGATTACCATTATTCTAAGTCCGATAATTGATTGGGATATTAATTCGGGTTCGTCAGTAAAGATTTTCACCATCAATCCAGGAATACATTCTCCAACTATAAATGCGATTGTCATTACGCTTGTGGCGAAGAGTATGGTGAGTCGTAAAACTTTCTTTACTCGTGAATAAATTTGTGCTCCGTAATTAAATCCCGCAATTGGCTGCATTCCTTGGTTCAAGCCCATCACAATGGTTGCGAAGAGCATGATTAGTCTGTTTACAATGCCGTATGCGCCGATCGCCATGTCGCCTCCGTATTTGGCTAATTGGTTGTTTATGAGAATAACTATGACGCACGAACAAGAGTGTAGGGTGAACGGTGCCATACCTATGGATAGTATGCCTCCAGTTATGCGCTTGTCAACTTTGAACGTTCCTCGTTTGAAGTGTAGGAAATTTTCTTTCTTACTTAAGTGGACCAACACGATAATTAAAGCAACTGTTTGTGCCGTGACTGTTGCCAATGCAGCTCCTCGTATTCCCCAATTGAAAACAAAGATGAAAATAGGTGCCAAAGCAGCATTTATAACAACAGTCAACAATGTGATGCGCATTGCTTTTTGAGGGTAACCCGAAGCTCTGATTTCGTTGTTTAATCCAAGATATAAATGGGTTATTGGATTTCCGAGCAATATGATTTGCATGAAGTCGCGGGCGTAAGGTAGGGTTTCTTCGCTTGCACCAAACAAATCAAGAAGTTCGTCGATGAAATAAAGCCCGAAAAACATTAAACTGAAACCAAGAATGACATTCAGTGAAACGACGTTTCCTAAAACTTTTGTCGCTGAATCGTAATCTTGCTGTCCCATTTTGATTGACGTGAGCGTCGCTCCTCCGGCTCCGACCATAGCACCGAACGCCGCCGAAAGGTTCATGATCGGCATTGTGATTGCAAGTCCGTCGAGTGCCAGCGCACCAACGCCTCGTCCAATGAATATGCTGTCGATGATGTTGTAGATTGACGATGCCATCATCGCCAAAATTGCTGGCCCTGAATATGCAATAAGCAGGTCTCGTAAATTTCCTCTTCCTAAAACAGCTGGTGATGCCATATTATATGTGTGGTTATTTTATTTATTTTGAATGTATGGAGTCTTTTTTCTTGTAAATGTTGATTTGTCGTATTCAATAATGAAACAAGAAGTGTTTACAGTAGAACCATCTTTTCTATAGAAATTGAAATCATCGTAAAGTCCGTCTTTGTCTTCTATGGCAGGCAATTCAACGAAAAAGTCGTTGCTCGTTGCGTAATGTTTTATGAAGAATAACATTTGATCAAATCCTTGAAAACTGAATTTTGTTGGTTCCGTGTTGTATTTTTCACGATATATAGTGATGAATTGGTTTACGAGTGGCGATGTATAGTCAACTTCGCCGCTTGTAACAAGTTTAAAGTTCAAGTCAAACAAAAAGTCTAATTCTAGATTTTCGTAAAGTTCCCATTGTGGCATTCCCCAAAGTTCAATTGTGTGTGTTTTTGAACTTTGATAGATTTTTGTCACAATATTATTTGCAAATGCTTGTTGTTTTGAAAGTACGATGAAAATAGTCTTTTCTTTCTTTGACATTGCACGTTCCATGCCTGCCGAACCAGCGCTTGGGTAGAATAGTTCCTCAATTGTGATATGTTTTGAATCCATTTTGCTTTTTAGCTCGGTAAATGCAGCTTTGCAAAGATTTACGTTTTTCTTTTCCAATGATTCTGAATTGTAAATTATACAAACGTGGCAGTTTTCGTTGTTTGTTATAATGTGGTCGGCCATAGCTTTGAAACGATATTTCTGTGGTGTGTTCATTTGCACTACAAATGGGTTGAGCGAATTCGTTTCTTCTGTTGAAAGAGGCGAGATAATAGGAATGCTTCTACGTTTTGCGAATGCTGCGGCAGCAGGGAAAGTCTTTGGGAAAACAGGACCGATTATGAGATTTGTAGTTGTTTTGATTTTATTGATGTTGGTTGAAGCGGAATCGTTGTTTGATTCAATTACGTCTAAGGTGATGTTCAATCCTAGTTTTTTTAGAGAATCAAGAGCTAACAATGCTCCTTCGTAATATTCAAGGAATTGATAGGTGTGTTCGTATATTTCTTTGGGTTTGTTGATGATTCCGTCTTCGTTTTGCTGATTGTTCCTGTCAAGGAAAAACGGCAAGAGTAGAGTGGCGTGTATGTTTTGTCTTTTTATGTCAAGATTTTGGGTGTATTCGGTTTGCGTTGTTTGTTGCGGAATATATTCATAGAAATAATCCTGATACGGAATTCTAAGCACGCATCCAGTGGCCATGTTCATCATGTCTATTTTTATATTGTTGGCAACCAACAGGCTTTCTTCAACATGATATTTGTGTGCAATGCTATATTGTGTTTCGCCTTGTTGCACAACGTGATATACGAATTTATGTTCGTTGATTTGGTCTTGTGCAAAGTTTTTGTTTTCGTTGTTTATTGGAACTAAAATAAAAGATCCTTCGTCGAAATGCACAATGCCGTAAGAATTGTAGTGCAACAAGTCTTTGGTGGTGACATGGTATTTTTCGGCGATTTCGCTCAACGACGTATTCTCGCTAGAGCAGAAATAGAATTCTTTTGTAAGATAAGTTACGTTTAAAGGAATTGTTATTTCGTGTCCTGGTTCAATTTTATTTGGTATTTCTGGATTTAAATTTCGGATTACTTCTATCGGAACGTGTGTTTCTTTTGAAATATCTTCAATTCCTAATTCATCAACAAATGTGATTGTGCCGATATGTGCATTTTTGTTTAAATCAGTAGTTGCAGTTTCTTGTTTAATAGTTTCAACCTTTGGTTGAGGCTGGTTTACCGTTCCTGAAAAAGGAATGAAAAGTTGTTGACCGATTGAAATTTGTGAATTACTGATTGATGGATTCGCGTTTATGATTTGTCCGGCAGATGTGTTGTATGTTCTGGCAAGAGCGTAAATGGTTTCGCCAGGTTGCACATTGTGCACAAGGAATGATTGCCCGTTTTTTACAATCAGTTGTCCGTCGTCGTATTTTGATTCCTCTGCGGATTCTAATACGGGAATTCTAATATCTTGCCCGATTGACAATGCCTCCAAATTGTTGTTACTTTGTTTTATGTCGTCAATAGAAACACCGTAAAGTTTGCTTAACCCGTAAAAAGTTTCTTTTGCTTGAACAGTGTGTATATAGTATTTTCCCGAATTGTCACTTTCTATTTTTGAACTTTTTGTTTGTGCGTAAATCGTTGTGCACCAAATTATTGATAGAAAGGATAGAAGAATGGTTCGTCTCATATTTCAAAATTTTTTCAAGCAAACATACAAAATCGGGAGGATAAAAAAATAGATTTTATAACTTGGTTATCACCAAGTTATCCACTAATTTGATGATGTAGCGGCTTATTAGATTTCTTCGACGAAATCTCTAATGATCCAACCTTCTTTGCCGTTGCCAAGCTCGACTTTGTACCATCCGAAAGCTTCATCAATAATTTTTACTTTAATTCCGCCGTGGATTGTAGCCAAGTCCATTGCCGTTGTCATTGGTTCGGTTTTTATGCTTGTGGTTGGCTCAATAACAATTGCGTATTCGTGTTTTGTGAGTTCGCTGTAGCGTGATTCTGCGCAGCAAATTGCAATTGTTCCCAAAAATAATCCGCAAAGCAACGTGGTTAATGCAATCTTTTTGTGTATGATTTCTTGGGTAAATAAAAATATGCAGATAGAAACACAAAAAATAATCAAGAAAATTATTCCTAAAATGGCCCAAACATCAACTGCACAAAGGCGATAGAGTTTTTGGTAGAGTTGTGGCAAAAAGCCCAACGAAAGATGCTCTATGTTGTCGGGTTGTTGGCTGTTTGCAAATGCCAAATTGTATTGAATGTCTTTGTCGTTTGGCGACAATAAAAGGGCTTTTTCGTAGTACAAAATTGCTTTTGGTAATTCGTTCGATTTGAAATAGGCGTTTCCTAAGTTGTAATATAATTCCGATGATTCTTTGTCGTCATTTAAAATATTCAAATATCCTTCGATTGCTTTTTCATACATCTGACTTTTATAGTAATCATCTGGCAAAATTGTATCTTGTTCTTGTGCAAAAGCATTGCAAATAACTGATATTGAAATAAATATTGTAAAAATAAAACGCGTCATACTTTGTAGTTTTTTTGTTTGTCAAAGGTACGTGTTTTTATTATTTTGCAATCGTTAAATAGAGATTTTCACATTGATTTATGAAGTAATATGAAAGAGGTGCAAAAACGTTTGTTTGATTTACGGGATTCTGTTTATGCGGATTTTCAGGCGAAACTTACGCCAACAGTTCCTGCTGATTTGTTTATTGGTGTTCGTGTGCCAAAAGTAAGGGCTTTTGCGAAAGAGTTTGGTAAAGAGCCCTTGCATAAGGATTTTTTGAATGAGTTGCCGCATACATATTACGATGAGAATATGTTGCACGGATTGCTGATTTCCGATATGAAAGACTTTACGTCGTGTGTGGAGGAAACAGATAAATTTCTGCCATATGTTGATAATTGGGCGGTTTGCGATATTATGTCACCCAAAGTTTTTAAAAAACATAAACCGGAACTTTTGACGAAAATCCGTGAATGGGCCGCGTCGGACAAAACGTACACCTGTCGTTTTGGTATTGAAATGTTGATGAGTCATTTTCTTGATGAAGATTTCAAACCTGAATACTTACAGATTCCGGCAGTTGTGAAAAGCGAGGAGTATTATGTGAATATGATGATTGCGTGGTTTTTTGCTACAGCATTGGCAAAACAATGGGATGCAACAATAGGATATATCGAGAAGAAAAAGCTTTCGCCGTGGGTTCATAATAAAACCATTCAAAAAGCTTGCGAAAGTTTTCGTATTACCGAGGAACAAAAAACATATTTAAAAAATTTAAAATAAAAGAATTATTCCGTTGTTGCAACTTGCAAATCGTTTGTATTGTGTTTCGGCATAATTTTGATGTGCCAGAGTATTTTATTTATTCAATTCTTGAATAATATTGCTGGCTTCTTCAAATAATTCGTCTTTGCCTTTTGTGTCGGCCGAAGGTGCAAAGCGGGCGAATTCGCAGCGTTGCAAGATTTGAATGAGTTTGTCGATTGATTCTTCACTGATTTTTCTTTCCAGTAATTTTTCCTTGATTTTGTCGGTGGTTAAATCAACTTGGGCTATTGTGAATTTGTCGGCAACAAAGCCCCACAAGGCTTTTGCTATTTCTTCGTAGAATAGGGCGTCTTCGTTGCTTTGCATATATTTTAACGCTGTTTTCAGGCGTTTTTTCGATTCTTTGTTTGCTCCGCGCTGCTTCATTCCTGAAATATCGTTACGAAGTTCGATTTGTTTACGTTTTACGATAACAAATCCAATAGTAGCCACGAAACATAGTAGGAATATTATCCAAAATGCAGTGGAACGGAAGAAATGTGTTCCCGTTTTTGCAATGTGCAAATCGCCAGTTTTTATGAAATGAATGTCGTTGCCAAACTGTACATCTTCTTTGTTTGCTGCTGTATAGTTTGAAACTACATTTGCGTTTCCTGTTCCTTTTGTGACGGTTATGTCAATTGGTTCGGTTGTAAGAACTTTGTATGTTTTGCTAGCGATGTCAAAGTATTGCAGATTGATTGCGGGAATGGAGAAATTGCCTTCTCGTCGAGGCAGAATAACGTATTCAAACGTTTTAGAACCTTTATCGCCGGTTGATGTCGCTGTAAAATTATCGATTACTTTCGGATCGTACACTTCAAAATCTTGCGGGAACGTAATGTTGGGTTTTGTCATCAACGAGAAGTTTCCTTCGCCTTTCACGATGACTTTCAATGAAAATGCTTCGTTAGCAGGGATAGTTGTGACGTCGGTTTTTGCGTCCATTGAGAATTTGCCGACAGCTCCCGAAAAATCAGCGGATTTTCCTGCAGGAAATGGTTTTACGTTGATTACGACGTTCTTGCTTTCAATGATTTTTCTTTCGATTTGTCGTTGTGGAAAACCGAACCAACCGCCCGATGTATAGCCGGTAACGGCATTACAATCAAGTTTGAATGGCGAAATTGTTAATTTTCCGTCTTTTTGAGGATAAATCACCAAACGTTGGAACAAAATTGTGTAATATGTTTTCCCGTCGATTGTCTCTTGTTTGTATTCGAGTGTTTGTGGTTGTTCTAAAACTCGTTTGTAAAAACCGTTGAAATCGGGTAGTGTGTGGTCGTTGATTCCTTGTATGTTTTGTTCTGTAGTAAATACTTTTATTGTTGCAAGAATTGGCTCTCCAATGTATGCTGATGTTTTGTTTACCAATACTCTCGCAAATAAATCTCCGCTTGCGTTGTCGGGTTTCGGTTCGTTTTGGTATGATTGGTTATAGCCATTTTGTTGCCGTGCTTGCTGTTGTGTTTGTGCTGCTGCGTTTGCTGCTGTTGTGTTGTCAACTACTTCTATTGTTTGGCTTTGGCTTTTGTATGTTTTTCCGTCAATTTTCACGCTGGCTACAGGTAAAGGGAATGTTCCTTTTTTCGTGGCACGGAATTGACGGGTTTCGGTATATGTGTAATTTTTCGATACATTTCCGTTGACAATGCTTATGCTGCTGCTTGAGCCGGTTTGTGGCCGTCCAGAAGCTTGGATTTCGTTGCATGTTTCAACCGAAAACATATTGCCAGGATCCGTGTTGATAGAGTAGCGGACGTGGAACAGTGTGCCTTCTTCTACAATTTTCGGCGCACTTACGCTGATGGAAATATCTTGCGCTAAAGCGTTGAAAATGATTGAAATAGTGAAAAATATGATTGTGACTAATCTTTTCATTGACAAATTCTAAATATCGAATGCAAAATTATAAAAATGAAACCATAATTTAAAAATATTAAGAGTACGGAGTCGAGAATTAGGATAGTGCGTAATGCTCATTTTTTCTGTTAATTACTTATTCCTTACCAGTTCTTTTCTATTCTATTGTTGTTTTTCTTGTTTTGTTTTTGCATCATAAGTCGCTGTTGTATTGCTTTGTCGTCTTGGTCGATTGCATCAAGCATCATTTCTGCTTGCCTTTTGGAAATTTGACCTTTTTTGTCTTCGTCTTGTTGTTCTCCTTGTTGGCCATGTTCGTCTTTGTCGCTTTCCTGACCTTGTTGTTGCTGTTGTTGATTTTGTTGCTGTTGATCGCTTTTTTGTTGCGATTCTTGATTCCCTTGTTGATTTTGTTGGTCGTTTTGTTGTCCTGATTGACCTTGTCCCTGACCATCTTGATTTTGTTGGTCTGGATTATTTTGATTTTTGTTTTGCTGATTTTGTTGATTTTGTTGATTGTGTTCTTCTTCAATCAATCGTTTTAATTGAGCGAGGGAGGAATCGGATTCAAAAAGTTCGCAACCACGCGAAACGGTGTATAATGCAGCGTCCTGTTGCTTTTCGGCATAGAGTCGTGCGGAAACATTGAAATATTCCTGTGCCGTTTTTTGCCCGTAAACGGTTGCGTATGTGCTGAGAATCAGTAATATGGCAAGAATTTTTTTCATTCTTTGTTGTTGTTTATAATGGTTACGATTCCTTCAAGTTTTTTCGTAAAGTCATTTAATAATTGAACGGTCTTGTCTTTTTCTGCACCGTCACTCATAACTTTCAATGCTTCATCGAATTTGTATTGCTTAACGAGTTCCATTGCTTTTTGGAAACATTCTTCGGCAAATTTTGAAGGTTTCTGTTGTTCATGTTCCTTTTTCTTTTGTTTTTCTAATTCTTCCAGTTGTTTTTTGATTTCTAATTTCTTTTGAGCAAAAGCAAGATTGTAGCGGGTGTCGTCATCTTTGGGATTCAAAATCAATGATTGTTTGTAGAGCTTTATAGCTTCTTCGTATTTGCCTTGCTCGCAAGTAATATTTCCGACGTTGTGTAAGATATTTGCTTTCAGCGTTTTGTCGTTCGTTAGCTTTAATGCTTTGTCGTAAGCTTCGGTTGCTAAAATATATTTTTTCGTTTGACATAATGCATTCCCGAAATTGTACCATGCGTCAAACGATAGTGTGTCGAGCTGACAAGCGTGTTTATATTGTACTGCAGCATTTTTGTAATCTTCTTTGTTGTAGAACGAGTTTCCTTTTTCTATAATCGGACGAACATCGGTTTGTGAAAGTCCGTAAAGACAACAAAAACAACAAATTATGAGTAATATGTTTCGTTTGAGGTTCATTTCTTTTCGCCAATCTTAATGTTCAAAATGTCAATATTTTTCAGAAATTTATTCTTTCTGTCAAGTATGCAGAATTCCAGAACCAAGCAGATAAGTCCAAGAATTAAAAATATCTGGAAACGTTCGTTGTAAACATTGAATTCCTGTGATTCAAAGTCTGTTTTTTCAAGTTCGTCAAGTGCTTTAAGGATAGGGGAAAAGTCTTCGCGGGAGTACACGCCACCGCCCGCAGCGGCAATTTCTTGCAACATTTGCTCGTTAAGTTTTGTCGTGACAGGACTTCCGTTTCTATCCATCATAAAATTTGTCTGTCCATATTGATTTCTTATCGGAATTGGCACTCCTGATGTCGTTCCCATACCAACTGTGTGGATTACGACGCCTTTTTCTTTGGCTTGTTGTGCCATTCCAACTGCGTCATCTTCGTGGTTTTCTCCATCGCTGATGATAATGATGGTTTTTGCTGTTTTTTCGTTTCCTGAAAACGAACGCAAACACTTAGAAATCGCTGCGCCAATTGCTGTTCCTTGTTTGTCGATGCTATTCGTGTTTATGTTTTGTAGGAACAATTTAGATGCACCTACATCGGTTGTCATTGGTAGTTGAATATACGCTTCGCCGGCAAATGTTATGATACTTATCTTGTTTTGTTCCAGTTTGTTAATGATTCTTTGAATTGAAAATTTTGCTTTTTCAATACGGTTTGGTTTAATGTCTTCGGCAAGCATACTGTTTGAAACATCAAGTGCGATGGCTATTTCAACACCTTTTTTCTTTACGTTTTGCTTTTTGACACCGTATTGTGGCTGTGCCCAGGCAACAATCAAGAAAATTGCAGCAAGAACAAGCAAAATGAACTTGAGATTCTTTCTAAAAGGAGAGTAGTCGGGAATAATAACAGACAATAATTCTTTATCTGCCAATTGTTCCAGTTTTCGTTTTGTAAATAGTTTGTACAGAACAAAAATGACAATGCAAACACCAACGCCTATAAGGGCGTAAAGATGGTCGGGATATGCAAATCTAAAGTTACTTTCGTTCATTACGGGAATCTTTTGCAAATAGTTTGTGACAACAAAAATTCTATGCCGAGCATCAGTATTGCCCATAGAGCAAATGGTGCGAATTCTTCTTTTTTCTGAGTGAATTTATAGTCTTCGATTTTTGTTTTTTCGAGCGAATCGATTGTGTTATAGATTTTTACGAGTTCGTTTTTGTTTGTTGCACGGAAATATTGGCCGTTTGTCATTTTTGCAATTTTCATCAGCGTGGATTCGTCAAAACTGTTCTGAACCATTTGGGTTCCGTATGGTGTAGGATACGGAACTTCGCCTTTTCGTCCAACGCCGATGGTGTAAACTCTAATACCAAATTTAGATGCAAGTTCGGCTGCGGTAATCGGATCAATATCGCCACTGTTGTTATCGCCATCGGTGAGAAGAACGATAACTTTACTGATTGCTTTACTGTCGCGAAGTCGGTTTACGGCAAGTGCCAAACCCATTCCTATAGCGGTTCCATCGGTAATCATTCCACATTCAAGGTCGTTCAAGAGATTGAGAAGCGTGACGTGGTCGGTTGTGAGCGGACATTGCGTAAAGCATTCGGAAGCAAAAACAACTAATCCCATTCTGTCGTACGGACGATTGTTTATGAAGTTTGCAGCAACATCTTTGGCAGCTTCCATTCTGTCCGGTTTCAAATCCATAGCGAGCATACTTGTCGATACGTCCATGGAAAGAACAATATCAACGCCGTAAGTTGTTGAATCTGAATACGTGTCAACAGAAACAGGACGACAAAGTGCCACGATTAAAAACGATAGAGCCAATAGTCTGAATACAAATGGGAAATGTATCAGAAAACGTTTGGGCGAGGCTGGAATGTCTTCAATGTCTTGTAACGATGCGGTACGTATGTGGGCAAATAGATTGGTGTGCTTCCAAATATACCAAGCAATGATAGGAATCAGCAGTAAAAACAACCAGAAGTATTCCGGGTTTTCGAAAGTAAAAAATCTGATATTTTTTAATGCCTCAATCATTGATTTACAGTTTCTTCCGTTTGATTAACTAAATGTTTACTTTCATTTATGCAAAATAGCGATAAACCATAGTGCATGTTGCTTGTTTCAATTGTTGGTTTATGTTTTGCAAATTTCACATAATCGGCTTCTTTCAGTATTATTTGCAAGTTTTGAATTACCGATAATGGTAGTTTTCCTGTTGAAATAACTTCCTGAATGATTTCGTCTGAGGTTTTTTCAAATGTGTCAATGTCGAGTACTTCTCCAAAATACGCACGAAGAATGTCTGTTAATTCCGTGTAATAGTTTTTAAACTCATCTTTTTCGCAGAGGTTGAGTGATTTAAGTTCTTCAAGTTCTCGTAAAGCTTTAATATCAGCTTTTTCTTTCTTGACTGCTTTTTTAGGAAGAATAACAGATTTTTTCTTCTTCCATATATACCATCCGCCAAAGGCCAATAGAGCAAGAAGCAATACAATTCCAACGATGGTTAAAATCTTTGGCAGATAATCTTTAAAAGAATACTCTGGAACACGGATTGGTTTAATTGGCTTTATAACGTCCGTAGAATCCAAAACTACCGTTTGAACCGATAATTGTACTGGTGAAGACCAAATCGTGTCGTTGCCGTACAAAAACGGGCCAATTTCAAACGAGTATTCTCCTGCGTCGAAACAGGTTATCGGCATTTTTGTCTCTATTTTCCTGAATTCTTTGTCGTTTGCTTTGGTGGTGTCAAAAGAGAATCCGTCAACGAATAAAATGTTGTGTGACAATTCTTTACTGAATTGAGGAAGAATAAGCGTTTTGTCAGCTTTGTATTCAATTGAAAGTGAAATGTTTTGTTGCTCTCCAATCAACATCTGATTTGTGTCGGGAACGGCTTCAATGGTAACGTCTGCACCAAATGTGTGTCCGCAAAGCAGTAAACCGCAAATCAATGTGATATATCGAGAGTGCTTCATTTCTATCGTTTTTTGAATAATGTCATCAGTGGTTTCACGTAATCTTCGTTGCTTTTGATGTGAACGTGTTCCACACCGGATTTTGTAAATGCGTCTTCCAAGTCGAGCATACGATTCATGTGGTTTTCTTCGAATGCCTGTCGTGTTGCTTTGCTGCTGGTGTCAAGCCATTGTTCGCGACCAGTTTCCGCGTCGGCAATGCGTACAAGGCCGATATTTGGCAGTTTTGATTCCAATTGGTCGTACACGCGTATTGCAACTAAATCGTGTTTCTTGTTAGCTATGGAAAGCGCGTCTTTCAAAGGGTGTTTGTCGTTAAAGTCGGAGATGAGGAACGCTGTGCAATGGCGTTTAATCATATTTGTGAAATATTCCAATGCCAACGGAATGTCGGTTCCTTTGCTTTCTGGCTCAAATTCAAGAAGTTCGCGTATGATTCGCAGAATATGTTTACGACCTTTTTGTGGCAAAATGAATTTTTCAATCTTGTCGGAAAACAGCAAAACTCCAATTTTATCGTTGTTTTGTATTGCCGAAAACGACAATGTTGCAGCCAGTTCCGTAATCATTTCTCGTTTGATTCTGGTACGTGAACCAATACCTTGCGATGCACTTAAATCAATGAGTAACATTACCGTAAGTTCTCGTTCTTCTTCGAAAACTTTAACATATGGTTTGTTCAATCGGGCAGTTACGTTCCAATCTATATCGCGAATTGCATCGCCGTAATGATAATCGCGAACTTCACTGAAAGCCATACCATGTCCTTTGAAAGAACTATGGTATTCTCCGGCAAAAATATTGCGGGAGAGACCACGCGTTTTGATCTCAATCTTACGGACTTTTTTTATTAATTCGCTGGCTTCCAAAATATTAGTGATTAGTGATTAGTGATTAGTTTTTGGAAAAACGTAATCATTATATCTTATGGCACATCAACTGCATTGACAATCTTAGTAATAATGTCTTCGGTTGAAACATTTTCGGCTTCAGCTTCGTATGTTAATCCAATTCTGTGACGAAGAACCGAATGGCAAACTGCACGTATGTCTTCTGGAATTACATATCCACGACGTTTGATGAATGCGTATGCTTTCGCGGCTTTTGCCAAGCAAATTCCCGCACGTGGAGAGCAACCAAAGCTGATTAATGGCTTTAAATCTTCCAATTTGTATTGTTCTGGAAAACGAGTCGCAAAAACTATGTCAACAATGTATTTTTCAATTTTCTCGTCCATATATACTTCGGAAACAATTTCGCGTGCTTTGATGATTGCATCTGTCGAAATTACTTGATTTGCGACAGGGAAAATTTTCTGCAAATTTTGACGAATAATTGTTTGTTCTTCCTCTTTTTTAGGATACCCAACCACAATCTTCAACATAAAACGGTCAACTTGAGCTTCAGGAAGAGGATATGTACCTTCCTGTTCAATAGGGTTTTGTGTTGCCATTACAAGGAATGGTTCTTCCAATTTGTATGTATTTGGACCAATTGTTACTTGCCGTTCTTGCATTGCTTCCAAAAGAGCACTTTGCACTTTCGATGGCGCACGGTTGATTTCGTCGGCCAAGATAAAGTTGGCGAAAATAGGACCTTTTTTCACAACAAAATCTTCGTTTTTCTGACTGTAAATCATTGTTCCCAACAAGTCGGCTGGAAGTAAGTCGGGGGTGAACTGAATACGACTGAACGATGCTGCGATTGTCTTTGCCAATGTGTTGATTGCCAATGTTTTTGCCAGTCCGGGAACACCTTCAAGAAGAATGTTGCCGTTAGAGAGCAAACCGATTAGCAAACCTTCAATCAAATCTTTCTGACCAACTATAACTTTCTGCATTTCGTGTGAAATCAAGTCAACGAAAGCACTTTCTTGCTGAATACGGCTGTTTAATTCCATAATGTCAACGTGGGAATTGCCGTTCAAAGCTGAATTATTGTCCATAGAGTATGTTTTTATCATTTTCGAAAACCGAGCGAAATTACAAAATCAAAACATTTGTTGAATCGAAAAAAAATAAAAATTATTGTGTTGTTGATAAGTCGGAATGAAATGTGAAAAACAACGGTTGATGAGAATATCATATTAAAGACTACGGCGTTTTTATTTGTAACAAATCGTTTTTTGTGTATTTTTGTCTCAACAAAAAATGGTCATTGAGTTATGGATCGCAAGATTAGTATGATTGGAAGGCATCTGATACGAATTAAAGTCCTTCAAACATTGTATGCGTACAAAAAAGCGGAAAATCCCGATTTTAAAGTTTCTTACAAAGAATTGGAATTTAGTTTAAAAAAATCATACGAACAATATCTTACGTTTTTGTTAATCCTTTCAGAATTACGAAGTTTTGCTGAACGCAGAATCGCTCAAATCCAAGAACGACAAATAAAAGATGATGCTGCATGGCAACGTTTGCAGAAATTGGCAAACAATCGTGTGCTGTTTCAGTTGGAAAACAACCCTGATTTTATTTCTATCATTACAAACGAAAAATTATCGTTGGAAAATTACAAAGTGGCTTTTAAAGAAATTTTCAACACTGTAATTTCCGCAGAATTGTACGATGATTATTTGAAAGCAGAAGATTCGTACGAAACCGACAAAAATTTCGTAAAAACTGTTTTGAACAATGTGGTTGCCGAAACAGAATCGTTGTTCGATTCTTTCGAAGAACATTCAATTTACTGGAATGACGATGTGGACAATGTGGTTTCGATGGTGGAAAAGACAATTAAAGGTTTTTGCGAAAAGAACGAAAATGGTGGCAAAATCTTCCCGATGTTTGCCGATGCCGAAACTCACGATTTTGGCTATACTTTATTTACAAAAGCTGTTAAATTGTGGGACGAAATCAATCTATACATCGATAAAAATCTAAAAAACTGGAAACAGGAGCGTGTTGCCGAAATGGACATTATAATAATGCAGTTGGGAATCACCGAAATGATGACTTTCAACGAAATTCCAATTCCTGTTTCTATGAACGAATATATTGAATTGGCAAAATGGTACAGTACTGAAAATAGCGGTCAGTTTGTGAACGGCGTGATGTACAAAGTAGCTGACGAACTCAAGCAAGAAGGAAAAATCAAAAAAGTTGGTCGTGGTTTAATTGAAAAGCTATGAAAAAGTTTAGTTTGTTCATGTCGTTAGCGTTGCTATTCGCTTGTTCGTGCAATTCCGGCAATTCAAAATCTGAAGTCGAAACAGCGACGGACACCATCACTTCGATTGAATTTGAAAGTAAAACGTATGCTTTTGGTGAAGTTGTGAAAGGTGAAGTTGTGGAACATACATATATTTTCACAAACACGGGAAATATCGATTTGATTATTGACGAAGTTGATCCTTCGTGTGGTTGTACAACTCCGGAATGGACGAAAGAACCTGTAAAACCAGGTGAAAAAGGCAAAATTCGTGTTAAATTCGATACTCAGCACCAAAGTCTTGGAAATAAGACAAAGCAAGTCGCTGTTTATTCAAACACGAAGCCTTCGCGCAATTTGTTGCAGTTTTCTGCTCAAGTGGTGGAACAATAAAACCATTTCGGTTACTAATTCGATAGGGAAAATTGTGGAATGGGAATTTAGTGTATTTTTGTAAAAAATAATTTTAGATACTATGTTACAAATTTTATTACAGGCAGATCCTGCAGCACAAGGTGGCGGAGCCGGAAGTTTATTACTTTTAGTCGGAATCATGGTTATTTTCTTTATTTTCATGATTCGTCCACAAATGAAGAAACAAAAAGAGGAACAAAAATTCCGCGAAGGTTTACAAAAAGGTGATTCGGTTGTTACAATCGGTGGAATCAGCGGAAAAATCGTTGAAATTAAAGGTGACAATACAGTAATGTTGGAAATTGCGAAAGATGTTGTTATTAAAATCAGCAAATCCGCATTGTTGAAAGACCAATCTGCTTTGGCTGAACAATCAAAGTAGTTTTGGATAAATCCTTCAATAAAAACACGAAAGGTTGATGAATATTCGTCAACCTTTTTTATTTTTACCAAGTGGAAATAACGAAAAAATATAGTCGTCGTCAGATTGCGTTTAGGAAATGGCTAAGAAAATATACGCCGTTTCTTGTCTGTATTTTCATTGCGTTTGTGCTTTGGTTCACGCGTGAAATGGGAAAAACATACGAAGAGCAACTTACCATTCCTGTAGTATACGAAAATATTCCCAAGTCGTTGGTTTTGGTTTCTGAAGTCCCCGATAAATTGTCGATTTCGGTGGAAAGTTCAGGCTGGGGCATATTGTCGCATTATGTTTTTGACGATAAAACAATTACCGTAAACGTTGCTGAAGTTATGACGTCGGATTATTCCCACGTTAGCACAAAAGATGCGCGCATATTGGCTTCGTTGGGCAGTCAGCTCAAGGTGATTGACGTTTATCCGTTTGAAATTACGTTCACGTTTGAAAATGTGAATTCTAAACGAGTTCCTGTTTCTGCTGATGTCGCTTTGTCGTTCGAACAGCAATACGAAATGGATGGCGATGTAGTGATTATTCCCGATACTATTTCTATTTATGGTGCTAAAAATGTACTTGATAAAATCACAGAAGTTCGTGCAAAGCCGTTTTCTTTGAAAAAACTTAATTCTTCATTCTCCGAAAAAGTGGCATTGGAACCGATTAAAAATGTTGATTTTAGTACAGAACAGGTTACGGTTGCTGGTACAGTTGAAAAATTTACTGAACAATCAGTTTCCGTTCCGATAAAATTGTTGAATATTCCTGGTGGTATTACATTCGATTTGATGACAGACCGTGTGACGATTACATTTTTGATTGGAATGAGTAAAGTTCAACAATATTATCCGTCTGATTTTGAGGCAATTGCCGATTTTGAAAAACGTATGCCGAATGGTACAATTCCAGTGGAAATTGTACGTTTTCCGCAGTTTGTGAGAATTATCAATCAAAATCCTGTGAATGACGGAATAATCACCAATATTTCTGATTCAAATGAATAGATACGTTGCTTTGACTGGTGGAATTGGCTGTGGGAAAAGCGTGGTGTCGAAGATTTTTTCTTGTATGGATATTCCTGTATACGACAGCGACAGTCGTGCGAAAAATCTTATGAATACAGATTCGGAAATAGTTTCGTCAATGGTAAAATTGTTGGGTGAACAGATTTATAAAGATTCTGTTTTACAGAAAAATATCGTAGCGCAAATGATTTTCACAAACAGAGATTTGTGCCGCAAAGTCAATGAAATTGTGCATCCTCGTGTTTGGAACGATTACAAGATTTGGAGCGACAAGCAAAAAGCACCGTTTACGGTAATGGAAACAGCATTGTTGTACGAAACAGATTTGTATAAGAATTTTGATAAATCAATTTTTGTGAACGCTTCGGACGAAATTCGTATTCAGCGAGTTATGAGGCGTGACAATTGCGATAGAAATGCGGTACTTAATCGAATAAAAAATCAATCGTCGATTGAAAATGCGTTGCAAAAAGCTGATTTTATTATTGAAAATAGTGATACTTTTGTAGTCAATCAAGTGGTTGATATTTATAATAAGTTGATGCAGGAATAATGGCACGTTTAGGAAGAATAATAGGAGCGGGAATTGGTTTTGCCACTGGCGGAATCATAGGAGCTTTGATTGGCGGTGCCATTGGTTCTCTGTTCGACAATGTCGGGCAAACGTCAAAAACGACAATCGAAAATCCATTCATGCAACAACAACGAATGTCGCAAAACGATTTTTATAGTTCGTTGCTCGTGTTGATTGCCGCAGTGATGAAAGCCGACGGCATTGTGAAAAAATCCGAATTGGATTATGTGAAAGGTTATTTGTTGCGTTCGTTTGGTGAAACAAAAGCTACGCAAATGTTGCATGCTTTGCGCGATATTTTGCAGAAAGAAATACCGTTGCAACAAGTTTGCACACAGATACGTCAGAACATGCAACACGCATCACGCTTGGAGTTGCTGCATTTGTTGTATTCGGTTGCAAAGAGCGACGGTTCGATAGATCCTTCGGAATTGAGGTTGATTGATTCCATTGCAGGAATGTTGGGGATTTCGGCGGCAGACAATCAATCAATCAAATCAACATTCTACGATGATTTGGAAAGTGCCTACAAAGTGCTTGAAATTGATTCTTCTGCAACCGACGAGGAAGTTAAGAAAGCCTATAAGAAAATGGCTGTGAAATATCATCCTGACAAAGTAAGTCATTTAGGTGAGGATGTACAAAAAACAGCCACGGAAAAGTTCAAAAAAATCAACGAGGCATACGAAAAAATCAAAAAACAAAGAAATCTCAATTAATTCATTATAAACAATTTATAGTATGTTAAAAGACATTTTATCAATTTCGGGACATTCAGGTTTGTTTAAACTTGTTGCTCAATCATCGAAAAGTATTATTGTTGAATCGTTGGAAACACATCAGAAAATGCCGGTGTATTTCACTTCTAAAGTAAGTGCATTGGAAGACATTGCAATTTACACTGATGAAGAGGAAATTCCATTGTCTCAGATTTTTGAGAAAATCTACAAAATGGAAAATAAAGGTCAAACTTCTGTTTCTTCAAAATCTTCGAACGACGATATTAAGGATTATTTCGGCGATATTTTACCAGATTATGACAAAGAACGTGTGTACGTTTCGGATATGAAAAAAGTGTTGAATTGGTACAATATTTTGTTGTCGCAAAATATGTTGAATTTCGACGAAGAGAAAAAAGAAGCTAAAAAAGCAGTAAAAAGCGAAGAGGCTAAAGAAGTAAAAGAAGCAAAACCAAAAATTGCCAAAAAATCGGAAAAAACAGTAGAACCAAAAGCTGAAGCAAAACCGAAAAAAGCAAAAACTACAAAGTCAGCAAAGAAAGATGAGTAGTTTGTTGGAACAAGCAAAACAAAAACGAACATTCGTAGCTTCGGATTTACAAATTAAGTCTTGGAACGACGTTCGTCCGTATTTTGAACAATTATTGGCGTTTGAAATTGATTCCGACGCGGCAATGAAACAGTTTCTGGCAAACAGAAGCGAGTTGGAGGCCGCATTGGAAGAGGATATGTCGTGGCGTTATATAAAAATGACGTGCAATACGACCGACGAAGCTTTGCGTGAATCTTTCAATACATTTGCGACGGAGATTGATCCCGAAGTTCAGAAATATTCGAATTTGCTGGACAAAAAATGTCTTTCATGTGAATATTTCCAAAAATTGGCCGGCGACTATCATATAATGAAACGTGCCATGCAACAACGTGAGGCGTTGTTCCGTGAGGAAAATGTTTCGTTGATTGCGGAATTGCAGACGATGGAGCAGGAATATGGAAATATTACTTCTCAAATGACTGTTGATTATGAAGGGAAAAAAACTTTGCAACAAGCGTCTGTCTATTTGAAGAAAAACGACAGAAACGTACGCGAAACTGTTTTTATGAAAATTCAGAATCGACGTGTACAAGATGAAAAGGCACTAAATGACAATCTGTCTGCTATGATAGAAAAACGCAATTTGGTTGCATTAAATGCGGGCTTCCAAAATTTCCGTGATTATAAGTTCAAAAGTTTGTGTCGTTTTGATTATACAAAAGACGATTGTTTTGCTTTCCATTCTGCTATTCAGAAATCGGTTCCGCCAATCTTGTCGGAATTGAATAAAGAGCGTAAATCAAAGTTGGGGTATGGTACATTGCGTCCGTGGGATATGGACGTTGATCCAGACCAGCAGCCACCGTTGATTCCGTTTAAAAATGTTGATGATTTTGTTGCGAAAGCTATTACTTGTTTTTCCGAAATAAAACCGTTTTATGGTGATTGTCTGAAATTGTTGTCGGATAATGGATATTGGGATTTGGAATCAAGAATAGGTAAAGCACCGGGTGGATATAATAATCCGTTGTACGAAAGTAATGTCCCGTTCATTTTCATGAACGCTGCAGGTACTTTGCACGATGTGGAGACTATTGTACACGAAGGAGGGCACGCAATACATTCAATCATTTCTGCGGATTTGCCGTTGGTTGATTTTAAGGATTTGCCGTCGGAAGTTGCCGAATTGGCTTCAATGAGCATGGAATTGATTTCTATGGAACATTGGCATGTTTTTTTCGAAGACGAAAATGATTTGAAACGTGCAAAAAAATCTCAGTTGGAAGGCGTTTTAAGCGTTCTTCCGTGGATTGCAATTGTCGATAAATTCCAACATTGGTTATACGAAAATCCTACGCATAGCATACAAGAGCGAGAAACTGCGTGGCTTACGATTTTGAAAGAGTTTTCGAGCGAAGTAGATGCCGATTGGTCTGGCTTGGAACGATATAGAAAATGTTCTTGGCAAAAACAATTACATATTTTCGAAGTTCCGTTTTACTACATTGAGTATGGTTTTGCACAATTGGGTGCCATTGCAATGTGGAAACAGTACAAAGAAAATCCACATAAGGCATTGGAACACTACGAAGCGTTTATGAAGTTGGGCTACACTAAATCCATTCCAGAAATCTACAAAGCTGCGGGAATTGAATTTTCGTTTTCGTACGAATATGTTAAGACTTTGGCTGATTTTGTGTATAGCGAAATCAAGAAATTGAATTAGTCGATTCCGTTTGCAAATTGTTAATTAAAGCAACGGATTTTTGAAGTGTAAAGCTGTCGGTTTTCGTACTTTTGAACCAATATAAAAGAGTAAAACAGTGGCGAAAACTTCGGAAACTCCAATGATGAAGCAATATTATCAGATGAAGGAAAAACATCCTGATGCGATATTGCTATATAGAGTTGGCGATTTCTACGAAACATATTCGAGTGATGCTGTAAAAGCAGCTAGAATTTTGGGAATAACATTAACCCGTCGTTCGGCTGGTACGCCAAATGAAACGGAAATGGCAGGTTTCCCATATCATGCATTGGACACGTATCTTCCAAAACTTGTTCGTGCAGGAATGCGCGTTGCAATATGCGAGCAGTTAGAAGATCCGTCGAAGACGAAAACCTTGGTGAAACGTGGAATCATTGAATTGGTGACTCCGGGTGTCTCGTTGAGTGAAACTATCCTTGAAAATCGTGAAAATAATTTCCTTGCCGCTATTCATAGTCTGCAATCCGTTGTTGGTGTTGCATTTTTGGATATTTCCACAGGAGAATTTTTGGTGGCACAGGGAACCGTTGACTATGTTGAAAAGTTATTGAACAGTTTCCAGCCGAAAGAATTATTGTACGACCGTACTCAAGAGCAATGGTATAAAGAAAACTTGTATCGCGAAAATGTCTGCACGTCAAAGTTGGACGACTGGATTTTTACTTCCGAAGCTGCACGCGACAAATTGTTGGCACAATTCGAAACTTCGTCGCTAAAAGGCTTTGGTATAGAAGAAATGCCACAGGCAATTATCGCCGCAGGCGCTATTTTGCATTATCTTGATATTACCGAACATAAATTAACTAGCCACATAAGAAATATCGCACGGATTGATAAGGAAACTTACGTGTGGTTGGATAAGTTTACTATTCGAAATCTTGAATTGTTTGGTTCCGACAGCCATGATGCAAAAACATTGCTTTCGGTACTCGACAATACGCAAACTTCAATGGGGGCAAGGTTGCTACATCGTTGGGCAGCACTTCCGTTGCGTAAAATTTCCGATATCAATGCTCGATTGAATGTTGTTCAGTCTTTTGTGGAACAACCGGACGTGATTGACGAATTGTCGGTTTTACTAAAATCGATGTGCGATTTGGAGAGAATTATTGCCCGTGTTGCTACAAACCGAATTTTGCCACGTGAACTTCTGCAGTTGCAAAAGACCTTGGAAGGAATTGTTCCGTTGAAAAACTTGTGCGAGAATTCGGCAAACGAAACATTACAGGCTTTCGCGCATCAGTTGAATTCCTGCGACGCTTTGCGGGAACGGATTATTCGCGAAATTCAGCCAGAGGCAAACAATACAATTAACAAAGGGAATATCATCAATTCCGGTGTGAATGCGGAACTCGACGAATTACGTGAAATTGCATACAATGGCAAGGATTATTTGTTAAAAATGCAGGAACGCGAGGAGCAACGTACGGGAATTCCTAAAATTAAGGTCGCATTTAATAATGTGTTCGGCTATTATATAGAAGTTCGCAACACACATAAGGAAAAGGTTCCCGAAGATTGGATCCGAAAACAAACACTGGTAGGTGCCGAGCGATACATTACTCAGGAATTAAAGGAATATGAAGAGAAAATTCTTGGTGCAGAAACTCGTATTCTTGAAATTGAACAAGAAGTGTATAACGCTCTCGTTCAATATGTTACACAATATACAGAAACAATCCAGCTTGATGCGAGTATAATTGCTCAAATTGATTGTTTGTTCTCGTTTGCTGTTTTGGCGGTCAATAATAATTATGTCCGTCCCGAAGTGAACGATTCAATGATTTTGGACATTAAAAATGGACGACATCCGGTGATTGAGACAGAAATGGCTCCAGGCGAGGAATATATTGGCAACGATGTTTATTTGGACAATGAAAAACAACAAATTATTATTATCACAGGTCCGAATATGGCCGGAAAATCGGCGTTGTTGCGACAAACGGCTTTGATTGTCTTGATGGCACAAATGGGTTGTTTCGTACCAGCTGATTCAGCAACTTTGGGTATTGTTGATAAAGTTTTCACGCGTGTTGGTGCGTCTGACAACATTTCCCAAGGCGAATCGACATTTATGGTTGAAATGAATGAAGCCGCCAATATATTGAACAACATGACGGACAGAAGTCTTGTGCTGTTTGATGAATTGGGACGTGGAACGAGTACGTACGATGGAATTTCCATAGCGTGGGCTATTGTTGAATATTTGCATGAATGTCCGACGGCAAAGCCGAAAACGCTTTTCGCAACGCATTACCACGAATTGAACGAATTGGAGAACTCATTTAATAGAGTGAAGAATTTCAACGTTTCGGTGCGCGAACAAAATCAAAAGGTTATTTTCTTGAGAAAACTTGTTCCTGGCGGAAGTGAGCATAGTTTTGGTATTCACGTGGCAAAAATGGCAGGTATGCCGAAATCAGTAGTGAAACGCGCCGACGAAATTCTAAAGGAATTGGAGGGAGGAAATGGAAATTCCCAAGTGTTAACAAAACCATTAAAGGAAATTGAACAAACCCGCGAAGGTTATCAGTTAAGCATATTCCAACTTGACGATCCTGTTTTGTCGCAAATCCGCGATGAATTGCTGGGTATAGAAATTAATAATTTAACGCCAATAGAGGCTTTAAATAAATTAAACGACATTAAGAAATTTTTAGAGAAATGATGAAAGAAAAAATCATTACTTGGCTCGGTATAATTTGGCAATGCATAAAATCGTTTTTCTGTTGGTTTATAGGAAAAGGGAAGCCTTTTTATGTGAAAATATTACGAGGATTTTTATTCTTTCTTTTTTTTATATTCGTTTACGTTGTTTCTGTTGAAGTAAATCTTTTCAATCTATTTGGATATTCACCGTCGATTCGTGAATTGAAAAATCCAGAGCAATGTGTGGCTTCTGAAATTTATGCAGAAGATGGACGTATGCTTGGAAAGTTTTTCTATGAAAATAGAACGCCGATAGAGTACGAAGATTTGTCTCCGCTGTTGATTCAAACGCTCGTCGCAACCGAAGATGCCCGTTTTTATCAGCACCATGGCATTGATTTCAAAGCTTTGTTGCCGGTTTTGAAAGATATGATGCAAGGAAATCCTCGTGGAGGCAGTACAATCACACAGCAATTGGTTAAAAATTTATTCAAAACGAGAAAACAAGACCATGGTTTGCTTGGAAAAATCCCGGGCGTTAAGATGTTTGTGATAAAATCGAAAGAGTGGATTTCGGCAGTGAGAATAGAAATGAATTTCGATAAACAAGAATTGCTTACATTGTATTTCAACACAGTCGATTTTGGTAGTAATTCATACGGAATCAAAGCTGCTGCAAAAACATTTTATAATAAAGCACCGAGAGATTTGGATGCAAATGAATGTGCGGTTTTAATCGGAATGTTGAAAGCACCGACAGCGTATAGTCCGGTTTTGAATCCTGATCGTTCGTTAGGTCGTAGAAATGTTGTGTTGGGAATTATGAAACGCGATGGTGTTATTTCCGAAGAAGAATACGAAACGATTTTGAAAGAACCGATAAAGTTGCAATACAAGGTTGAATCGCCGATTGAAGGAATTGCCAATTATTTCCGTCAAGCGGTTTATGCATATTTGAAACCATGGCTAAAGGAAAATGATTACGATATTTTTTCAGATGGTTTGAAGATTTATACCACGTTGAATTATGACATGCAGGTTTATGCAGAAGAAGCCATGACGCAAAATATGAAACGTATTCAGCGTCAGTTCGATGCACATTGGAAAAATCAGAATCCATGGATTGACGGTAATAAAAATGAAATTCCTAAATTCATTGAAAATGTTGTGAAAAAATCGTGGTATTACAGTCGTTTGAGTGCGAAATTCCATGGAAATCAAGATTCTATAGATTATTATATCAATGAAAGACGTCCGCAAAAATTATTTTCGTGGAATGGCGATATCGACACGGTTTGCAGTTTTGTTGAGGCTACGAATTATTTGAAACGTATTTTGCATTCTGGTATGGTGGCGATTGAACCGGAAACAGGAGCAATCAAAGCGTATGTTGGTGGTTTGGATTACAATCATTTTAAATATGACAATGTACGTTCTATGCGTCAACCAGGATCTTCGTTCAAAACGTTTGTGTACACGGCTGCAATGGCTAATGGCTGGTCGCCGTGTGATAGTTTGTACGATATGCCAATCACGATAAATTATGTTGAAAAAGGCGAGAAAAAATCTTGGGTTCCACGAAATGCCGATAGATCGTATGTTGGTGGTAATGTCGGTTTGAAATATGCATTTGCCCATTCTTTGAATACGATTAGTGTTCAGTTGACGCAAAATATAGGTGTTGAAACAGTGATAAACCAAGCACATGAAATGGGTGTGAAATCGCCTCTTGACACGGTACCGTCAATTTGTTTGGGTTCGAGCGATGTGACATTGTTGGAGTTGACAGATGCCTATTGTCCGTTGTTGAACGATGGCTATCGTGTTGAACCAATGTTTGTTACGCGGATAGAAGACAAAGATGGAAATGTTATAAAGACATTCGAACCAGAAAAGGAAAAAGTTTTGGATTCGGTTACGATTTTCTTGATGCAACAAATGTTTATAGCTTCGTTGCGTGAACCATACGGAACGACACAAAATTTGTTCAGTTACAAGTTGTTTAACCATGAAACGGATTTTGGAGGAAAAACGGGAACATCTTCGAATTATTCCGATGGTTGGTTTGTTGGTGTTACGCCTCATTTAGTTGTTGGTTCTTGGGTTGGAGCAGAAGAACGTTGCGTTCATTTTAGAACGTCGTCGTTGGGCGAAGGTGGAAAAACCGCGCTTCCGATGTATGGTTTGTTTATGGAGAAGGTTATAAATGACGACCGATTTGTTCAATACCGCGGCCGTTTCCCTCGTCATATGAAAGGTTTGAAAAATCGTCCGTATTCATGTTATACCGTATATGTTCCGAAAAACGACACAACGGCTGTCGATTCATTGGGACATACCGATGGCGTGGATGAAGATATTTCTATAGAATAATAGTAGATGAAAAGGATTGCAACCATATTTTCGGTTTTGTTTTTTATGGTAAACGTAACCGTTGCTCAAGATTCGTATTATAGTCTTTACAAGTTGAATGAATGGGAAAAACTTGAGAAAAAGGTTGTCCCTAGTTTGCAAAAACAGCCGCATGATGTCGTTCTTAATCATGTTGCGGGCAAAATGTATTCAAACGAGGCTTATCCGAAACATAGTTACGACAAGGCATATTCGTATTTCCTTACTACAAAAAGCGAGTTAAGTAAACTTTCGCCGGCAGAACGAGAGAAAATTTCTAAATATGTGACGCCCAAAAAGGTTCAAGCAGATTTGGATTCGGTTTGCCAAAAGTTATTTAACAATGCTATTCATTCCAATTCAATTGAAACCTGTAATATATTCTTAAAAAAGTACAAAAAAGCGTCGGAAACGTTGCGCGAAACAGTTCTAACCTATAGAAATACGTTGGCGTTTACCGAAGCTCAACAAAAAAATACAATAGAAGCATATCAAGATTTTATTTCATTGTATCCCGATGCAAGCGAAGCACCTTTGGCAACGAAACGTTGCGATAAATTGGCTTATGATGAAACGCTTAGTAAAAATTCGTGTGATGCCTATATGAATTTTTTAAAGAATTATCCGAACAGCGAATTTGTTCCGGAAATTCAACAAAAATATGTTGACAAGATTTTTTCCGAAAAGTCGAATAGTGGAAGTTACAAGGATTACGAACAATTTGTGATTGCAAATCCCAATAGTAAGTTGGCGGTTCCTGCAATTCGAAAAATGCTTGCTATTGCAAAACAACAAAAGGATTTGCCCTTGATGCAGAAAGCGGTAGAATATAGCCGCGAAATAGATTTTGAATATGCTTTGTATGAGTTTTATAAGGAATTTACGCAAGATGGCGAGGCGTACACGCTTTATACGTTTGTCGATATGTATCCGCGCACGTTTCTCGACACATTGATTGCAAAGGATTTTAAAATTGCGGGAAAAGGCGATGCATTGGAATTGGTCGAACCATTTGATTCGGCAAAATCTTACCATTTGTTCACGGAATATATAAAAATGGCAGCACCGAAAGAAAAAGCTTTTGTGGTTTTGCAGAAATTGATGTCGGAAGATATCGCAGCAAAAAATTGGAAGAAAGCTCTTAAAACTGTAGAAACATTTAAACCGTATTTTGGTCAGAATGACAAACGAATCAATGATTTGATAAAGATTCTAAATGCTCCGTTCGACAAAACAATTGTCGTACAGGATTTTACAGAAAAAATTAACACAAAAGAAGGTGGAGAATATTCTCCGATAATTACAGCCGACAATCAATATCTTTATTTCTGTGGAAAAAATCGTCCGGATAATATCGGAAAGACCGAAGATATTTTTGTTTCGAAATGGACGAATGGTGATTGGGGAGAACCGAAATTGGTTCGTGAATTATCAACGCCGACGACAAATGAGGCTGTTATTAGCGTCAGTACCGATGGAACCCAAATGTTGTATTTCAAGGAAGGTGTAATTTATTCTTCGGTAAAAGGGTATTATGGTTGGGAAGAAGGTGTGAATGTTTCCGACGAAATCAATAATGCAAAATGGTCGGCCGATGCAATGATTACCAGCGACGGAAACGCTATCATATTTGCTTCGGTACGTGACGAGGGTTATAATTTGTTTACTCGTCAAAATGCGAGTTTAGGCGTGTATCATGGAGCTGTTCACCATCAATCGGACATTTATGTTTCGTTGAAAACCGATAAAGGTTGGAGCAAGCCAATTAATTTAGGTCCGACAATCAACACAATGTATGTGGATAGAAGTCCGTATTTGCACCACGATATGAAAACGTTGTATTTTAGTTCCGATGGTCATGGTGGTTTGGGAAATTTGGATGTGTTTGTTTCAACTCGTTTAGCCGATACTTGTTGGGATTGCTGGACTGAGCCGATCAATCTCGGAAAAGAAATCAATTCGTCGGAAGAGGATTGGGGCTATCGAATAGCTCCGAATGGAAAGGATTTTTATTATGCGGCATGCGAAACTGGTACCAAACAAAATGATTTGTATTCTATAAAAATTCCAGAACGTTTCTGTCCCGAAGCTGTGGTGAATGTGATGGGAAAAATCACCGACAAACAAGGAAAAATGGTTGAAACACAAATAGTTTGGGAAGATTTGTCGTCGGGCGATGTGATTGAAAAATCAAAATCAAATCCGGTTGATGGTAAGTATTTCACTGTTCTTCCAAATGGCAGAATGTATGGCTATTATGTTGATGACGAACGCTATTATCCTCAATCACAGAATATTGACTTGACCGAAGGAAAAACGGCACAAACAGTTGCCAAAGATATTGTTGTTACGTCGTACAAAGAAATGAAGGAAGAAAAAGCCTCGGTTCGTTTGGATAATTTGTTTTTCGACAACGATAAAAGTGATTTGTTACCGTATTCAATTCCTGAACTTCGAAGAATTGCAAAAATCATCTCTCAAAACAATCTTCGTGTTGAAATAGCAGGACATACAGACAGTAACGGAGAAGACAATTACAACATGGCGCTTTCGCTTCGCAGGGCTGAAGCGGTAAAAGCTTTTTTGGTGAAAGAAGGTTGCGATGCGTCGTTGCTTGAAGTTGTTGGTTATGGCGAGACAAAACCCGCGGAGACAAACGAAACAGAAGCCGGACGCGCAAAGAATCGTCGAGTAGAAATGAGATTTCTGTAGTTATTCCAAAAGAATAAAATTGTTTTTCGTTCCGTCTTTCCTGATTACAATCACAAGAATCGGTTTGCGGTATTTGTCTAAATAAGCAACTCCCTTATTGTCGATTTTGAATGAATCAATCACAGAACCATTTAAATTGCATAAAACGGCTTTTTCTCCATATTCCCATAAAGTGGCGGGAGTTGTTGAACAAATATCTGTTTTGTTCGAGGAATAGGCTATGGTTACGTGTTTTATATCTGCATCGATGGTGAAACCATAGGCTGTGTATTTTGTGGTTTTGTTGCCGGCCCACGTGTCGGAGTATTGGGCATTGGGCGATTTAGCCAAAATTTTCCCTATACATTTGTGTGTGACAAGCGAAAATTCTCCGTTTTCGTTTGTCATGCAGGAATCTACGGCTTGTTCTTGATTGTCGCAAAATAAATAAACTGTAGCGTGTTCGATTGTTCTTCCTAATTCGTCAATAACGGTTCCCGATACGTTGTACCATGGTGCACAATTTATGAGAGAAATTTTTGCAAGTGACGATTTGCTTTCGCAATTATCTTTGATTTGCGTCGCAAAATATTGATAATCATCTATGTAGTCGGGCTCAATAATTAAAGAGTTTAAGCTAATGGGATTTTGAAGTAATTCATCGGAATACCACACAATGCTGTCGCCGTTAGTTATGATATTTTCTTTGTTGTAGCAGATTGCGGTGTCGATTTCGGGTGGTGTGGAAATGTCGCAATCGCATTTCTTCAAGCTTTGTAAAGCAATAGGTTGGCAGTGATTTTCGTGTTCAATCCAAATTTGATAAATACTGTCGGTTTTGATTTCCTCGCAAAAATATTTTGAAGTGGAAATTGTTTTTCCACTACTGATTTTATAACCGTTGTAGGAATTGTACCAATTGAAATTACCATCGCCAATCACTTTGAAGGTGATTTCGGAATTACAGAACGAACTTGGTATAGGAATGAAGTCTATCGGTCGTTCGGTGATTGTGATTGTGCTGTTGATATCGGGACAATCGCCGGTTTTATCGCTTACGCGAAGGCTGTATGTTCCTGTTGAAGTTATTGTGTATGAGTCGGTTGTGTCAATTAATTTGTTGTTTTTAAACCAATTTATAGAGAACGACGAATTGGAAAAAGGCGTTTGAATTTCATAATAAATAGGAGTGCATAATGTTTTGTCTTTTCCTAACGCATATGCGCCGCAATAAGGAACGCAAATGTCTTGTAGCTCTGTAGGGTAATATCTGTCAGCATTGTCGCCAAATCCAAGTTGGTTTTCTGTATTGCTACCACAAATAAGCACTTTGTTTTGCCTATTGTTTTCATCAAAAGTTTCGATAAACGAAATGCCACATCCGGCACTGATTTTTACCGCATTGTTGATTTTCGTCATTGCGGGTGTTTTCATATACATCGGAGTGAAGGACTGCTTGATAGTGGAATTTCCGTTTCCAAGTTGTCCTCCCGATGATTGGAACAAATCGTTAAATAGATTGTCGCCCCACGAAACCACATATTTTGCATTGTTTTCGTTTACGATTGCCATGGCGTGTGAGAAACCTGCTGAAATGTTTTCTACGTTTTCCAAATAATAAGAAGGGGTCTCGCCACCAGAAATATATTGTGCGTAAGTTGTTGTTTTATAATGAATTCCACTTTTGTCTAAATGTGTTCCTTTAAATGCTCCCACACCATAAACCATTTTGTTGGAAGTAAGCATGAGCCCAAAATACATTCCTCCGTCAATACGTTCTATGTTTGATATTTTGATTCCTTTATTGTCAACAACAGGTTGTGGTATATTGTGCGAATCGAAATCTCCGCAACCTAATTGATTTGCTTGATTGTCTCCCCATGCGTACACATATCCGTCGGCGGAAAGTGCGTAACCGTGGTTTCCGCCAGCGGCAATCATTGTTATGTTGGTCAAGTTTGTGTTGTCGTTGTTTTTTACATAAACTGGGGTATATTGCGACAAATTTGAGCCGTTTCCTAATTGTCCGTATTCGTTGTTTCCCCAAGCAACAACTTCTCCCGTTTTTAATAGGGCGTAGGCATGCATTTGGCCAACAGCTATTGCTGCTACGTTTTCCAAATATTTTGTGCCTGTTTCTCCACCTAAAACAGTGTCGGCTTCGGTTTGCGTGCATATTCCTGGACAACTTTCTCCAATTCCTAATTCGCCATAAAAATTATGTCCCCACGAAAGAATGTTTCCTTCTGCTGTCAATGCGCAACAAAAACCACCAAGGCCGGCGTCAATACTGACGATATTTTTAACGTTTGCAACTTTCCCTGGTAGCGAATTGCTTCCTTGTCGTCCTAATTGTCCATAATAATTATCGCCCCACGAAAGGACTGTTTTGTCGTTGCAAATAAAAACTGAATATGAGTAACCACCCGAAAAATACGTTCTTTGCGCCAATGTATTTAAAGAAACAATTGAGGCAAGTACAAAGGATATTATTTTTGTTTTATATGTCATACGGAATCGTATAGCAGAATCCCCATTCGAGACCGAAACTTGTCATTAAACCTTGAAATTTAGACTTTGATTCCCGAAATAGACAAGGAGTTATGGTACAGAATGGTTTTATCGTAACGGAATATTGTTGTTCCAATGAATATAGAATATTGCAAGCTATTGTTGCAGAAAAAGTTACGCGTTTTAGAATGTCTTTTATCTGTATTGATTCTGTTCCTGATTCGTTAACAATTTCGCCTTTGCTGTTTACAAGCAACATTGTGTTGAATAAGAGCATAGGTTGAATAGCAAAGGTATTGGAAAGGTTATAATGGTAACCTAAACCAATTGGTATGGAAATGTATTGCCAGAAAAGTGTTGATAGTTTTTCGGTTTTATGTTCAATCTTTTTGGGGTTGTGTCGTAATGTATAAGTATATGTTGAATCAAATGCCGTAACTGCAACAGAATCACCGTATTGGTTGAATTTGTAATAGGTGAAGATTTCGTCATATTTCCAATACCAAAGAGTGTCGGTATATGTGATTGAAGGATCGTCGGTATAGGTTGATGTAGCGAAGGAGTTCTCCAATCTAAAATTATAGTAGTCAAATCCGGTTGTAGGCAGTAAATTGTTGACTTTCAACGTTGCATGAAATTGTGCGTCAAAGCTGAGTGCATTAGTGTGTGTGTGTTGCAATTCTTTGCCGTAGTTGCCTCCGTTGTAGAAATGTATTGCATTGGTCATTAATCCTGTATTAAGTGAAAGGGAACCGCATTTAGCCTCTGTATGAAGGATGTTTGTTTCGTAGCGGTGCATTGTAATTGTTTCAATGTGTTGCAGCGTGTCGATAACTTTAACATTTTCAACCACGGTGTCGAAAACCGTTATTTTATCGTAAACTTGAACGGTATCGTACACAACAACTTTTTCTTTTATTGGCTGTTCGGAAACCTTTTTCTGTATTGAAGCAATACTTTTTTTCTCTGTTATAACTATTTGATTACCAATGATTGAGTAATTGTATGAGTCGCCGATTGTTTTTTGTAAAACGGTTGTGATTGTGGCATTGTTGAAATTTACGGATTTAACTTGTTTGTTATTGATGATGTTACTGTTGTACGAAAAACGGTAATTCGTTTGTTTTTCAATATCTTGTAGAATTTCGGTAAGAGGTTTGTTTGATGCGGAATAGGTAATGCTGTTAGTCTGCGCCGAGATATAACATGTCCATAACGATGCCAATAGGAGTAGTATGCACTTCTTGAAACGCATTATTTCCTGTCTTTTAATGTTGAAAAGGTACGAAAATGTTCAAAAACAAAAGAGTGTTTGATGAATTATTTCTTGTTTCCAACCAAAATGTCGTTGCCATTTATTTCGTAATGGATTTCAGGAATTGAAAGTTCAATCATCTGCAATACTTGACTGAGTTGTAAATCTTGGTATGTTCCAGTTAGATTAAAGTTTTGAACGTCGGCACAATCTTTTGTGTAGTTGAATTCACAATTGTAATGACGTGATAAATCGGATAAAACTTTTTTCAAATTTGTGTTTCGAAATTGTAAAACGCCAGTTTTCCACGACAGAAAGTTTATGTCGTTATTTGTTGTAGCTGTAAGGTTTCCGTCTCTTAAATCAGCGCGTTCGCCTTTTTCAATAATGACAGATTTGTTGTTCTTGGAAACCGAAACTTTTCCTGTTTCCACTATCACATATACGCTATCCGATGTATTTACAAGGAACGAAGTTCCCAAAACGCGTACGGTAAGGCCGTTGTTCGTAAGCGAAAATGGTGTGGATTCGTCGTGGAATATTTCGCAGAAAATGTTTCCGCTTGATTTTACTTTTCTACATTTCTTATCAAATTCCGCAGGGTAGGTTACAGAAGAATTTTTTTGTAGATAAATAGATGAGCCATCTGGCAACGTGACTGTTTTTACAGCTATTTCTTTGTTGGCTATGGTGATATAATCTACGTTAGTGTGGTTGAAAATTGAAAAACAACCGATTGCCAATAGTGCAACCGCCGCAACTGCACTAATTGTTTTCCAAATTGAAATGGTTTTGTGTTTTGGTGCAGTTTGTTGTTCAAAAAATTCGTATGCTTTTGTTTCGTTAAATTTTCCATTATGAAGTGAATGCCAAAGTTGGCAGGCTTCGGAAAATTCTTGTTCGTTTTCCTTGCTTTCCTTAACCCAATTCAAAAGGGCTTCAATTTCTTCAGCAGAGGCTTCTTTCGATAAATATTTGTCTATATGTTCGTTAAGGTCCATTTCAAAAATCCATTCACAAATAAAAGACATTTAACTTGAAAAAATCCCTATACATATTCTTGAAATATTAACAAGAAATTAAATAATTGACAGGGTAATAAACTTTAATTCAAAAGAACAATAGAGTTGCATCACGTTTTAATTTTTCAACGCTTGCCGTAATATCGAAAAAGCTTTTGTGATTTGCGATTCAACTGCTTTTACGGATATGTTTAGTTTTTCGGCAATTTCTTTTTGTTTCATTCCGTTATATTTGCTCATTATGACAATTTCGCGGCAGCGCTCGGGGAGGCTGTCAACTGCTTTGCGGATTTTTTCTTCTTTTTCTTCTTTGAAATCGATTTCGAGAGATTTTAATTCCAAGGTTTTCAATTCAATCCAGGCTTCGCTTTTGTATTTTTCTTCTATCTTTTTGTGGGCGAGTTGGTTGAAACATGAATTTTTTACTGTGCGGAACAAATAAGATTGCAAATTGTCGATTGTTTGGAAAATGTCCCGTTGTTCCCATAGTTTCATGATTATTCTTTGAACGATTTCTTCGGCTTCGTCATCATCGTCCAGCAAAGAGGAGGCGTACACGCACATTCTTGAATAATAACGCATGTAAATGGATTTGAACAGGTCATCCCATTCTTGTGCTGATTTTTCTTTTTTCTCGTTCTTATCCATTTTGCCAAATAAAACTGCGTGAAAATAGAAAAATTTATTCATACAAAAAAACGGCATAAATGAAAATCTATTTATGCCGTTTTTTATAAGGAAGTATCCCGTCCTAAAATAGCGTTACAAAAAAAGTAACGTAAAATGGAAGTAAAAGAAAAACAGTACGTTAAACGTACACAAAAAGACTATCCAATGTCTTTTAAAATGTCAGTCGTAAAAGAATTTGAGACAGGCGTAATCA
>JAZRXD010000045.1:0-17772 GCA_045600045.1 Bacteroidales bacterium
GGACATTTGTTGAAATCAGCAGAAATCTACGATGCACATAGCGAAATCACAATGGAACGTTCCGGAGTGTACGTTGTTGTGGTGGAAGGTAAGGCATATAAGATTTTCAATTAATATTTGAAAATTAACAATTGATAAAAAACCTTCGGGGCATAAGCTTCGAAGGTTTTTTATTAGTTGTCAGATGTCATATTTGTTAATCTCTAATATCCCCTTCCCCTAAAATGATGTAGCCTCCCCCAAAAACACGATAAAGCCTACCAGTTCAAACTACATAGTTATGCAGTTCAAACTCCCTAACCATGTAGAAAAAATGCCATTTTTTGAGCTGTTTGAAAAACAAACTCTTTTTTGTAAAAATTACTTACAAATTATTTTCTCCATTTTTTCCAATCGTCCATTTCGCAAAACACGTACGAAATATATGCCTGGTTGTTTTGGTAAGTCTATCCGGGTTACTTTTGACAAAATTTGTCGGCGTTCAAGCATTTTACCTTGTGACGAAAACAATTCATACGAAACTCCTTCAAAATCGTTTTTATCACATTCCATAAAAAGTTGATTTACTAAGGAACTTTGCCAAATTTTAACATTTTGATTGTCAAATATTTGCAAACCTGTTTGGTCTCGTTTTACATGAATTGTAAATCCTTGAAAAACTATAATACACGAATCTCTCGTGATATTCGGAATCTTTATTTCATAATCAAAAGGACAAATACAATCCGTGACATTCGCATCATAATATTCATACGTCGGTATTTTTATGGTATCGCCTTCGTCAACAATCACAGCCGTATTATATTCTCCAGCACATGATGTTACAATTTGCCCGAACAAAACCAAATCATTTCCGTCAAATCTATACGAACAAGACTTTTGCGGATTCTCAATATCATCATATCTGCATTCATAATCTATATAAGGGAATTCATTTATACGTGAAAAATCTTTTACCCAAATAACGTCCTCAGAGATTGCTTTACAACCATATTCATTTGAAACTTCTAAAGATATATAACTTGTTCCCGGTGTTTCTATCAAATACGATACCTCTTTTGTCGTAAACCGCTTTGATTCAATATTCCAGTCATAATACAAGTTTTCATCTTCTGACGTACTTGAAAAATACACGGTCAACGGAACAATGTTTTGTTCTTTATCAGCATTGTAAGTAAATGATGCACTTGGAGTTTCATACACAACAACACTGTTTTCTTTAACAATTTTGGTCTCTACGTTATCTTTCCACACACTCAAAATGGGAGAATATATACCTGTCATTTCGTACATATGACTTTTTCGTGTACCTCCAACTTCCGTTTTTCCATCTCCAAAATTCCATATCACGGAATCAGCATCAACTGTACCTATAATAGAAAATTTATAATCAACTGGAGCACAGGGCGTAACTAACGATTCAACAGAAAAATCCAATTTTTTTTGTTCTATAATTTCAGTTGCATAATATGCCACATAGCCAAAATCTGTAGAGCCTTTTTCCAATTTAAAATTGCTGTCGTTTTTTATGCTTAACAAATTTATACATTCGTAAAATGCTTTGGCCCCAATACTTTTCAACGTACTTGGCAATTGTATCGCCATCATATTTCCACAATTATAAAAAGCCATTTCACCAATACTTTCCAAACCTTCCTTAAATAACACATAGAACAAATTCGAACAATTAACAAAAGCACTGGCTCCAATATTAACAACACTTTCAGGCAAACTTATAATTGATATTGTTGAGCATTGACTAAATGCCTGAACACCAATATTTTTTAATTTGTCATTAAAGAAAACCTCTTCCAATTTTGTACAACCATTAAAAGCCCCATCTCCAACCGATACAACATTTTCGGGAAAAGTAATCGTTGTGATTTTAGTACAATTTTGAAATGCGCTACTTGGAATTTCCGTAATACTTTCATGTAATAAAATATCACCTTGTATATTTTTAGGAACAAAATAAATTCGTGTAGGATTTTTTTCATACAAAATACCATCTTGACTCAAAAAAACACCATTCCCATTCTCTACACTAATAGAACGAAGATTATTACACAACGTGAATGCACCATTTCCTATAACTTGTATTGAACTTGAAATTGACAATGTTGTCATTTGCTTGCTTCCTGCAAATGCATCTTCACCAATACTCGTAACCGAATACGATTTCTCGTTATATTTTATTGTGGACGGAATTATAACGTCGCCCGTATATAACTCACTTTCGTTATAATACATCCAGCCATCTTCATCATCACCTCGAAATGTAACTTCTACGGTGCTTGTTCCCGTTAAATTGTAAAAGATTCCGTCAACTTGTATTTTTTGCGCATTTACGAACAAAGAAGCAAGCATTATATTTATAAATGCAACGAAAAAGAAATAATATTTGTACATAATTATAGAATTTGATATTCTTTCAAATATACAAATTGATAGGAACAATTCATAAAACAAAAAAGCCGAACTCATAATGAATTCGGCTTTTTCAAAAATAAAATTTAAATCTTAATAAGCGAATAATGGATATTGAGCCATCATTTCGTTTACTGTCTTCTTAACAGAATTGATTGTATCTTCTGTTGGATTACACAAAACCTTATCAATCAACTCAACAATAGTTTTGATTCCGTCTTCTTTCATACCACGAGTTGTGATAGCAGGAGTTCCGAAACGCAAACCTGATGTTTGGAAAGCGCTACGAGTATCAAAAGGAACAAGATTTTCGTTAGTTGTAATATCAGCACTTACAAGAGCATCTTTTGCTGCCTTACCTGTTAATTCTGGGAATTTAGGACGAAGGTCAACCAACATAGAGTGGTTATCAGTACCATCGGAAATAATCTTGTAACCTCTATCCATAAATGCCTGTGCCATTACAGCGGCATTCTTTTGTACTTGTTGTTGATATGTTTTGAATTCTGGAGTTAAAGCTTCGCCGAAAGCTACTGCTTTTGCAGCAATAACGTGTTCAAGCGGACCACCTTGCATACCTGGGAACACAGCAGAATTAATAAGTTGTCCCATTGTTTTTGTAACACCTTTAGGAGTTTTCTTTCCCCAAGGATTTTCAAAATCGTTACCAATCAAAATAACACCACCACGAGGACCACGCAATGTTTTGTGTGTTGTAGAAGTGACGATATGTGCATATTTTACTGGGTTTTTCAATAAACCAGCAGCAATCAAACCTGCAGGGTGAGCCATATCAATCATAAGGATTGCACCAACCTTGTCGGCAATTGCACGCATTCTTTCGTAATCCCATTCACGGCTATAAGCAGAACCACCACCGATAATCAATTTTGGTTTTTCTGCCAAAGCGATTCTTTCCATTTCATCGTAATCAACACGACCAGTTTCTTTATTCAAGAAATATGGAACTGGATGATAAATCAAACCAGAAGTGTTTACCGGAGAACCATGAGACAAGTGACCACCATGATTCAAATCCAAGCCCATGAATTTATCGCCAGGTTGCAAGATAGATAAAAGGACTGCTCCATTTGCTTGTGCACCAGAGTGTGGTTGTACGTTTGCGAATTCTGCACCATACAATTGTTTCAAACGCTCAATTGCCAACGTTTCGATTTCATCTACAACTTCGCAACCTCCATAGTGACGTTTGCCAGGATAACCTTCAGCATATTTATTCGTGCAATACGAACCCATAGCTTGCATAACTTGTTCACTCACAAAGTTTTCCGAAGCTATCAATTCGATGCCTCGCATTTGTCTTTGATGTTCTTTTTCGATTAAATCGAAAATAGTATTGTCTCTATTCATCAGTATTAAATTTTGTTTGACGATACAAAAATATTAAAAAACTATAGTAACATTGGACAATTGAACGTAAAATATTAACAATTGTTCATTAGTTATGAATAGAGACCATTAATCAGGAAAAACCGTGCTGTTGGAAGTGGAAATTGACACGTCTCTACATTCTTAATTCCTAATTTTTCTCTCCTCCGCAGATTTGCAATTGACCGAGAAATTCACCTGCACAAATTTCCAACTTACTGAATGCAAACATTTTCTTTCCTAAATCTTTCAGACTTGCACCAACTAAGTAAACAACATCGTCAACTATAAGAAACCTATCGTGCGATTGGCGGAAAATTTGCACTTCTATGGGACGATATTGCTCATTATGCTTTGCAATATCCAACTGCAATTGTTTGGGAATTTGAGCGGTGTAGATTGTAGCATTGACTTGTTCTTTCCGCTTATCAAACATGGTAAGAACCGTGTCGTCTATATAATTGTCTATCAATATGATTCTTTGGCTTGCAGAACGAATCAAATCATTTGCAAATTTGTAGGCATCGAAAATTTGACCGTTGTAAAAGATTCCTTGAACAGGCGGCAATGATGTTTGTACGAAGAAATCAATTTTTTCTTGCAATTCGTGTATTTGGACTGTATGATTTTGCAAATTCTCTTTTATAGATGCTATTTGGTAATTTATGTTATACCCTTTCAATAAATAATCTTTTAAAACATGATTTGCCCACTGCCTAAACTGAGTACCCCGTATAGATTTTACACGATAGCCGACAGAAATAATCACATCGAGATTATACATAAATGTTTTATACTGTTTTCCATCTGATGCAGTTGTCAAGAAAACCTTGACAACTGACTCTTTTTGTAATTCATTTTCCTTGAAACAGTTGCTGATATGTAAACTAACATTTTGTTTGGTCGTTTGAAACAACTCCGCCATCTGACTTTGTGAAAGCCACACCGTTTCCTGCTCCAAATGAACTTCTATACTGATTTTCTCATTTACATTGTAGAGAATTATCTCACCTATACTTGCCGACTGCTTTTCCATATTGGTATTTATGTGATTGGTTATTTGGGTACGGCAAAGATAGCAAAAATGAATGGTGATTAAATAAAAAACCTCCGAAGCTCTCGCCCCAGAGGTTTAATTGTACATTGTGAATTATGCATTGTGCATTATTCAACAACCCCCGCACAAGGCGCACAGATAGACCGTAGTTGCGGATGGTAGTGCTCATGTCGGCATAGTCGCTTCTGAAGTACAGGTAGTTAGCGTAGTTGCTGAAGTACGCAGACGGAGCCCAGTAGAAACCGTTGGAACCCACGCTGACAACATCCGAACCGTTGCGGTAGCCAGTAGCAGGAAGAAAAACAGCACCGTTCGCTTCCATTTTTGCCCAATCACTTGTGGTGTATGTATTGCTATCAAAACCGTTCATGCCATTTTTGAATGTTATGCCTGATGGTGTTGTCCAATTGTCTGGCAACAATATCATTCCCGTAACTCCGTTCACTGTTGCTAAACCTTTTAAAGCACTCGCATCGGTTCTTTGTGATAACACATAATTCCACTCGTCAGAGGTCAATGTTCGCCACATTCCTGCACTATTCCCGCCATTTTGTATTGCATTGTACACGCCCCAGTCGTAGTTCGTGCCAGCAATGTCGGCATTCGCATCACCATCAACGCCATAATCACTATAATCTGTACTGGTCATATACGGATTCTTTCCATTGTATCCGCTTGTTCCCCAACCGAACAGGTCTATCCAACCGCTATACGTAGAAGAAATGTTTGAATTGTCAGCACCAATCATATCGTATTGGTTATCAGCAAAGCGCCACGTACTTGTACTTGCTTGATACTGCAAGTTTCCTTGCGAGAAATACACTTGATCATCGGAAGAAACAGAGAATTTTCCGTATATTGCTCCTTCAGGAAAATTTAATTGTTCGTCAAGTTTTTGGATTTTAGCAGTCAACTCGGCAAGCAACGCATCAACATCGGATTTCTTGTAGTAACCACTCAAATCAACAGTTTGAATATCCGATTTTTTAACGTAGTCATTCATATCAAGCACTGCTGCAGCATTGGCGGCAACTTCAGTATCTTGCACAAGACGCACACTACGACCCATGTAGCGGTCGTAGTAGTTCATGAGGGCATTGTCACTGAAGAAGTACAGGCACTTGGCGCAGTCGATGTTGTCGGCAGAAGAAGACCAGTATATCCCATAGGAACCCACGACGTTAACATTCGAACCTTCACGGTTGCCACCAGCAGGAAGGAAAACCGCACCATTTGCGTCCATCTTGCTCCAATCGCCTGAAGTGTATGTATTGCTGCTGAATCCGTTCACACCGCTTGTGAATGTTATGCCTGCAGGTGCTGTCCAATTGTCTGGCAACAATATCATTCCCGTAACTCCATTCACGGTTGCTAAACCTTTTAATGCACTTGCATCGGTTCTTTGTGATAGCACATAATCCCACTCAGCATACGTTAGTGTTCTCCACATTCCTGCACTATTTCCGCCGTTTTGTATTGCATTGTACACGCCCCAGTCGTAGTTCGTGCCTGCAATGTCGGCAGACGCATCACCAACAACACAATAATCACGAAAATCTATATTGGTCATATATGGATTCTTCCCATTGTAGCCGCTTGTTCCCCAACCGAACAAATCTATCCAACCAGTGTATGTATCAGAAATATTTGCATTGTCTGTACCAATCATATCGTACTGGTTTTCGGCAAAACGCCATATTCCTGTACTTGCTTGGTACTGCAAGTTTCCTTGTGAGAAATACACTTGTTTGTTGGCAGAAACAGAAAATGAAGGTTTTTCCTCCAATTTTATTGTTGGAATGTCGGATTTCTTAGCATAGTCGGTCGCGTCGGTCAATTCTGCTACCGTTGTTGGAACTTCCACAGCAGCAACTTTGCCATCAACGTACGTTTTTGTTGCCATATCGGTTGTGGCTGTTGTTATAGCTGAACTTACTTCTGAGGTTTTTGCATAATCTTCTAATTCTGTTTTTGTCGCAAAACCTGTTACATCTGGTATAGTTGGCTTGTTTGACAAATCTTCGTAACTACCACTTGTTGCTACTGTTGCAAGAGTTGGTTTGTTCTTAATGTACGAATCTTTGGTTGCATCTGTTTCCGACCAATCTGCTTGTACATTTGTATAATCACCAGCGTCGGTCAATTCTGCTACCGTTGTTGGAACTTCTACTGCTGCTACTTTATCATCAACGTAGGTTTTGGTTGCCATATCAGTCGTGGCTGTTGCAATGGCTGAACTTACGTCTGACGTTTTTGCATAATCACCAGCATCAGTCAAATCAGATACTTTTGTTGGAACTTCCACAGCAGCAACTTTGCCATCAACGTACGTTTTTGTTGCCATATCGGCAATTTCAGAAGTTGTTGCGTAACCGCTCAAATCAACCGTTGGCAAATCTTCTGTCTTTGCGTAACCGTCAAGGCTTGGAATATCTTCTGTTTTTGCATAGCCTTCCAAACTTGGAAGCTCCGATTTTGTTGCGTAATTGCTCAAATCCACTTCCTTAATTTCAGATTTCTTGGCATATTCGCTCATATCCGGAACATTGCCGGCCGTTTCGGCATATTTTGCATACGGAACAACCAACATTGGCGACACACCAGAAACTTGTTTGCCGTCGATTTCGGCAACAGTCTTCACAAAGTACGGTCCCGCACTCCAGTCTATTGCAGAAAAATTATCGCTGGACTCTCCCGCTCCCAATTCCAACGTAATCAAGCCGTTGGCGTTGGTCGTGGCATTGTGCGTTTCGGTGTAAACCGCCGTTCCTTCGTCGGAACCCTGCAAAACGCTCAGTTCAATACTCACCGACTGCGATGCAACTATTGCATTCTCGGCATTTCTAACCACAGCCTGATAGCTCATGGTCTGTGGAATCTGTGCAAACAACGACAGCGCCATTGCCATCATCATTGCGATTGTTGTTGTTATTTTTTTCATATAAAATACTATTAAGTTTCTATTTATTCATTTTTTATAATCTTGAATCGTTTCACCGACTTTCCGTCAGCCTTCACTTCAAGGAAATACACGCCAGCCACGAACGAACCCATTTGAATTTGAGCCTCGCTGCCGTTCACAGTTCCTTTTGCAAGCGAACCCGACACATTGCTGTACAGCGTGTACGACACATTTTGATACTCGCCGTCAACACGAAGATTCAGAACGTCGGTTGTTGGATTCGGATACGCCGTCAGCTGAATTTCCGTAATCTCTATGCCCGTTTCCGGCTGAATCACATACGCCTGCTGAACGCCCTGCGAAACGCTTCCGCCCTCGCCCGACGCTGACATAAACGCCACCTGACCGACAGAAAAACTCACAAACCCTTTGCCCGTACCCTCGCCACCTGAACTTACCATGCCGCTTTGCGCATTGGCAGTCATTGCAGCCATAAGCAACGTACCAATTACTACATACATTTTTTGTTTCATAGGCTATTTGTTTTTTATTGTTAAACAAAAAGCGACTCCCCTGCATTCACCAGAAAGTCGCCACTGCATTCATTATTTATAAATGTGTTAGTGTGTGTATATAACTATTTGGGAAATCCAAATAGTTGAGGCACAAAATGGTATATTTTTTAACAGAGCACACGTTTTGAATTGCTTTTTATGTCGCAATATAGTATAATTTTATCGCTTTTCTGTTACAAGAATGTAGAAAAAATTCAGGAGCCAGAAGCCAAGAGCCAAGAGTCAGCAATCAGGACGACAACACTCTATAATTCAATGATATTCAACATTTTAACGGTTGCCATAATAGCAGCTGTTGTTTGGTCCAATTCCAATCCATGTGTTTTGAACGTTCTCCGTCCGTCGTTCCATGTAATAACGGTTTCTACCAAAGCATCGGTTCTTCCACCTGGCGGAATTGTTACAACATAATCTTCCAGTTTTGGAATTTCGACATTTCGTTTTGAATAAATTTTATGCAATGCTTTCATAAAGGCATCGTACTGACCATCACCGGCAGCCGTTTCCTCATATCTGTCACCTACAATATTCAACGAAATAGTGGCAACAGGCTTCAAACCAAAAGAATTGCAGATATAATAATTTTCAACAATAACTTTTTCTTCTATTTTATTATTACTCATAACCTCTCGAGCAATATAATACAAGTCTTCTGTTGTAATTGTTTCTTTTTTATCACCCAATTCAACCACACGGGCAGTAATGAGCTTTTTCACATCAGCGTCGAGTTCCAATCCTAACTCTTGCAAGTTCTTTTCAATATTTGCTTTTCCCGAAGTTTTTCCAAGAGCATATTTGCGAACACGTCCAAAACGTTCCGGCATTAACTCATTGCAATACAAATCTCCTTTTTTATCGCCGTCAGCGTGAACTCCTGCTGTTTGAGTAAACACATTTTCCCCAATAATTGGCATATTCGAAGCTACGCGTATTCCCGAAATTGTTTCAACGATTTTACTGATTTTGTTTAAGTAAATTTCTTGAACCGATGTTTCTTGTTTCAAATGATCGTGAATACACGGAACAATAGTTGACAATGCTGTATTTCCGGCTCGTTCACCCAATCCATTTACCGACGTATGAATTCCATTGAATCCTGCAGTGATGGCAGCGGTTGAATTTGCTACAGCCAATCCGTAATCATTATGTCCATGAAAATCGAAATGCAAACTTGGATATCTTTCGCGCATCATTTTACAATAATGATACGTTTCTTTAGGATACAAAACGCCTAATGTATCGGGCAACATAAAACGTTTGATATTCGTATCTTCCAATTGATCAAGAATATAGAATACATAATCTTGAGAATGACGCATTCCGTTTGACCAATCTTCCAAATAAACATTTACTGAAATGCCAAGACTTTCTGCATAAGCAATATGTTCTTTTATATCAGCAACGTGTTCTTCCGGTGTTTTTCCTAACTGTCCTTTTAATTGTTTTAAAGAACCTTTGCAAAGTAAATTAATACATTTGCCTCCTGCGGCATTAATCCAATCAATAGAAATATATTTATCAAGGAAACCGAGTATTTCAATTTTATCTAGACAATCCGCTTCGTTTGCCCATTGAATAATTTTGGCCGCGCAATCAAATTCTCCCTTCGACACTCTTGCGGAAGCTATTTCCACACTATTCACCTTTACTTCCGTTAGCAAATGCTTTGCTATCGAAAGTTTTTCCTTATCTGTGAACGCAACGCCATTTGTTTGTTCGCCGTCGCGCAAAGTGGTATCTATTATCTCTACGAACATTCCGTATTAATTTGCGGGCAAATATACATTTTTTATATTAGCGAACGAGTTGCTAACCAATCATTTGTTGTTTTAAATAGTATGATTTCGCTTTTTTACGAAATATCTTACAATATAAACTAAAATGATAGCCAAAACGATTGCCGCAATAGCATATCCAAGTTCGTGGCTATATTTATTAATCATATCTTGCTGACCATGGGCAAAATATCCCAATGCCGCCAACACACAATTCCAAATACCAGCCCCAAGTACAGTAAATGCAACAAACGTCGGCAATTTCATTTTTGCCAAACCAGCAGGTATTGAAATCAACTGACGTACGGCAGGTATCAATCTGCCTATAAATGTCGACATTTTTCCATGGTCGTTAAAATAGTCTTCTGCTTTTTTTATTTTCTCTCCACTCAACAACAGCAAATGTCCTATTTTACTATCGGCAAATTTGTAAATGATAGGTCGTCCCAGCCACAAAGACAAAAAATAATTAATAAGTGCACCCAACAAAGAGCCGAGTGTTCCAAATAACACGATTAAAATGATATTCATATCGTTATCGTCGTTACAAGCAACATACGCAGCCGGAGGAATCACAACTTCCGAAGGGAAAGGAATAAACGAACTTTCAATTGTCATAAGCGTAGTAACTGTCACATAATTCATATTCTGACTATACCAATTTTCCACACGAGATATAACAGACACATTCTCCGAAGAGTCAACCGTCGCATTTTCAGCAAATACGCTGAAGCCAAACATTAGAGCGATAACAATAGAACAAAAACGTTTCATAAAGATATATCAAAAAAAATAGAGACGCGATACAACATCGCGCCTCTATACAAATTCATTTCAAATTCATAATTTAAAACAATACATTATCCACCGAAATTATCGAAACGGATCATGCTGCTTTCAACGCCAAGACTATCCAACAAATCAAGAACAGTCTTAGCCATCATTGGAGGACCGCACAAGTAGTATTCAATATCTTCTGGAGCCTCGTGTTGTTTAAGGTAAGTATCACCCATAACAGGAGCAATAAATCCAGGAGTATATTTAACACCAAGACTGTCTGCTTTTGGATCAGGACGGTCAAGTGCCAAATGGAAGTGGAAGTTTGGATATTCTTTTTCCAATTCCAAGAAATCTTCCATAAAGAATACTTCGTCGATAGCACGCGCTCCGTAGAAATAATGCATTTCACGGTCACGAGTATGAAGAGTCTTCAACATGTGCATAATCTGAGCACGAAGAGGAGCCATACCGGCACCACCACCAACCCAAATCATTTCGCGTTTGCTGTCGAATACAGGGTGGAAATCTCCGTAAGGACCACTCATCTTAACCTTATCACCAGGTTTCAACGAGAAAATATACGTAGAAGCAATACCACAAGGAACATCCATGAAACCAGGACCTTGATCTTTTGGTTTGAATGGAGGAGTTGCAATACGAACAGTCAATGTAATAATGTCACCCTCATCAGGATAGTTAGCCATTGAGTATGCACGAACTGTTGGTTCGGTATTCTTTTGTTTCAAGTTGAACAATCCGAATTTTTCCCAAACCGGAACATACAAGTCACCTATCAAATCTCTATCGAAATCAGCATAATTGATATCATATTCAGGAATTTTGATTTGTGCATAAGAACCTGGCAAGAAATCCATATGTTCGCCTGCAGGCAATTTCACCTTGAACTCCTTGATGAAAGATGCAACGTTCTTATTCGAAATAACTTCACATTCCCATTCCTTAATACCTAGTACCGATTCTGGAATCTTAATATGAAGATCATTCTTAACTTTTACTTGGCAAGCCAAACGCCAGTTATCATTTTGTTCTTTACGAGAGAAGAAACCTTTTTCTGTAGGCAAGATATCGCCACCACCTTCAGTTACGCGCAAACGACACATACCACATGCACCGCCACCACCACAAGCTGATGGTAGAAGGATGTTTTGACCTTGCAATGTACTCAACAAAGAACTTCCAGGATTTACGTCCATAGGTTCTTTATCGTTGATGAACAATTTAACTTTTCCCGATGGCAACAACTTTGCTTTTGCTAACAAAAGTAAAGCGACCAACAATATAATTATTAGCAGGAAGACAATAATACTTGCCCCAATTATTAAACCTGCCGATGCATCACCAAAAACCATATCAGTCTATTTTTATTATAATTTAATACCCATAAAACTCATAAATGCAACACCCATCAAACCTGTTACAATGAATGTGATTCCAACGCCTTTCAATGCGGCAGGCACGTGAGAGTATTTGATTTTTTCGTTAATTGCTGCAATACCAACAATTGCCAAGAACCAACCAATACCTGAACCCAAACCAAACACTGTTGCTTCACTAAGAGTTTCGTAACCTCTTTGTTGCATAAACAACGAACCACCAAGAATAGCACAGTTTACAGCAATCAAAGGCAAGAAAATACCAAGAGAAGAATACAATGCTGGAGCGAATTTTTCCACAACCATTTCGACTAATTGTACAAAAGATGCTATGACTGCGATAAAGATGATGAAACTCAAGAAACTCAAGTCAACATCTGCAAAACCTTCACCCAACCATGAAAGTGCTCCTGGTTGCAATACATATTTATCCAACATGTAATCAATTGGAACTGTAATTGCAAGCACGAATGTTACTGCCAATCCTAAACCAGCAGCAGTTCCCACATTTTTAGATACAGCAATGAATGAACACATTCCCAAAAAGAATGCGAACACCATGTTGTCTATAAAAATTGATTTAACGAATAAGTTTAACAAATCCATAATCGTAATCTTTTAAAGTCCTTACTTAATTAAATCTTTATTACGTGAACGTTGAACCCAAATAATGATAGCAACGATAATCAACGCCATTGGAGGCATCAAGAAGAAACCGTTGTTCTCATAACCACATTCATAGAATCCTTGTGGTATAATTTGGATTTCGCCAGCGATTGGCAATGTGATTGTCCCTGCTCCAAAAAGTTCACGAGCAATTGCAATAATCACCAATATCATACCATATCCCAAGCCATTACCAATACCATCAAGGAATGAAGGCCAAGGTTTGTTACCCAAACCAAATGCTTCCATACGTCCCATTAAGATACAGTTCGTAATAATTAAACCAACATATACCGAAAGTTGTTTACTTACACCATAAGAGAACGCTTTCAATATTTGGTCAACCAAGATTACCAATGTTGCAGCAACCAACAATTGAACGATGATACGAATACGATTAGGAATCGTATTTCTCATCATTGAAATCACCATATTTGCAACACCTACAACTATTGTTACAGCCAAACCCATAACGATAGCTGATTCAACTTTTGCAGTTACAGCCAATGCCGAACAAATACCCAACACTTGCACTGTGATAGGGTTTGACGAACCCAATGGTCCAGTCAATAATTTCATATTGTTTTTAGAAAACAAAGATTCTTTTTCTTCAGCCATTGTTTTACTAATTTAAAGATTCAACATTAAGAGTATCTGCAACAGGAGTTGCAACAGAATCAGCAACTGGTTCTTGAACAACAACTCCACCTGCAACTGACAAGAAATATGTTGCATAACCACTCAAACAATCATTCAACATATTTGTAACGCCATCACAAGTTTTTGTTGAACCCGAAATAGCATCAATTTCGTTGTAATCGTTTGTAGCTCCACCCTTCATTACTTTTACTGATGTAAATTCTCCATCTTTAAAGATGTGTTTACCTTCAAATCTATCGCGGAATTTTGGTTTTACAATTTCAGCACCCAAACCAGCTGTTTCACTTGCGTGATCGAACACAGTTCCTAATATTGTACTGCAGTCTGATTTTGCGATTGAAATATAACCCCAAATTGGACCCCACAAACCAGCGCCATTCAAAGGAATAACGAAATATGTGTCATTTTCGCCTTCAACTTCGTACACTGGCAAATTTTCGCCATCGTTTTGCAAATTGAACATATCAGTTTGTTTGATAGATTCTGCTGTTGCAACCTCAGCAGTACCTTTTTTCACGAAAAAGAAGTCTTTTAATTTTTCGTTGAATACTGTTTCTGCCTCACTTGTTTCAGTTTCGATTTTGACTGCATTCAAGATGTTTTGCATCTTCTCAATTTTAATATTTGCTTGTTGAGCAGGTTTCAAAGAGAAAGCAGCCACAGATAGTAACGCCGCAATAAGAACGACTAATACTAATGAATATACAAATATATATGAGTTACTTTTTTCCATCTTCGTATTGTATTAAGCGTTAGTAACTTTTGCACGTTTCAAACGTTTCTTAATATTTGCTTGTACAACCAAATGGTCGATAAGTGGAGCAAATACGTTCATCAACAAGATTGAAAGCATCATTCCTTCTGGGTAAGCAGGATTCAAGCAACGAATCAAGATTGCGAACACACCGATTAAGAAACCATAAATCCATTTACCAATATTTGTTTGAGCAGCTGTTACAGGATCTGTTGCCATAAACACAGCACCGAATGCGAAACCTCCGATTAACAAATGTTGGAATGCTGGGAAATTCATAACCATATTATCAGCTGGCGCAATTGCGTTCATCAACAAGCCCATGCAGAAACCACCAGCAAATACTGACAACATTATTCTGTAACTTGCTATTCCTGTGAACAATAACAAAGCTGCACCAATCAAAATTGCAATTACCGAAGTTTCACCAACGCAACCAGCGTAGTTACCTACAAGCAAATCGCAAACTGAAAGCTGATTTGAAGCTAACGAACTATAAACTGCATCAGGTGCAACGCCTGCGTTCAATTGACCAAGAATTGTTTCACCCGAGAAACCATCGACTGTAGCCACATCAGTTGTGTGAACCCAAACTGAAGAACCCGACATTTTTCCTGGATATGCGAAGAACAAAAACGCACGGGCTAACAATGCAGGATTGACAATGTTCATTCCTGTACCACCGAATGCTTCTTTACCAATAATTACAGCAAATGCAACTGCTATAGCAAGTTCCCATAGAGGAATGTCAACAGGAACAATCATCGGAATGATAAGTCCCGATACCAAATAACCTTCGCTGATTTCGTGTCCACGAATGTAGCAGAATGTGAATTCAATACCAAGACCGACAATGTAAGATACCAATATTAAAGGTAAAACTCTCAAGAAACCATATCCAAGAGCTTCCCACATTGTATAATCTTCACCAACTGAAGTATAATATAAAGAACCTACATTAAACATACCGAATAATAATGCAGGAACCAATGCAAAAATTACAATAATCAATGCACGTTTCAAATCTATCGCATCACGTACGTGACTACCTTTTAACGTAACATTTCCTGGAACATGTAAGAATGTTTCGAAACTTTCGTAGATAGGAAGCCATTTCTCGTACTTGCCACCCTTTTCAAAATTAGGCTTGGTTTTCTGTATCCAATTTTCTATCGCTTTCATATCCTAATTAATTAAATTCTTTTTTAATCATATCAAGTCCATTGCGAAGAATTGTCTGAATTTCAATTTTTGAAGGACAAACAAATTCGCAAAGAGCGAAATCTTCAGGAACTACTTCATAAATACCAAGTTGTTCCATCTTGTCGATATCTTCTGCAAGGATTGCTTTTAATAATTGCATCGGATAAATATCCATAGGCAAAACCTGTTCGTAAACACCAGTAAACACGAATGCTCTTGCACCACCATTGTAATTTGTATTCAAGTTGAATTTCTTATCAGGTTGCAACCAAGAGAAAAATGCTCTACTGAAACTATATTTACCGAAGCCAGGAGCCAACCAACCCATAAACGTTGGTTTATTTCCTTCTTCAATTACAGTTACTTGAGAGTCATAAAAACTGATGTAATCTTCTTTTCCAAGTTTTGTACCTGTCAAAACGTTACCGCTAATAACGCGCATATCATCGTTAATTGACTCTGCGTTTAAGAATGATTTAATGCTTGCGCCCAAAATTGTTTTATAATAACGAGGATTCTTAACCATACCCGTCAATGCAACAACTACACGAGCATCAAAAATTCCTTTTGAGAACAAACGACCAATTATAACTACATCTTGAGGATTCAAAACCCATACAATATCACCTTTATTAATAGGATCGATATGATGAATTTGCACACCAACATTTCCTGCAGGGTGAGGACCTTGAAAGAAATTTTGTTCTACTCCTTGAACTTGAGTAAACGTTGTTTTGGCACGACCTTCTTTGAAAATATTCAAATTAACAACTCCATCTGTCAGTTTCTTCAACGCATTTACACCAACTTGGAAATCATCGGCTGATTCTTCCAATGCAAATGTATAATCAGGAGCTAAAGGAGCTGTATCGAAAGCTGAAATATGAATCGCTTTTGGTTTGTCGTTAGGATTTGCGATAATGTCATAAGGACGTTGTTTCACAAACGGCCAAACACCGGCACCTAACATTGTCGAAATAATTTGTTCTCTTGATAGAGAATCCAAATTCCCGACTTCAAATTTTTTGTACTCAGTTTCTTTATCTGGGGTTACAACAATACTCAAAAGAGCACGTCTTGCACCACGATTAATAGCAGAAACCTTTCCGCTTACTGGCGACACAAAATTTACTTCAGGACGAAACTTGTCGAAGAACAAAGGATCTCCCGCCAAAACTTTGTCGCCTTCCTTTACCGCTAATTTTGCCGTTAGACCAACAAAATCAGTCGGCTTTAATGCCACTGTTTCCGGCATTGGGTTCTGAAAGAAAATATGCTCGGCTACTCCTTGCATTTTTATATCAAAACCTTTACGTAATTTGACTGTTTTTGACATATGTTAAAATATTCTATAGAAAACTTTGCAAAAATATAACTTTTTGGGAAAACATTAGGGAATACACTACAAAAAAACAATTATTTTCTTGTTAGTTCTTCTTGTTCAAAAAAGAACTTGGCATCAATAATTCTTCAGGTAAAATTTTCCAAAGTAATGGCAAAATCATAGTGCCACCCGGTATCATAAATATTGCGAGTGAAGGTATTGTTTTTAATAAATCTAAAATTTGACTTTTTACTTTTTGCTTCTCTTCTTCCGATAAATTTTCAGACACCGATTTCTTCAACAATTCAACCAATTCCTTACTTTCCATTATTTCTGTAAGAATTTTCGATTTGTTTTTAGAAAAGAATGTTTGACTTCTATTTATGAATGCTTTTTTAATGGTTTCCAATCCTTCGCCATACTGAAGATAAAAGATTTTTTCGCCATCTTGAATCAGATAATTTTCAATTGTGACAAAACTTTCTTGAATATCATCTTCTTTTAATTTCAAAGCTTTTCCCAAATTCTGCAAGAATAGTATTTCTTTCAAATTAAGAGATTCATCAACAAAACAAGTAAATGCCGCATATTCAAAAAGAAACAAACGAATCAAGTATGAATCGTGCGCCCTGCAATCCTCGAAATCAAATGCCTTTTCGTGAAAATTTTCTTTCAAATTAAATAAGTCTCCACTTCTTGATGTTTGAAAATACGAATTAATTAAAGTTCCATTTTTTCGTTGTTTGTCATCTAATGTACAAGTTTGATTTATCAAAGACAAAATCTCATTTTTGATAACTTCCTGTCTGTCATAAGCATAATCAGATTTTAGCCATAAAGAGAAATAAACGACATCTAATCCTGCT
>JAZRXD010000046.1:0-8391 GCA_045600045.1 Bacteroidales bacterium
TAATGAAGTTAATAAGATTTATAATTCCAACGAATAAACATTATTTTTCTTTCGTTTTGTTCATCTCTTGTATTTGCTCAAAAAATCTGTAGGAATCAAAATTATTGTGTTTCCTTGTAAATTGTTATATATTTGCAGAAAGGTTTAAATATGGAAGCTATTCTTTTACAACCCAAAACAAAAGTTCAGGCTAATTTAATTGTTGCATTAGCCAAAGGGTTAAACATATCGTTTACGCAAACAAAAATGGCAAAAATAAACGAAGTGCAAAAAGCTTTGCAAGAAGTCAGGAAGGGTGATGTAGTTAAGTGTAAGAGTGTGGATGATATGTTCTCTAAATTAGAAAAAGCTTCTTTATGAAATATAAAATCACCTATCGAAAAAACTTTGAAAAAGATTATAAACGTTGTAAAAAGAGAGGTCTTGATCTTTCTTTATTACATACTGTAATATCTTTACTTGCCGAAAAGGGATCTTTGCCACCGAAATACAAACCACACAAATTAAGTGGAGAATACAAAGGTTGTTGGGAATGCCATATTCAATCTGATTGGCTTTTAGTGTGGATGCAAAATGACACAGAACTTGTTTTGCTATTTATGAATACAGGCACACACGCAGATTTGTTTCGTTAAAAGAATTGGTTGGTAAAATCTGTGTTCTTGTGAGGTCTAGTTAGAAAAGGAACAATACGAAAACGAAAGTCAAATTAATCGAGTTGCTTCGGTAAAAGCGATGTCGCAGGCAAGCAGATTTTGACCATTAGACCAAAATTTTACAAACAAAACGCAGAATTCCATTTTGGGGTTCTGCGTTTTGTTTTTGTGTAGTGTACAAGGTAATTTACGTGTACCACCCCAACTTGATGTTGCAATTTGCGATGTCAAGGTTGAAAATTCTTCCTCGTTTAGTTGAAACATAAAATCTGAGGAAAATCGTGTTATGTTCCGTTTGACTTGTTCATTGATTCGTCTTGTTTCCACTTGATAAAGTTCTGCTAAATCTTTATCAAGCATTACTTTTTGACCACGAATTTCGTGGATTTTACTTCTGATTGATTTAACAGTTATTGCCTTTTGGACAATTTAAATCACATTTTGCATCTGTAACGCTTTTTCCCATCGCTCGTATGCTTCGCAATATGCGTTATGATTTTGAATGTCAGGTTCTATTGTTTCCAATTTCTTGAGGTTGCAGAATGCTTCCTGTGGAGTTTTGTAAAATCCAAAACCGATTGCCGCTCCACGTGCGGCGCCAATTGAACCATCGGTGTTGTAGAGTTCTATAGTCGCTCCGGAAATGCTTGCCAATGTTTTACGGAAAATTGGACTTAAAAACATATTGGCTTTCCCTGCGCGTATTACCGATGGCTGAATGCCGATGGTCTTCATTATTTCCATTCCGTAGTTGAATGAAAATGCAATGCCTTCGTGTGCGGCACGTGTCACGTGATTTGCTGTGTGTGTTGTTAAACTTAATCCAGAAATTGACGCATTGATGTTTTTGTCCTGCAATACTCGTTCTGCGCCGTTTCCAAAAGGAAGAACTGATAATCCCTCGGAACCGATGGCAACCGTTGCAGCCATCGCATTCATTTCGTCATACGAGGCGTTTGGACAGATATTTTTGTGTATCCACGAATTCATTATGCCGGTTCCGTTTATGCACAATAAAACGCCTAAACGTGGATTTTCTATGTTATAATTTACATGAGCGAATGTGTTCACACGCGATTTGGGGTCGAATGTAATTTCGTCGCATACACCATACACGACTCCCGAAGTGCCGGCAGTTGTGGCTATTTCGCCAGGATTTAGTACGTTGAGCGACAAAGCGTTGTTTGGTTGGTCGCCGGCACGGTACGAAATGGTTATGTTTGTGTGAAGTCCGAGTTCCTTTGCTGCAGCTTCGTTTATTTTACATTGTTTGCCAAAGGTTGGCACAACGTCGGCTAATAAGGAAGAGTCAATTCCGTAGTAATCGAGCAGTAGTTTTGCGGGAGCCGATTCCTTGAAATCCCACAACATACCTTCGGAAAGTCCGCTGATTGTTGTTTGTATTTCTCCCGATAATTTCATTGCGATGTAGTCGCCGGGAAGCATAATCTTGTGGATTCTGCTATAAATATCAGGTTCGTTTTCTTGAATCCAACGAAGTTTCGATGCAGTGAAATTTCCCGGACTATTTAGTAGATGCGACAGACATAGTTCTTCGCCAATTTCTTTGAATGCTTTTTCTCCAATACCAGTAGCACGGCTGTCGCACCAAATTATTGCAGGACGAAGTACGTTGTGGTTCTTGTCAACGCATACCAATCCGTGCATTTGATACGAAATTCCTATGGCGGAAATGTCTTGTACGTTGACTTTTGAAGTTTGTAAGACTTCAGACAAAGCCATTTTTAAATTTTTCCACCATTCTTCGGGCTCTTGCTCTGCCCAGCCAATTTGTTTTGCAATGATTGGCATCTCTTGCTTGGGATAGAAAGCCGATGCCGTGCAGTAACCATTTTCACCGTTTACTAACGAAACTTTTACCGATGAACTGCCAATGTCAAATCCTAAAAAATACATTCGCTTTGTTTTTCTATTCAAAAATAGCAAAAAGTGTATAAATTACAATAAGAACGTTTCTCAAAAACTAACAGAAGAGTTTGCCACCAGAAAACTCTATGTTGTTTGTGGATGAAAATAGTTTGGTTGTCAATTTTTTATCAAAAAATAAGAAGGAGTGGATAATGATTCGGATTTTAGGATACTTTTGCCTCCCGAAATGATAAAAAATCTCACAAAGGGCAATCCGGCCAAGGTTATTTTTTTGTTCTCGCTCCCGATAATTTTAGGGAACGTGTTCCAACAGATATATAGCATTGTTGATTCGGTTATTGTCGGCCGTTTTGTATGCTATCAAGCATTGGCTGGCGTTGGAATTACAGGAGGATTGACGTTTTTTGTTTTTGGTTTCGTTATTGGAATTACCAGTGGTTTGGGAATTAAGACGGCTCAGTTTTTTGGCGCAAAAGATTTTGAAAATATGCGTCGTTCGTTGGGTACGGGCATCATTATCAGCATTGTAAGTTCATTCATTATTACGTTTTTGGCGTTGATAACCATTCATCCGATGCTTCGTTTGATGGATGCATCTCCCGATATTTACGACTATTCTTATATTTATTTAAAAATCACTTACATAGGAATCACATCGCAGTTTGCGTATAATTTAGTTGCTTGTATTTTGCGAGCATTGGGCGACAGTAAAACACCGTTGTATTTTCTTATCTTTTCGTCGGTTCTCAATATAATTTTGGACATTTTGTTTGTTAAAACATTTGGCTTTGGCGTTGCTGGAGCTGCGTGGGCAACGGTTATTGCACAAATTATTTCGGCAATTTGTTGTTTCATATATGTGTTTAAACGCTATCCGGAATTGCACCTTGCAAAAAGTGATTTCAATACCAATTGGAAATTTGTGTGGGAGCATTTGAAAATTGGTCTGCCAATGGCTTTGCAATTCAGCATTACGTCGATAGGTGTGATTTTGCTGTATGCTGCCTTAAATAATTTCCCAACCACGTATATTGCGGGTTACACAACTGCAAATAAAATTCAGAGTTTGGGCATGCTTGTGCCGATTTCGTTGGGCGTAGGTGTGGCAAATTACGTCGGACAGAATTATGGTGCGCGCAATTTTGTCCGTATGCGTATTGGTGTGAATTCCGCAGTGATTATGACATTATGTTTTTGTGTGGTGATTAGTTCGTTAATGGCTTTGTTTGCCGATGCGTTGACATCGTTGTTTATAGACGACAAAGTTGTTGCCAATATTTCTGAAATTTATACTGCATCGCGGTGGTACATATATATATCCGCATTATTTTTCCCGTTTTTATTTGTGTTGTTTGTGTATAGAAATGCCTTGCAAGGCGTAGGAAAAACCTTTTTGCCGTTGATGGCCGGCGTTTTGGAATTAGTTATACGTGCTGTTGCATCGGTGATTTTGCCACCAATGTTCGGTTACAACGGAATTTTGCTTGTCGATGTGCTTGCATGGGTAGGAGCATGCACATTGCTTACAATCGGCTATATTGTGCAGATGCCGAAAAAAGCAGATTTTTATAAGATAAGAAGTAGAAATTAAGAATCATGACGCAAGAATCAGGATTCAAGATTTTGCTTTGTTAAAATTTAGAGTCTTGATGTGTTGTAAAAGATTATCCCCATATTTATGCAAAACAAAAATTAGATTAATGATTATTGAACACAATGTGATACCTATAGATAAAGGATTGTTGGAATATAGCCGTTGCACTAATCATTGCTAACTTTCATCATATTTATCGAAAAAATAATGAATAGTAAAACAACAAAGGCGTAACTCGCAATGAATTACGCCTTTGTTTTGTTATTCGAAAAGTTAGTTGCTTTTATTTCAACTTCACAGAAATTTCTTCACCTGTGTATTCTACTGAATATAAAACGTCATTAGAGCCCTCTTTCCCTACGTAAGCTACGTTGATTGTTTGTTTTTCAACCATTCCGTTGTATGAACCTTGTCGTTTTCCGATGGTGAATGTTTTTTCCGCGTCGTTGTATGTCATTGGAACTACGGCAAAGTCTCCTTTCTCGTAGTTGTAATTTGTGGCTTCGTCCGAATAGAGATTAAATTCTCCGTTGGCGCCGGCATAAACGTAAATCAAAAGTTCATCATCGGGATATTGGTTAGTGTATTCCATGTCTTTTCCTGTAGGAATAATAGAACCAGCTTTTACAAATACAGGAATTCTTTCGTACGGAGCATTTGCAATAATTTCTTGGTTTCCTTCGTAGAACTTATTTGTGTTAAAATCGTACCAACCAGCACATTGAGGCAAATAAACTGTTCTCGTGCGAACTTTGTATTCCGAAACGGGACAAATCATCATTGCCGGACCAAACATATATTGGTCGTTAATGTTCCATACTTTGTTGTCGTTTTTGAAATCCATTACCAACGGACGCATAATTGTGTAATCGTTGTGATATGTCATTCCTGCCAATGTATAGATGTACGGCATCAAAGTGTAGCGAAGTTTCGTGTAGTACAAAATCGACTGATAAGCTGGTTCGCTTTCTGATGCTACGTTAAAAATTTCACGATATGGATATTCACCATGTGAACGATATAACGGGCAAAATGCCCCGAATTGATACCAACGGGTTTCCAATTCTTTCCATTCAGCAACATCTTCAGCTTTGGGATTTTGTGTGTTGTAGCGGTCTTCAACCGAGAAACCGCCGATATCCATTGTCCAGAATGGAATGCCGGCAACCGAGAAGTTTGTTCCGTGGGCAACTTGATCTTTCAAATCGCTCCAACGGGCAACAATATCGCCGCTCCAGTTTGCTGCACCATAGTGTTGTAAACCAGCGAAAGCGGAACGTGTTAAAATGAAAACACGTTTGTCGTTGTCGGTTTTGCGTTGGCCTTCATATACGCCTTTTGCCTGCATTGTTGCATAAGGATTGAACATACGTTCGCCGTTTCCGCAATAGTTTGGTGTTAAGTCAACTTTTCGGTCGGCAACGGAAATGTTCGAGTGCATGTCGGGTTCGGTTGCATCGAGCCACCACGCATCAAAACCTTTCGGATAGATTGTTTCTTCCAAAAATTTCCAGAATAATTCGCGTGCACCTGGATTATACACATCGTAAAATCCATTTTTAAAACCAGGCCATACCCAGTCAATTCGTTGCATATCAACATTATGCGTAAGCATATAACCTTTTTCGGCCATTTGTTTGTAATGTTCCGTGCTTTCGTAGAATTTCGGCCAAACGGAAATCATTATGTGTGCATTGTATGCGTTGTGCAACGAATCAACCATTTGTTCTGGATTGGCAAAACGGATGGAGTCAAATTCGTGTGAACCCCATGCATCGGTTGGCCAGTAGTGCCAATCAAGCACGATATTGTCAAGTGGAATGTGTTTGTCGCGGAATGTTTTAACGGTGCTTAAAATTTCGTCCTGTGTTGTGTAACGTTGACGGCTTTGCCAAAATCCCATAGCCCATTTCGGCACTATAGTCGCTTTTCCCGTAAGTTTACGATAACCAGCAATTACTTTATCGGCATTTTCGCCATAAACAAAGTAGTAATCAATTTCGTCGGCTGCTTCGGATGAAAGTGTTAGTTTTTCTTGATTTGGATTAGGCGAAAGGTGGGTTACACCTAAAAATCCCCAGTTTGTATTCCATTCAAGTTTGAATGAATGTTTTTCGTTTTCGTTCATTTGAATGGTGAACGGATTTGACCACGGATTCCAGTTCTGACGCCATTTGTCCATAATTAACTGGCCGTCAATCCACAATTTGAAGTAGCTTGAACCATATAACAAAAATTTGTGAAGGCCAGCTTCGTCCGAAGCAATTTGACCTTCCCACACAATAGAACCTTCGTGCGATGTTATAACCTCCAAAATCGTAGAATCGGTAATGTTGCTGCGGGTTCCGTCGGTTGCAAGAAAAGCGTAGTCAATGGATTTTTCAACTTGTTCTTTCACAACTTTGCCATCAATTGAATACGTTGCAGTCAAGCCGCCTTCGTTGCCGTTTTTGTCGTACAATTTTAAATCAGTAATTTGTTGATATTCACGAGTATCGCCAAAACGAGTGATGGAGTAGTTGTCCCACAAAATACCGTAATTTTTGTTGGAGTAGAGGAACGGAACGCATGGAACCATGTTGTGCTGTGCAAGTTCCACGTCTTTCCCTTTATAGTTCATATAGCCATGTTGATGGCCGCCAAGTCCGAAAAATGCTTCATCGTCAGGCGATTCAAACATATCGCTTACGCGGTAATAAGAATCAAAGCAATCTTTGGCAACACAATGTTTGTGCATATTTTGGTCGTCGTGTTTGAGCCAAGGGAAATCTTCAACGTGCGAGAATGATTTTCCGTTTTTAGATTCTTGCAACAGAATGTTTCCTTCGGCATCTTTAAAAGTTACAATTCCTGTTTTTTCGCACACAAGGGCGGTAATCTCACTTGTTGAAAGTGTAATAACGCCGTCGTTTTCTTCAACACTCCAATCAGAAAATTTTTCTTGTGGAAGCACAATCAAACTCTCTTTTGTGGAAAATTTGTTTTCAACCGTTGCGGTTACGCGAATAATTTCTGGCGAAACAACCTGCAACCGAACTTTTTGTGAATTTTCGGTAGTAACGACAATACCATTGTCGTTTTTTTCATAGTTTTTAGAACAACTAGTCATAGCAAAAAGGCCTGCACAAACAATGCTGGCAAATGTTAGAGTATGTTTCATATTTGTTTGATTTTCTCAATTTGTATCAAAGATATTAAATATTGTATAATTGACACTAAGTATTTGTAAAAAAGTTTTTGATGGTTACATGTGATTGGCTGAGAAAAGCCTTATTTCGCCCAACCATATATTCTAAATTGATGCTTGGTTTGTGTAAATTTTTTACTTGAAAATATCAAGAAAATTTCCGTATTTTGATGTTCAAGCAAAAATATAGGACAAACAAACAGAAAAGTAATTTAAATATTTATTAATCATAGCGTTTGCTATATGTTGCAAATTATGAAGGAAACAAATACAGATATTGTTCAAGACGAAAATGGTCGTGCAGATGTGCTTGCATCGCGCATTGAAGCGCTGATTAGGGAAGCACGAACCAAAGTCGTTTCGTTTGTAAATACCGCTATGGTTTATACCTATTACGAAGTAGGCAGGACGATAGTGGAAGACGAACAAGGCGGAGAGGAAAGGGCGGAATACGGAAAAAAAACATTGCAGAAAGTATCCAGAAGACTGACTGATAAACTTGGAAAAGGTTTTTCTGTTGATAACTTACAGAATATGAGAAACTTCTATATGTGTTATTCAAAATACGAGACAGTGTCTCGTATTTCTTCTGAAGAACATAGTACTCCACAATTCACTCTCAGTTGGTCGCATTACCTTAAACTAATGCGTATTGAAAATGTGGAAGAACGTCGTTTTTACGAAATAGAAGCAACCAAAAACAACTGGAGTCTGCGTGAATTGGAGCGACAATTTGACGCTTCGTTGTATGAAAGACTTGCTTTAAGTAGGAATAAGGAACAGATATTGGAATTGTCTCAGAAAGGACAAATAGTAGAAAAGCCACAGGATTTGTTAAAAGATCCATATATTTTAGAGTTTACTGGACTTCCTGAACTTCCGCAATATACAGAAAAGAAACTTGAGCAAAAGTTGATTGATAATCTTCAGGCATTCTTGTTGGAATTGGGTAAAGGTTTTACTTTTGTGGGCAGACAGGTGAGATTGACATTCGCTGAAGAGCATTTCTATATCGATTTGGTGTTTTACAATCGATTATTGAAAAGTTTTGTCTTGATTGACTT
>JAZRXD010000047.1:0-38057 GCA_045600045.1 Bacteroidales bacterium
AGTTTTTTACGCTCATCTTTCAGTGGTTTCAAATCACTGTTGATTTTGTCTAATTCATCTTTTGTTGCCGCATATTTGTCAGCATTGATTTTTGCAATCAATGGATGGTTTGCGTTTACAATCAAGTTGAAGTTGTCAGGAATTTGATTGTAGAAACTCATTCCAGGATTCATTTGTGCCATATCTTTCATACGACGCATATATTCCGATTGCGTAACTATGATAGGTGCTTCTTCGGCTGGCAAATTCTCAAATTGAACCATGAAATTGCTTGATGCTTGCGAAGAGAATACAACAGACAAATCGTCTTTTTCTTCTTTTGTCATTTTTGATTCTTGCAAATCTTCTTTCTTCACAAGATTTTCAATAATGTCGGCGTCAACGCGTGTGAAACTTACTTTTTCGAATTTTTGTTCCAACTGGCTGATTAAGTGCGAATCCAAATGTCCGTCCATCAACAACACATCGTAGCCTTTGTTCTTTGCTTTTTGAATGTAGCTGTATTGTTCTTCTGGATTGTTGGCATACAAATAAATAAGTGTGCCGTTTTTGTCGGTTTGATTGTCTTTGATCAACGTTTTGTATTCTTCGTAGGTGAAGAATTTGCCGTCAACGTTTTTGAACAATGCGAAATCTTTGGCACGATCGTAGAATTTTTCTTCGCTCAACATTCCGTAAGTGATGAATAATTTTAAATCATCCCATTTCTTTTCGTATTCCTCGCGTGTGTTTTTGAAGATTTCCTGCAAACGGTCGGCAACTTTTTTCGTTATGTGATTAGAGATTTGTTTCACATTACGGTCGCTTTGCAAATAGCTACGAGAAACGTTCAAAGGAATGTCGGGAGAATCAAGAACACCATGCAACAAAGTCAAGAAGTCAGGAACAATTCCTTCAACTGAATCAGTTACAAACACTTGGTTGCAGTACAATTGGATTTTATTTTTCTGAACTTCGAAATTGTTGCGGATTTTTGGGAAATACAAAATACCTGTCAAATTGAACGGATAATCAACGTTTAAGTGAATGTTGAACAACGGATCTTCGGCCATTGGATACAATTCACGGTAGAAGTTTTGGTAATCTTCGTCTTTCAAATCGGCAGGTTTTTTTGTCCATGCAGGATTGGTGTTGTTGATTACGTTGTCTTCTTCGGTATCGACATATTTTCCGTCTTTCCATTCTTGTTTTTTACCAAACACGATAGGCACAGGCAAGAATTTGCAATATTTCTTAAGAAGTTCCTCTATTTTATTTTTTTCAAGATATTCTTTTGCATCGTCATCAACGTGAAGCACAATGTCGGTTCCGACAGTTGCTTTTTCAATTTCGTCGATGGTGAAGTCAGGACTTCCGTCGCAAGTCCATTTAACGGCTTTTGCTCCTTCCTGATATGATTTAGTAAGAATTTCTACCGTACTTGCAACCATAAATGCAGAATAGAAACCAAGACCGAAATGTCCGATAATTGCTTCGGCTTTGCCCTCGTATTTCTTCAAAAATTCATCGGCACCCGAAAAAGCGATTTGGTTGTTGTATTTGTCGATTTCCTCGGCAGTCATACCAATACCGTCATCGGAAATCGTAATAGTTTTATCTTTTTCGTTAACAACGACACGAACTTGTGCTTTTGACAAATCTTTGTCGTATTTGCCAAGTTTAGCAAGTGTTTTAAGTTTTTGAGTTGCGTCAACTGCGTTTGAAACAAGTTCTCGCAAGAAAATTTCCTGGTCGGAATACAAGAATTTTTTGATTACTGGGAAAATGTTTTCGGTGGTTACACCAATTTTACCTGATTGCATACTTTATATATTTTAAGTTCTACAAAAATTTCGTTGTCCGCAATTGTCAATATGTATGCCAATGGAGATATGTTGACAAACTGTCAGTTTTTTGTGTGGCAGACTGACAAATAGAACTTAAAAACCAATATTGTAAAAAAAACACTAACTATCTTTGGAATGTCAATTCTTTTCCTTTTCTTTGGAAAAAATTAATAAAAAGTGTAACGTTCAAAACATTTTAAATGAAGAGAATTTTACAAATTTCTTGTCTTGTTTTGCTACCGTTTTTTTCTATGGCAACTTCGCCTTTGCCGGGTGGGGTTGTGCGCGATACGTCGAAAGTTCATCGTGAGCATAAGGATTTGGTTGGAAAATTTATTGGCAAGAAAGGTTTGACGAATTTCGGAGTAACGGGAAGTTACCGCGGAATGATTTACTATCGCAATATGGACGAATTGTTCGATGGTTCGTATTCGCAGGAGAAAATGTTGCTTTCGACAAACGATGGAAGTCGCCAGTCGCAGTTGGAGTTGAATGTTATTGCCCGCCCGACATCGACAACGGCGTTTCATACCGATTTTTATTTGTATTCGCCAATGCTTGGTGCGGGATACAATGACAACGAAACAGGTTTGCAAATGGGTGTGAACCTTGACGGTCAGATGAATTACGACAATGCAAAAATCAGTTTCCGTCTTGGTGGTCTGCAATATACACGTCTTTCGAAATTGACGTTGTGGTCAACGGAAAATGAAGGCGAGAGTTTGTTTGAACGAAATACGTGGGACAATTTCCAGACTGCTGCACAAAACTACGAATCGTATTATGCGCAAGGAACAATCCTTCGTGATTATCGTTGGGGAAATCAGTTCTGCCAAGGTTTGGTTGCTTCGGTATATGATTTACCTTGGGGATTGGAGTCGCGGATTATTTATGCTAAAACACCGAACAATGGAGGACAGTCGTCGTATTTGGACACAATTCCGAATATTTCCTATGGTGGTTACATACATAAAAAGTTCGGACAAAATTATTTCGGCGTAAATACGTTTAATTCTGTAAGTTACGATACGACTGTCAACGGAAATTTCATCGGTTACAATATTGCAACGGTTGATTTCAGTCTTGATTTCTTGTCTGATTTTAATGTAACGGGAGAATTTGGATATGGCCGTTATGTCGAGGACGAAACGTTGGAAAAATCGTATGGCGAGGCAATGGATGTTGTTTTGCTTTCTCGTCAGAAAATTATTGGTTCACCGTTGAAATTACATTTCTATAGATTGTCGCCATCATTTATCAATCTCGATGGCGGATTCAACACGTATTTGAAGTCAACTGCTGGTTACAATGGTGAAGGAGGAAGTTCGTATCCTGTTGGTGCAAATATGTCCGATGTGGATTACATTAATGGTAACCGCCAAGGTTTGGACTTACGTGCAGAGTTGAATTTGGCTGGTGTGAAAGTGAATGTGGCTACTGGATTTTCCGAAGAAGTTGATCATCAGTCAACATCAGTTTCGTTCGGACACAGAATCAACGGAATTATGTTCGCACGTGTGTTTGGCTACGAAAATTATATGGGTCCATACAGTGCTTTGACGACAAACTATCGTAGTTACTACGAAACTAATCCGCTCGATACGTCGAATATTCATTCAAAAGTTCGTTTCGCTGTATCAGAGTTGAATTTGAAATATAAATTCAATGTGGCAAATCGTCCGGTTTATTTGTTCTATTTGGGTTCGTATGCGTCAAGTCAGGAAAAATTGTCGCCGTTGCCTGTTGTGAAAGAAGACAAAGCGTATATGCGCGTTCAATATCACGAATTTGAGGCATATTATAAAATCAGCACAAAATTGGCATTGGCAAGTTATTTCGGACTTGAAAATATGAAGGGAACCGAAGGGTATGTGTATGCACAAGCGGGAGCAAATCCAGTAAACGAAATAGGAAAAGCTATAGGTTTGGGATTGGATATTGTTTTGGCGCAAATGTCAAACTTGTATGTCCGCACCCGTTGGTTTGATTTTGAGGATAAAAATAATGATTTGAATCATTATCGAGGTTTTGAAGGTTCTCTTGAATTAAAAGTTCATTTTTAAAATTGATAGTTACATATATAATATAAGTACTAATGAAAAAAGTTTTATTATTTATCGGTCTTGCGTTTATAGGTTTGACAACTCTTGCACAAACTGCAAATCCTAAGATACAATTCAACGGAGTGGCTCGTGGCGATATGCTGCACAACTGGCTTGCTTCGGACGACACGACAAATGTTGACCAAAGTCTTGGTGGTGCCGCTTTGGTAGATTTACATTTGAATATTCATCCAAACGAAGCAATCCGTATTCATTCTACGTTGCGTGTGAAAAATGCAATTGGTGGTTTCTGGGGACAAGGTGCAACATTGGAGTTGCGTGAAATTTCAATAAAAGGCGTTGCCGGCAAAGTGTTGAAATATCGTTTTGGTGACATTGATTCAAAAATGACTCCTTATACGTTGTGGAATTACGACGGAGAATGTACAAACAACGAAGCTGACGTGTTCAATTTCATTCGTGAAATTCGTCATCAGGAAAATTTCAATTATGGAAATGCGTGGAGAAACCAAGGTGCTGATTTGTCGTGGCGACTTGGTTTTGACAAAGGTGTGGAATCAATTGATTTTACTACGTTTGCTATGAGAAACCGCAGTCTTGACGATGGAAAAACGCCAGACAGATTGCAAGCTGGCGGAACAATGAAGTTCCATATAACCAATAGTTCGCAGATTGGTTTTAACTATATCAATTTGTTTGATTTGCCAAAAACTGTTTCCAAAACGTATTACGAGAAATATACCAACGGCGTGGGAACGAGCGATTTCAGTTTTTTCATTGGTAGAATTCATGCATTTGGCGAACTTGGATTTTCGACCATCAATTATGTAGATACGGCTGATACAAAAACAGTCAACACAAAGGGAAATTTCTTTGAAGTTGGACTTGAATATGGTCTTGTTGGTGCACATCCGTATTTGCACGACGCGTTACCACCGCTTAGTGCTCGCGTTTCGTTCCGTCGCGTCAATCAAAATTTCTTCAGCGCCGGTGCCCAATCAAAACGTATCAATTACACGTCCGACGTGAATGTGTTGCCTGTTGTTGGCACAAATTCCTACAACAGAACCATCGCCTTGCTTGATTTGCTTACCGACGATGCAATTTACAATCAGGCAATTTCGTATGGCTTGATGGATTACGAAATGATTTTCAACAATGTGACTCCATACGGAAAAGCAACGCCGAACCGTCAAGGGTTTGATGTTGCGTTGACGTACAATGCAGTTGACAGCACATTTGATACTGATGTTGAAATTCAACTGTTGCAAGACGTTGCTGGACAAGGTTCCGAGAAAAAGAAAAATTATCTGTTGGCACAATGGAAAGGCAATGTGTACTTCGACAAAATCTTCGGTTGGAACAAGTCTGTCAGCGTAACCGCAGGATATCAGTTTGCTTCGGCTTCGCGTGATGAAGACAGAGTGTACAAAATGTCGAAGGATTTGGTTGAAGCCGTTGATTTACATTCCCACACAATTGATTTGGGAACGAGCATAGAATTGATTAATCGTTTGGATTTCTTATTGGGAACGAAAATGTTGTTTTACAAAGGTTCCGATTTCAAAGCAATCTTGAATGATTTTAACGAAACAGTAAAATACAATTGCGAAACGTATGATGGTTCACAAATTCTTTCGGCAGCAGGATTGCGTTATCGTTTCAACGACAATATTTCGTTGACGTTGCAATATGATAGATTCAATTTGAAAGACAATCTTGACGAAGGTAATTCGTACAAAATCAATCAAGCATTTTTGTTGTTTAACGTATTGTTCTAATGAGGAGAAAAACTATGAAACGATTGATATTCATTGGTTTGTCGGCGAGCCTTCTTCTCTTTGGAAGCTGCGAGGAGGAAATGGTGGGGCCGAGCATCGACGGAATTGCAATAGATACGTTTAATATTGAGAACGCAAATCCAAATGTGTTGCTTTCCGCTGATTTTGCGAACAACGATTCCATTCATTTTGTTGGTTCTTGGGAATTTGATGCAAAATGGATTATTACCGTAAAAGGAATGACTTCCGGTGCAACAAAAACATTGAAAGGTTACGGAAAATCGGTTGACGAATCAGTTGTTTGGGATGGATCTTCGGATTTGGTTTTCTTTAAACAAGATGAAATTTGCGAGGCGACACTTTCGTTCGAAAATTATAACGATTTCAAGAAGTCCGACAATAAAGTACAGGTTATTTCCGAAAAAGAAATCGACTGCATTATTCTTTCCGATTACGATGGAATTGAAGCCGAAGGTTGGGCAGGAAGTGAACCACTTGTGGAAAATGGTGTTGTTTTACCACCTACACAAAAACTATCGTTTGAAGCCGAGGGAATAGTTGCTCCTCAAGGCGAATATTATTGTCAGATGAGTGGACGCGAATCGGGTGGAAAATATTATTTGTCGGGAAATATTCTTATGATAAACGATTCTCCGTTGAAAATCGAAACAACAAACATTGCAAATAACTATTTGAATTTCTTTGTGTATGGTTATCCTGAATATTACAAAAACTCGCAGGTGTTTGTGATTTTTACAGATGTGAATGGTAATCAAATTGGTTATCAGGATAGATTTAAAATTAAAAATGTTGGTTGGAACGGCATTTCTGTTTCTTTGGATAAATTTAAGGAAAGTGGAAACGAAACAGGAAAACCATTTGATTTTGCCAACATAACTGAAGCAGGTTATTCATTGTTTTCGGTTGATGGAACAGAATGTTCTGCAAAAATTGCGGTGGATTATTTTGTGATAACAAAAGGCAAACCGTTGTTCTCATTATATAATTAGTAATGGTTATGAAGAAGATTAAAATATTTCAATGTCTGTTGCTTGCGTCAATCGTCGGTTTTGTCTCGTGCGACGAAAGTGACGATATATGGGGAAATTCGGTGGAACTCAAAATGGAAAAAGGTTTCGGTATTTTGAACGCAAGCCAAGATACGCTTTCTGTTGATTTTGCAAATGGCGAAATTATTCTATTTGAAGGAGAATGGAATGTGGAAACAAATTGGACTATTGAAATTACAGGCAACGAATCGGGACATACCGATCAAATTAGTGGTTGTTCAAAATCGTTGGATGGTATTTTGTGGACTGGTAATGTTGGTGGAGGAAAAACATATTTTCCTGCCGATTTGTTGAAAACAACGTTCAATGTTGATGTGTTTGAAAAAGGTGATGAACTTGGGTCTTTCAAACAAGGCGAATTGTGTACAATTACATTGTCGTTCGACGATTATTATGGTGTTGATACGTGTAAAACCTCATTGAAAATAGCATCGGCAAAAGAAGTTTCATTCACGAAAGATGATTTTTGTGTATTCGGTAATTTTGAGACATCAAATACCAAACCATTGTATCAGGATGCAACAATTACATTTGAGAAAAGTGGTGATATTGTTGCTGGTGAAGGTTCAACGTATTGTTTGTTGAAAGGTACCGAAACCGGTGGTAAATGGTATATTGCAGGTGGCGGATTCTCGTATCCACAAACTTCGGGTTGGACGCAACCAGATGGTGTGTACCCAATAACATTGGAAGACACAGCAACAATGTATATAAATCTAATGATGTACGGTTTCCCTGGTTATTGCGATCATTCAAGTTTCTATTTGGCATTGATGAATGGAGAAGATACGGAAGCAGGTCTTACAGGCGATAGAATTATGGTTGAAGCAGGCTGGCATGGAATTTCTATTCCTGTTTCGCATTTTGCAGTAAAAGAAGGTGTTTTCGATTATAATAAAGTTGACAGAATCATTTTTGCCCTGTTCTCCAATGGTGAAGCCGGCGATGTGAAATGTGCCGTGGATTGTTTGGTAATAACGAAAAAAGCTCCGTTGTTTCCATTGTATAACTAATTAGAAAAAAGAAAATTAAGGATATGAAGAAAGTTGCATTTATTTCAAGTTTGATTGCAGGTTTGTTTATGATGAACAGCTGCGGTGTGCAGATGTTGCCGATGGCTCTCGACACGGCCGAAGATAACGATCCGTTCTACACAATCAATCAAGAGAAAAACGAAGATTATATAGAAAAATTTACGGCAACAGGTCTTTTCTTGGACAATTTGCCTGGTTGCTGGGGTTTTGAAAAAGATGCGTGCCGCGATTTTACAGTTTCTCCCGACATTGTTTACAAAGGAATGGGTAGTCTTCATTTGAAATGGGACAAATCAAAAAAAGGTTGCGATTGGATTGGTGTTGGTTTTATGTGGAACAACTGGCAGACTGTTGATATGTCCGATATTATTGAAACATGGGCATTGGAATTTTGGATTCGTACAGCTGATGACGACGAAATTGGCTCTGTTCCAATCAATTTCTCTTTCTTGGATAATAACAACAACTCAACGCCGGTATTGGCATGCAACAGTAGATTTTATGAAGGATTTGGCGTGAATTCAACGTGGAAACGTGTGCGAATTCCTCTAAAATTTTTCCGTTTTGTCGATTCAGGATTAAATCCTGTTGAAATCAATCAATTGATTATGTCGTTCGAAGGCACTGCAGAAGTGTATATCGATGAAATGAAACTTGTTGATTTAACGGCAGAAGAATAATATTTTTATTTTGAAGAATTTGGCAACGGCAAGGAAGAAATTTCTTGCCGTTTTTTTGTTGAAAACAGAGCAAATTTGTCTGTAACGAATTTTTATTTTGACAAGTCTATATTGTATCGTTTTTTGTATCTTTGCGAGATTAATTTGGTATAATATTGATAATAACTAAATGACAATTAATTTGTTATGAGGTTTTAACAGAAAATAAAATGAAGAAAAAAATTTATTTGATTTCGTTAGTATCGGCAATTTTGTTTAGTGTACAGAGCTTTGCTCAAACGGCACCTTATAATCCATCCGTTTTTATTGATATAAATATAAATTCGGGTAATCCTAATTGTCCGTTCCCTCAGTTCTTGGAATATCCTGGAGGAGGAAAGTCTTTAGCAAAATACAATGCCGAAGGTGTTACACATGCCGATATGGAAAAAACTCTTCGTGAGGCATACGAAATTATGATGCACCGTTGTCGTTACGAAGGTACGTATTGTGGTGTAAGATATATATCGTTCAATAGGGATGATGTGCCAGGTAACTATGGAACTTTTGTGTCGGAAGGTGATGGCTACGCTCTTTTGGCTGCTGCAATATTTGCAGACCAAAAAACATTTAATGGTTTGTATATGTGGATTCACGATATTCGTTTTGCTGGTGTTGAACGTTTTCGTGATGGTCGCTCACGTGGAACAACGGCAAATGATTACGCTGGACCGTATTTGGCTGCGTGGAAAGATAAAACATTTGATGCAGCTTATGGTTCTGATAGTCACTCTGCAACCGATGGTGACGTGGATATAGCTATGGCAATGTTAATAGCCTATAAACAATGGGGCGAGTGGATGATGCAAGATGGACAGGTTGTGAAAGATTCTCGTGGAAATGCTATTTCATTAAAATACGAAACACAACGTGTTGTGGGTGCTTTGGTTGATACTTTAGGGCAATGGGACAAAGGTAGCGGAGCTCTCACAGGAGAACTTTGTGGTGTTGTAGGTATTGACGGTTATGAAAAAAGAGGAAACTCATGGGGGGAGTTAACCCGATGGCGTTTTACCAATGAAGCAAATGCTATGTATCCAGGTGTAAATGGACCATATAACGGAGGTCCGAATTTGTATAGTATTTATGGAGGAAACTATATTGATTATGACGCACCTTCGTATTTTGAAGAATTCTGGCGTTGGTTGAAGAATGGCGATGGTGTTGATGAAAAAAATAGCGTGAGAGCGCCGTGGGAAATACACCAGTTTAAGCGAGCGGCTGCTTCGGGAAACTGGCTGAACCAACAAGCATATAATCAGGGATACAACGCATCCATAGGTCAGGTAATGATGAACACGGATGGTAGTCCAACATTTTCTATTTATGTGGATGGTGAAGATTTCCGCTATTGCTGGCGACACGTTTTGGATTATTTGTGGCATGGTGATGCGGATTACGATTGGGATCCTAAAACACACCAAGTTATAGAAGGAAAAACAAATAATTCAGAACGTTTGATGGGTATTCGTCATGCCCAATTATTGGAAAATCCGTCAAATTCGGGAACACAAATTTGTTCTAAGCAAGGTGCGAGTCCTGACCCAGGACAACCTATGTGGTGGGGTGTTTCTCAAATTCCACAGCAATGGCGGTTAGACGGAGGTATAACATCTGCTTATCATACAAATTATTCTGTTGGTGCTGGTGCAACAGCTGCTGTTGCTTCGGAAAATTTATCGTTGATTGCCGATATTTATCGTCAGTGCGAACTTATGTGGGATGGTAATAATACTGCTGCAAAACTTGATCCTGAAGAACGATATATAGGAAGTACGCCAAAATACTTCCATGGTTGGTTCCGTACATTGGGTATGTTGGTTTGTTCAGGTAACTTAATTGCTCCGGAACAAATGGCTCCAAAAGCAAATATGAAAGTGTATATGTCGGTAGATAAGACGTATGCGTACGAAGGCGATAAAGTTGGTTATACTGTACAATATCGAAATTATGGAACGTTGGATGCCGAAAATGTAAAAATCCAAACTCCACTAGATGAAGATTATACATTTGTGAGTGCTACAAAAGGTGGTGTGTACGATCCTGCAACACATACAATTACTTGGAATATTGGAACTGTAAAAGGTTTTAAATCTGGCGGTCTTGCTGCAACACAGGATTCGGTTGCGTTTATTGTTAAGATTACAAGTTTGGCAAATTCACGTGTGTGCGAAACAAGTACAATCAGCGGTAGTAATTTCGATGAATGGATAAGCAACGAATATCCAAACCACGCAACTTACACAATGGAACGTAACTGTGTTGATGTGTTGGCAAACAGAAGCTTGGTTTTGGAAAAAACAGCAAATCGAACCGAACTTAATCCAAATGATAAGGTCACTTTCACTGTAAATTTTGAAAATGTTTCATCTGAGGATTCTTGGATGAATGGTGGTCGTGATAATGTCCGCATTTCGTATGGAAATTATTATATGAAAGGAAGTGCGTATCAATTTTATCATTTGTATCGTTTTTGGAACGATTCGTATGAAGCGTATATTAATATGAATAATTACCGCGTGTCATATTTTATGTATGATGCCGCTGCACAAGGTTTGTATGATGCTGCTACGAATCCTACGGGATGGACTTTTGTTGTTGATAATCAGACTGACCTTGATAAATACGGATACAACCCAGCGACAGGTCCGATTACGTTTACATATCAGAAAATTCCTCAAGGTGAAGATGAGTATGGAAAATGGAATCAACGTTTGATGATTCGATTTGCCGATGTTTTGATGGCTCCGTCAACTCACGTTTACGACAAGTTGGATTCTCAATATTTGTTGCATAAAGGTGTGTGGGGACCTGGTTTCATTCGTGCTCGTTTGGCTTCGAATCCAAATTCAGACTTGTCCACACGTGTACAAGATGACTGGTCTTTCTCAACAGATATTACAGCAGGTACAATTGATGGTCAAGGTGAAACCTTCACATTGATTAGTCCTTGTTGGGCAAATTACGAGGATTTGGGTTATGAAATTGATAATTACTCTCGTCATACGTGTAGTAAGCCAATCTCAAAATTAACAAACTTCGACCGTGTTTTGGTTGAAGAATTTGATGGTTATACATGGCGTCGTATTCAAGGACGTGGTCCGCTTCCTGGAAAAGAAGCGTATAATGTTACTGTTGTCGATACAATTCCAAAAGAATTGAAATTTGATGCTTTTGTAACAAAGAAAGCTCTTGGTATTGAAGCTACATATACGGCTGCTCCTGCTGGTGCAAATTATTCTGGTATAGTAAAATGGACAATTCCTGAAATGTTGGTCGGTGAAGGTGGTAAATTGGTTTATACTTGTGTTGCAAAAGATTTAGGTTGTCCGAATGTTGAGGATACATATTATATAAATGCGGCTTGGATTTATTCCGATACAGATTCTCCAGATTCGTCGTCGGTTGATTTGATGACAACTTGTACGGAATTGCCACCATATATTCCGCCTCAAACATCGTTGTTTAAGAATGCTTCGCAAGAAACTGCCGTTGCCGGCGATGTTATTTCATATCAAGTTAAATATGTAAATACCACAGGAACAGTTGTTGATGAGAATTGTTCTTCTACCACTAATTGGATTGGACTTGGCGGTAAATCGGTTCCGAATGCATCAAATGGAACATTGCCTTTGAATACGAATGGAAGTAATGCGTATTTCTTTGGTCCAAAGTATTCTTATGGTAAAGATGGTGCTGTTTATTTAACTTTCAGTGGTTGTAATTCAACAACGCAAGAATTGTATTTCGTAATGCGATACGTAAGTGGAATTCCTGGTTCTGGAAGTTTTAAAGGTATTGCAATGAAATTGTTCATCAACAAGGATGGACAACATAATTTTGGATATGAATTGTATAGCGATGGTAAATTGATACAAAAAGAAGGTTCTTCGTGGGCCGATGCTTTACAATTTGCGGGAAGTAGTTCAAATCCTGTATTCAAGTTTGTTTTGAATGGTGATCATTTATATATGTATGTAAATGACGCTGATAATGAATGGACCAGTGTTATGAAGGATTGGTCCGGATTGACAACAAATCCTGGAAATTTTGGATTGTATGTTAATAGTAATGGTAATGGTCAAACTGCGATAGATAATTTCCGTACAGAATTGGATTATGCTTATGAAATTAAATTGTCCGACGAATTACCATCTGAATTGATTGTTGATGAATCATCAATTTCAGGTAATGGAAAATTGGCTTCTAATAAAATCACATGGCCAATGGTTACAGGACCTATTGCTCCTAACGAAGAAATCTCATATACGTTCGATGCTACTGTTGATGCTTGTAGTGCATACATTAATAATTATGCTTTGGCAGATGTGTATGGTCAAGATCAATTGAAAGTGGTGAATTCTGTTAAATGTGGGGCAACTGTTTGTCCAGATCCTCCAACAGCAACTTCTCCAATTTCGTATTGTAAAGGTCAAACAGCTTCTCCGTTGGTAGCTTCGGGCAAAAAGTTGAAATGGTACGATGCAAGTATGAATATATTGTCGACAGGTACGGCACCAACACCGGAAACCGATGTCGCAGGAACATTCTCGTATTTTGTTACACAAACAACTTCGTGCGAAAGTGATCCAACCGAAATCAAGGTAATAGTTAAAGAAACTGAACTTCCAACAGTTTCTCCTATAACACTTTGTAAAAACGATGCAAGTGTTGATCCTTTGACAGCCGAAGGTAGTGATTTGAAATGGTATAACAGTAACGACGTACAATTGACGGAAAGTCCAGTTCCTGATGTAACTGAAGAAGGAGTGTTCTCTTATTTTGTTACACAAACGGTTGATGATTGCGAAAGTGAAAAAGCTGAAATTAAAGTTACCGTCGGAGCATTGGCAAAACCAGAGGTTGAGTCGCCTATAGCATATTGTCAAGGTTTGTCGTCCGAAGCATTGACCGCAACAGGTGTTGATGGAACTTTGCAATGGTATACTTCTGCAACTGGAGGCACTGCTTCAACAACGGCTCCAAATCCAAGTACAGCTGAAGTTGGTTCAACATCATATTATGTTTCTCAATTGTCAGGTACTTGCGAAAGTGAACGTTCCGAAATCGTGGTTACAATCAATGCAAATCCTGTTGGAACAATCTCAGCAACTGCAGAATCATATTGTGGTACGACATCGGCAATAGTATTGTCTATCACTCCTGATGATCCAAACTTCGATATGTCTTCGACAACATATCAATGGTACAAGGATGGAGCGAAGTTCTCTACTAATGCTACAATTACTGGCGCTACGGCTGGTACATATTATTGTGAATTGGCATATGACGGTTGTGGTTATACAACTGATGAACTTACCATTGCTCAACACGATAATCCAACATATACAATTTCAGGAGCTGGAAGTTATTGCCCTGAATCAACGGAAAAAACACCTGTTGTAATCACATTTACGAGTGGTGAAGCTCCATTTACATTTGTTGACAATGTTTTGGGTGGAATCACATCATCCGAAACTGTTTATACAGTTGAAAATCCTGTTGGTGGAACTTACAAACTTTCGTCATTGATGGATGCAAATAATTGTTCTATGGTTGAAACAGCACCAAGTGTTACAGTTGTTGATTTGCCAACACCAGATTTGTCGGTAGCTTCGATACCAAATTTGTGTGCTGATTTTGGAACACTCGATGTAAGCAAATATGTTACTGCAGGAACAGGTACTGTTTCATATCAAACCGATGGAGGTTCAATTTCAACGGCAGGCGTTTTAAGTGGAATTACAACACCTGGTGAATATACAGTTTCTGTGACAATTACAGGTACCGTTGATCCATATTGTACGAATACTCAATCTGTTACGGTTACGGTATTGCCATTGCCAACAATTTCATTCGATGATAATTTGAATGTTTGTTCAGAATCTGATTTGAAGATAGTCCCTCAAATTAGCGAAGAAAATTGTACGGTTGCTTGGTCTGGTGATGGAGCTGCTAAATTGAATAGCAAAACATTGGAACAACCAACATTCAATGCAGTTGAAAGTTATTCAACTTCGTACGATTTAATATTGACAGCAACAGATTCAAAAGGTTGCTCGTCTTCAAATTCAACAACAGTCAAAGTAAATGCCTTGCCTACAGCTTCTTTGACTGTGGCTTCGGATTTCGTTTGTCAAGATGCCGAATTAGCTGTTACAGCTACAGTAAATACAACATCAGGCGAAGGTGCGTGGACAAATGCAACTGAAAATACAGAAACAACTGCAACCATCGTAGGAAAAGATTATACAGCAGGAAATTTGGTTGTTTCGTATGAATTTACCGATGTGAATTCTTGTGTTTCGAAACCTGCAACCTTGAAGATAAATGTTGTAGAAACACCAGCTACACCAACACTTGCAGATATTTCTCAATGTTTGAATGGCGACGAAAAACCTTTGGTTGCATTGGGAATCGCAAATCCTATTTGGTACGATGCCTCAGAAACATTGTTGACTGAAGCTCCAACGCCAAAAACAAATCAACAAGGTGTTGTTTATTATTATGTAAGTCAAGTTGTAGATGGTTGTGAAAGTCAGAAACAAAAATTAACGGTAACAACATTGAGCGACTTGGAAGCAACTATCGTGGTGCCAAATGATGGACAAATTTGTGAAGGTACAGCTACTGAAATTTCTTTGGCTCAAAGTTTTGCTTCACAAACATGGTCAGGATCGGCTGCAGATAAATTGAGCTCAAAAACAATGGCAACGCCAACATTCTTAGCTACAGCTACACAAGGTTCCTATACGTTGGATGTCGAAGTTGTTGATGCGGGAGGTTGTAAAGGTCATGCAAGTAAAACAATTGTTGTAAATCCGGTTCCTCAAGTTATTCTTTCTACAACACAAAAAGAAAATTGTATTTCGGAAACGACACCTCAAGTTATTTCTGCGACAGTAACTCCAAGTTCTTTGGCAGGTACATATTCGTGGACGAATGTTGTTGAATCTTCGAAAACTCAAACTTCGGCAGAGTTTGTTCCTCGTCAAAATGTTGCAGGAACATACGATGTGACATATCAATTCACAAGTGAAGTTGGATGTCAGTCTGATGTTGCAACATTGACAATGACAGTTTATGCGTTACCAACGATTACTCTTAATGCAAGTAAATCAGACATTTGTGTCAGTGGCGATAATAGTGATGATGTAACGATGTTACCTTCATTAACAACTGGAACATTTGATTATTCGGTTGACAAAGGTACTATCGCGGCAGACGGAACGTTGTCTGCAACAAATGGAGCAGGTGCTTATACTGTTACGTTGAATTATACCGATGAACATAATTGTAAAAATGTTGCTCAAACTCAAGTTACAATTCACGAATTGCCGGATGTGAAGTTCGTAGATGCTCCAACATCGGCCTGCTATAATTCAACTTCGGTATCGTTGAAAGTTTTGCCTGAATCGGCAACAGCCAAGAAATATGGTTTTGTTGGAACAACAAATACTACGTCGTCAACATTTAATCCTTCAACTTCTGCAGTAGGAGAGAATACAATAACATATTCTTATACTGATGAATATGGTTGCCAAAAATCTGCTGATCATGTAATAGAAGTAATAAAAGTTTCGGCACCTACAATTGAAGCTCCAAATCCAAGAACGGTAACAATAGAAGATGGCGTTTTGCAAGATGAAACAACAATGAAAGCTATTCCTAATGTTTCAAGCGATGTTGTTGTTTGGCAATTGGAAAATGGAACGAAATTGACCGAAGGTCTGGAATATACAAGTCTGGAAGCCTTGGAAGGTGAGTATTATTATTTTGCGAAAGAATATAGAATGATAGAAGGTAGTGCTTGCTATAGCGACAGCACGTTGGCTACGTTGGTCATTTCAAATTGTACGGCAAAATCGCCTATAGTCGAAAATAAAAATATTTGCGTTGGCGATGGTACAAGTAATCAATCAATGGTTGAATTGACTGCTTCGCATGCAAAAACTTCGGAAAATCGTACGATTTCGTGGTTCGCTACGAAAGATGAGGTAACGAAAGCTTCGCCACAAGCAATGGAAAATGGTTCGGAAACAACAACATGGACAGCAACTGTTTCTACCGAAAATCCTGTTACATATACATATTATGTGGCAGAATATGATGCAACAACAGGAAAAGAATGTTGGTCGGTTCCAACACCTGTTACAATCACCGTAAATGCGTTGCCGGTTGTGGCCATTACTCCAATTGAAACGTATTTGTGTTATGCCGATGGAAGTTATACCGCTACTGGTTCAATCAACGGAACGTTGTCAACGGCTGGAACATGGTCTGTTAAAGATGTTGATGGTGAAGATGAAATTACCGTTGGTGCAAAAACAGGTTTGATTGATACGAAATCAGCTGGTGAAAAAGATGGTGTTTACACATTACAATATTCGTATGCCGATGAATTTGGGTGTGAATCGTCTGCTGAAACTGAAGTTAAGGTTGAATATCCAAATATTCCGACTTCAAATGGTTATTTAGGTATTCGTTCTAATCCAGTTCCTGTTGAAATTTCGGTTGACGAAGCTTCACTTGAAGTAGCAAATGCTCCAGTTCGTTGGTACGTAAACGAAAGTTCTTCAACGTCGGCAACACCAACGCCTACAAATTCATGGGCTCCCGACTTTGATCCGTCGTTTGTTCATTCAACAACATATTATCTAACACAAGAAATTAATGGTTGTGAAAGTGAAAAAGGAACATCGTTGGTAAAAATTGTAGAATGTCCGTTCGAAAAACCTGACGTAGCAAAAGATGTTGTAACTGATTGTGTGAGTAAAGATGGTTTTGTTGAGAATTTATCGGCAAGTTTACCTTCATCTACAACGGTTTCCGCTGATTCGTGGGTTTGGTTTGCCGAAAATGATTTGAATACTCCATTGGCAAATTCGAATGTTACAAGTTTTGATGCAAAAGTTTCAACTGATGCTGCTACAGAACAAATATTCTATGTTGCTTATTATGCAACACAATCGCCACTCCCTTCTTGTTTGAGTGAAAAAGCAAAAATAACGGTTACTGTATTCGATTTGCCAGAAACTCAGATTGTTGACGTTGACAGACATTTGTGTTATGAAGATGGCGATGTTCAAATGTCGGCCGTTGTCAACGGAAAAACCACAACGATAGGTTCTTGGTCGATAGAAGATGCAACTGCTGACATTTCCGAATATGGCGTTTTCAATACGAAACAAAACGGACAAACTGATGCGACATACACCGTTGTTTATTCATACACCGATCCAACTACGAATTGTACAAATTCTGATGAGTTGGCAATCAATGTTGAATATCCAGAGGTTCCTTCGGCAGAAAACAAGAATTTGTTGAAATCCGAAGAACCAATCGTTTTGTCTGCTTCAGGTGTGGAAAACACGACAGATCATATCGGAACACCGAATTGGTATGTTTTAGGTTTGGTTGATTCTAATCATTCTTCGGATTGGACAACTCCTGATGATCCAACAAAAGTCCATACTTCACAATACTATTTATCGCAAACGGTAAATGGTTGCGAAAGTGAAAAAGTTGAGGTTACGGTAGCTGTTTCAAATTGTCCTTTCAAAGCTCCGATTGTAGAAGATGTTCTTGCTTGTCAAACCGATGCATTGGTAAATGATTTGACGGCATCTCTTCCTTCTTCAACAACTGTAAGTGCTCAATCCTGGATTTGGTACGATGAAAATGGTGAAAAATTGACATCAACAACTGATAATTTCTACGCAACAAATGTTAAGACCGATGTGGCACAAAAAACGAAGTTCTTTGTTAGCTACACTGCTATCGATCCAAATACAACATTGGAATGCGAAAGTGCTTTATCGGAAATTTATGTTGATGTGAAACCATTGCCGGAGATTGCGTTCGACGAAAATAATAAAACTCTTGTTTGTCAAGATAAGGGCGATGTCGTATGGGCTGTTAAGAATGTTAACACTCATTCCAATGGAGTAGGAAGCGGAGTTTGGACATTGGATTATAAACTTGATAATGGAATGTCTCAAAAAGGTGTATTCGATCCTACAATATTCGGCGAGATTTCGGGAACATATCGCGTGACATATACTTATACCGATGGGGCAGGTTGTGTTGATTCTGTGTATTCAAACATCACAGTTCAATACACTCCAATGCCTGAAGTTCTTGGTTTTGCTTCATTAACTGAGCAAAATGCAACGGTAGTTGTAAAAGCAACGCCTTCGGAAAACGATGCTGTTGTTACTTGGTATGACGCAAACGGTGTTCAAAAATCAAATTCAAAAGATTTTGAAACTGGCGATAAGGGTAATGTGGTTGCTCACAAATCATATTTTGCTACACAAACAATAAATACTTGTCAAAGTAAGAAAGCAGAAGCTAACGTTGATATTATTGATTGTCCTGTTCCAAAACCAGTCGTAGTCGATCCTGATGAAATTTGTAATTATGATGATGTTCCGGAAATTACAGCAACATTTGGTGATTGGACTTCGGGCGAACGTCCAATAGGTTCTGAAACGGTGACATTTAGATTCTACGATGTAGAAACTGGTGGTGAACCCTTGAAAGTTGCAGATGATGGAATTTTTGTTCCAACAATTGACGACACAAAGGCGGCAACATATACATATTGGGTTGCTGAATATAATGGAAACGTTTATCCTGCAGCTTGCGAAAGTAAACGTGCAAAAGTATCTTTGGTTGTGAAGAAAACTGAAATACCAACAATCACATCTACTAAATCTGCAATTTGTTATGGCAACGATAATCCTTCGTTCTCAGCAATGGGACAAGGTCCTGTTCAATGGTACGAAGTAGAACCAAGTTATCCTGCAACAGACAATTTGTCGGTGGGAAATCCTTACGTACCAACATTTACCGAAGTTGGTGTTCATTCGATTTGGGCAACACAAATGGTTGACGGATGTTTATCTCAGGCTGTTTCAAAAGATTTCGAAATCATAGCAATTCCAGAACGTCCGGTTGTTGAATCCGCTACTATATGCGAGGAAGCTCAAAAAGATACATTGAAAGCATCTCCATCGGAAAATGGTACGATTACTTGGTATGCAAATGCTGATAAAACAGGAATTGTTTCGAAAGCAACGAAATTTGTTCCACAAGATGTGATAGCCGGAGAATACACGTATTATGCAACTCAAACAGTAAATGGTTGTATGAGTGATACGATTTCTACTCTTTACACAATTTTGCCTTTGCCAACCATCCCGGTTGTGGAAACAAAATCTGTTGCTTGCGATTATGATGAAACACACGAATTATCGGTTGCAGAAAAAGATGGCATAACGGTGGCGTGGTATTCGTCGGCTGATACAACTTCGTTTATCGCTTATGGAAACACATATACCCATACAATCGATAAGAGTGGTACTATAAGATATTATGTTCGTCAGGTAGAAAAAGGTTGCGTTGGAAATTATGTTATTGCATCATTCAACGTGGTTGAAAAACCTCAAACTCCAAAAGTTGTAGGTGATGTTATTTGTTCGGGTAGTTTGGCTGGTTTGTACACCGATGGTTCAAAAGATTTGTGGTATTCCGACGAGGCTTTGACTGTTCTTGAAGGACAAGGTTATTCAATATCGGTTCCAGATCTTGTAAAAACAAAGACTTATTATGTTGTGAGAGAAAAGAACGGATGTTTCAGCGATGCAGCAGAAACTGAAGTCGAAGTAATTCCTCAACCATCGGTAATGATTACTCAAAATGGAGAAGATGCAACATTGATTAAACGTTGCGAATACGACGAAGAAAAGTATATTACTGCAGAACTTTCTCCAAAACCGTCAGAAAATGATTATTTGGAATGGTATATTTTCCCAGGAAATATCAAGTTGAAAGATGTTGATTCTGTATTGCTGTCGGATTATGTGAATTTATCGGCAACAATCACGTCAAGTACTTCATATACAATTCGTGCGCAATATATGGTTAAGAATACTTACAAAAATGTTTATTGTCCAAGTGCAATGGATACGGTTAAATATTCTACCTATGCGAGTGTTCGTAAACCAATCGTTTTGTCGAATGTAATATGTCAAGGTGAACAAATAGAGCCAATGTTCGCATTCGGTTCGCCAAATGTAACATGGATTAGTATTGATGGTATTAAACCTCCAATTTCACAAGGTCCTAAATATGAGTTTTCTGCTCAACAAAATGATTTGGAAATTGGTTCGTACAGATTCCAAGTTTATGATTTTAATGAGGAAACCGGTTGTCATAGCGACACAGTGGAAGTTGAATTGACAATGGCTCCAGCTGCCGAAACGAAAATATTTGGTAAAGATTCGGTTTGTTTGAATGCAACAGAATCATATTATACAAAATACAACGAAACAAGTACATACAATTGGTTCGTCTCTGGTAATAATTTGAATTATTCTAAAGATGCAACGTCATTCTCTGTTCGTTATATTGATTGGAAAGAACCAGGTATGGACACATTGGTTGTTTACGAACAAACATGGGCTGGTTGCGAAGGTCGTGATACATTGATTGTTAAGATTGCCGATTATCCAAAAGCTAATTTTGGTATCGAAATGCCAGGTTCATCGAATGTTTTGATTTTGACCGATAGTACATATCAAGATTCGCTTCGTTCAGTGACTGTTGACGGAGAACCGTATGCGGAACCAATAACGTACACGTTGTTCTGGAATTATGGTCATGCAGGTTCCGATCCTAATGCGGTTGATATTGAGGTTCCATATAGTCAGCGTAATTTCCCAATCACCGAAGGTGCTTATATGTATGGTTACAATTGTCCAACTCTTACTGTAAAGAATTCATTTGGTTGTGCCGATACATATAGCGAATGTATATTTATCAATATAACTTCGGGATTGTATATGCCAACAGCTTTTGCTCCGACAAATCCAGCACATAGTGTTCGCTATTTCCAACCAAAAGGTTACAATTTGGCAACTTGTGAGGTTTCGGTTTACGACAAATGGGGTAATTTACTTTGGTATTCGAATGAAGTTGAAGATGGTATGTTTGTCGGGAAATGGGATGGAACGTACAATGGTCAAATCATGAAATCGGATTCGTACATTTGGAAAATGGAGGCTTCCTTTACTGATGGACAAATTTGGAATGGATATGATAATGGTCAGGGAAAGAAGGTTAAATTCGGAACTGTTGATTTGATACGATAATTTCTTATGGAAATGACGTTTTGTTTCGTATAAACGTGTATTTTTGAATGCGAAAAGAATTTCAAAGAAATGCAAACTCCCATTTTTGTAGAAAATGATCCATGGCTAAAGCCTTTTTCTCAGGCAATTGTCGGCCGTTTGGAATATATTGAACGTCGAGAAAAGGATTTGATTTCTGGTAACTCATCGTTGGAATCGTTTGCCAATGGATACTTGTTTTTCGGCTGTCATAAGACGGAAAATAGTTGGATTTTTAGAGAATGGGCTCCCAATGCAACGAGTATTTGTTTAGTGGGAACATTTTCTAATTGGGAAGAGCGTGTTGAATTCGTTTTCGATGAAAAAGATAATTATTGGGAATTGGAAGTTCCGCTTGATAAAATCCATCATGGCGATTTGTATAAATTGTCGGTGTATTGGAAAGGCGGACAAGGCTATAGAATACCAGCATGGGCGAAACGTGTTGTTCAAGATGAACAGACAAAGATTTTTAATGCTCAAATTTGGGATGTGGAGCCCTATAAATGGAAAAATCCTCTTCCTAAAATAAATCAAGCTCCGTTGATTTACGAAGCTCATATTGGTATGGCCACCGAAGAATATAAAGTCGGAACCTATGTCGAATTCACTAAAAATGTTTTGCCTCAAATCAAAGCTTCCGGTTACAATACCATTCAGTTGATGGCGATACAGGAACATCCATATTATGGTTCGTTCGGTTATCATGTGTCAAGTTTCTTTGCACCGTCTTCACGTTTTGGTACGCCAGAGGAATTGAAGGAGTTGATTGATACGGCTCACGGAATGGGATTGCGTGTCATTATGGATTTGATTCATTCCCATGCTGTGAAAAATACAGTGGAAGGTTTGGGAAAATACGACGGAACAGATTTTCAATTTTTCCATAAAGGTCCAAAAGGAACGCATGGTGCATGGGATTCCAAATGTTTCAATTATGGTAAAAATGAAGTAGTGCATTTCTTGTTGTCGAATTGTAAATATTGGTTGTCTGATTACAATTTCGATGGTTTTCGCTTCGATGGCGTAACAAGTATGATGTATTGGGATCATGGATTGGGACGCGCTTTTGATTGTTATGAGCGTTATTTCGATGGGAATGAAGATGATGATGCATTGACATATTTGGCGTTGGCCAACAAATTGATTCACGAAGTAAAACCATCGGCAATTACAATTGCTGAAGATATGAGTGGAATGCCGGGCTTGGCTGTGCCTGTTGAAAAAGGTGGTTATGGATTTGACTATCGTCTTTCAATGGGTGTTCCCGATTATTGGATAAAACTTCTCAAGGATTATCGTGACGAAGATTGGCAGGTTGGCAATATGTATTATGAGTTGACGCAAGCGCGCACCGATGAAAAAGTTATTTCTTATGCCGAATCACACGATCAAGCTTTGGTTGGCGATAAAACAATAGCATTTCGTTTGATGGACAAGGAAATGTATTATTGTATGCACGTTGCAATTCCGAGTTTGGTAATTGACCGTGGAATGGCTTTGCATAAGGAAATTCGTTTGATGACGATTGCGACTGCTCAAAATGGTTATCTTAATTTTATGGGAAATGAATTCGGTCATCCTGAATGGATTGATTTCCCTCGCGAAGGTAATGGTTGGTCTTATCAATATGCCCGTCGCCAATGGAGTTTGAAAACTGATGAAAATCTGCGTTATAAATTTTTGGATGCGTTCGATAAGGATATGATTGCGTTAATCAATAGTCATCCAAATTTCTTTAACGAAAAACCTCGGTTTATTCACGATAATAATCAAGATCAAATCCTTGCTTTTGAACGCGATGGTTTGTATTTCGTATTTTCTTTCAATCCGACAAAATCTTTCGAAGGCTATGGAATTGCGATGCCTGCGGGAGAATACAAAATCGTGTTGACGAATGATTCTAAGAAATATGGCGGTTTGCTTCGTGTTGATGAAGAATTGTCGTACTTCTCATTGCCGGTTGAGGAAGGTTTGTATGCAGAACATTATTTAAAAATGTACATACCAAACCATACAGTCTTGGTATTTGAAAAGAAATAAAGAATATAGATTTTCCTTTTTTGTTGTAGAAAAATCTAAAGGTTATAAAATCCAAATGTTTGGTTTTATAATTTGAAGTTACGATTGTCTATTTGCTTACTCTTGCAATTCCTTTATCAAGCAAAAATTGAATGAGTTCTTTGCTCATATCTTCTTGTTGTGCTGCGCAAGGATGCCAATCGGCTCCTAAACCAGCAGTAGGCGTAAAGTCAAAACGGTAAACCAAATAGCCTTTAGCCCAGTAATCGTGTTGGATTTTATCTAAAATTGGTTTTACGGCTTGTAGGGCTTCTTGTCCCATCATACTACCTGTTAAAAGCACATAATGAACACTTCTTCCTGCATAGTGGAGGGTAAGTGTTTCCATTAATTTACGGTAATTTTCTTCGTATTTTTTTGCATTGAACGACGACATTTCCCAAGTGTCGTTTGTCCCTAAATTGATGAATACAACCCATGGCTGAAATAATGAAAAATCCCAATTTAGAGGACTATCAAGCCAAAATTTTTCGTAGTTGTCTGGCATACAGCCGTATGCCGAAGCCGTGTCTTTGTCTCCAAAATTTCGATAAATGCCAATTCCAGAACGCGCAACAACCATATAGTCGGCGTTGAAATAATCTGCCGTTCTAAATGCAAAACTATGACAGAAATTTGATGTGGAATCGTTGTAAGGTGAACGGTCGGTTACTTCTGTTCCGTATCCGCAAGTGATTGAATTTCCAATAAATTCAAATTTATTTTTTGTGCTCTTATCTTTCGGACGCGAAATGGTTGCGTCTTTATCAACATAGAAACCGAAAAATTCCGGATTGCGGTAAATTCCTTCGGAAATCAGTGTGATTGTTACCATATGTTTTCCGTTTTCTAGGTCTTTTACTAAAACTACGTGGGTCGTTCTGCTACGTTGAGGTTCGTTTGTGCAAAAAGTAAAAATTTCTTCGCCGTTGTTGTCGCTCTTAAATGAGCATCTGTAGTAGGCAATGCTGTTACTAAAATCGGCTTCCAAACGGGTCCCTGTGAACTCAATAGAGATGGAACTTCCTGGGTAAAAAAGTTTTGCAGATTGATTGTCAACTTGTATTCTGCCGTCATATCGTATGTCGGTGTTTGAACATGAAATAAAATTCAGATTGTTGTCCATATTGTTTTGTGCTTCAGTTTGACCGTTGCAAAAAAGGCTATTTGTAAAAAAACATATTGCTGTTGTGCAAAGTGATAGGAATTTTGTTTTCATCTTAATTTTTTTACAAACATAACGAAAAAAGCGTGATAACTAAACGACTAAAAATTTTACAATACTTGTATTCATTTCGTGAAAAAGTAGTTGTTTATAAGAGGTTTTGCTATTTTTGAGTGTTGAAACTCTATTCAAAAATGAAAAAAATATTATTTGGTGTATTTTGTCTGTTATCGATTTGTTCGTATGCACAGGCACCGTCAGATACAAACGTACGATACGGAAAATTAGATAATGGACTCACATATTACATTCGTCATAACGAGCAACCCCAAAAGTGCGCGGAATTTCATATTGCCCAAAACGTTGGGGCTATTTTAGAAGAAGATGATCAAAATGGGTTGGCGCATTTCCTTGAACATATGGCATTTAACGGTACCGAACATTTTCCAGGAAAAGGAATTTTAACATATTTTGAATCACTTGGTTGTCAGTTTGGGAAGGATATTAATGCCTATACGTCTTTGGACGAAACAGTTTATCGTTTGAGCAATGTTCCAACAATTCGCGAAGGTATTATAGATTCAGCTTTGTTGGTTTTGCGTGATTGGTCTTGTGCCATTTCTTTATTGGACGACGAAATTGATGCTGAGCGTGGTGTGATTCGTGAAGAATGGCGTACGGGGGCAACTGCAGAACGAAGAATCTGGAAGAAAAGTAATGAATTGAAATATGTTGGTTCTCAATACGCAAAAAGGGATATTATAGGCGATACGGCTGTTATAAACAATTTTGACTACGATGCTCTTCGTCGCTACTACAAAAAGTGGTATGGACCAGATTTACAAGCGATTGTGGTTGTTGGTGACGTGAATGTGGATTCAATTGAGATGAAAATAAAAAAATTGTGGAATAATGTTCCTGCTCGTGAAAATCGTGGTGAACGACCTCTATATGGATTTGGCGACAACGAAACTCCTATCGCGGTGATTGTGACAGATAAAGAAGCTCGTTATACAAAGATACAAGTTGACTTCAAACTGCATCATTTGCCCGAGAGCAATGATGTGGACAATGTTTATTTTCGATGGTTTTGTAACACTATTATTGTGAATATTATAAATAATCGTTTCGATGAATTGGTAAGTAAATCCTCTTCACCTTTTGCCTACTGCGGTAGTGGTTTCGATGATTATAAATCTAAAAAGGAAGATGTATTTATATTGCTAGCCATATCAAAAGCTCATAAAGAAAAAGATGCAATTCTGTCTTTATTTGAAGAAACGGAACGATTGAAACGATATGGTGTTACAGAAACCGAACTTGACCGTGCGTTAGTTGAGATGTTGACAAATATGGAAGCATATTATAAAGAACGAAACAACCAAAAAAACATCACACTCACGCAAGAATGCATTCGTAATTTTATAAAAAATGAATGTATGGTAGGAATAGAAAAAGAATTTGAATTAACAAAATATTATTGTAATAAATATCCACGTAAAGAACTTTTAAGTTTGCTCAACAATATGTTGCACGAATATATTGGTGACAAAAATATTATTATTGATGTTTCGAGTCCCACTCAGGTAGATTTGCCAAATAACGAAGAGTTGCTTCAAATGTGGAATTCGATGAAAACGAGCAATATAGAAAATGTACAAGAAGAAATTCTTGCAAAAAAATTGGTCGAAAAAAAGCCGTCAACCAAAGGTGTGCGTGTACAAGAAAAATCCATAGACGAATCAACAGGAGCTATATTTTGGCGTTTGTCAAACGGAGCAAGGATTTTCTTTTTGCCAACGAATTTTAAAAATGACCAAATTTTATTGTATGCTCATAGTTTTGGTGGATACTCGCACGTAACGAATATTGCTGATATTCCTTCGGCAGAAGCAATGATTGACATAGTTGAACAAAGTGGACTTGCCAATTTCTCAGCAACAACACTTTCTAAAATGTTAGCAGGTAAAAACGTGAATTTGTCGTTTGATATAGACCAATCAAACGAATCAATACGTGGAATGTCTTCAGTTAAAGATTTTGAGACATTGTTGCAACTTAATTATTTGTATTTCACGGCAATACCACGTTATGACGAAGATGCGTTCAAAACATTGGTGGATACTTATCAAACTATTTTGGAAAATCGAAACCAAAATCCCAAAGAGGTTTTTGTTGATAGTTGTTTGACAACAATGCACAATCACAGTAATCGGTTGAACTTGTTTAATTCGAAATTTGCAAGCAATATAAATCACGAAACTGCATTGAAACTATTTCACGAAAGATTTTCAGGAATAGAGGATTTTGATATTGTTTTGGTGGGAAATATCAATCCTGACGATAAAAAAATTAAACAACAAATTTTACAATGGATAGGAACTATTGAACCAGAATCACGACACGAACAATTTTTGTATGAAAATGCGTTGCCAATATACAGCGATACGGTAAAAAATTATTTTACTCGTTCAATGAATACAAAAACAGCAAGCAATCTTGTGATGTATAATGGAAAAATCGAGTATAATTTAAAAAATCAAATTGCGTTGGAAGTTCTTCAAAAGATTTTATTTAGTCGATATATAGAAAGTATACGAGAACGGGAAGGTGGAGCGTATCGAGTTGGCGTTTCAACTGAATTAGCTAAATTTCCCGATACAATTGCAACAGTATCAGTAAAATACGATACAGATCCAACAAAACAAGAAGATCTTATTCACATTGTTTATCAAGAAATACAAAAAATAATAGTTGAAGGACCGACAGAAATCGATTTTGCAAAAAGCAAGGAAATGATGCTTAAAAATTACGAAGAAGGTATGTCAAATAATGAATATATACTGTCAATGTTCGAAAAACAAGAAAAAACGTCTTTCCCATATTTCAAAGATTACAAATTCCTTGTTGAAAGTCTTACAATAAATGATATCCAAAAGATACTTAAAGAAATTGTGGAACAAGGCAATTTAATGGAGGTTGTAATGATGCCGGAGTAGAATAGTATTTCCACTTTTTAAAATCTTGTTTCTTTTTTTAGTGATAAAATCAAAAAGTACATTTATAAAATGTTCTAAATCTTGTGACCTTATTTCGTAAATATTTTTAACTTTGCGAATGAGTGAAGTAGAACCTCTTAGTAAATGGAATATTTAGAATTTACCCGCCAACAAGTTATCGACTTGCAGAGTTCTTTGCAACGAGAATTTCTTCGTACAAACAAAGCTGGCTCTTATGCCAATTCAACTATTATTGGCTGTAATACTCGTAAGTATCATGGTTTGTTGGTTTGTCCTGTGAAAGAAATCGATGGAGAAAATTACGTTCTTCTTTCTTCGTTGGATGAAACTGTCATTTTGGAAAAAACTCCGTTCCAATTGGCAACACATAAATTTGGCAACGATTTCAATCCTGCTGGATATAAATATCTGGAATCGTACAAAAATTCTCCAGTGCTGACGTTAATGTATCGCGTTGGTGGATTGGTGTTGAAAAAGGAAATGGTTCTTGTGGATAACGATGAAAGATTTTTGATTCGTTACACCGTTGTTAGTTCTTCGGAAAAACAAACAAAATTGCAATTGCGTCCGTTTTTGGCATTCCGCAAGGTTCACGAAGTTACCCATGCGAATTTGATGGCGAACACTCGTCATAAAGTTATCGAAAATGGTATCGCAAATTGCTTGTACGAATATTTTCCGACGTTGAATATGCAATTGTCGAAAAAAGGTGAATTCGTTACAGCACCGGATTGGTATTACAATTTCACGTACGATCGCGAAAAAGAGCGAGGCTATGAATGTAGCGAAGATTTATTTACGCCTGGATATTTCGAAATTTCGATGAAGGAAGGTGATACTGTTGTGTTCTCAGCTGGTCTTCAGCCGATAAAAACAGCAACATTAAAAACTTTGTTCGAAAACGAAACGAAAGATCGTGATTCGCAGAATAATTTTGAAGAATGTCTTCGCCATGCTGCACGTCAATTTATGTATCGTTCTTCCAAAGGTTGCGAGGTTATCGCAAGTTTTCCTTGGACTGGTTTGTGGGGGCGTGATAGTTTGGTGTCTTTGCCTGGATTGACGCTTGCTCAAGGTGATTTTGATACGTGTCGTTCGGTTTTGGATACAATGTCTCACGATATTGATGGTTTTGTGTACAAAAACAAAGGAAATATAGAACATACCAATACAGAATCAATCGATACAGCTTTGTGGTATATCCGTTCGGTTCAACAATATAATTGGAATACAAAGGATATAGCACAAACAAGAAAGTTATATCAGAAAAAAGTAGAGGAAATCCTCGAAACATATATGTCGGGCGAAAACGGCAATGTGATTATGCACGACAATGGTTTGCTTTATTTGCCAGATGAAAACAAAGCATTGACTTGGGTTGACGCAAAATGCAATGGCATTCCTGTAATAAAACGTTGGGGATATGTGGTTGAGGTTAACGCTTTGTGGTATAATGCAATTTGTTTCGCATTGGAATTGATTTCAAAAAAATCATTCCAAGAAAAATGGAAAGGTTTGCCAGAAAAAATCGAAAAATCATTCGTCGAAACATTTTGGGATGATGAAAAAGGTTATTTGGCAGATTTTTGTGTGCAAGGTTATAAAGATTTCTCAATGCGTCCAAGCCAAATATTTGGGGCTTCGTTGCCATTTTCACCACTTGATGATGATAAACGTCATTCCGTTTTGGAACACGTTCGTCGTGAATTGCTTACGCCATGTGGAATTCGTACATTGTCGCCAAAAAGTCCTGAATATATAGGCACAGTTACCGGTTCGGTTGCCGAACGCGATAAAGCATATCATAATGGTGGCGTTTTGATGTGGCTTTTGGCTCCGTATGCCGAAGCTTATTTGAAACTTCATGGTCGTTCGGGTGTGGCTGAAATTAAACGTATTTACGAAGATTTGGAAACTCTTGTTCAAGAATATGGATTGGGAACAATCGGCGAAGTGTTCGACGGAAATCCTCCATATACGCCAAGAGGTGCAATTTCTCAAGCATGGTCGGTTGGCGCTGCTTTAAGAATTTGTAAGTTAATTGAAAATTTTACGACTGAAGAACAAAAATAAGTAGAGAATGAAGGTTCTTATGTTTGGGTGGGAGTTTCCACCACATATTTCTGGCGGTCTTGGAACTGCATGTTTGGGGTTGACGAAGGCAATGCTCCGTCAAGGTGTAGATATTATTTTTGTTGTTCCTCGCGCTTATGGTGACGAAGATCAAAGTCAAATGCAATTGGTTGGAGCAAATACAATAAGCGTGAAAATTAACCAATATCATTTTGGTAAGGAAATCGAAAATAGTAAAAATCTTCAATATGTTACTATTGGTGCAAATTTGATTCCGTATGTAACCGAAGAAGAATATTTTGACATTATAAACAATAGAATTACTGTTGATCGTCAATTCAAAACGTATTCGCAATCAACCGAAGTTGGTACTATCAATCTTCATGGAGGATACGGCGGTGGATTGATGAACGAGGTTAGCAGTTATGCTTATATTGCTGAAGAAATAGCCAAAAAATTTGATTTTGATGTTATTCATGCTCATGATTGGATGACGTACGATGCAGGTATTGCAGCAAAGAATGCATCGGGTAAGCCGCTGGTCGTTCACGTTCATGCAACGGAATTCGATAGAAGCGGTGTCAATGTCAATCAAATTGTGTACGACATGGAACGTCGAGGAATGCATTGTGCCGATAGAGTGTTGACAGTTAGTAACTTAACTCGTAATACTGTTATCAATCATTATGGTGTTCCAGAATCGAAGGTAACTACGGTTTACAATGGTGTTGAAGCCATCGGTGCAAAATCGTCTTTACATTTCGAAAAATCTTTTGACGATAAGATTGTGACGTTTTTGGGTAGAATCACGTTCCAGAAAGGTCCGGAATATTTCTTGGAAGCTGCAGCGAAAGTGTTGCAACGTAAGAAAAACGTGAAATTCGTCATGGCAGGAAGTGGTGATATGTTGGAAAAAATGATGTGGCGCGCTGCGGAATTAGGCATTTCCAAAAATTTCTTTTTCACTGGTTTCCTAAGAGGCGACGACGTAATCCACATGCTTTCTATAAGCGATGTGTACGTAATGCCGTCGGTATCTGAACCATTTGGAATATCTCCGTTGGAAGCTATGCGTTCGAATGTGCCGGTAATCATTTCAAAACAATCGGGCGTTGCCGAAGTTTTGCAACACGCAATCAAAGTAGATTTTTGGGATGTTGATTCAATGGCAGACGCTATCTATGGAATTATTTCGTACGATGCTCTTGGTCAAATGTTTAGAGAATATGGTAAGAAAGAAGTTGATAGCATTAAGTGGGACAACGCTGCCAAGAGAATAAAAGATGTGTATAAAAATTTATCAGAAAGGTAATAAGATATGAAGAACATTTGTTTACATTTTTCGGTTCATCAGCCATTTCGTCTTAGAACTTATAGATTCTTCGATATAGGAGTCGATCACTATTATTATGATGATTTTTCAAATAAATCGGCTGCTTTGACATTGGCAAAACGTTGTTATGTGCCAATGAATAATTTATTGCTTTCGTTGATAAACATCTACAAAAAAGCATTCAAAGTAAGTTTTTCAATTACAGGTAGTGCATTGGAACAATTTGAAATGTACACCCCTGAAGTTATTGAAGGTTTCAAAAAACTTGCAAAAACAGGTTGTGTGGAATTTGTTACGGAAGTTGATACTCATTCTTTGATTTCGGTTACAAACAATGTTGAAGAGTTGGCTAAACAAATCAATGATAATGCAGAAAAAATAAAAAGCTTGTTCGGTCAAGAAACGAAAATTTTCAAAAATACAGGACTTGTTTATTCTGATGAATTGGGAGCTCAACTTGCAAATCTTGGATTCCAAGGTGTTTTAGCCGAAGGTTCCGATCAAATATTGGGTTGGAAGAGTCCAAATTTCGTTTATTGCTGTGACAAAAATCCTCGTTTGAAAATCCTCCTTCGCAATTACAAATTAAGCGACGATATTTCTTTGCGTTTTTCTTCACAAGGTTGGAACGAATGGCCATTGACAGCAGAAAAATATGCGGCTTGGGTTACTTCGTCGTTGGAAAAAGAAGAGGTTGTCAATTTGTTTATGAATTACAAAACATTCGGTGAATACAATAAAGCAGAATCAGGAATCTTTGATTTCTTCTCGGCTTTTGTTTCGTTGATTGTAGCAAATAAAAATGTGGCTTTTGCAACACCTTCGGAAATCGTTAAAAGTACACAACCAATTTCTGTATTGAGCGTTCCTCAATATACATCGAATGCTGACGAAGAAAGAGATTTGTCGGCTTGGTTGGGCAACAATTTGCAAAAACAAGCTTTCGATACAATCAATTCTTTGCAAAAATTGGTTCGTGCCGTTAATAATCCTGAATTGACGAAAGATTGGGACAGATTGCAATCGTGCGAAAATTTGGACTATATGAGTACCAAATATTTTAATCACGCAAAGGTTTCAAGTCCTTACCAAACACCATACGAAGCATTCATTAATTATATGAATGTTGTTTCGGATTTTGCGGAACGTTTGAATAAAGTGCCAATGAGCACGAAGTTTGAAACACTTTCGAAAGAAGAACTTGATGCAGAAATTGCAAAACACGAGGAAATATTGAAAGTGTTGGCTGATGCTAAGAAGAAACAAAAAGAAACAAAACCTGCGGCTAAGAAATCTGTTGCAAAAAAATCAACAGAAACAAAATCTACAGTAAAATCAACAACTAAAAAAGACGAACCCAAAGCTGAAAAAGTTGTGAAAAAAACTGAGCCAAAAACAGTAAAGAAAACCGCAGAAAAAAAAGTTACGGCAAAAGCAACGTCAGCTAAAAAGGCAACAACAAAGAAAACAACAAAAAAATAACGTAATAATATAAAACTGTACATGGCAGCTAATTTAAATCAAAACAGACATAACGATCCACAATGGAGAAGTGTGATCGTACAGTCAACTTTCCCAAAGAATTTGCAGGATTTAAGTGTATTGGCAAATAACCTTTGGTGGACTTGGAACTACGAAGCAATGGAATTGTTCCAAGAAATCGATGAAAAACTTTGGGCAAAGACTCAAAATCCAATCGCAGTATTGAAAGGTATCAGTGCTGAAAGATTGAATCAATTGGAAAAAGATCAAGCTTTTATTTCTCGATACAACGCCGTATTGAAGAAATACAATGATTATATGGCTGTTCAGCCTGATCCCAAAACTCCAAGAATCGCATATTTCAGTATGGAATATGGTCTTGATGATTCATTAAAAATCTTCTCTGGTGGTCTTGGAATTTTGGCTGGTGACTATTTGAAAGAAGCCAGTGATACTAACACAAATATGGTTGCTGTTGGTTTCTTGTACAAATATGGTTATTTCAAACAAACATTGTCAATTGATGGTGATCAAATGGCAATCTATAATCCACAAAATCAATCGGAATTGCCAATTTCGCCAGTAACCGATGCTAATGGTAATCGTGTTATGATTCAGGTTGGTATGCCTGGTCGTTTGATGCACGCTCAAGTATGGTTGGTAAAAGTTGGCCGTATCAAATTGTATTTGATGGATACCGACATTTCGGAAAACCGCGACGACGACAAGAGTTGCACTCACGCTTTGTATGGCGGTAACAACGAAAACCGTTTGAAACAGGAAATGTTGTTGGGTATTGGTGGTGTTCGCTTGTTGGAAGCTGTTGGTGAAAACTGCGATTTGTTCCATTGTAACGAAGGTCATGCTGCATTTATCAACTTGGAACGTTTGCGTAAATTGATAAAACATGACAATTGTTCATTCCCTAAAGCTTTGGAAATTGTTCGTGCATCTTCATTGTACACAACTCACACTCCGGTTCCTGCAGGTCACGATTCATTCCCAGAAGATTTGATGATGACTTATCTTGGTCAATTCCCAGAAAGATTGAACTTGAGCTGGAATGAGTTTATGAATCTTGGTAGAATGTATCCAGATAATAATGGTGAATTCTTCTCAATGAGCCACTTTGCAATTTGTACTTCGTGTGGTGTGAATGGTGTTAGCCGTCTTCACGGAGAAGTTTCGAAGAAAATGTTCAAGAATTTGTGGCCAGGTTACACAATCGAAGAATCTCCAATTGGTTATGTAACAAATGGTGTTCACTATGGTACATGGACTGCTAAAATCTGGCAAAAATTGTACAAAGAAACATTTGGCGAAAAATTCTTAGATGACAAGTCTAATAGTTCTTATTGGAGCAAAATTTACGAAGTTGCCGATGAAAAGATTTGGGAAATTCGTCAAGCACAACGCGAAAAATTAATTACATACGCAAAAGAAGCTCTTCGTAAATCTTGGACTGATAAGTTCGAAGATCCAAAGAAAATCGTTCGCGTTACACAAACATTGAACAAAAACGTATTAACGATTGGTTTCGCTCGTCGTTTTGCGACATACAAACGTGCGTACTTGTTATTCAGTAACTTGGAACGTTTGAGCAAAATTGTGAACAATCCTGACTACCCAGTACAATTCGTATTTGCTGGTAAAGCTCACCCTGCTGATAAACCAGGTCAAGATATTATCAAGGAAATCGTTCGTATTTCTAAATTACCTGAATTTTTAGGTAAAATTGTTTTCTTGGAAAACTACGATATGAATCTTGCAAAACAATTGGTACAAGGTGTTGATATTTGGATGAACACTCCAACTCGTCCTTTGGAAGCTTCTGGTACATCGGGTATGAAAGCCGTAATGAACGGTGCAATGAACTTTAGTGTGCTTGATGGTTGGTGGTGCGAAGGTTACCGCGAAGGTGCTGGTTGGGCTTTGCCTGAAAAACGTACATATCAAAATCAAGATATGCAAAACAAACTTGATAGTGAAATGATTTACACTATCTTGGAAAACGATATCGTTCCATTGTTCTATCAACGTGGCGTTGATGATGTGCCTCATGCATGGATTCAATACTTCAAAAAATGCGTTGCCGAAATCGCTCCTGAATTCACAACAAAACGTATGATCGACGATTATCAAGAACGTTTCTACAGCAAGTTGGGCGAACGTACAGCTATGTTGAAAAAAGACAACTACAAAGCTGTTGATGAAATGGTGGCTTGGAAACAAAAAGTTGCAGAAGTTTGGGATCAAATTTTCGTTGAATCGGTTGAAATCGATAAGTCGAATGAACCATTCAAACTTGGTGAACCATACAATGGTACTATAAAGGTTGATTTGAAAGGTTTGAAACCTGAAGATATAGGTTTTGAATTTGTATTGACAGAGCAAAACGAAGCAGAAGAACGTGAAATCGTTGAATGCAAAGAATTTTCGTTCTCGGCAATGGAAGGTAACTTGGCCGTTTATACATTGTCATTCGTGCCAAATCGTTCTGGAATCTTCAACTATGGTGTGAGAATGTTCCCATATCATAAAAATCTTCCATATCGTCAAGATTTTTCTTATATTCGTTGGATATAGTTTTTTTGACAAAAAGATTGTAACGAAAAGAGACGCCCCAAAAGCGTCTCTTTTTTTGTAAATAGACAATTGTTTTCAAATAAGCCCGATAAACCAATGTTGTAATTGCAAATTTATTTTCTACTTTTGCAAGCAAATACAAAAGTATATGGCAGAACAATCTTTACTCGAAAAATTAGACGGTTTGCAGTTCAAGTTCGAGGAAATTTCCACAATGATTACCGACCCGGCTGTGATAGCCGACATGAAGCGTTTTGTTAAGCTGAATAAGGAATACCATGAATTGGAATTGCTTATGAATGCTCGTAAGGAATACAAAAATTTGCTTTCGAATTACGAAGAAGCCAAGTTGATTTTGGAGACCGAAAACGATCCTGAAATGCGTGAAATGGCTAAATTGGAGATAGATGAAGCTGAACCGAAAATTGCGAAAATGGAGGATGAAATCCGTCTTCTTTTGATTCCTGCCGATCCGGAAGATGGAAAAAATGCTATTGTAGAAATTCGTGGAGGAACGGGTGGCGACGAAGCAGCCATATTTGCAGGAGATTTATTCCGCATGTATTCAAAATATTGTGAATCAAAAGGTTGGAAAGTTCAAGTAACCAGTTTCAACGAAGGAACTTCCGGTGGATATAAGGAAATTGTTTTTGAAGTTTCTGGCGAAAGTGTTTACGGTACAATGAAATACGAATCGGGAGTGCATCGAGTGCAACGTGTGCCGGCAACCGAAACGCAAGGTCGTGTACATACGTCGGCAGCAACCGTTGCTGTGTTGCCGGAAGCCGAAGAATTCGATATAGAATTGAAGGAAACGGATATCCGTACGGATATTTTCTGTGCTTCGGGACATGGTGGACAGAGTGTCAACACCACGTATTCGGCAATTCGTTTGGTGCATATTCCAACTGGTATTACTGTGCAATGTCAGGATGAAAAATCTCAGTTGAAGAATAAAGCAAAAGCAATGATAGAATTGCGTACTCGTATCTACAATATGGAGTATCAAAAATATCTTGATAATATTGCTTCGAAACGTAAGACAATGGTGTCAACAGGTGACCGTTCTGCAAAAATTAGAACTTATAATTATCCACAAGGGCGTGTAACCGACCATCGCATAAACTTAACGTTGTATAATCTTCAAGCTATTATGGGAGGCGAAATCCAAGAAATAATCGACGGATTGATTGTAGCAGAAAATGCGGAACGTTTGAAAGCAGGAGAAATTTAGAAATCTCATTGCGGAATTTCTATTTCGTTTCAGTTGAAATACTAGTCTGAAATTGTTTCCTAAATTGGGTTGGCGTTAACCCCGTTGCTTTTTTGAAATATAACATTAAGGAACTATATTTACACACAATCATTTATTAAAATTTGACCATTAGACCTACTTTTGAATTTATGGAAGAGACGTTAACATTCTTCCTTTAACCCATTTTGAACAAGGTTCTACCGTTCATATAAAACCTGTAAGTAGCATTTTGTTGGAACATAGCCCTGATTTATTATTTTCAATGGGGGAAGATGTTGATTCTGAAATGGAACTAAAAGATTTTGATGTTCCAAGCAAGGAAGAAAATGTTATGCAATATAGTGGAGAAAAAATTCAAATGAAACTATATCCAAATCCAGCTAAATCAACTATTTTTGTTCAGTCTGATTTGATTCAGCAAATTGAAATTTTTGATATTGTTGGTGTTAAGATAAGTTGTGCAGCAGAAAAAAACGACCGCTTCTGGAAATTTGATGTTTCAAATTTACCAGAAGGACAGTATTTTCTAAAAATTAATTCACACAATTTCAGGGAATAGCATTAGTAAAACGTTTATAAAACGATAAATTATGAAAAAGATATTCGTAATTATACTGTTAAGCCTTTCTGCAATTATCAGTTTCGCTCAAGAACAGAACAAATTTGTAGGGAAAAATACCATAAAATTAGGAAGGGATTTACTGATAAATCCACATTGTCACAAGGGTTATCATGCAGTTGAACTACTCTATCGCAGAAATATTTGGAAATGATTGGGTGTGAGTGCGGGCTATCAATTCTATACATTTAACTTTGATTATATGTGGGACTGGGGTATTTCAAATACGCAGCCTTCTTGTGATGTAAAGGTTAATTCTGCTTTAATTCGTATTGATTATCAAATCAAATTTTTACGTCATTTTTCTGTAGGGACATTCGGTCAACTTGGGCTTGATAGGAAAAAATATGATTATAAAAACCGTTATTTTGAACAAACAAAAGCAAAAGACAATGCTCTCTCATTCGGTGGAGGATTGTTTTTGGAGTATCATTTTTTCGATTTTGCCGTTTATTTGATTCACGAGTATTGCCGTCCCCAAATAAACGTGAAATATTTAAAAGACCACATTTATGAAAAGGATGTCTTGATTCATCATAATACTGGCTTAGGCGTAGCGTATTCGTTTTAATTGTATAAGGAGTTGTGAGAGGGAAATAAGTGTTTTATAAAAAATCGGAATTGTGTACTTTCGTCTTGTAAATTTTCTTCACATACTTACTTTTTTGTCTTCAGCGACAAAAAAGTAACAAAAAAACGCCGGCGACACCGCATCTTCGCTAAAAATCTGTTCATTCCGCTAAAATCTCGAAATGGCTCCGTCCACAAGCTTCGCCGCCAAGCCGAGAGTTCTTG
>JAZRXD010000048.1:0-4018 GCA_045600045.1 Bacteroidales bacterium
AAGACAAGAAAGAGGAAGAAATTCCTGTTGCCGACAAAGAGAAGTTGGAATCGGTAAACAAACAAATCACCGAATTGGAAGACAAGAAGAAAAACACTCTTTCAGACTACGGAAAATCAAACAAAACAGTAAAACAATTGATTGATTTGGCTCTTATTTCAAACAACATGCTTAAAGGCGAAGCTCTTGAAGAATTCGTAAAACGCAGTGTTAGTTTGCTATAATCACAAATTTCCTGATACGAAAAAGGCAGTCGTTTGACTGCCTTTTTTGTTTGTATAAATAGGAAACAACTATCTCACAAATTGTTTCAAATACGTATAAAGCAAACGGACACCAAATCCAGTAGCGCCAACACCTTTATACGACCACTTTGATTTGAAATATGCAGAACCTGCAATATCTAAGTGAATCCAAGGATACGAAATGAATTGTTGCAGGAATTTAGCTGCTGCAACAGCCCCGCCATATTGTCCGCCAGTATTTTTCATATCTGCCATATTTGAAGAAATCAATTCATCGTAATACGACCACAATGGAAATCTAACAAGCGGTTCCCATACTTGAAAACTTGTTTTTTCCAACGTTTCGCAATCCGTCTGCTTTGCTGTGCTGAAATACACCGCCGCATGTTCGCCAACGGCTTGATTTGCCGCTCCGGTAAGTGTTGCTATGTCAATCGTGAGTTTTGGATTCAACGAAGACGCATAACTTAACGCATCAGCCAAAATCAATCGACCTTCGGCATCGGCATTCAATATTTCTACGGTTTTGCCATTATGCATTGTAATTATATCGCCTAACGCCATTGCATTTTCTCCTGGACGGTTGTCTGTCAATGGTATCAAAGCTTCTACGTGCAAAGGCAGATTCATTTCGGCAACAATTTTCATTGTTCCCAAAACCGTTGCAGCTCCACTCATATCCGACTTCATTGTTTCCATATACTGATTCGGTTTAAGGCTCAAACCACCAGCATCGAACACAATTCCTTTTCCGACCAACACAATCGGTTGAGATTCATCTTTTTTCGGATTCCACACAATATGAACAAAACGAGGCGGCAACGTGCTTCCGCGATTAACAGCAAGCAATCCGCCCATTTTTTCCTGTTCTATCCAATTCTTATTACGAACAAAAACTTGAACATCGCAACCTTTGAGAACCTCAACGGCTTGTTCCGCAAAATATTCGGCTGTGCAGATATTATTTGGCTCGTTGATTAAATTCTTGGTTGTAAAAACACCTTTCAGAATCGTATTTAATTCGGCAACATCGCCACAATCCTGACCACAACAAACTATTTTCTCAAAAGAAAAAACTTTTAATTTTTCGGAATATTTTCCAAAACTATATTGACTTAACGAAAAACCTTCGAGAAACGGATAGGCAATTTCCGGACGGCAATACACATTTTTTATCACCACTTCCGATTGTCCGCCACTCTTTGCGGCATTGAACACATCGCAACCCAATTTTCGCAGTTTGTCGCAATATTCAGCATCGTCATCGTTTTTCAACACAACAATATACGAAACACGTTCAACAGTTTCCACCCACAAATAGTTCGACGAAAATTGCTGAGCTTTTGCAGCAACCAACCGCTGTTCAAAATCCGACAAATTGCATTTCGAAGCATCGTCGATTGAATTGACCAAAAATATACGCGTCTTGTATTTTTCTGCCGACACCGCAGAATCGAAAAATATTTCCATAATTTGATTTTACAAATTCAACAATGTAAAAGTACAATTTTTTGGTAAAGAAAAGAGCTAAATTATCCATTCACTCAAATTACGGATAGATTAGTTTCATAGAAAGAAAATTGTACTCCATAAATATCTTAAAAGCGCCATAAAGTTCCTATATGTTAAGAACAGAAACAGTATTTTCCTCCACATTGCTTTCCTGCGATTTGCCACTGCATGCAATCAAAGTCACACTGCATAATATTATGAACGACATTTTTCTCATAACCAACTTTTGCGAAAGATACAAAATTTGGGAATATTTTTTCTTCGTTACTTTTTTCTGCAAGAAATGTGATATTCTTCTGTTATGAGATGTCTCTCTCCGCTTCGCTCGGAATCACATTGTATAATCCATAACTCTTAATTCTTAATCTATAAATAAATCCCTATCTTTACCCAAAATTTTTCTTTTGGAATAAATGAAACTCTTCCCTTCCATATTCCTCTCATTCCTTCTGCCTCTGGCAGTTGCGGCACAGAACGTGCAGATACAGGACGGTGTCATCCTTGCCGAATTTTCGGTGAGCGATTCAACAAAAGTGTATTTTTCGCAAGGGAATCTGCAATATCAGGCAAGCACGAACACGTGGCGGTTTGCGGCACACCAATGGGATTTTGTTGGTGATTCCATAAATGGAAACGTGTACGAAAATGGCGTAAAAAGCGACAATCTAAAAATTTCTCCTACATACGATGGTTGGATTGATTTATTTGGTTGGGGAACGAGTGGCTACAACGGCAAGAATCCATATATGACAAGCACGGGTTATAGCGACTACGGCGATGGTACAAACGACATTGCGGGAACGAACTACGATTGGGGCGTGTACAACAAGATTTCCAACGGTGGAAACCAAGCGGGAATGTGGCGGACGCTTACATCTAGCGAATGGAACCATTTGATTTCTGGTCGTGCACAGGCAAACCGCTTGATGGGACAGGGAAAAGTAAACAATGTGAACGGCTTGATATTGTTGCCCGATAGTTGGACAACGGTAACGCCGTCGTCGGTAAGGTTCACATACGACCCTGACAATTATTCAACGAACGCGTATTCTCTTGACGAATGGGCGGTAATGCAGTCGTACGGTGCGGTGTTTCTTCCTGCTGCGGGAATACGCCAAGAAGAACCTCCTCCTGCCTATGATTATTATTACGTTCTTCATCCTACTATCGACCGTAACACGACAGATATGTTTGGTGCTGGTTTCTTGGGCGAACACTGGTCGAGTTCGGCTTATGGAAAGGCCCATGTCGGCAAACTGTGGTTCGACAGATTCTGTGGACGTACTGACCACGGGAATCGCTACAACGGACTCTCTGTCCGTCTTGTGCAGGATGTGAAGAAATAAAAACTTTATTTTCGTTTTGAAGTACTATAATTTCCCATATGTTAAGAACACTGCGACAAACTTTGTGCATTCCGTTCGCTTGGCGAAGATTTGTTTTGGGACTTGCTTGGCGGTTACGAAAACTGCGAACATCCCGACGAAATGCAACAGGCATTTGATAAGTTTTTGGAGGATTGCTGGTAAACAATAACGATTATTTTTGTTCTTGTTCTTTTGCTATATCAAGATACATACAACGTGTTTTTTTATCGGAATCTTTTTCTGAAATAAATTTGAAGCCATAATCCGTATAGAATTTTATGACTTTTGGCTTGTTGTAAGCATCAACGGTTAAAAATCTACACCCAGAGAATTGTTCGTCGCTTAATAAGTGTTTTGTGATAAAGTCAACGATTGCGGAAGCATATCCTGAATTTTTGTAGTCTTTGTTTGTTGCTAAACATCCAATTTTCATTGCTGGATAGCTTTTCCTTCTTTTTTCGTTTGCTATTTTACGGTTAAGTCTATTCCAAATCTGTTTTTCATCAACAGACATTGATATTTTGTCGTTTAGAATAGTGCAATATGTAATTGTGTCGTGAGTGTTTTCTATAATGTATGTGACACCCATTTTTTCTTGTAAGTATGGCTTTGCATTTGTAAAAAGAAAGTTTGTTAAATCCTTTTCGTAATCATTGTCACCACAATTGAAATTTTTTATTTTGTGATTGATTGTTAGTTTTACAAACTTTTCTTTCATATACTAAATCTTAAATGTTGCTATGCTGCACAAATAATCGTAATTCTTTTGCATACGCTCCATTCTTTTTTTGTTAATCCTCTTTTTTGAATAAAGATTTTTAACAAAATTTTCGGCATCTGTGCCACGTAGAACAGGTGTGTCTTTTATGATATGAAGTCGGAGGCCAAGCGGTC